>JANSWY010000015.1 GCA_024743255.1 bacterium | reverse complement strand
CGGAACTCCTAATATCAGCCCAGGCCATGGGAGAGATTCATCTCCAATCGGTCGGATCATTGAGAAATGTCCTTCAGGAGCAGCTTTCAAAACGTTATCCCATGAGTAATCAAGTTTCCCGAATAGGATAAAGGTCAAAACACTACAACCCACAATGAGTATTACTGCCTGAATTGCATCTGTATAAACTACTGCTTTTAGTCCTCCAAACGCAGTGTAGATTCCGGCCACAACAGCAATCAACAATGTAGTGTGCCATAGTACCAGATCTGGAAAAAAGAATTGAATAACAATAGCACCGGCATAAAGTCCACCAGACATTTCTACCACTACACTTATAAAAATGGTGATGGCGGAAAAGAAATTTCTTGATCGTACGTCATACCTTAATTCAAGAAACTCGGGTATTGTCGTGATTTTTGATCTTAAGTAGAGAGGAACAAATATGACTGCTGCAATTAATAAAGGAATGGCGGATGCCCACTCATATACCGATTGCACAACACCTGTGCTGTAAGCAGCTCCCGATAATCCAATGATTGTGGAGCTTGAAATGTTACTAGCGAACAGTGACAGACCAACAAGTCCCCACCCAAATGTTCTTCCTCCCAGGAAAAGATCCTCACCAGTTTTGGTTTTCAGTCCAATTATAAAACCTATCCCCAGGACTAAAATGAAATAAAGTACCAGTACACCTATATCAATGTTGCTTATCATGCTGTCTATTTTCTAATTATTCTTGCTGCCCATCCTCCACCAGAAGCCAGGTGTACTTTAATCTTTTCTTTGTTGTTGATATCTCTGGAAATCATTTTATAATCACTGGCATAGCGCTCTGCGTTTATTCCATCCTGATATAATTCGATAGTGTATTCTCCATTTCCTAAGAATGAGAAATCAAGCTCTATATCTTTTGCAGACCAATTTCCCAGTACTCCAACATACCAGTCATCTCCAGATTGGCGCGCCAATGCAACGTGATCTCCAAACTTTGCTGAGAGAACAACAGTTTCATCCCATATACTTGGTACTGCTGAAAGAAATTTCATATTTTCCTCTTCTTTTAGATAATTAGAAGGGCTATCTGCAAGCATTTGCAATGGACTTTCATAGATGACATACATGGCCAACTGATGGCATCTGGTTCCAAGTGACATTGGTCTTTCAAAGAATGGATAATAATTTTTCTTCTGAGCATTAATCATTGCCCCAGGAGTGTAGTCTACTGGGCCAGCTAACATTCGAATAAATGGCATCTCTACATCATAATCAGGATTTGCAAATTCTCCTTCCCACTTATGTTGCTCCAATCCTTTTACACCTTCTCGACTTAACACATTTGGATATGCTCTTCTCAATCCAGATGGTTTATAGGATCCATGAAAATCCACTAATAATTTATGCTTAGCTGCAACTCGGGATACCTTCTCATAGTATTCCACCATCCATTGATCATCCCTTTGCATAAAATCTACTTTGATTCCTTTAACTCTCCAATCTTCAAACTGCTGAAGTGCCTCATCAAACTGATCTTCCAATGCTTTCCAGGTTACCCAAAGTATAATTCCTACATTCTTTTCTTCACCATAAGCAATTAACTCTTCAAGTTGAATATCTGGAACGGGATTGAGCAGATCATTTGTCTTAATATCGTACCAGCCTTCATCCAGAATAATATATTCCAAACCATATTTGGAAGCGAAATCGATGTAGTACTTATAAGTAGGAGTATTAATACCAGACTCAAAGTCTACTCCGTAAATGTTATTTGCATTGTACCAATCCCAGGCTACTTTCCCAGGTTTAATCCAGTCGGTTTCCTTGAGTTCTAAAGGCCTGGCTAATTTGTAAACCAACTCACTTTGGATCAGGTCTCCATCATTTTCTGAGATCACCATTAATCTCCATGGGAAAGTTCTTTTACCAGATGTCTTGGCGATGTAGTCGTGTAATTCGGCTGGCCTTACATCTCTGTCATCTGGTTGGGTATAAGTCTTCGGGTATTTCGGAAATACAGATTTTAGTGAGTTATCCGGACCCTTTACCAGATAGAACCCTGGGTAGTTGTATAAATCAGATTCTGTGATAGCTACTTTCACATTGCTGATCATATGAACTAATGCAGGCAGGCAACTCATTTCATCCGATTGCAGTGCATTGACAGGCTTGGTGGTGTAGTTACGCTCGTAATGGGTAAAGAAACCATCAGCGATTGGAAAACTTGCATTAAAGTTATCAGTGAAGTTATATTCTATAAGTTCATCATCAATTATTACCTCCTTCTTCGAATTAGTCTCAATTCTGTAAGCTACACCATCATTATATGCTCTGAAATGAACCGAGTTTTTGTTAGTAAAATTGATAATTAACTCATTGTATTGATCTTCAATTTTTGCTCTTTTCACACGAATAACAGGCTCAATTATCTTGTCAATATTGTTGGTCTTGGTGCTTTTCACTTTCAGATTTTGCAAAGCGAATGATCCACCTATGGAAATATCAATTGAAGAGGATTCCAATATCGTTTCTTCTCCATGTATCACCTTATACTTGATGCCTCCATCAACGAACACCTCGATTTTGTTAGAACCATCTGGGGATTCCACATTGTAAGACTGTGCCATGGCATTAAAACTAAATGAGAGAATTGCAATAGCTGAGATGCAACTGAGCTTGATTGATTTCATTGGGTAAAATGTTATTGAGCAATATAGAAGATTTAGAATAAGTGTAAAAACAACACCTTAAAATAGTTGCTATTATTTTGGCCATTCATCATATTCTGGAGTGTATTTTTATTTAAGACCAATCCAGTCAGTATTATTGCCGTAGAAAGGTAAAAGATGGGAGAAGATAAGCTACATAAATACTATCCACACACCGAAAAAATTCTGGTGGCGGTGAATTGTATTGTCTTTGGTTTTGAAGCTGGGCAATTAAAGCTTTTGCTACTGAAAAGAAACATTGAACCTGCTAGTGGAAAGTGGGCAATACCTGGCGGTTTTGTAAATGTAGATGAGAGTCTTAAAACAGCCGGAAGGAGAATCCTAAACGATCTTACCGGGTTAGAAGATCTGTATATGGAACAGCTTCATGCCTATGGAGATGTTGATCGTGATCCAGGTGCCCGTGTGATCTCAGTGGCTTTCTATGCCTTAATTAAAGTAAACGAATATACTCACCAATCTGTTGAGGAGCATGACGCTCATTGGATACAATTCTCAGATATCCCAGATTTGATTTTTGACCACAATGATATGATGGATAATGCTTTGCAACATTTAAGGACCAGAGCTAGATATCAACCAATTGGATTTCATTTATTACCTGAGAAGTTTACACTTCCTGAATTACAAAAGCTTTACGAAGCACTCTATCAAAAAGAATTAGATAAAAGAAACTTTAGAAAGAAAATCCTATCTATGGGCTTCCTTGATAAGCTTGATGATAAAGATAAGAGCTCCAGACGAGGTGCATTTTACTATCGTTTCAATAAAGTAAAATATGACGAGCTAGTATCTAAGGGGTTCAATTTTGAGGTGTAAACTCACTGATCTCTCTCATCACTTGAAGTACTGCTTCTTTCTCCAGTTGAGCATTTTCCTCGTCCCAATTCAGATATTTAGTGAGATCAAGCATCAATGGTTCCAGCAACTTTCGAGCCCTTTTGATATCAAAAAACAACATACCAGTTCTTCTCTCAAAGAAATCTACTGCAGTTTGAACCATTTCATTTTTGATGGTAAACAGAAGTTCAGCACGGCCTAGTCTGATATCAGTATCAGCATCATCAAAGTCGGAGAAATAACCCAATATTTGATCGGTCTGTCTACCGTAATTGCTAACCAGATATTCAGCCACGTAATCATCTAAGCCATATTTACTTATGATCTTCTGAATTTCTTTTATATACTGTTTAACCTCTTTTGGTTTACTAAAGACTCCACCTTGCAAAACAATCTGATCAGTTGAACATTCAGGAATGTCCTTATCTCCCATTTTTTCAGCGACAAGATCCACTACCTTTTCGGCCATCTTTCGATATCCTGTCAACTTACCTCCGGCGATTGAAATCAGACCCGTAGATGATTCAAAAATCTCATCCTTTCTGGAAAGTTCATATGACCCTTTGCCTTCCTCATAAATCAATGGTCTTAAACCTGCCCATGAAGATTCTACATCATCCATAGTAATGTTAATAGAAGGAAACCCGTGATTCGCCGCATCCACCAGGTATTTAATATCCTCATAGTCTGCCAGCACATGATCTTTATCTCCTTCATATACCGTGTCAGTGGTACCAACATAAGTTACTTTTCCTCTTGGAATTGCAAAGACCATTCTTCCATCCGGAATATCAAAGTATACAGCATTTTTGATAGGTAGTTTCTCATGATCGACTACAATGTGGACTCCTTTGCTCAGCTGTAATCTTTTGCCCTGTTTAGATTTATTAATATCCCTGAGATCATCTACCCATGGACCAGCTGCACTGACTACAAATTTGGATCGCATCTCAAAAGTTTCCTCAGTGATATTGTCCTTGCATTTAAGGCCTACCAGTTTATTGTCTTCATAAATGAAATCTTCAGCTAAAATATAATTGACAGGTACGGCACCATGCTCTTGCGCTGTTTTGATCACTTCAATAGTTAACCTGGAATCATCAGTTCGATATTCAGAGTAAAGACCAGATCCTTCAAGAACTTCTTCAGGTAAAAGAGGTTCCAACTCCAGAGTCTCTTCCTTATCGTACATTTTACGTTGATCCTCCTGTTCAACACCTGCAAGAATATCATATACCATAAGACCCATTGAAGACATGAACTTCCCAAATGTCCCATCTTTGATTATTGGAAGCAACATCTTTTTTGATTGCACAAGATGTGGAGCTAGCTTATGAACGGTAGCTCTTTCACGTCCAACTTCTCTGACAAGTGCTATTTCAAATTGCTTCAAATATCTCAATCCACCGTGAATAAGTTTGGTTGATTTAGAGCTTGTTCCGGAAGCAAAATCATTCTTCTCAACTAAAGCTGTTTTCAGACCCCTCGAAGCTGCATCCAAACAGATTCCAGCTCCTGTAATACCTCCTCCTATTACGATCAAATCAAACTCCTGATCCTTGAGCTTATTGAGTTGATAAATTCTTTTGGCTTCCATGTGCGAATAGTAAAATATACAAGTGTGAATATAACACTTAAATCAAATAATATGTTGTTGCCAAAAAGGTAGTCATCAAATTCTCAAAATCTAAATTTTCCTTAAATAGCAAACGTTCCCAAATAAAATTTTTTTCTTGATGCAACCACACAGCTTTTAAAAACATCTTTCGGATGACAAATTCAATCTTTTCCCAATGGAATTGAAAACCTTTTATGCATCTTCGCGTGTTGAAAAAGCACCAATGAAAATATTAGTAATAATCGGCTTGTTTTTGCCCCTGCTGTCCTGGGGGAATGAAGTGTCTCCTGATATAATCAGGAAGTCATTTCACGCAAGTGTTTTGGATGAGTCCAAGACTACTGATTTCTTTGATTTGGTGACTTCCATTGAAAGTCCCAATAATCTGGAAAAAGCATATCAAGCTGCAGCATATGCTATGATGGCCAAGGTCACCATTAACCCTTACAATAAATACATTTACGTAAGGAAGTACTGTGAACTAATAGATGAGGTAGTTTCCTGGGAAGGCAGCAATATTGAAATACGATTCATTAGACTGGCGATTGACCACAATATTCCCGGCATCTTTGGCAGATACAAGAATCACGAAGAAGACAAAAAAGCGGTTATTGAATTAGTAGATGGCTTAATCCCTAACTTTGACACTGATTTCAGAAGGTACATTTTATATTTCCTTGAGCACGATATATTGCTGGCTGCTGAAGATCTTGTGCGAATCAAATCAAGATTCGAGTAATTCATCCATTATAATAATGCCTGATTCTGCTGGGTAAGGTAAGACATTAGCAGCGATCTGTATTTCAAAAGATGATATTGAGATTGAGAAGTATCTCTTGCTTCATCATCAATCCTTTTCAAACGTATTGCTTCCTCAAAATAAGGTCTGGATTCAAATTCCTTCATCTCTGATTTTGACATCAGTAATCTGCCATCCTCTGTTACAAGCTTTTTTCTGTCCTTTTTTTTGTAATTGAATTGCTTAGTCAAAATATAGCGGTTTGCATCCAATTGACTTGTGATCAAGACACAAACTCTGCCACTAAAGCCCCTAGACCTTAAAAAACCAGCTCCGATTATTTCATGATGTAATCTTCCTATTTCATCATGAGAAACTCTTTCCACAAATGGATCACATATAATTCCAATGTCATGAAGAAATGCAGTGATGATGAACTCTAAGTCCTCCCCATTTTCTTCCGCAATACGAGCCGACTGTTCCATGTGCTGCAGCAATGTAAGATTCTCGTCATATGCCTGAAAACCATACATCTCTATCAAGTCAAAAATCTCATTGATTATTGGTAATATGTTTTGTTTAGAAACAGCCATGATCCCGAAGAAATTGTTATCCAATGGTACAACCTGAAAATGTCTTTATGATGAATTGGTGGTTAAGAAATGCTTAATTTTTGGCTGGATACGAATTGCGAGATTACGAGTTTTGAGTTTTGAGTTTTGAGTTTTGAGTTTTGAGTTTTGAGTTTTGAGTTTTGAGTTGAACTAACAAATGGTTTTAGGGGTTAGATTTTAGTTTTTAGGGTTTGACTGTTGACTGTTGACTGTTGACTGTTGACTGGTAAACGAGCGAGTAAATAGTTAGTCACAAAAAAAGGGACCGAATGGTCCCCTAAGAAGTCTTTTGTCTAATGTCTGGCAAAGCCTTACATATGAATCGGTCTGTTCTCGGTTGCTGCTAAGCATGCTTCTTTTACCGCTTCCATGTAGGTTGGGTGTGCGTGTGACATTCTGGAAACGTCCTCTGCACTTGCTCTGTACTCCATTGCAGTTACACCTGTTGCGATCATGTCGGCAGCTCTTGCTCCAATAATGTGCATTCCAAGAATCTCATCAGTATTCTTATCTGCTAGTACTTTCACCAGACCATCTGTGTCCATACTTGCTCTTGCTCTTCCAAGGGCTTTGTAAGGGAATTTTCCAGCTTTGTAAGCTCTTCCTTGCTCCTTCAATTGCTCCTCAGTATACCCAACACTTGCCACTTCCGGCCATGTATATACCACACCAGGAATCAGATTGTAGTTGATATGTGGTTTTTGTCCGGCCATTTGTTCAGCAACAAATACGCCTTCTTCTTCAGCTTTATGTGCAAGCATCGCTCCTTTAACCACATCACCAATCGCCCAGATATTATCAACACTTGTTTTTAGGTGATCATCAGTTTCTATCTGGCCTCTTTCTGTAACCTTCACTCCCACATTTTCTAAACCAAGTCCATCAGTGTAAGGTCTTCTTCCAATTGAAACCAGGCAGTAATCACCTTTCAATTCAAGTTTTTCACCTTTTGGAGTATCTGCGGTGATGGTAACTTCTTTTGCCTTAGCATCAACACCTGTTACTTTGTGATTTAGATAGAATTCAAATCCTAATTTCTTAAGGCTCTTTTGCAATTCTTTACCCATTGTGCTGTCCATAGTAGGAATAATTCCGTCCATGTATTCTACAACAGACACTTTCGAACCAATCCTTGCATAAACTGAACCTAATTCCAATCCAATTACACCTCCTCCGATGATGACAAGGTGCTTCGGAATCTCCTTAAGTTCTAATGCTTCCGTACTAGTGATTACTCTTTTCTTATCCAGTTTAATGAATGGAAGTGTAGACGGTTTAGATCCTGTTGCGATAATTACCTTCTCAGTTGTAATCTGAGATTCTTTACCATCACTAGCAGTAACCTTGATTGTGTTTTTGTCAACAAATGAACCTAACCCAGTATGAACATCGATCTTGTTCTTCTTCATCAGGAATGCAATCCCTTGCACATTCTCATCAACCACCTTGGATTTCCTTGCAATCATTTGCTTCAGGTTGGCTTTTGGTTTGTTGATGTCGATACCATGCTCTTTGAAACTGTGCTCTGCATTGTGAAAATGCTCAGAAGAATCCAACAGTGCCTTTGATGGAATACAACCCACGTTTAAGCAAGTTCCTCCAAGCGTATCATATTTTTCAATGATAGCTGTTTTCATACCTAGTTGGGCACATCTGATGGCAGCAACATAACCACCCGGGCCTGAACCAATAACTACTACCTGATAATCCATATATTTTTTCTAGTTGTTGTTATCTAATTATTTTCCTCTCCTACGCAATACCGAACCAATTAAAGCCAACATTGCTGCTGGTATTAAAAGCTTGGGTTCGATTTCCTGCTCCTCCACAAATTTCAAATACATGAGGTATCCAATCAGAATGAATGCCAGGATTGTTACTGCTGAAGAAATCTTAAATTTCATATCTAAACTCCCAATAATAATCTAGTAGGATCCTCCAATAGTTGCTTCACTCTTACAAGGAAACTTACTGACTCTCTTCCATCAATAATTCTGTGATCGTATGAAAGAGCCAAATACATCATTGGTCGGATCACAATCTCACCGTTTTCTACAACCGGTCTTTCAACTATGTTGTGCATTCCCAGAATTGCCGATTGAGGTGCATTGATAATTGGAGTTGACATCATTGAACCAAAGATTCCACCATTAGTAAGGGTGAAAGTTCCACCAGTCATCTCATCAATTGTCAATTTGTTTTCTCTCGCTCTTGTGGCAAGTCTCACAACTTCTTTTTCAATTCCATCAAAAGAAAGTGACTCAGCATTTCTGATTACAGGTACAACAAGTCCTCTTGGCGCGGAAACTGCGATTGAAATATCACAGAATTCATTGTAAACAATCTCTTCACCATCAATCATGGCATTAACCGCAGGCCATTCCTGAAGTGCCATACAAGATGCTTTAGCAAAAAATGACATGAAACCTAAACCAACCTCATGCTTTTCCTTGAAAGTCTCTTTGTATTTCTTTCTCAAATCCATGATTGGCTTCATGTTAACTTCATTGAAAGTAGTCAACATTGCTGTTTCATTCTTCACAGAAACTAATCTTCTTGAGATCGTCTTTCTCAAGGAAGTCATTTTCTCTCTTTTCTGCTCTCTGCTACCAAATGTTGGTAATGCTGCTGGAGCAGGAGTAGAAGCTGGAGCAGCTGCTTTCGCCGGAGCAGGTGCCGACTTCTCAGCTTTCATCGCATCCTCTTTTGTAACACGACCATCTTTTCCAGTTCCGTTTACATCAGATGCTGAAATTCCTTTTTCACTTAGAATTTTTGCTGCCGCGGGAGAAGCATGTCCTGTTGCGTATGTTTCATTTCCAGATGTTGACGGTGCACTAGCAGCGGCAGGTTGAGCAGCTGGAGCTGCTGATGAAGAAACACCTTCCATTACTTCAATCTTACAAATTAATGCTCCAATCTCAAGAGTCTCTCCTTCCTGAGCAACAATATGTAAAATACCAGAAGCCTCTGCCGTTAATTCAAAAGTCGCCTTATCAGATTCAATCTCAGCGATTACCTGATCAAGCTCTACAACTTCACCTTCTTTTTTCTCCCATGTAGAAATGGTGACTTCATTAATTGATTCACCAACTGTAGGAACTTTCATTTCCAGGATTTCTCCTGTTTTATCTCCACCTGAAGTAGGTGCTGGTGCAGATTCTGCTACCGGAGCAGGTGTGGAAGAAGCTGTTGTGGCTGGAGCAGCTGAAGTGTCGATTTCACAAATCACAACACCTATTTCAACTGTATCTCCTTCGTTTGCTTTAATGTGTAAGGTTCCGCTAGCTTCTGCTGTCAGCTCAAAAGTTGCCTTATCAGATTCTAACTCAGCGATTACCTCATCCATCTCTACTTGTTCGCCCTCTTTCTTTAGCCATTGGGCGATAGTAACTTCTGAAATTGACTCACCAACTGATGGTACTTTAATTTCTAAGCTCATGGTTATGTATTGTTAAATTTCTTTTGTTCGTTTTTAATTGTGATTACAAGTCAAAAGCGTCTTGTACGATTTTAGCTTGCTCTGCTTTATGCACTTTAGGATATCCCGTTGCTGGAGACGCACTTGCTTTTCTTGAAATCAATGTGGTCTTATCCGCCTGATCAAATACCCTTGTGATGTAAGTCCAATATCCCATGTTAGCAGGTTCTTCCTGAACCCAAACAAGTTTTGGATTATTATACTTCTTCAATATTGTATCCAATTGCTTTTTAGGGAATGGATGTAGTTGCTCTAATCTTACAATCGCGATATCTTTTGCTTTTCTAGCTTCCTGCTCTTCAATTAGATCGTAGTAAATCTTTCCGCTACAAAGCAACACTTTTTTGACGTTTTTGTTGGTTACATATTTGTCACCAATTACCTCCTGAAAGTTACCTTTACTAAACTCATCTACAGGAGAAACTACTTTTGGATGTCTCAACAAAGATTTTGGAGAGAATACAACGGCTGGTTTTCTGAAGTCCCAATTCACCTGTCTTCTCAACATGTGGAAGTAGTTTGCCGGTGTAGTGATGTTACAAACAACCAAGTTATCTTCAGCAGCCAATTGTAAAAATCTTTCCGGTCTCGCATTAGAGTGCTCTGGTCCTTGTCCTTCGTAACCGTGAGGCAACAACATCACAAGTCCATTCATTCTCTGCCATTTACTTTCAGCACTGGTAATAAATTGGTCTATCATCACCTGAGCACCATTAGCAAAGTCTCCAAATTGAGCCTCCCAGATTACAAGTGCATGTGGAGTTGCCATTGCAAAACCATACTCAAATCCCAAAACTCCAAACTCAGATAGCAATGAGTTGAAAATTCTAAAATGCTGCTTTTGATCTGGCGTGATATGATTCAGGTTACAATATGCCTCATTTGTATTAGCATCAAAGAAATAAGAATGTCTATGGCTAAATGTACCTCTCTTCACATCCTGACCGGACATCCTAACGATTTTCCCTTCAGAAAGTAACGATCCGTAAGCCAATAGCTCACCGTCAGCCCAGTTAAGCATTTTCTTCTCGAAGAAATTAGACTTTCTGTCCTTCAATAGTTTTTCAATCTGCTTCAATGGTTTGAAGCCAGAAGGAATAGTAGTAAGTGCAGAACCAACCTTATCAATTGTTTCCTGCGAAACACCAGTAGAAGGTGACTTTTCAAAGTCTTTAGTCTGACTATATCTCAATGCATGCCACTCCTCCTCAATTTTCTGAGGCTTGTAAGGAAGTGGGTTTTGCTTCACTTCATTCAACCTGTCCTGAAGCTGCTTTCTGAATTCCTTATCCAATTGTACAGCCACATCCTCCGTGAAGTCTCCTCTTTCAGCAAGCTTTTTGAAGTAAACCTCTCTTGGATTTGGGTGCTTAGCAATCTTGTTATAAAGTTTTGGTTGAGTGAATTTAGGCTCATCACTTTCATTGTGTCCGTGTCGTCTGTAACACAACAAGTCGATCCATATATCTCTTCCAAAAGTCTGTCTATATTCAACCGCAAGGTTTGCTGCAAAATTTACTGCTTCTGCATCATCTCCATTAACATGAAGAACTGGCGCATCAACAATTTTTGCAAGATCCGAGCAGTAAATACTTGTTCTTGCATCATCATAATCAGTTGTGAAACCAACCTGGTTGTTAATTACAAAATGGATTGTACCCCCGGTGGTATAACCTTCCAGCTGAGACATCTGAGTGATCTCATATACTAACCCCTGGCCAGCAACGGCGGCATCCCCGTGTATAAGGACTGGAATCGCTTTCTTTAAATCACCTTTATACTCATCGTCAATCTGTGCTCTTGTATATCCTAATACTACAGGATCGACAGCCTCAAGGTGAGATGGGTTTGGAGCAAGTTTTACGTAAACCTTTTTACCGCTTGTTGATTCAATATAACTGGAATAACCAAGGTGATATTTCACATCACCATCACCCATTGTCAAATCTGGGTCAGTACTTCCTTCAAACTCTGCGAAGATTTCGTCATAAGTTTTACCCATGATGTTGGACAAAACATTTAAACGACCTCTGTGGGCCATACCTATGACAATTTCCTCAACGTCAAAGTCAGCTGCTCTGTTTATGATCTTATCCAGGGCAGGAATTGTATTTTCTCCTCCTTCTAATGAGAACCTTTTCTGACCTAAGAACTTCGTGTGAAGGAAGTTTTCGAATACAACGGCCTCATTAAGTTTATCAAGGATTCGTTTCTTTTCTTGTTTAGGCGGATTGATATTAAATCCTCCTGTCTCTACTTTGTCTCTGAACCACCTCAGGATATCAGCATCCCTTAGGTGGGAATATTCAAAACCAATGTGGCCTAAATAGATACTTTTCAACCTTTCAAGGATAGCCTTCAGTGTAGCCTTACCCATTCCAAGCTCTGATCCAACTTCAAACTCTTCGTTTAAGTCTTCATTGGTTAAACCAAAATCATCCAATTCCAAAGTAGCAACGTGTTGCCTTCTTTGTCTAACAGGGTTGGTGTCAGATTTTAAGTGACCTCTACCTCTGTAAGCGAAAATCAAATTTCGCACGGCAGTCTCTTTACTGGAAACACCTACTGCCTCATGACCATTCTCTCCGAATTTCTGAAGACTAAATTCAAAGCCTTCGAAAAACTTCTGCCAACTTATATCAACACTTTCCGGGTCTTGTTTATAAGATTTGTACAACTCATCAATATAAGCCCCGTGAGCATTGGATATATATGAGTATTTATCCATTTGAAAGGTTTTATCTTTTAATTTTAAAACAAATATAGTTGATGCATCTCAATATCGAAAATCGTAAAACCGCTTAGGCAAATAATAGCCTATTGTGCTGGGTAGTTTAGTTTACTGGAAGCACACGTATGTGTTAATAGGTATTTACAAAAGAATAATCTATCTTTGCAGTCCTTTTTAGAAACCGTGGACGTGATCCACACAAAATTTATCTAATGGCAGTAAAAATAAGATTGGCTAGAAGAGGCCGAAAAAAACTAGCAATGTACGATGTAGTCGTAGCGGATGCTAGAGCACCACGCGATGGTCGCTTTATTGAGAAATTGGGTACTTACAACCCAAACACTAACCCTGCATCAATCGATATCGATGCTGATAAAGCATTTGATTGGGTGATGAAAGGAGCTCAACCTACAGATACAGCAAGAGCTATTCTTTCTTATAAAGGAGTAATGCTTAAGAAGCATCTTCAGGTTGGTGTAAATAAAGGAGCAATTACACAAGAGCAAGCTGACGAGAAATTCCAGGCTTGGTTGGACGGCAAAGAGTCTCAGATCCAGGGTAAAGTTGATAGCTTGGCGAAAGACAAAGCAGCTAAGGCTAAGGCTAAACTAGAAGCTGAAGCTAAAGTTAAAGAAGCAAGAGCTGAAGCAATTGCAGCTAAAAACAAAGTAGAAGAAGAAGTTGCTGAAGAGGCAACAGAAGAAGCTACTGAGGAAGCAGCATCAGAAGAGGCGCCTGCAGCAGAAGCAGCTACTGAAGAAACTCCAGCAGCGGAGGAAGCTCCAAAGGAGGAGGCTCCAGCTGAGGAAGAGAAGAAAGACGGAGAGTAATTCTTCCCATCATGAGAGTTGAAGATTGCTACCAACTTGGTAACATTGTTAAACCTCATGGACTAGAAGGCGAAATACAGGCATTTCTAGATGTAGATATGCCAGAAACATATCAGGAATTGGAATCAGTTTATGTTTTAATCAATCAAAAGCTGGTTCCTTTTTTTATTGATACCATTTCGATCTCATCTACCAAGACTTTAATCAAGTTTGAAGATGTTGATTCCAGAGAGTCCGCTGAAGGTATAGCAGGAAAGGAATTGTATTTACCTCTAACTGCACTTCCAGAATTAGAAGATGACCAATACTACTATCACGAGATTATTGGTTTTGAAATTCTAGAAGACAGTAAGTCACTTGGTGCAGTTGAGAATATTTACAACTTCCCTACACAGAATCTGATTGTAACTACAATACAGGAAAATGAAGTACTCATTCCAATTCAGGATGATATTGTTCTGAAAGTAGACAAGAATGACAAGAAAGTATATGTTAGTCTGCCAGAAGGTTTATTAGAGGTTTATCTAAACAACGATCAAAGTGAGGATTGACATCATAACAGCACTCCCTAAAATCTTGCAAGGCCCTTTTGATCAGAGTATTTTAAAAATTGCAAATGACAAAGGTCTTGTTGAAGTCCATATCCATGATCTAAGGGAATATGCTAATAATAAGCACAACTCCATCGATGATTATGCCTATGGAGGTGGTGCAGGTATGGTATTGACCATTGAACCAATTGATCTTTGTATATCAAAACTGAAGTCTGAGCGGGATTACGATGAGGTGATCTATATGACTCCAGACGGAGAGAAGTTGAACCAGAATATTTCCAATGGCCTATCTTTAGTAGAAAACATCATTATTCTTTGCGGTCACTACAAAGGAGTAGATGAGAGAGTCAGAGAGCAGTTTATTACCAGAGAGATTAGCATTGGTGATTATGTGCTTTCGGGCGGTGAGTTAGCTGCTGCTGTGTTGGCGGATTCAATTATAAGATTGATTCCTGGAGTACTAAATGACGAAACTTCTGCTTTAACAGATTCTTTTCAAGACAATTTATTAGCGCCACCAGTTTACAGCAGACCAGCAAAATACAAAGGCTGGAAGGTGCCAGATGTACTTTTATCTGGACATGAGAAGAATATTGAGACCTGGAGATTCGAAAAATCGCTTGAAAGAACAAGGTTGAGAAGACCAGATTTATTGGATGGAAATGATGCTGAAAAATAATTTCAAATTATCCAGTATTTTTTCTTTTCCCCCTATTGTTTTATCAATTAATTACTATATTTGCAGTCCGTTTTCAAGAAAGGGTGAATTCCATTTATAATCATGAGCGAATTAATTAAAGAAATAGAAGCTGAATACGCAGACGTAAGAAATAACTTTCCTTCGTTTGGACCTGGTGATACTGTAAACGTACACTACAAGATCAAAGAGGGTAATAAAGAGAGAATTCAGCAATTCCAAGGCACTGTTCTACAAAGAAGAAATGTGTCTTCCAATGGAGAAACTTTCACCGTAAGAAAAATTTCTAGCGGAATTGGAGTTGAAAGAATTTTCCCTCTACTATCACCTAACATTGATAAGGTTGAAGTATTAAGAAGAGGTAAGGTTAGAAGAGCAAGATTATTCTACTTAAGAGGTAGAAAAGGTAAATCCGCTCGTATCAAGGAGAAACTATAAGATTTTGATAACCTACTTAAAGCCAACTGTTCCCACAGTTGGCTTTTTTTTTACCCTATCGGCAATAGTTAAGTAAACAATTCAATTAAATTTCCGCAAAATTGATTTTCTAAAACGAAACAAAATTTTCTGGAAACGTATTCGTCTAATATTATGATGATCAACTTCGTAAAGTATCAGGGGACAGGGAATGACTTTGTTATGATAGATAACAGAAACATGGACATTTCCTTAAAGGCGTCTCACATTGAAGCGCTTTGTGATAGAAAGATGGGAATTGGTGCTGATGGAGTCATCCTAATCCAGAATCATCCGGAGCTCGACTTTGAAATGATCTATTATAACTCTGATGGATCTCAAAGTATGTGCGGGAACGGTAGCAGATGTGCTGTACAATACGCTAACACATTAGGTATGATTAATGGCACACATACAAATTTCTTATCTACAGGCGGGCCTCATGAAGCAAATATTGAAGATGGAATAATTCACCTTCATTTATCTGATGTATCAGAAACGAAACTGCTGGAAAATTCAGACCTATTTATTGACACGGGATCTCCTCATCACATAAGATTTGTTGATGATGCTAATGCTTGTGACGTATTTGCAGATGGAAAAAAAGTCAGATATGATGAGATGTACTCGCCTGGAGGCACCAATGTCAATTTTGTGGAGATTCTTGATGATAATTCAATATTTGTAAGAACATACGAGAGAGGTGTTGAAGACGAAACACTTTCATGTGGAACTGGTGTAACTGCAGCTTCAATCGCAGCATCCACCAAAAACATGAAAAGCCCAATCAATATTAAGACACTTGGAGGTAATTTGAAGGTTAGTTTTCATCACGAAACAAATGGCCATTTCACAAATGTGTACCTAATTGGACCTGCGGAGAAAGTATTTGAAGGAAGTATCGATTTATAAGCAATTAATCTGAGCCTGATTGCAGAAAAGAAATTAACTTTAGGGCTCTCAAATTATAAACAACCATAATTTATGCTAGGCATTATAAACAAAGGGATCGCGAAAGTATTCGGAACGAAAGCGGAAAGGGATTTAAAGGAACTCGTACCCTACGTTGAAAAAATTAATGGCGAATTCAACAAGTTATCAGGATTATCTGATGATGAATTAAGAAATAGAACAACTGAGTTGAAGCAGGTTATCAATGGTCATCTTAAAAAAATAGATGATGAATTAGCTGCTTTGCACCAAAAGATTGAAGATGAGCCAAACCTTGACATTCATGAAAAGGAAAGCATCTTCAATAAAATAGATAAGCTAGAAGAAGACAGAAACAAAAACCTTGAGGATATCCTTATGGAGATTCTTCCTCAAGCTTTTGCAGTTGTTAAAGAAACTGCCAGAAGACTTACTGAAAATAAAAAGTTGGTTGTAACTGCAAACCTTCATGACAAGCAAATTGCAGCTAAGAAAAGTAATGTTGAAATCAGTGGAGAAACTGCTACCTGGCACAACAAATGGACTGCAGCTGGCACTGAAGTTGAATGGGCAATGGTTCATTACGATGTTCAGCTAATTGGAGGTCTTGTTCTGCACCAGGGGAAAATTGCTGAGATGGCTACTGGTGAGGGTAAAACTTTGGTTGCAACCTTACCTGCATACCTGAATGCTTTAGCAAACAGAGGAGTTCATATTGTCACAGTAAACGACTACCTAGCAAAAAGGGACTCAGAATGGAATGCTCCAATATTCGAATTCCACGGCTTAACAGTTGATTGCATTGACAAACACGAGCCAAACTCAGAAGAAAGAAGAAACGCCTATATGGCAGATATCACTTATGGTACAAACAACGAATTTGGTTTCGACTACCTAAGAGATAATATGACCAGGGACCCAGAGGAACTGGTACAAAGAAAGCATCACTACGCAATGGTGGATGAGGTTGATTCAGTTTTAGTAGATGATGCTAGAACACCTTTGATCATCTCCGGCCCAATTCCTAAAGGAGATGAGCACGAGTTCTACGATCTTAAACCAAGAATTGCAAAGCTTGTTGATGCTCAGAAGAAATTAGTTGCAGGTTATCTGAATGAAGCTAAGAAATCAATCAAAGACGGCAATGAAGATGAAGGTGGATTACCTCTTTTCAGAGCATACAGAGGTTTACCAAAACACAAACCTTTGATTAAGTACCTCAGTGAAACTGGAATAAGACAAACTCTTCAGAAAACTGAGAACTTCTACCTTCAGGATAACCAAAAGAATATGCCTGAAGCTGATTCTCCCCTTTACTTCACAATTGACGAGAAGAACAACAGCATAGACCTTACAGAAAAAGGAATTGACCTGATTACTGGAGAAGGAGAAGATTCAAACTTCTTTATACTTCCAGATATTGGGGTTGAATTGGATGCAGTAGAGAAAGATGAATCATTGAGCGATAGCGACATGCTTCTGAAAAAAGATGAGATCATCCAGGACTACAGTGTAAAGGCGCAAAGAATTCATAGTGTCAACCAATTATTAAAAGCTTACTGTCTGTTTGAGAAAGACACAGAATATATCGTTGTTGACAGCAAAGTAAAGATTGTAGACGAGCAAACTGGTCGTGTGATGGAAGGTCGTAGATATTCTGATGGTCTACACCAGGCAATTGAAGCAAAAGAAAATGTAAAAGTAGAAGACGCTACTCAGACTTATGCCACAATCACCCTGCAGAACTATTTCAGAATGTACCACAAACTTTCGGGTATGACTGGTACTGCAGAAACGGAAGCTGGCGAATTCTGGGAGATTTATAAATTGGATGTAGTGGTAATTCCTACCAACAGACCAATTGCCAGAAAAGATATGGAAGACATGGTTTTCAAAACCATGAGAGAAAAATTCAATGCTGTGATTGATGAAACTGTGAAACTTACAGAAGCAGGAAGACCTGTTCTTGTAGGTACTACATCAGTTGAGATTTCAGAGATTCTAAGTAGAATGCTGAAATTGAAAAACATCAATCACCAGGTTCTAAATGCAAAACAACACGCAAAAGAAGCTGATGTTGTAGCTGAAGCAGGAAAGCCTGGAACAGTAACAATTGCAACCAACATGGCAGGTAGGGGAACGGATATTAAGCTTACTCCGGAATCCAGAGCAGCCGGAGGACTTGCGATTCTTGGTACAGAAAGGCACGAATCAAGAAGAGTTGACAGACAGCTTAGAGGACGATCAGGTAGACAGGGGGACGTTGGATCATCTCAATTCTTTGTTTCCTTAGAAGATAACTTAATGAGACTTTTTGGTTCCGACAGGATTGCAAAAATCATGGACAGAATGGGGCTTAAGGAAGGTGAGGTTATTCAGCACAGTATGATTACCAAGTCTATCGAAAGAGCCCAGAAAAAAGTAGAGGAAAATAACTTCGCAATACGAAAAAGACTTCTGGAGTATGATGATGTCATGAATTCTCAAAGGGAGGTGATCTACACCAGAAGAAGAAATGCTCTTTACGGGGAGAGACTACAGCTGGATATCATGAACATGACTTATGACACAGCAGAGGATATCGTTCTTAATGCTAAAGCCAGTCTCGATTACAATAGCTTTAAACTTAACTGTTTAAGTGTTCTTGGTCTTGACTTCCAGATCACAGCAGAAGAGTTTGAAAAGATTCCTGAAAACGAGCTTACAGAAAAGCTTTACGATGAGGCATACTCAAAGTACGTAAGGAAGAATGAAATCATTGCTGAAAAAGCACTACCTATATTAAAGAACCTTCTTGTAACAAAAGGCGCTACAATCAATGACATCTCAATTCCATTCACAGATGGAAAGAAACAAATTGGTGTTGTTGAGAACCTTCAGAAATGTGTAGATACTGAGGGTAGAGAGATGATGCTTGCAATGGAAAAGATTTCCACACTTGCCTTCATTGATCAGGCTTGGAAAGAGCACCTGAGAGAAATGGATGACTTGAAGCAATCGGTACAAAATGCTGTATACGAGCAGAAGGATCCATTATTGATCTACAAATTTGAAGGATTCGAACTCTTCAAAAGATTCATTGCTAAGGTAAATGAAGATACAACTTCATTCTTGATGAAAGCGGAAATTCCTGTACAACAAGCAGATGACGTAAAAGAAGGAAGGAGACAAAAATCCACCAAGAATTATAACGAAACTAAGGAAGAAAGCAAATCACTTCTTAGCAACAGAGGTGGAGAAACAAGACCACCAGCAGAAAAAACTGCTCCGGTTAAATCTCAAAAAGTTGCTAGCAGAAACCAGAGAGTTACAGTTCAATACTCTGATGGAAAGGTGATGAAAGATGTGAAATTCAAAGTAGTTGAAGAGGATCTTAAAAACAATCGCTGTGTCATCGTTGAGGAATAAAATATTACTTCTTGCAGTTGTTGTAGTGACAATGTACGCATGTACTCCTAAAACTGTCAAAACAACCACTACAAATAATTACTCAGAAGATCTAAGTATATACCGCCCAGATCTGATTCCGGATGATTCTGTTGCATCGAGCAATGAATCAGAGGAAATGGAGCAAATAGAGTATGTTGCTCCAACTGGACACTTAAAGACGGAACTGGACAGTGTTGTAGCGCTAACTACTTATTATAATGATCAGAAGGACTATGTAGAAGGATACACGATCCAGGTGTATACTGGCACTTCAAGAGATGATGCTAATAAGGCTCAGGTAAAGGTATATTCAGTGTTAGGTCAGGCTTCTCCTTGGGTCGATTACAGACAACCAGTTTACAAGGTTAAAGTAGGTAAATACTACACCAAAATAGAAGCCAATAAATTATATAGACAACTGAAGAAAAAATTCCCAAATGCATTATTAATACCACAAAGATTCAGACTTAAATGATCCTGGTGGTATAATCTTTTTCAGTAATTAATAACCCCTTGTCAGGTGATGAATCTCAAAGACCAAGTAAAGTCATTATCAGAAAAATATTTTTCGGATGTCTTAGAATTCAGGAGACATATTCATGCAAACCCGGAGCTATCATTCGAAGAGCATGAAACGTCTAATTATGTTAAAGATAAGTTGAGTTCATTCGGGCTAACTGACGTCAAATCATTGGCAGAAACAGGCCTTGTAGCATCCATTAAAGGTAAAAATCCTGATTCTAAGGTCATTGCTTTAAGAGCAGATATGGACGCATTACCTATCCATGAGGCTAATGAAGTGTCCTACAGATCCAAGAACGAAGGTGTAATGCATGCCTGTGGTCACGATGTTCACACATCAAGTCTACTTGGAGCAGCAAAAATATTGGAGGAAGTAAAGGATAAATTTGAAGGAACTGTTAAGCTAATCTTTCAACCAGGAGAAGAAAAATTTCCTGGTGGTGCTTCCATTATGATCAAAGAAGGAGTTCTCAAAAACCCTGAACCTCATGGAATAATAGGGCAACATGTAATGCCTCTTGTTCCAGTAGGTAAAGTTGGTTTTAGAAATGGAATGTACATGGCAAGTGCTGATGAAATCTATGTTACCGTAAAAGGTAAAGGAGGACATGGTGCTATGCCGGAATTCAACATTGATCCAGTTTTAATTACTTCACATATCATTGTTGCGCTACAACAAATTGTTAGCCGTGTTGCCAGCCCTAAAATGCCTTCTGTACTATCATTTGGAAAAGTGATTGCTAATGGAGCTACCAATGTCATCCCAAATGAGGTGAAATTGGAAGGAACTTTCAGAACTTTTGATGAAGAATGGAGAAAGGAAGCTCACAAAAAGATGAAAAAAATGGCAGAAGGTATCGCCGAATCAATGGGTGGATCCTGTGATTTTGACATCAAAGTGGGTTACCCACACTTAAAGAATAATGAAGAGCTAACTAACAAAGCTAGGGAGGCTGCCAAAGATTACATGGGCGAAGAAAATGTAGTTGAACTGGACCTTTGGATGGCTGCAGAGGACTTTGCTTACTATTCTCAGGAAACCGATGCTTGCTTCTATCGATTGGGCATTAGAAACGAAGAAAAGGGAATCACATCTGGAGTTCATACCCCTACTTTTAATATTGATGAAGATGCTCTTAAAACCGGAATGGGGCTGATGGCATGGTTGGCAATCAATGAACTAAACGCGAAGTGATCTTCTCAAGTATTAAAGAATCATTAAGCTTTCTGTAAACTAAAGCTATTCTATTCACATTTGGCTAGTAAAGAACTATTGAAATTCAACTAAAAATTTAAGAATTACTTAACTGAAATATCAGAAATTCAGGCATTTAAACATCTTAAATTTGTAGTTCTTACAACCAACCGGCCAAATCCATGTATATTCGCGACTTGATGTTAGCTCCTGATTCTATATCGCAAGAAGGAAAACCAAAATCGCTCTACAGAAGTGTGATTATTATCGCACTTGCGCTATACGTTTTTCTATTGTCAATTAACCTGATAAGCACCTCATTTGGTCTATTAGGAGCGGAAGTCGTGCAATCAATTTTAAATGCTACTGCCAATCCATTTATTGGTTTATTCATTGGTTTATTAACAACAGCAATCATTCAAAGTAGCTCGACTGTTACTACCATGACTGTTGCAGCGGTCGCAGGTGGATCGATCTCTTTTGAAAGTGCTATTCCAATTATAATGGGTGCTAACGTGGGAACAACTGTTACGAGTACAATTGTTTCGCTTGGTTACCTCACTAAGAAGAGCGAGTTCAGAAAAGCGATTTCAGCTGGTACTGCTCACGACATCTTCAACATAGCTGTCGTTGTAATACTATTCCCTCTGGAATTGAAATTTCATTTCCTATCTGACCTATCAAGGTATATCACAAGCCTTATACATACCGGCTCCAACTCGAGCACATCAGAGCCTGAATTTGGAATCAACACCTTAATGTTCGAACCTATTGCTAATTTGTTAGGAGACCTAATAAGCAATCCTTTCATTTTATTGGTCATTTCATTCTTCCTGCTGTTTGGGACTATCAAAATCTTATCAAAAATCATTTACAGAGACCTGATTGGAAGGTCTAAAACCAAACTTGAAGACTTTGTATTTAAGACTAAATACAGATCATTTGGTTGGGGGTTGCTAATTACTTCAGCAATTCAATCAAGTTCTGTAACAACATCCCTTATGGTTCCTCTTGTTGCTACCGGAAAAGTGAAACTAAGAAGGGCATTCCAATTTATTCTTGGTGCAAATATTGGAACTACAATTACTGCTTTAATTGCGGCCTTATTTAGATCAGAAGCAGCTATTAGTCTTGCTATTGCTCATTTGATGTTCAACCTGATTGGTGTTTTAATATTTCTCCCATTCCCATGGGTTTCATTGATCCCTATTAAATTAAGCAGAAGACTTGGTGCTTTAACCCTGAAGTATAGGATGGTAGGATTTGCCTATATTCTGGTTGTATTTTTTCTTATTCCATTCGCTTTGATTTACATCAGCAGCGACAATAAGATTGCGGATCAAAACGTCATAGAGAAGAAAACATTCACTTCAGTGGGGGCAGAACCTCAAAATTTGCCTCAAACTATTCAAAGATCAGCTGATTATTAGCTAATTTGAAGCTGTAACTAAAGCAACATAGAATTTGCCAAAACTCTTAAAAATAGACGCCTTGATAGAGGCCATCATTAACTTTTTGAAAGTTAAGTTTGAGATTGTCAAAGTAGACATTATCGAGAAACTATCTGCATTAGTTGCCAATGTGGTTGTTTTCATGATTGCTTTTTCCATTTTCATGTTCTTTCTCATCTTCTTTAGCTTTTTTATGGCTACAATGTTGAATCAGCAACTTGAATCCATGTTTTGGGGATATGGCATTGTAGCATCTTTCTACTTACTAATAGTCATTATCATGCTTATTCTACTCAAATCAGGCAAAATTCAGGGGTTAATAGAGCGGGCAATAATATCGGCTACAGAATCAGAAGAAGACGAAGAAATCTAATCCTATGTCCTCAGCAAAAGCACGAGCGAAAAAGAAGGAGTTAAAAGTAAAAGAAGAGTTACTTAGAGAAAAACTCAACCAAACCTCTGACGATGTTGAGAAGAACGCATTGAAAGTTCTAGGCTTGGCAGCTCTTGGTGGATTAGCTAGCTACGTACTATACAGAGTCCTTTCCGGATCACAAGACGATTCAGAAGCTACAGCTCAAAAAAAAAGCAACAAGAAAAAGAAGAAACCTGTAGAAAAGCAGCATAGTAAAATCAATAAAGCTACTGCAGGTTGGCAGTCAAAGGCTCTTGAATCCACCATAAAAGCAGGTCTACCAATCGTAATTAATCTTATTGATGATTTTATAAAAAAGCAATCGGAGAAAAAAGAAGAAACTGAAGAAGGAAAAAACTAAACGTTAATTAAGCTTTCTCTTCTACGCATTTTCCCAGCAGGGATTCCAAACATCATTTTGAACCTTCTACAGAAGTAAGCAGTATCCTTATAACCAACCTCCTTACCAATCTCTCTGATACTCTTTTTAGTGGTTCCAAGCAGGTTAACCGCCATTTCCATTCTTTGGTACTCAATATAATCCTGAGGATTGATACCAGTTAACATTTTGAAGTACTGACCAACATAGTCCTCTGACACATTTGCAACATTGGCCAATATCTTGTTAGAAAGATCTTCTCCTAAATGCTCTTTTATGAAGGTGAAAATATCGATAAGACGTGGATCCTTGAAATAAGTACTATTCGTAGCAAATTGCTCAACAAATAATCCTTTCGTAATAATGTATCTAATCAGTTCTACAACCAGCCTTTCAGTCTGAATCTTGATTAGTCGCTCTTTACCAGGCAAATTGCTGAAGGTCTCAAGAACAACCTCCTTAATCAACAATCCAAGGCTGCTTTCTTGTTTAATTACAAATGCAGGAATATCTAAAGAAGCGAAGAAATTCACAGAATCAAACACTTTCGCTTCAAACGAAACATAACAGTAACTTTCATTTTCAGTGGAGTTTAATCTATCTGAAGGTTGAAAGTACCTTTCCTTATTATTTAGGAAATCATCCTTTGTAAGAGAGTCGGCCTTTCCGCTACCATAAGTGATCGCAATCATTTTCCCTCCTGGAACAAAGAGAATGTCACCTTCCTCCACAACATCCTGATACTCACCATACTTAAGTTGCCCCTTATTGACATATAGTATAGTATTCTCTACATCGTAGTTGTTTCTTACAGAGACAGGATTTAAAATATTAATATTTTTAGCTTTTATAAAGCTAACTGATAACGATTCTATTATCTTATTGTAATCCTCCATCCCACAAAATTAGACTATTAGCCGAAAAAACATGAATAAACACAAGATTTGTTGGATAAAACTAATATTAAATTCCATCAATTACAAACCTTGTGTTTAAAAATGGAGAATCTGAAATTATATTATTTTAATAATGATCTTGAAATAACAATCTTTTGAATCTCAGAAGTACCTTCATAGATCTGAGTGATTTTAGCATCTCTCATTAATCTCTCAACATGATACTCTTTAACAAACCCGTAACCACCGTGAATTTGCACCGCCTCAACTGTGGTATCCATAGCAACTTGAGAAGCATATAACTTGGCCATTGCACTGGCTTGTGAGAAGTCTTGCTTCTGATCTTTTAGCCATGCAGCTTTCATTACTAACATTCTAGCTGCTTCGATTTGTGTAGCCATATCAGCAAGCTTGAATGCAATTGCCTGGTGATTGAAAATTTCCTTTCCAAAAGCTTTTCTTTCCTGAGAGTACTTTAATGCAAGCTCATATGCTCCAGACGCAATTCCTAAAGCCTGAGAAGCAATACCAATTCTTCCTCCGTTCAATGTGCTCATGGCGAAAGTGAAGCCAAATCCATCATCACCAATTCGGTTCTCTTTTGGCACCTTCACATCTGTAAACATCAAAGAGTGTGTATCACTACCTCTGATTCCGAGTTTATCTTCTTTCTTACCAACCTGAAAACCTTCCATGTCTTTCTCAACAATCAAAGCATTGATGCCTTTGTGTTTCTTCTCAGGGTCAGTTTGAGCGATTACCAGGTAGATTGAAGCGCTATTCCCGTTTGTGATCCAGTTTTTTGTTCCATTCAAAACGTAGTGATCACCCTTATCCTCAGCAGTAGTTCTTTGAGAAGTTGCGTCAGAGCCAGCTTCAGGCTCACTTAAACAAAATGCTCCTATTTTTTCACCGGTCGCAAGTGGCTTTAAGTATTTTTCTTTTTGCTCTTCAGTTCCGTACTTTTCAAGTCCCCAACATACCAAAGAGTTATTCACGGACATACAAACAGAAGAAGAAGAATCAATTTTCGATATCTCTTCCATCGCCAAAGCATATGAAATAGTATCCATTCCTCCTCCATTATATTTAGGGTCTACCATCATCCCCATAAAGCCAAGTTCACCCATTTTCTTTATTTGCTCGGCGGGAAATTGCTGCTTGTCGTCTCTTTCAATAACGCCAGGTAACAATTCGGTTTGGGCAAAATCTCTGGCTGCATCTCTTACAGCCATTTGTTCTTCGGTAAGTTCGAAATTCATTCTCAGGATATGTTAAATTGTTCAATTTTGAGCCGCAAATATATAAAAAAAGGATTTGAACATTTTTGTTCGAATCCTTTTCAAATATTTTATTTCGACTTATTGATCAATCTCTGGATCCACCAAGAAACATCATTACCCAATAAAGCAATGTAACTAACGATCCGATTGCCGCAACTACATATGTCATTGCCGCCCATTTCAATGCATCTTTAGCCATATCATGCTCTTGCCTGTTTACTACTCCCCTTTTGCTAATCCAAGCCAATGCCCTCCTACTGGCATCAAATTCAACGGGAAGGGTAACAAATGCAAATAATGTAAACACGAAATAACAACCAATTATTACCAACATGGCTGTTTGGAATGAAAACAATCCTTGAACAAAGAATGCTCCAAAGAACATTGCAATGAAAATTATGTTTATGATCCTCGCACTCACATTCTGAAGAGGAACCATGGCTGATCTGAATTCCAACATTGAGTATGCGGTAGCATGTTGCACTGCATGTCCACATTCATGGGCTGCAACAGCCGCAGCTGCAGCTGACCTGCCATTATAAACCGCAGGGCTTAGGTTTACTGTCTTATTCGCAGGGTTGTAGTGATCTGTCAATTTTCCTGGCACAGACATTACGCTCACATCATAAATACCATGATCCCTGAGCATATTCTCAGCAATTTCTCTACCACTCAAACCTGAACTTAAGCCAATTTGCGAGTATTTTCTAAATTTACTTTTCAGCCGGGAACTAACAGCCCAACTGATTAGAGCAAATACAATAATTATTAAAATCATTCTGTTCCTTTCTTATTTTGTATAGTTTCTATCAATTTGGTAGTAGAATAACCCTCAACAAGCTCTAAAGTTTCCACTCTACCTCCATTTGCAATTACGACATCTGCACCTACAATGTTACTAATATCATAATCCTTTCCTTTGACGAGTACCGAAGGTAAAATATTTTGGATTAAAATCAGGGGAGTATCTTCCTGGAATAAGACCACTGCATCCACACATTCCAATGCGGCTATCATTCTCATTCTGATAGACTCATCATTGATGGGTCTACTTTCTCCCTTAATAGACTTTACTGAACTATCAGAGTTTAATCCAACTATTAATTTATCCCCAAGTGATCTAGCCCTTTCAAGGTAATCAACATGCCCTAAGTGAAGCAGATCGAAACAGCCATTAGTAAAAATGATATTTAATCCCGATTGTCTCCATTCTTTAAGTCGAGAATCGAAGGAAGGGTAACTTTGGTAAATTTTATTCTGGCTGTTCATAAGCCGCTGTTCTTTTTCTTATCAAAAATGAAATAACAAGGCTGATTGCTCCTAAGACCGCTATTGTAGCAATCTGCGAAGTATGTAAAAGGGTAGCGAAGAAAGTTCCAGTAGCTTCTGGTATTGAATATAGCAAGAGTAATCTACTAACAATAAAATGATAGGTTCCGAAACCTGCTTGAATCGGAATAGAAAGGGCAATTCCTGCACCTACCAACATAGTAAGACCGGCAAGATGAGTTAAAGAGCTCGTTTCTTCTAATGCGAATACTATAACATATCCCATATAAAAATAAGTCACCCAAATAATCAGAGTAGATATAATAAATCCAGTCTTGTTCTGCATTTTTGAAAATGACATCAGACCAGTCAACAATTCTCTAATGAAACCCTTAATCTTGATATATAATTTGAATTTTATCAGGAACTCATCAATTCGATTGAAAAAAATAAGAAACAAAACACCTAAAAGAATTCCCCCTACCCCAATAAAAACTATAATTCTGGGATCAATCGATAGTTTTGATAAGATATCCTGAAAGAATGCTATCAATTTTTCGAATTCAAGAATAAAACCCAGAATAAGGAGGACAAGTAGCATTAAGAAATCGAAGATCCTTTCCATGACCACTGTGCCAAATGATTGAGTAACGGGAACCCCATCGTTTTTCTTTAAAATAGCACATCTGGACAATTCACCAGCTCTGGGAACAGCCAGGTTCACCAGGTAACCTACAAATACGGCAATCAATGTACGCCAGGTTTTAAGCTTAAAGCCTAGTGGCTCAATTAATAAATTCCAACGATATGCTCTGGCAACAAATGCTACGAATGAAAGGACTATTGACAAATAAACCCATGAGAAATTGACACTCTCCCATTTCTCAATGAATTCATCAAACTCTATTGATTGAAAAACATATGCCAGAAGAGCAATTGCGATAGCTATTGATAAGACATACTGTATTACGGCAAAAAATACCTTGCCTCCTTTTCCCATCTATTTAGCCAACTTTATTCTGTTCATCTGGAAAAATTACAACTGGCTCGTGAGTTTTAGCTTCAGTTGCATCAACAGAACAGTAAGAAATAATAATGATGATGTCCCCTACTTGCGCTTTACGGGCAGCTGGACCATTCAGGCAGATCTGACCACTTCCTCTCTCACCAGTTATCACATAGGTTTCTAGTCTTTCACCATTGTTGATGTTAACAATCTGAACCTTTTCATTCTCCACAATATTGGCAGCATCCATTAGATCCTCATCAATTGTAATAGATCCAACATAGTGCAGTTCTGCCTGGGTAATTTTAACCCTGTGTATTTTAGATTTTAGTAATTCTATATACATTTTTGAGTCAATTCACCGCGAAAATAAATATAAATTATCTATTAACCTCACATCTCCTAAATATGCAGCAATACAAAGTGATACTTGTGAGTGTTGATCGATTGAAAAAACTTGAGCCAGGCTATTACTATCAACCACTTCCAAATACTCTAACCTAATCGATCTGTAACTTTCAATATATGTTTTTGCGGTCCTTCTAGAATCTTCAACAGTTTTACCTGATAAAAGTTCTTCTTTTAGCAAATTTAATGTTTTATAAATTACTGGAGCCACTGTTCTTTCTTCCTCAGTAAGTCTGAGATTTCTTGAAGACATTGCAAGCCCATCATTTTCTCTGACAGTAGGAACGCTAACTATTTCAATTCCAAAACTCAGATCTGCATTCAATTTTCTAATCAATGCCAATTGCTGAAAATCCTTTTGCCCAAAAAATGCCACATCCGGGCTCACTATATTAAATAGCTTGGAGACTACAAGGCCTACACCTCCAAAATGGTTAGGCCTGAAATACCCTTCCATAGACTTCTCCAATTTCCCAAAACCAATTGTCACATAAGTCTCCTCTGGATACATCTCTGTACTTTCGGGATTATACACAACATCTACGTCCAGTTTTTTCAGTTTTTCAAGATCCTGACCAATCAAATTGGGGTAATTTTCAAAATCCGCTGAATCATTGAATTGCTTAGGGTTAACGAAGATGCTTACCACTGTGAAATCACAGCTTTTAGTACATTCTTCTACAAGTTTTAGGTGCCCATCATGTAAAGCTCCCATGGTTGGGACAAGACCAATTTTAAAATTTTGACTTTTTTTTTCGGCCAAAAACGACCTGAGAGGCATTATTTCTGTAAAAACCTGCATTATTACCTAAGAAAGGAGCGCAAAAGTAGTATTATGAATTTATAAATATTGATAAAAACCGAAAAAAATCGTAATTTTGGGGTCATTTTTAATTAAACCCACATATTATGTCGAATCTTAGAATCCTCTATGTAGCAAGCGAGATTAATCCTTTCCTGAAAACATCTGAAGTGGCGGATTTTGTGAGAAAACTTCCACAAGGAATGCAAGAGAGAGGTATGGAGATCAGGATTTTGGTACCAAGGTTTGGACTGATCAATGAAAGAAAAAACAGACTACATGAGGTCGTTAGATTATCAGGTATAAATATTGCAGTTGGAGATGAAGAAAAACCACTTATTATTAAGGTAGCTTCAATTCCAAATGCTAAACTTCAGGTTTATTTTATAGATAACGAAGATTACTTCCACAGAAAATCTGTGTTCTTCGACAAGGAAGATAATTTCTATGAAGATAACGACGAGAGAGCAATATTTTTCTGCAAGGGCGTTTTAGAAACTGTGAAGAAATTAGGATGGTCACCGGATATCGTTCATTGTAATGACTGGATGACAAGCTTAATTCCTTTGTATTTGAAAACAACTTACAAGAACGATCCAATTTTCCAGAATAGTAAGAGTGTATTTACTGTTCATGATAATAGGTTTTCACATAAATTCGGTGAAGATTTGATGCATAAAGTGAAGATGATCGATATTGATGATGGAATGTTGCATCCATTAAAAACTGCTGACTATGATGGTTTCATCAAATTAGGGATGGAATTTGCAGATGCAGTAATAAAAGGCAATGAAGAGACTAGCGAAAGTTTTAATCAATTACTTGCTAATATCTCAGACAAAGACAAAGTTGATACAATAGAAAAAGACGAAAACTTTCTAGATTCTTATTATAATTTATATAATGAACTTGTTGGATAAAAAATGGTTAGGGCTAGTATTGCCACTAGCCCTAACAATTTTTTCTTGTGATGAAGAAAACCAGATTGGACAGGAGATTGATAACAGCTCGAACAGACTAGACATACAATACCAGGAATTCACTCTACCATCAGCAAACATATTTATTGACAGTGTAAGAACCGATGCGGATGTATTTCTGCTTTCCGGTAACTTTAGTGATGAATTCTTTGGAGAAATACATGCTGAAGGTTATGCTAACTATAATTCAACATCTGCTGCCTTACCTGATAGCAGTGCTGTTTTAGATTCCGCGGTGCTTAGCCTCAAATTCAATAAGTTTTACGGAGATTTCCCTGAAACCCAAACATTTGTTGTTTACGAGATTGCTGATACTCTTTACGATGATGTAGTTTACACATCAAATCGTCGAGCTACGTTGCAAAATGAAATTGGCAGAATCACTGACAATTTTGATCCTCAGTTTGATACTGCGTTACATATTAATCTAGATCAAACATTTGCTCAAGAATTATTTCAGAAATTGGTAAACATGGAAAGTTTTACACCTTTTTCAAACGGTGAGAACAGACCAATTGCGCTTGTACCTGAAGGAGGCGATGCTTTATATGGCTTTGATCTCACAGATCTTGAATCGGCAATAACGTTGCACTACAAGCAAGACGATGACACATTGCAATACGCGTTTGATTTCAATGAAGACGCGAATTACAATGCGATCTCTTCAGATAAAAGCTCTAGTCCGCTATCTTTTCTGGAGCCTACAGGTGTCCAAAAATTTGATGTAGATCCGAACTTGGTTCATATGAATCCTGCTACAGGCATATTGCCTTGGGTGGACTTGAATGGAGTTTATGACTACTTTGAGGGTATTGATAACGCTAACGTCATATCTGCTCGATTGGAATTTCCGATAGACCCATCAGATACTGCAGAATATTTTGAGTACTCCGTAACACTTACTTATTATTTTGCGAATAATGATGGTAGCTTTAACGGAAGTGGTGCTTTACTTAATTCATTCAATAACATTTTGCTTACCGACCAAAGTTACCTTACAGGTCAGCCTGAAATTGCAGTAACACAAATAACAGACGAGACTTTCTCATTTGAAAGAGACGTCACATTGTTTACACAGTTATTGATTACCAACGAAATAAACAACGAAAAAGACCCTGCGTTTCCTGAGTCATTGGTTATATTGCCAGCATCTGCTAGCTCTATAAATCAAACGGCTTTCTTTAAAAACGGGATAAAACTTAAGGTTCACTACACCGTTCCTAATTAAACTGAAAGAACAAAAAATTCAAAAACTATGTGTGGAATTGTTGGATATTTGGGGGATCGTGATGTTCTACCCATTATAATTAAAGGTTTAAAAAGACTTGAATATAGAGGGTATGATAGTGCTGGAGTGGCTATCTCTGCCGATAATGAAATTAATATTTTCAAAAAGCAGGGAAAAGTATCCGCGCTTGAAGATTTTATAGGGGAAAAGGAAGTAAAGGGATCAGTTGGAATTGGTCACACCAGATGGGCGACTCATGGAGAACCTAACGATTTAAACGCGCATCCTCACTATTCCTGTAGTAAAGAGTTCGCGATCATACACAATGGTATAATTGAAAACTATGGCCCGTTAAAAGCAGAGTTAGAATCTAAGGGATACACCTTTGTCAGTGATACTGACACTGAAGTATTGGTCACTTTTATAGAAGACATCTATAACAGCGGGGAATACAGCATTGAAGAAGCAGTAAGAATAGCACTTTCAAACGTGATTGGTGCATACGCCATTGCTGTTTTAAGCACCAAGGAACCAAGGAAAATTGTTGCCGCGAGAAAAGGAAGCCCATTGGTAATAGGGCTAGGAAAAAATGAATACTTCCTTGCCTCGGATGCTACTCCAATAATTGAATACACCAATGAAGTTGTGTACTTGAATGATGAGGAGATTGCGGTAATTTCTGATGACGGATTTAATATTCGAGATTTAAAGGATGTTTCAAAGGATCCCTATATCCAAACTTTGGAATTGGAGTTAGACGCCTTGGAAAAAGGTGGATATCCTCACTTCATGCTGAAAGAAATATTTGAACAACCCAACTCAATTGCTGATTGCATGAGAGGTAGGTTGAATTCCGCTTCAGGTTCACTGGTTTTAGGAGGAATTAGAAATTATTCCAACGCATTAATTAATGCTGAAAAAATTGTGATTCTAGCATGCGGAACTTCCTGGCATGCTGGTTTGGTAGCAGAATATATTTTTGAAGAGTTTTGTCGTATCCCAGTTGAAGTAGAATACGCATCAGAATTCAGATATAGAAATCCAATCGTAAAGGAAGGAGATATAGTAATTGCTATTTCTCAGTCTGGAGAAACAGCAGATACCCTTGCTGCAATTGAATTAGCTAAGTCCAAGGGCGCTATAATTTTTGGCGTAGTAAACGCTGTTGGTTCTTCCATTTCCCGTACTACTCATGAAGGAGCATATTTACACGCGGGACCAGAAATAGGAGTCGCTAGTACCAAGGCATTTACAGCTCAGCTTTCGGTTCTCGTAATGATTGCTCTGAGAGTTGCGAATAGAAGAGGGACTATCACTGAAAGAAAATACAAGGAGCTACTTGTTGAGTTAGAAACTATTCCTAGCAAAGTAAAAAAGGCATTAGAATACAATTCTCAAATTGAATATATCTCTGAACTCTTTAAAGATGCCAAAAATTTCTTGTACTTAGGAAGAGGTTACAATTTCCCGGTAGCGCTTGAAGGAGCATTAAAACTAAAAGAGATTTCCTACATTCATGCTGAAGGATATCCTGCAGCGGAAATGAAACACGGGCCGATTGCCTTGATCGATGAAGAAATGCCTGTGGTAGTAATCGCTACAAGAGACAGTTCTTATGACAAAATCGTCTCAAACATCCAGGAAGTAAAAGCGAGAAAAGGAGTTGTGATAGCAATTGTTACAGAAGGTGATGTTTTGATACCTAAAATGGCAGATTTTGTTATTGAGGTTCCAGCTACACATGAAGCCTTAATGCCATTAGTATCGGTAATTCCGCTTCAACTGTTATCCTACCATATTGCAGTAATGAGAGGCTGTAACGTTGATCAGCCTAGAAACCTTGCCAAGTCGGTAACTGTAGAATAAATGAAAAAAATAATAAATACCTCAAACGCTCCAGCTCCAATAGGCCCTTATAGCCAGGCAGTTTTATCAAATGGAACACTGTACGTAAGTGGCCAAATAGCAATTAACCCTGAGACTGGAAATCTGGTAGAAGACAATATCGAAGAGGAGACCCTTCAGGTGATGAAAAACCTGAAGGCTATTCTTGTGGCAGCTGAAATGGACTTTTCAAACGTTGTGAAGTGTTCGATATTCATTAAAAACATGGGGGATTTCGGTAGAATAAATGAAGTTTATGGTCAATACTTCCCTGAAAATCCACCGGCTCGAGAAACCGTAGAAGTCAGTGTACTTCCCAAAAATGTTAATGTAGAAATTTCCTGTATTGCTGTATTGTAACACTTCATTTTGATTTAGTGGCTTTTATTTAACAGAGGCTTGGAATTTTTGTACATTTGCGCTCTGTGAAATTAAGCACCAAGATCAAGAATGAGTCAGGTTAGAGTAAGGTTTGCGCCAAGCCCAACAGGCGCTTTACACATTGGAGGAGTACGAACAGCCCTTTACAATTATCTATTTGCAAAAAAGAATGACGGAAAGTTTATTCTAAGAGTAGAGGATACGGATCAAAGCAGATACGTAAAGGGAGCTGAAGAATACATCAAAGAATCTCTGGAATGGTGCGGCATAAATCCAGATGAGAGTCCTTATCATCCTGGTGAGTTTGGACCATATCGTCAATCCGAAAGAAAAGATCTTTACAAACAATATGTGGATCAATTACTTGAAAATGATCTGGCATATTATGCATTCGATACTCCAGAAGAATTGGATGCAATGAGAGAAAGGCTGAAAGAAGCTAAAGTTCATAACCCACAATACAACAGCATCACAAGAATGCAGATGAGTAATTCACTCACTCTATCTGCTGAAGATGTAAAAAGTAAGATAGACTCTGGTGTACCTTACGTTGTTAGAATCAAGGTACCGGCTAAAGAAGATATTAGAATCAACGATTTAATCAGAGGTTGGGTCAAGGTTCACTCATCTACAATTGACGATAAGGTACTTATGAAGTCTGATGGCATGCCAACTTACCATCTTGCTAATGTGGTTGATGATCACCTGATGAAAATTACCCATGTAATTCGGGGAGAAGAGTGGTTGCCTTCAGCTCCACTGCATGTATTGCTTTATAAGTTCTTAGGATGGGAAGAGGAAATGCCGCAGTTTGCTCACCTGCCATTACTATTAAAACCAGATGGAAATGGGAAGCTCAGTAAAAGAGATGGCGATAAATTAGGTTTTCCAGTGTTCCCAATCAATGGGGATTTTCCTGGAAAAGATGGTTCCTTGGAGCATTTTTCGGGCTATAGAGAAGCTGGGTACCTACCCGATGGATTTATCAATTTTATTGCGTTTTTAGGATGGAATCCAGGTACTGAGCAAGAAATCTTCTCCGTACCGGAATTAGTTGAGAATTTTAGTCTTGAAAGAATCAATAAGGCTGGAGCTAAGTTTGATATCGAGAAAGCTAAATGGTACAACCAACAGTATCTCAAATCTACTCCTGAAAATGAATTGGCCAATTACATCATTAATGGATCAAAGGAAGCTGGTTTTGAATGTTCTGAATCCACTGCCATCAAAATTGCAGGACTTCTAAAGGAAAGAGTAACCTTTATCCACGAATTATGGGACGATGCTAAAATATTCTTCGAACTTCCTGAAAGCTATGATGATAAAGTGGTAAAGAAAAAATGGACACAAGAGGCTGTCACTGTTCTGACTGATTATGGTACCACTTTGGGCTCATTAGATTCAATAAATTCTGAAGAAGCCAAATCCACTTTGGAACAAAGTTTAGAGAAATTCGGTATAAATATAGGAAGAGTGATGCAAGCGTTGCGACTTTCAATTACCGGAGCGGGTGGAGGACCAGATTTAATGATGATAATTGAGGTCCTAGGGCCAAAAGAAGTTTCAAAAAGAATTGAGATTGCGATTGATACGCTTGCCGAAAGAGTAAAATCATGAGCAAAAAGAAAGAAGATAAGAAACCAAAAGTAAATGAAGAATTGGAAGGGTTTGACCTGAAAATAGATACATTCGGTCAATTACAAACCAATTACAACATCGATAAAATCAATGAGTTTCTCAACAAAAATGTTGACGACAAAAAGCTCAGAGATAGAGACGATATAGAAACTGGAGAAAACAGCGAAGATTAACTCTTCTCATTGGTTTTCCAAAACATGGGAATAAGTGCTGGGACATTCCTTTTGTAGTCCTGATACTTGTTCCCATATTTTTTTATAAGCTTTTTCTCTTCCAAATTGATCCCAATTGCCAGATATAATAAGGTTACAACAACAGTGATTAGGGAACTTATTTTCGGTACAAAAAATAACATCCCAACAATTATAAGTATGGTTCCGGAATACAACGGATGTCTCACCTTACCATGAATGCCAGTAACCTCAAGCTCCTGATCCTCATTAAACCTATCTTCTTTAAATAAGAAATCTCTAAGACTGTAATTTCTAAAAGATATCCTTACAACAATTACTCCATATGTAGCGAACATCATTCCTAAAAACCTTGTAATATTGTTAGATTCCATAATTGAATCTGAAGGAGTGATAACCAACAAGCCTCCAAGTATCAATAAACCAATAGTTGAAATCAAAGAATAGATCAAACGCCAGGAGTTAAGTTTAAAACCAGCATTTCTCCACCAATTCTTAATCTTATCTGTTGCAAGAGCACTGTGAAGAGTGTAGTACACTACCCAGGATGCAAAAATGATCAAATGATCTGTCGTCATTAACTTAGAAATTGTAATTTTGGCCCAAATAAACAATATACACTACTAAGTAACATACAATGACTAGCATAAAGTTTGGTATTATTAAAGAAGGTAAGGTACCTATCGATAGAAGAGTTCCAATAACACCGGAACAGGCAAAGGAAATTCAAGACAAATTCGAAGGTGTTAAAATCTATTGCCAAAAAAGTGATATCAGATGCTACGATAATGAGGACTATACTAATGAAGGAATCGAGGTAGTGGATGACATTTCTGAATGTGATGTTATATTAGGAGTAAAAGAAGTGCCAATTCCTGAGCTAATGAATGATAAGACATTCTTCTTCTTCTCACACACCATTAAAATGCAGGACTACAATCAAAAGCTTCTGCAGGAAATTCTAGCTAAAAATATCAAGCTTATTGATTATGAGACTTTGGTTGATGAGAATAATCAAAGAGTTATTGCTTTTGGTAGATATGCTGGTATTGTAGGCGCCTACAATGGTATTTGGACATACGGAAAGCGATACAACTTATTCAATATCAGAAGAGCCAAAGATTGCTTCGACTTGGAAGACCTGAAAACGGAATTCACAAAATTCAAATTACCTCCTATCAAAATTGCTATTACCGGTGGTGGAAGAGTAACTAAAGGAGCAATGGAAGTAATGTTTGGAATGGGTATCAGAAGAGTTACTCCATCAGATTTTCTTAACGAAAGATTTGATGAGCCTGTTTTTACTCAATTGAGCACGAGGGATTACAATAAAAAGATGGATGGTGGTGAATTCAACAGACACCACTTTTATGATCATCCTTATGATTATGAAGGTGATTTCCTAAAGTACGCTAAGGTTACTGACTTACTCATCGCTTGTGCTTACTGGGATCCGAAAGCTCCGAAATTATTTGATAGAAACGACGCTGTTCAAAATGATTTCAGAATCAAAATCATTGCTGATGTTACTTGTGATATAGATGGATCTATTCCTTCTACAATTAGACCAACCGTGATTGATGATCCAATTTATGATTACAATCCAACAGAAGGAACTGAAGAGCCTGCACTATCGGAAGAAGGTAATATTACTGTAATGGCAGTAGATAATTTACCATGTGAGCTACCAAGAGACGCCTCTAGAGATTTCGGAAGAATGCTAATTGATAATGTATTACCTAGTCTTCTTGGAGATGACGATCAAGACATAATTAAAAATGCCACAATTACAGAGAATGGCAAACTAACTGAGAAATACAGCTATCTGCAGGATTATGCAGATGGCAAATAACTCAATTCACACCAATAAAAAAGGCCTGCAATGCAGGCCTTTTCTTTTATATCTGGAATATAGATTATCCATTCATTGAAATAAGAAACTCTTCGTTGTTTCTTGTTCCTTTCATTCTGCTCAACAAGAATTCCATCGCTTCTGTAGAGTTCATATCTGACATGAACTTTCTCAGAATCCAAACTCTTGATAGCTCGTCTTTGTCCATAAGTAGATCTTCCCTTCTTGTTCCGGAAGCAGGAACATCAATAGCAGGGTAAACTCGCTTATTAGACAACTTACGATCAAGTTGAAGTTCCATGTTACCTGTTCCTTTGAATTCTTCAAAGATAACTTCGTCCATTTTGGAACCAGTTTCAATCAATGCAGTTGCAATAATTGAAAGTGAACCTCCATTTTCAACATTTCTTGCAGCTCCAAAGAATCTTTTTGGTTTGTGAAGTGCATTTGCATCAACACCACCAGAAAGTATTTTACCTGAAGAAGGAACTACTGTATTGTGAGCTCTTGCTAATCTTGTGATAGAGTCTAGGAGAATCACTACATCGTGACCACATTCTACCATTCTCTTAGCTTTTTCAAGTACCATGTTAGCCACCTTTACATGTCTATCGGCCTGCTCATCAAACGTTGAAGCAATAACTTCAGCGTTTACGCTTCTAGCCATGTCGGTAACTTCTTCCGGTCTTTCATCGATCAATAAGATCATCAAGAAACACTCAGGGTGATTCTTTGCGATCGCATTTGCAACATTTTTCAAGAGAACTGTTTTACCAGTCTTAGGTTGTGCCACGATCATACCTCTTTGCCCTTTACCAATTGGTGCGAACAAATCAACGATTCTTGTGCTGTAGTTTGAAGCGTCAGTACTTAGATTTAATTTCTCATCAGGAAAAAGTGGAGTTAGGTACTCAAATGATACTCTATCTCTAATTTCTTCAGTCGTTTTCCCGTTTACAGATTCTACCCTTAAAAGAGCAAAGTACTTCTCACCATCTTTTGGAGGTCTTATTTGTCCCTTAACGGTATCACCAGTTTTAAGACCAAATAATTTAATTTGAGATGGAGAAACATAAATATCATCCGGACTTGCAAGGTAGTTGTAGTCACTTGATCTTAAGAATCCGTAACCATCCTGCATGATTTCAAGAACTCCTTCATTTTCTATAATACCATCAAATTCCTTTACATTGGCATTATAAGCAGCTCTTTTTGCTTTCTGTTCTTTTCTTGGGTCGTCTTTTCTTGTGTCGCTCTTAGCGTTTTCTTTAGGAGCATCACCTTCTTTTCGGTTGTCCTTTTTTTCCTCTTGTTTTCTCTCAGGCTTTGAGCCGTTTTGATCAGACTTAGGTTGTTGTTGCTTTTGCTCTTGAGCTTTTGGTGCCGGAGCATCCTCTGCAACATTCACTCTTTTTCTTTTCTTAGGCTTTTCTTTCTTTTCCTCTACTGCGGGAGCAGTAGTAACTTCTTCAGCAGCCTCACCTTTAAGGGCGTTTTTCACTTTGTTGATTTCGCTATCGGGTAATGTTGCTTGGTGATCCAGGATCTCGTAAACCAAGTCTTTCTTAGGCAATTTTTTGAAATTCTTCATGCCCAACCCTTCTGCAATCTCCCTCAATTCTGACAGAAGTTTAATATTCAAATCATCAATATTGTACATAAAAATTTAATGTGATATCAAGAACTCTAAATGAGATGTAAATAGAAAATTATAGTATGTTAAATAAGTGTTTGTCGAAAAATGATCTTGCTTGAAAAGAACCTCTTGATATAGTTCTTCATTGAAATGACTTCACAATATTAACAGTAATACATAATATTTCACAAAATATTGGCAAAAATTATTCCAATCCAGATTATTTCTTCTGGTCATTCCTTTTTCTAAGGTTCATAAATCTTACTTTTGCCCTGTTTTTTTAATAGCAATAACATGTTACAACCTGCAGAAATACGAGCCAATAAAGACTTGTTCACCGAGCGCCTGAAAAAAAGAGGCCTGGAAGATATCGAACTGACTTTAAATCAAATATTGTCGCTTGATGACGAAAGAAAATCAACGCAACAATCTTTAGACTCAACATTGGCTGAATCCAACAATGCTGCAAAGGAAATCGGCATGTTGATGAAACAAGGTAAAAAAGAAGAGGCAGAGCAAGCAAAAGCAAAAGCAGCCGAACTTAGAGATAAATCAAAGGAGATCGGCACTAAAATGTCTGGCATTGAGGAAGAATTAAAATCTCTTCTATACAATGTACCGAATGTACCGCATGAAAGTGTTCCAGCAGGACAATCAGAGGACGACAATGAAGTTGTGTTTCAAGTTCCTGAATTACCTGAAATAGCTGAGGGCGCCAAGCCACACTGGGATCTAATAAAGGAGTATGACATTATTGATTTTGATCTTGGAAATAAAGTTTCTGGAGCTGGATTCCCGTTTTACAAAAAACAAGGAGCCAGATTAATTAGGTCTATGATCAACTTTTTCCTTGACGAAGCTGCTGATGCTGGATACATTGAAGTTCAAGCTCCTCTATTAGTTAATGAAGACTCAGGTTATGGTACCGGACAGCTTCCTGATAAGGAAGGTCAGATGTATCATGCAACAGCTGACAATTTATTTTTGATACCAACCGCAGAAGTACCTATAACCAATATGTACAGAGATGTAATTGTGGATGAAAATCAACTACCTCTGAAAAATGTTGGACACACCCCATGTTTCAGAAGGGAAGCGGGTAGCTGGGGAGCTCATGTAAGAGGTTTGAACAGACTACACCAATTTGACAAAGTTGAAATTGTTCAGATACAACATCCGGAGAAAAGCTATGAGGCACTGGATGAAATGGTGAAACACGTAGAAGAGTTGATTAAGAAACTAGGACTTCCATATAGAATTTTGAGATTGTGCGGAGGAGATCTTGGATTTACTTCTGCTCTCACGTACGATTTTGAAGTATATTCTGCTGCCCAGAAAAGATGGTTGGAAGTGAGTTCTGTAAGTAACTTTGAAACATACCAGGCAAACAGGCTAAAATTGAGATATAAAGGAAGTGATAAAAAGAAGCAACTGCTTCATACATTGAATGGAAGTGCTCTTGCATTACCTAGAATCTTAGCTGCAATTCTGGAGAACAACCAAACTCCCGATGGTATTATCATTCCGGAAGTATTGAGACCATATACAGGATTTGACAAAATCACACTTTGATATGATTCGAAGAGGCACCAAAGAAGATATTCCACAGGTATTTGAGCTAATTAAGGAGTTAGCGATTTACGAAAACGGGTTGGACCAGGTCAGCAATACCATAGAAGCAATGGAAATTGATGGATTTGGGGAAAACCCAATATTTGGATTCTTTGTTGCTGAAGAGAATGATTCAATTGTTGGAATTTCCATTTACTACTATAGATACAGTACCTGGAAAGGTAAAAGAATGTACTTGGAAGATATTGTGGTCACAGAAAGCAAAAGAGGTTCAGGACTAGGGAAGCAGTTATTTGACAGAACCATTGAAGAAGGAAAAGCAAATAATTGTACTGGCATGATGTGGCAGGTCCTTGATTGGAATGAACCTGCCATTAACTTCTATAAAAAGTATGGCGCTGGTTTTGATGAAGAATGGATTAACTGTAGCCTGGAGTTTTAGTTAGTGAACTTCCTCCAGGATTGTTCTGAACGAAACATGCTTATTCTGATACTTCTGAATATGTTTTTGCATTAATGCAGGAGCATGGTTTTCCAGGTAATCATTGATCTTATTGATACTTGGTGAAAAATATTGAATAGAATAAGTGGCTCCATTTGCCTCAGGCACTTCCCCTAAAAGCTTATAGAATTTGTTGCCCGTAAAGAATCCAGTTGCCATCACCTCAGGAATATGAATATCTCTCATCCATGTTTTCCATTCATCTTCCACATCAAAATCTATATTTACGGTAACATTATAAAGTATCATGAGTTATTAGTTTTTTAATTGGGAGCAAAGAAAGATGAAAATAGCTTTAAATGAAAAGCGTGCAGGAATTATCGTATTAGTGCTACATTTTGTTGGAATGATAGGCTATATGATTCCATTTACTAAGCCGTATTTCATAATGATGACACCATTTAACCTTCTCATCAGCGCAGGGTTGATCATCTATTTACTTCGCCCTATCAATATTGCAGCATTAATCGCAATAGCACTGATATATACAATTGGCTACACATCTGAATATCTTGGTGTCAATCATAATCTAATATTTGGAGATTACCATTACGGAGATACATTAGGACCGAAGATTGGTGGAGTCCCGCTAATGATTGGTGTTAATTGGTTGATATTGTCTTTTTCGTTTGCAGCAATCGCTAATATGCTATCCAATAGCAAATTTCTCATTCCAGTTCTGGCCTCACTTCTAATGGTTGCTATGGACTTTCTAATTGAACCAGTTGCAATCAGTTTTGATTATTGGCATTGGGCAAATGAAATAATTCCAATAAGCAATTATATAGGTTGGTTCGGAGTTGCTCTAATCATTCAAATATTATTGCTGAGAGTAACTCTTGAAAAGATTAAGGTGATTTCTTCGTATATTGTGGTGGGACAAGCGACATTTTTTATTTCGCTCAACATTTACCTCAGTTTTATTTAAACATTTTCATTACTGGCTGGTTACACCCTAGTAGAGCTATATCGCAGAGGATTATAAGAGGATAAGAGATGACTACATTTTCCATCAAGGATTTGGAACATTTATCGGGGATAAAAGCACATACGATTAGGATATGGGAGCAAAGATATGAGCTAATCACACCTAGTCGTACTGATACTAATATCCGATATTATAGTGATAAGGACCTAAAACTGATCCTGAATGTATCCTTATTGAAAGAAAATGGGTTCAAAATCTCCAAGATTGCACAGATGTCTGAAGGAGACATGCAAAGGGAGGTTATTAAGCTCACAGATAAAAACCTGAAATTTCCTGAGCAAATTCACGCTCTTAATATATCTATGGTAGATCTGGATGAAGATCGTTTCGAAAAAATCATTTCAAGCAGCATCTTGAAAATAGGTTTCGAAAAGACCATGCTCAATATTATCTATCCGTTTCTATCTAAAATTGGAATACTTTGGCAAACAGGTGCCATAAATCCTGCTCAGGAGCATTTCATGTCAAACCTGATCAGACAAAAACTAATTGTGGCAATTGATAATCAATACAATGCCTTGAATGAAGGCTCTAAAAAATTCATGCTATTCCTTCCGGAAGAAGAGTTGCATGAACTAAGCCTATTGTTTGCGGCATTTATTGTGAAAGCGAGAAAGCACAAACCAATATATTTAGGTCAATCACTTCCATTGAAGGACCTTGAGGAAGTCTATCATCTACACAAACCAGAATTCCTTATTACAATTGCTACCAGTAATCCTGGTACTTCTAAAATTCAAGCCTACGTTGATACTCTTTCAGAGATGTTCCCGGAAAGTACTGTATTAATAAGCGGATATCAGATAGTGGGCCAAGGCATAAAGACTAAAGACAATGTGATGATCATTAATCACTTGCAAGGCCTAATTGAATTCATAGAAGATCAAACTGTCACCGAAGAGCGAGTTTCTTCCAGATATTAATAATAGCACAAGTTTCTCTCTAAAATCCTGACCATGATTAGTCCGCTAAGAGTTTTGTTAATATTTTGTTGAACATTACTTAAACAAAACTTGCTCGTTTTAGGTCGAAAGGACGACAATTCAAGGGTAAATTGCCCCAATTCACTACTTTTGTTTAAAGTTTTTATAGATACATTAAACAAAATCTAAATATTTTGTTTAAGTTTATGTTGTAATACTTAAACAAAACAGCAATGACGACCTTAGAATTCAGCTACACACTAGACAATATGTCTTCAGCTCTTAAGCCATTTGCATTAAAATTGACAAGAGACAAGGAGGACGCGGATGATTTACTTCAGGAGACAATGCTCAAAGCATTTACCAACAGAGAGAAGTACACAGATGGCACAAACCTGAAAGCATGGTTATATACTATCATGAAAAATACTTTTATCACTAACTACCAGAAAATGGTTAGAAGAAGTACTTTCATAGACACCACAGAGAATCTTCATTACATCAATTCAAGCGGAAGTTCTATTCAGAACAATGCGTATGGCAACTTCACAATGAAGGATATCGATAGGGCATTGGACAAATTAGCTGATACTTATAAAGAGCCTTTCTTAATGCATTTCAATGGATTCAAGTATCATGAAATCGCGGATAGATTAGCTATTCCTATTGGAACTGTGAAGAATAGAATTCACATTGCCAGAAAAGAATTGAAAGGAAATCTTAAAACTTATCAATATAAGTAGTAGGTTTAGTTATGCCTAAAATCAAAGCTTGTGTAATTGGCGCTGGATTTTCCGGCTTATCTATCGCCACCAAATTAGCTCATGAAGGTCATGATGTTTTGCTCCTTGAAAAAAATGAGCAGACTGGAGGAAGAGCTAGAAGGTTTTCAGATCAGGGTTTTACATTTGATATGGGGCCAAGTTGGTACTGGATGCCAGATGTGTTTGAGAAGTACTTCCAAGCATTTGGTAAATCAGTAAGTGATTACTATGAGTTGGATCGCCTTGATCCTTCCTATAAAGTTGTCTTTGATAAAGATGATGTTATGGATATCCCGGCTGAGATGTCCGAAATAGAAAAACTGTTTGAATATTACGAAGAAGGAAGTTCACAGCGGCTGAGAGAATTCCTTTCACAAGCCGCATATAAATACGAAGTTGGGATCAATGATTTGGTATATAAACCAAGTCGATCCCTCACAGAGTTTATTGACCCTCGACTATTATATGGTGTGATTAAGATGGATGTTTTTCAATCTATGAGCAAGCACATCAGAAAATTCTTTAGTCACCCTAAGCTTATACAGCTAATGGAGTTCCCTGTTTTATTCCTGGGTGCACTACCAGAAAACACTCCTGCTCTTTATAGTTTAATGAACTATGCAGACATGAGTCTTGGCACATGGTATCCTAAAGGTGGAATGTACAAAATTGTTGAAGGTATGACAGCCTTAGCAGTTGAGAAAGGGGTTGATATAAAAGTAAATCACGAAGTGAAATCCTTTAAATATCAGGATAATAATATATCATACATAGTTACATCTCAGGGTGAATTTGAAGCTGATGTTGTAATTGCCAGTGCTGACTACAACTTTGTAGATCGCTATATACTGGAAGAACAATTCAGTAACTACAGTAAAAAATATTGGGACGAGCGTGTAATGGCTCCAAGTTGTCTGATCTATTATCTAGGCATTGATAAAAAACTAGAGAATCTCGATCATCATAACCTATTCTTTGATACCGATTTCACTAAGCATGCTGCAGAAATCTACACCACAAAAGAATGGCCGGAAAATCCACTATTTTATGTGTCTGTGGTGTCAAAAACTGATACTAAATCGGCACCTGAAGGCATGGAGAATGTCTTTGTATTGATTCCGGTTGCAACGGGGCTTGAAGATTCCGAAGAGATACGAGAAAAATATTATGACATGGTAATGGGTAGATTGGAATCACTCACTGGCCAAACGATCAAAGATCACGTGATTTATAAAAGATCTTATGCGGCAAGTGATTTCGTTTCAGATTATCATGCATTCAAGGGCAATGCGTATGGTTTAGCAAATACTTTAAAGCAGACTGCTATTCTAAAACCAGCATTGAAAAATAAAAAACTTAAAAACCTATACTATACTGGGCAACTGACTGTTCCTGGGCCAGGGGTACCTCCCTCAATCATTTCAGGGCAAGTTGTAGCTAAGGAAGTAATAAAGGATTACGCGTAACACAATTAGTCATTTTTTAACTATGGATCTGTACAGTACTACCACTTTTAAATGTAGTAAACTTATCACCAAGCACTACAGCACTTCCTTTACATTAGGAATTAGAACGCTTGATAAGAAATTCCACTACCCTATCTACGCCATTTATGGTTTTGTGAGATACGCGGATGAGATCGTGGATACCTTCCATGATTTTGACAAAGAGAAACTTCTAAAGAAATTCTGGGAAGATACTTACACAGCAATTGATGAAGGTATTAGTCTCAATCCTGTACTACACAGCTTCCAACAAGTGGTTAATGAATATCACATTGAAAGAGAGCTAATTGAAGCTTTCCTGGTATCTATGGAGATGGACCTGCACAAAGACACTTATACAGATGAGTTGTATAAAACATATATCTATGGTTCTGCAGAAGTGGTCGGATTAATGTGCCTAAGAGTTTTTTGTGAAGGTGATAAAGAAGCTTATGACAAGTTAAAGGAACCGGCAAGAGCTTTGGGATCTGCCTTTCAAAAAGTTAATTTCCTTAGAGACATTAAAAGTGACTATAAAGAAAGAGGCAGGGTTTATTTTCCTGGAGTAGACTTCAGAACATTTACTAAGGCAGAGAAAGAAGCCATTGAAGAAGATATTCAAAAGGATTTCGACTTTGCCTATAAAGGTATCATCGCATTACCTAAAGGAGCAAGGCTTGGTGTTTATTTAGCTTATATCTATTATTTGAAGCTATTTCACAAGATTAAGAATCTACCAGCTGACAGAATCATGAACGAACGTATCAGAATTCCTGACTCAAACAAGTTGGCTCTTCTTACGAAAACATATTTCATGCATCGCTTGAACTTCATTTAGAATGACAGCATTGTATTTATATATCAATCTATTCGCCATTTCCTTCCCACTACTCCGATCTTTTGAAAAGAAAGTGAATTATAGCGGAAACTGGAAAAGTCTGTTCCCTGCTATCGGGCTAACCGGACTGTTTTTCATTATCTGGGATGTGATTTTCACTAAAAATGGTGTCTGGGGATTTAACCCTGATTATTTGATTGGTGCAAACATATTGAACTTGCCGATTGAGGAGTGGTTGTTCTTTATTACTATCCCATTTGCAAGCGTCTTTATTTACGAATGTGTACTTTACTTTATACCAAAAGAACCATTTGGAGGGCGCAGCAAGTACTTTTTAACTGGCCTTGCTGTTTTATTGATAATAATTGGAGCTCTCAATTTCCAAAGAGCCTATACCTTCTGGAACTTTGTATTTGCTGGTGGTTTCATTTTGATTACACAACTCCTTCTTGGGTTCAAGAACGCTGATAGATTTACAATTTCATACTTTATACACCTTATTCCTTTTTTAGTGGTTAATGGTGTGCTAACTGGTTCATTTATTGAAGAGCCGGTTGTGTGGTATAATAATGAAGAGAATCTTGGAGTGAGAATATTTACAATTCCAATTGAAGATACAATTTATGCTTTGCTACTGCTATATATGAATATTAGTTTTTTTGAGAGATTCAAAAATGTATTTCAGGTTAGAAAAAACCCAGTTCAGAGCACTTTTTGAGAACATAATTTTAAGTTGATTGTTATTAGCATATGTTGAACCTAAACGTAAATATTGATCCAAATTCAGGTTTTTGCTTCGGTGTTGTATACGCTATTGAAATGGCTGAGGACATACTAGATGAGCATGGTGAATTATATTGCTTGGGTGACATTGTGCATAACGACGAAGAAGTAAAAAGACTTGAAGCTAAAGGACTCAAAATAATCAGCCAATCAGACCTGGTTGATATCTATGATTCAAAAGTTTTAATCCGTGCTCACGGTGAGCCACCAAGTACTTACCAGCTAGCTCTGAAGAACAATCTGGAATTGATCGATGCTTCTTGCCCCGTAGTATTAAAACTGCAGAACAGAATTAAGAATTCTTTTGATAAGAAAGAACATATCTACATATACGGTAAGCACGGACATGCCGAGGTTGTAGGTCTTTTAGGTCAAACCAATAATGAAGCAGTGGTTTTTCAAGATATCACTGAGCTAAATATTGATGAATTGCCTGAAAACATCACGCTTTATAGCCAAACAACAAAAAGCACCGATAAATTCTACGAGATCACTCGTGTGTTGACCGATGCTGGCATTACTTTAAATGCGAATGACACAATTTGCAGACAGGTTTCCAACAGAGACAAAGAACTCAGAGAATTCAGTAAGAAATTTGACAAGGTAGTTTTTGTCTCAGGTTCAAAATCTTCAAACGGAAAAGTACTTTATAATATCTGTAAAGAGAATAACCCAAATACCTACTTTGTCTCGAATAAAGATCAGATCCAAGAAGAATGGTTTAGTTTTGGTGATTCCATTGGGATTTGCGGAGCTACATCTACTCCGATGTGGCTTATGGAAGATGTTAGAAACGAACTGATCAAATATTAATTCATGTATTGGCTTATTAATATTTCCTTATTGGTAGGAACATTCTTTTTGATGGAAGGTGTGGCTTGGGCTACTCACAAATATATTATGCATGGGTTCTTATGGACCTGGCACAGATCTCATCACACGGTACATAATCATGCCCTGGAAAGAAATGATCTCTTCGCTCTAGTATTCAGTATTCCTTCTGTTGCGTTGATTGTGATTGGTTTTGAAATCCCTTCGGTAGATTATTTGAAGTTTGTTGGGTTCGGGATTTTAGCTTACGGCTTGTTTTACTTCATTTTCCATGATGTCATTGTTCACAGAAGAATCAAGATTAAGTTTAAAGCAAAATCAAATTACCTGAGAAGAATAATAAATGCCCACTATGTTCATCATGAAAAGCATTCCAAGGAAGGTGGGCAGGCATTCGGATTTCTTTTTGCGCCTAAGAAGTACGACGTTAAAAAAGGGAATTAGTCTCCCATCTGCCACGTGTCAAGGTGTTGGCCTTCATAGTAGACAGTAATGCTGACATTGTCCTGAGTATCTGAAAAATCAAATGCTCTCATACCAAACTCCTTGCCGTTTATACTCTCTTTTCGCACAACGTTTCCTTCAGCATCAGAAATAGAAAGGCTCAAATCTCCATCCACAGGCTCCAGTAGTGTGATCAGTACTCTTCTTTTCTCCTGTAAAACCTCCGCCTCAATTTTTTCTCTCAGTTGATCTATTTGAGATAGGAATGTGACATTTTCTGTTAATGTATAGAATGGAGAATGTAATTCCACTGTGTAGTTTCCTGATTCAAACTTTGAGAAGTCAATTGGTAAGATAAAGCCATCCTTGTCTTTGAACTTTAATGAATGAACAACTTTTTCTTTCTCATTCTTAACAATTACTTCAACATTTGATTTGATATCTGCCTGGAAATAGACTTTGTAATTGTCTGAGTTCTTTTGAGGCACTAATTTCATTTCACCTCCTTGAGCGAATGCCCCAAGGGAGAAACAAATCAATAAAAGCGTAATAATATTTTTCATAGTCTTCTGCGTTTTTAGTCAATTAGAAGTCGTCAAAACTCCATTCTGAAACAACCTGATCTCTATAAGTAACAACAACCGCCAATTTCTCTCCAGGAGCTCCATTCAAATCATAAATCCTGCTATTGAAAGTTGAGTTCTCAATTGTATCAGAAATTAATTCGTCATTGTTTTCATTGAATACCATAATGCTCCAATCACCAGAATAATCAGAATTTGAGGTTACAGTACATTTTTTATTATCTGAGTCAAACTCTACAGACAATAACTCTTTTAATCTGTCAATGATGTTTACGTAATGAATCTCCTCTGTTAGTCTTTGATCTCCTGAGACGATCTCAACCTTGTATCGATCAGAAGGCAATCCTTTAAAACTTAATGGAAGCATGAAGCCTTTAGACTTCATCATTTTATTTTTATAAACTATTTTCCCTCCAGAGTCAGAGACTCTAATACTAATGTTGTCTTCAGATTCGGCAGCATAGATTAATTTGAAAATTTCCGGGTCTTTAGACTTAAGAACTTTGATTTGGCCTTCAGTTGCGAATGCTGTGGCCAATGGCAATAAAGCCAATAGGATGAGTAGATAGTGCTTTTTAGTTTCCATAGTCATACAAAGGTCACTAAAAAAAGCCCTGCAAGAATATCCTAATGACTCAACCTGTAGAAATTACGAGTAAAGTAGAAGAATAAGGACATGAACCAATTCTACTGATTATAAGGTATTTACACCTCAGACAAACCCGTTATTAGCGATGAAGTAATAGCGCTGATGTTCCTTTTAGGGAGTAATTAACACCACCATTAATGGTTTTATCATCAGAATAAATATCATGATCTTCAATGGAAATAAACCAATCTCCTTGCGGAATCTCAATTGAAACATTCTCAGTGTTCCCATTAAAAGCAACAAATACTTCATTCCAATCAGGATCTTGCTCAACTGACTTTATAACATAACTAACAACCCCTTCCTTGCCTGATAAAAAGGAAATATTCTTTTCAACATGCGCCTTGCTTCCTAACCTGAAAATTTTATGCTTCTTCCTTAAGTCAATCAAACCTTTGTAATACTCATGTATTTTAGAGTAGTAGCCCTTTCTCTCCCAATCCAGAGCATTTACTGAATCAGGAGACTTGTACGAATTGTGATCACCACCCTTAGTCCTTAAAAAATCAACTCCCGCATGAAGAAACGGAACACCCTGAGACGTTAAAACAATCGTATTAGCAAGAGAGTGCATTCGTGTTATTTGGTCATCTTCAGCCTCAGTTGAGACCTTAAGTTTATCAAACAAAGTATGATCATCATGGCAGGAAGCGTAACTAATAGTTTGCCATGGCTCATTCGCCCATGGTTCTTTAGAGTAGTTTACCTTCGAGTAATCGATATCTGGGTGATTAGTAGAACCAACAACACCAAACTTGATACTCTCTTCCATACCTTCCTTGCCTGAAACAAAACCTTGGTCTTTCTCATCCGACCAATGTCCTTTCATGCCATCCCGTAAATCATCACTAAATGCAGCTATCCTTGACATTTGCTTAGTATTGGCTTTCAAAGCTCTTACGCTATCAGGAAGTGGACTAGACGAAGCTGCCCATCCCTCCCCGTACACGTAGATAGTAGGGTCAATCTTCATAAGAGCTTCAGATACAGCTTCCATGGTTTCCATATCATGAATACCCATCAAATCAAACCTAAATCCATCAATATGGTATTCCTTCGCCCAGTACTCTACAGATTCTACAATGTATTTCCTAACCATTAACCTCTCCGATGCGGTCTCATTACCACAAGCCGAAGCATCAGAATACGAGCCGTCCTCATTTTGACGATAATAATATTTAGGTACTAATTGATCGAAATTAGAATCATGTGTAGCTCCAGTATGGTTATAAACCACATCCATTACTACTCTAATTCCATTTTTATGCAACGCCTGAACCATCTGTTTAAATTCCTTTATCCTAACCTCTCCATGATATGGATCAGTACTGTAAGAACCTTCTGGCACATTGTAGTTCTGAGGGTCATACCCCCAGTTATAATTGTTATCATCCAGTTTGGTCTCATCAATTGATCTGAAATCAAACGAGGGAAGCAAATGCAAATGGGTAATTCCTAAATCCACTAAATGGTCTATTCCTGTTTTTACTCCTGATGGTGATGTTGTCCCTTCTTCCGTGAAAGCCAGAAACTTCCCTTTGTTCTGAATTCCTGAATTTTCATGAATTGAAAAGTCACGAACATGTAATTCATATAGCACAATATCATTGAACTGAGCCAAGTCTGGCTTCACATCATTTTCCCATCCTTCTGGATTAGTCTCCTCAAGGTTAACAACCATGGACCTCATACCGTTAACACCAACGGCTTTTGCATATGGATCAGCTACCTCATCATTATCCTTCCCTGAAACCGTGGCTTGATAGGTATAGTATATCTTATTGAGATCTCTATTGACTATAGTTGACCAAACACCTGTTTCATCATTCTTGTCCATAATAATTGTATCAAGTGCATCTCCACCATTTCCTGCCTCGTATAATCGAAGCGTCATTTGCTCAGCTACCGGGCTCCAGATTTTAAAAGTTGTTGAGTTAGGTGAGTAAGAAAAGCCAAGGTCTTTTCCACTGTAGGTGGGTAAATCCGGGCCTTCAACTGTTTTATTATTAGTACAGGACATGAATACTAAAGTTGAAACAAAAAACGTAAGAACTGTCTTTATTATCATATGATAAAAAATCATTAATCTAATATTTGAATACTTATATGAAGTAAATAGCTCCCTTCATCGAAAAGGACCGAGTTGGGATGTCTAAATGTACTACTTTTAAATTGACTAAAAACAACAAACGGGATTAAACGATCATTTTATGGCTATCCAAAAAGTAGAAAGAGAAGAAGAAGTATGGAAAGCAATCGACGGGTTCAGTAACTATGAAATTTCCAACAGCGGCAAGGTCAGAAGTAAAGACAGAAAGACCTGGCACAAGGGAAGCAAGACCTATATGAAAATAAAGGGAAAGGTTATGAAGCAGCGATGGAACAAAACATGCAAATGCTACTTCCTTGATCTCATAGATGATGACGGAAAAAGAAAAACTGTTTATCCTCACAAAGAAGTTGCTAAGGCGTTTTGTATCAATGTACTTCCATCAGAATACACAATGGTCATTCACCTTGACAACAACCCAAAAAATAATGACAGCACAAACCTGGACTGGGTAAGCCCATCAGATCACATGGCATTCCAGTTTAAAGTTGGGAATAAAGATAACTTCAAAGTTTGGAAGGTTCGAAAGAAGCGATATAAGAATGGGTTCAAAAGCACTACAGTGTTTAAAGGAAGACCCAGGAAGAATCAATCAGCTGATGGCCAACCCGGAAATATCAGCGATTCCAACGGAGAAAAGGTATTGATACCGGTTCAATAGATAAGAGGCTCAAATGAGCCTCTTTTTTTAATTCCAGTAAAGTAGTATGGGTTTACTTTTTTAATAACATAGCTCCATAACTGTATCCACCTCCGAATACGGTTACTACTACATTATCTCCCTCTTTTATATTCTTAATATTTTCTGAAAGTACAATCCCTGAACCAGCACAACCGGTATTACCCAGGTACTGAATATTGTTGAGTGCTTTTTCCAATGGTAAGTCAAGATTACCTACAACGTTCCTAGCAATTCTTAAATTGGCCTGATGAGTAATTAAATAACTTAAATCATTTATATCAAGTCCATTATCACTCAAAATCCTTAAAGTCATTTTTGACATGTAATTGCAGGCATTGATAAACACATCCCTACCGTTAGGCATGCTCAGGCCACCGTCAAAAGGTTTTAAGTTTACTGCTTCAATTGCAACACCAGCAGTTGCTGCACCCCCAGTTATAATTTGCTCTACCTTAAGATCATCCTCATGAATCTTTTCTTTGCTAACTATCAAGGCAACAGCTCCATCACCCCACAAATGACCAAACTTGGTGTTTTCCTCATGGTTGTAAGCGGTATTATGCTCAGATAAGAGAACTAAGGCCTTCTTCGACTTATTCATTGCGAAATACCCTTCTACAAGTTCCATCGCATTTAGAAATGATGAACAAGCAGAACTAAGCATTACCGCTGGAATTTCTGGAATGCCTAAATAGAATTGAGCGTGGTGGGCAATTGTTACAATGTTATCATAGGCAGTATAACTAGCTGCAACAATTAAATCCACATCCGATAAATCGCTGTAATCTTTTTGAAGGTTTTTAATCGCTTCAACTGCCATTGTATTGGTATTCTCGTCGGCACTTGCCTTTCTTCTTTCGAGTATACCAGTCCTCTCAATGATCCAATCGCTGGTTAGACCATTTAGTTCCTCAAAGTGGCTGTTGGGAACTACAACTTCCGGTAAGTAATGACTTACGGCTGAAATATACATAGCTACAAAAAATTAACCCGCCGCAATTTATTTAAATTCTCAAAACATGTTCGGCGTTTACGAGAAAGTTAACGACAAATTAACTGAAAAAGTTAAGCTAATCCAGCCCAGAAATGTCTGTTTCGGATTGAGGTACCGGAAGAATCAAGTCTGAATCCAAGGGATCATTGAAAAAACCGATCACAACTGTCGGATCTCCGGTATATGCTCTTCTTCTTCTTAAGTCGTGTACGAGGTGTCCTTCCATGAAAAACTCTCTCTTTCTTTCTATCCGAATACTATCATAAAAAGATTCGGGAGTAACGAAATTTATAGCTTCCAATTCACTAAGTCCCGCTCTCTCCCTGACTACATTTAAATCATTTAATGCAACCGGGTCAATGACTGACTCATTTTGAAAATAAATAGCTTCAGCTCTTGTCAGGTGCATTTCTGCTAGTCTCACCACTGGAATCACATGCTCTGCACTGACATACTTCCCACTTGATATTACCGCTCCTTCTAGATCAACCGTTGAAATTAGTTCATAAAATAATTGATTGATCTGATCAGCGGTTGTATTAAGGCTGACATTATCTTGAACAGCGCCCCTCAAATCATTTGAAGCATATTGTAATCGGTTAATATTGGCTGCACTTGCACTATTAATATAAAAATCATTGATCTGAACTACGCCAAAACCACTTTCCTGCACAGATGAAATAATTGGAACTAAACCAAGTCCAACTGCCCTATCTCCTGAATTGTTAGCCGCCGTTTGTTGAATGGCGAAGATATCTTCCAGGCTATTGCTAGTATTGTGAAAAGCTGCAACAGGAGTAGATGACATGATATACTGACTCGAATTGATCACGGTACCGGAGTACAGAGCAGCATTAATAAAATCATTTTGTTGAAACGCCAATCTTGATAAGTAGCCCAAACAACCATAGTATGAAAGTCCTGTTCCGTTTTTTCCAAACGGCTCTAGCAACGCCTGCGCTCTATCAAGATCATCAAATGCCTGTGTATACACTTGCTGAACGGTAGATCTTGACGGTAATTCTATCTGATCTAATTCTGTGACTGCATTCGCAAGGATTGGGACAGCTTCATTGGTTAGTGTTGAACTTTCATATTGAGGTGCCCAAAGTCTTACCATTTCAAAGTAGATAATACCTCGGATACCATAAGCTTCACCTAAAATTCGATCAGCTTCACTACTAGACTCAATTTTAGAAATATTTTCTATGATGAGATTAGCTTGATTAATTGTTTCATAAGCCCTGAACCAACTTGCTTCTACACGCGGATTTGTTGTAAGAATATTATGATCTAAAAAGGCTTCATATTCAACATACCCCTGACTAGCATCCATGATTATGTCATTTCTCAACCCAAGTAAAGTTGGCAGAATAATGAAATCTCCACCAAGCAATTCCGAACCATTGACACCTCCTAGGTTATAATATGCTCCGGCAAGAAGCGAATTGAAATCGTCAACGGTTTCCAGCTGAGTTGAATTAACCAAATTATCTGCTTCTACATCTAGTAATTGATCACAACTACTGAAAATTAGAGTAACAATTGATATTGTAAGTATGACCTTTTTCATTAGAATCTAATTTTTAAAGTTGTTGTAATAATTCTTGGTTGAGGCAATGAGAAGTTGTCGATACCCCTCACTAAATTTTGTCCTATCGTTCCTGATCCTGCGCTTATATAATTCACATCCGGATCATACCCTGTGTAATCTGTGAAGGTTACAATGTTTTGTCCTCCTACACTCAAATTCATTCCCGACAACCGCATTCTGTCCATCATCTCACTTGGGAATTCATAAGAGAGAGAAATATTGTTTAGTCTAATGTAGGAGCCATCTTCAAGCCATCTGCTGGATTGTTCCGGCAGTTCACTATTTACATTTAATACTGGGTTCGCCGCATCCACATCTCCTGGTTGATACCATCGATCAACCTGACTTTTCAACTGAGAAAGTCCCAGATAACCAGAGTTAGCAACTTCCTCACCAGTTTGATTATAAATATCAACTCCCTGAACAAATTGGAATATGAAATTCAATGAGAAATTACCGTAAGTCAAGCTATTTGTGATTCCACCGAAATAATCCGGGTTTGGATTACCTACGGCCATTCTACCATTTTCGAAAGCTTCCTGATAATCTGTGGTCTCTCCACCAAATCCATTGTCATAAAGAGATGCTCCGGTATTTGGATCAACTCCTAAATATTTTGGCATGTAGAAAACTGAAGCCGGTTGACCCTCTAAATAGGCATTTACACCAATAATTAGATTTTGACCACCCAGGTCTGTTACTTCATTGGTATTGTTGGTGATGTTGAATTCAGTTACCCAACTGAACTTTGAGTTCTGGAAATTCACGGTACTTAAAGTCAATTCCCATCCTTTGTTGGTCATTGTGGCGATATTATCAATCACAGTACTGAATCCACTTGTTGGTGTAATAGGCCTTGGGAAAAGTAAATCAGAAGTTTCTTTTTGGTACCATCCAATTGAACCCCCAATTCTATTATCCAAAATCGCAAAATCCAATCCCACATCTAATTGAGCAGTGGATTCCCATTTTAGATCTTTGTTGGCTACATTATCAAACCTGAAACCAACCTGATCTCCATATTTCACCTGAAACAAATTAGCCTGATACAAAAAATCGTCATCCGGAGTATTTCCAATGATTCCGTAACTAGCTTTAAACTTTAATTGGTCTATAAATCCATTGTTAGCAAGAAATCCTTCATTACTTAGGTTCCATCCAAATGAAGCTGCAGGGAAGAACCCATATCTGTTAGATTCAGAAAACCTGGAAGAGCCATCTATCCTTGAGCTGAATTGGAATAGGTATTTCTCGTCAATATTATAATTGATTCTTGAGAAAGCAGATAATAAAGCATTTGCAGATCCTGGTACAGCGTTATTTAATAATTCTGGGCTATCCGTACCTAGTGCCTCCAAATCAGAAATTGAATTTACTCTTGCCAATCTAAAATCGACTGAAGTCTCAGAATTCTGGTAAGAACTACCGACTAGCACCTGAAGTTTTGAGCGATCTAAATCAGTACTGTATTCAAGGTAACCATTAACCAGGTAGTTAAGTACAGAAACTTCGGTCAATCTCGATCTACCATTAGGTACTCCATCCAAGGTTTCAGGCCCTTGCCTTCTTTCAACTCTTTCATCCAAGATATCAAAACCAAAATCAACATTTGCTTTTAGTTTATCAGAGATTTGATATTGAGTCCCAAGGTTTCCAATGACCAGGTTTCTCTCTTCCAGAAATTCAGAAAATTCTATTTCAGTTTGTGGATTATAGAAGAAGTCTTTTTCTGATACTTTAAGATCAAAACTATTATTAGGGTCTGGCTCGTCACCCGGTGGCAAGGTCAGTACTTTTAGTGGGTGTCCCAGGTCAAAACCGTCATTTAGTCTGTTGTTTTTACTTGTTGCGCCGGTTAATGCCAGAGTCAATTTCAATTTATCAGACAAATCGGCTCCAAGATTTACCTGAGCATTAAGTCTATTAAAATCATTCCCAATTACAATTCCCTCCTGATCAAAATAAGAGACACCTGCGAAATAATTGAATCCATCAGTACCTCCAGAAATTCCCAGATTTGCCCTGTGAGATATTCCACTTCTAAAAACCTGATCCTGCCAATCGGTCTCATAAATGAATTGACCATCTACCAGGTCATATGCGTTAAAAAGTGCATCTAATAGGGCGCTCCCAGTATTGTCAAATGGAATTGTAGAGCCATTGTTTGAAGTAATCACACGATCTTCCGACCAACTTCTTAGGTTTTCATCGCTGATCGAGATTAAGACATTATCAATAACATCCAGATCCACTCCTTCAAGACTTAAGAAAAACCTGATGAATCCATCATTTAGATTTTCTCTTAACAATCTTTCAAGGGCCTGAGCTGAGAAATCATCTGAATCATAAAGCTCAAGTCTTTTTGGAGTTTCACTTACCCCAAATTGGTAATCAATTTCCACCTTCATTTTACCGCTTGCACCAGACTTGGTAGTAATAAGTATTACTCCGTTAGCTGCCCGAGCTCCATAAATAGAAGTGGCTGAAGCATCTTTTAGTACTTCTATAGATTTGATATTATTTGGATTAATATCTGATTGACTTCCAGATGTCAATGGAACACCATCAACTACGAAAAGTGGTTGGTTACTTGAAGTAAGGGAAGATCCCCCTCTAATCCTAACACTTGCCCCCGCTCCAAGCTCACCACCAGTATTCTGGACTAAAACTCCTGAAGCTCTACCCTGATTAGCTTGTTCCAATGAAACAACCGGTTGAGCACTCAATCCTTCACTTTCAATGGAAGCAATACTTCCGGTAGATTCATCTTTGGATTGAGTTCCGTATCCCACAGAAAGAACGTTATCCGAAGTGCCCCCTCCTACAGACTTAGATAAAGTGATTTGAATGTTTGAATTAGAAGTGACGTCAAATGAGAATGGTTGATATCCATCCAGGACAAACAGCAGAGTAACATTGCCTTCTGGAACATTCACTTGAAATGCTCCTTCAAAGTCTGTCGTCCCAATGGTTTGACCATTCAATTGGACGCTGACTCCTTCAAGGCCTATTACATCATTTTCTCCTTTAACTACTCCTGAAATTGTGCGTTGAGCGTAAGCTGAAAATCCTAAAAAAAATAGGATTAGGACACTGGCTAGGTATTTGGTCATAGTGTTTGAATTATAACTCAAATTACTAATTAATCAATAATTACCAAAAATTTCTAAACATTGGTGAATTGCCTTAGAAACGGTTATATGCAATAGTTTTTAAGGATAATTTAATAGGATTGTCTATCTGAGGACCACTTCAATTTTGAGCTCTGGAGAATTATCTCTTCATTTGATTATTATGAGGAATTTTTTAATGTTGGCACTTACTGTGTCGATACATTACTGCTATTCACAATCCTGTTGTACTGGAGGTATTCCATTCACTGGAAGTTTGTCCGTTAACAACGTTGAATCCAAAAGCCTTCAACTAGAATTGAGATACGATCTAAATTCCCTCGATGATCTAATTCAAAATGGAGAAAGACTTGATAATAACATAAATTTTAGAAGCACTCATACAGTAATGCTACAAGTTAGCTATGGGTTGTTTAAAAATTTCACAATATCAGCATTAACACCCTATGTTTGGCTCAATGAAGAAGTCACCGCTTTTAGTGGTGAACAACGATATCAAAGCTCAGGTTTAGGCGATTTAATGATTACTGGATCATACTCGATTATCAATACTAATAGTACAAATATTGGCCTTGGAGGTGGTATTAAATTGGGAAATGGCAAAACCAAAATTGAAGGGTCAGATGGCTTTGTGTTGCCACCAACACTTCAGCCAGGAACTGGCTCTACTGACTATATTTTATTTGCTTCGTTTAACCATCAACTCGCCATAAGAAAGCAGGCTAAAGTTGATGGTTCAGTATTTAGGCAATTCAATACTGAATCTTCAAGTTTCGCTAGTTTTAGCTCATATAAATTTGGAAATAGTTGGCAGTTTTTCACAACATACTACGACCAATTCCTGATCGGCGGATTGATTTTCACACCATCGTTTGGTCTAAGGGGAAGGGTCGCTGATGAAGATGAAATAAACTCAAATCTTAATAATAACACCGGTGGTTTTTGGCTTAGTTTGACTCCAGGTATTGGTGCAGACATCACAAAAAAGCTGGCAATAAGTGTGAATGAAAACATTCCTATATACAGGTCATTAAATGGCTTCCAGCTCACAACAACTCATCGTTTAATTCTTAGCCTCAGATATACTTTATGAAATATTCAACTTTCATATTAATTCTATCATTGCCATTATTCTTCAGCTGCTCACATGAAGATGAAACTCCGTCAGCTCCTATCAACAATGTCATTAGTAGTGCTGGAATAATCGAAGATGAAATTAATAGCACATCCGTTATTATTTATGGAGATGAACGAAGAGACATACTCATTGCATTCAACAGAAGATTGCAGGATGGTACTCTATTAGATTTTGAGATGGTCATAAGCAAATTCCCAGTAGTTCTGGTTGATCAGGAAGGTACAGAGTGGGATATCTTCGGTAATGCGATTTCGGGACCAAGATCTGGAGAGTCACTGATTCCTTTGCATGCAGTAAAAGGCTTTTGGTTTTCTTTATCAAGCATGTATGCTGAAGTCACACTTTTTAATGAAGACTCAAAATCAATTTTGCCATCTGACGGTGAAGATCCCGAATGGCTAGTGAACCCTGAGATGGTTTTCAGAAGCACCTTTAAAGATGCCATCAGGTCTTTAGACAATCCCACTTTTCAATCATTTAGCAAAAAAGACCTAATTGACAACATTGATCTATCTGATGAGGACTTAGTTATTTTGAATAAGATTAATGACGAAATTTACATCTACCCAATCAATGTCCTTAACTGGCATGAAATAGTCAATCACACTGTAGGAAACACAACATTCACTGTTTCTCACTGCCCGCTTACAGCAACAAGTTTCATTGACCGTGTCACTAGTGAACGCTTCGGGGTTTCTGGATTGCTATACAATAACAATCTTGTGATGTACGATCAGGAAACTGAAACGTACTGGTCTCAAATTTTAAATAAGGGAATTCATGGTGAGTTAATGGGAGCTTCATTTGACCGAACCAATATTGTTGAGACTAATTGGGAAACCGCAAAATCTCTGGTTATTGAAGATGCAACAATCCTCTCTTTTGAGACTGGATTTGATCAGGACTATTCACAATACCCTTATGGTGATTACAGAGAGAACCAGGACCGCATCTCTTATCCATTAACATTTTATGACATGAGGCTGCCGTATAAAGAAATTGTGCTTGGAATCGAGGTTAATGGATCGGTAAAAGTATACCGTTACGAACATTTTGAGCAATAAAAAAACCAGGTGTCAAACATCACCTGGTCTTTTCACTTTTATAATTCTACTATTATTTCATATTAGTTCATATCCCACCATAATCTGGTGTCAAGGCCATCAGCTCCATTCATTTGAACAGCTGCCTCATAATTATCAGAATTTAAGTCAGCTTCTGAACTTGGGTAACCTTGTCTTACTGGGATCTCACCACTATTGTTAACAGCATCTGGAGCAGGAGTTAAAGCTGGGTAACCAGTTCTTCTCCACTCAGACCATGCTTCATAACCTTGTAGGTAAAGAGCAACCCACTTTTGCTCACCGATAAGTTGCATTGCATTTGCAGCATTGTAAGCAACTCCCGGATCTGCAATGTAAGCAGCATATGCAGCAGCATCATAAACTCCCCACTGCTCCATAGAAGCCTGAATTGCAGCTTCATAGTGAGATTGAGCAGTTCCAGAAACATTCCATCCGTTAAGAGCAGCTTCTGCTAACATAAACTCAGTTTGAGCTACAGTGAAGATTGCTAAAGGAGCGTCTTGAGTGCTAATGATGTCACTAGTGATGAAAGAAACAGCACTGTTAGTAATGTCCCCAGCGTCGATAATACCGTATGGCATACCTACATAAGTACCAGTTTCTAACGCTGGCTCAGCAAATGCAGGAAGTCTTGGGTCATTAACAGCAGCCATGTAATCAACAAGAGTCTCACTGATAGCATAATCAGTTCTTGTGATAAATCTACCGTACCAAGGGTTTTGGTGATTTGTTTCCGCAAGGAAAGCATACATTACATCAGAAGTAATCAATCCATCAGAAACTGCATCTTCGAATTCAGCTCTTGCTGTTGTAGCAGCAACACCTGACATTCTCATTGCGATAGTAGCTCTTAATGTATTTGCAAACTGAGCCCAGCTTGCCATGTTACCACTGAACAAAATGTCGCCAGCAGGTCCAGCACCACCGTCCATTTGAGCAGTAGCTTCGTTCAATTCTGTAAGAAGATTAGTATAGATATCTTCTTGAGAATCGTAAGCAGGGCTAAAATCTGTAGCTCCCTGAAGAGCCTCAGAGTAAGGAAGCGCTCCCCATCTGTCAGTTAATACGTGGAAAATGTAAGCTCTTAGGATTCTTGCAACAGCAATTTGGTTGTTGTTGCTCCCATAAGCAGCCGCAGCTGCTGAAGTAGCTTCATTTGTATTTGATTCAATAATTTGATTCAAAGTAACAAGTGGTCCAGTGTACCATCCGTTAAAATTGAATTGAACCGTATTATATCTAGAACTCTCAGTATACTGAGTTTCAGAAAGATGCTGTACATAAAGTACTGGAATATTAGCTCCTAAAAGGTCATCAATTCCTACTTCATCATCAGACCCTGTAAATACACCTGTTAATAAAGTTGAGTTAGGCGCAGATGAAGGTTCATTTGGATCTACATTCAGATCTTCAAAATCGTCGCAAGATGTAGCTGCGAATGCCACTACTAGTAGTAGCGAAAATATATTTTTCAATTTCATTTTTCTCTAAGATTAAAGTCCCAAATTCACGTTAAATCCGATTGATCTCACACCTGGAAGAACACCACCTTCAACAGCAGAGAATCCAGCAGCTCCTTCACCAATCTCAGAAGGATCAATACCATCAACGTTAGAATGCATCAACCAAAGGTTTTTACCGATAACTGCAACACTAATTCTGTTGAATGGAGTCTTAGAAATCAATGAGCTAGGTAAGTTGTAACCTAATCTTAATTCTCTAAGCTTAATGTAGCTAGCATCATATAACCAGTTTTCGTTGATACCGAATAGGTTAGAGTAGTAACTCTGAGCCTCAACATAGTGAGTAGAAGCGTTACCATTTGCATCAACACCATCAACTCTGATTCCACCACCGTCAGCGATAGGGTCCCTTACAGGGTTACCTAGATCGTTGTTTCCAACAGTCTCAGCACCTAGACCAGAGTAAGCGTTGAACATTCTTGTGATAGAGTGGAACTTTCCACCTTTTTGGAAATCGATAAATACACTTAAAGAAAGGTTTTTATACGAGAAAGTATTTCTAAGACCACCAGTGAAATCAGGAAGTAGAGTTCCTAGATCTTTGTTAGCCTCATATTGATAGTATCCATCTTCGTCAACAATTCTCATTCCATTGTTTTCGTGATCGATTGGGTTACCTTCAGCATCTTCAGCCTGGAATGTAGCAAATCCACCACCTGTTAAAGAGAACATATCTTCTCCAACTCTAGCGTTTACTCTTAAACCACCCCATCTGTCAGAAAGTGCTAATTGAAGCTCTCTGTTATCAAGTCCTTCAGAAAGTGAAATCACCTGAGATCTGTTTCTTGCAAAGTTCAAGTTAACATCCCAGTTGAAGTTTGCATTCTTCACAGGGCTACCTGTTAACATTAATTCAACTCCAGAAGACTCAATCTCACCAGCATTAACAATTGCAGTGCTATATCCACTTGCTCCAGGAACAGTTAACTCAAGAATTTGATCTTCAACATTGTTTTTGTAGTAAGTGAAGTCAACTCCAATTCTGTTTTGCAAGAATCTTAAGTCAGCACCAATCTCAACGTTATTAGATAACTGAGGTCTCAAGTCCTGATTGAAAAGCTTGTCATTTACAGTCAATACTGCGTTACCACCGTAAGGGTTACCTACAGAGTAAGTTGTGAAGATATTGTAAGGATCAACATCAGAACCAACCTGTGCAGCACTAGCTCTAATTTTACCAAAGCTTAAGAAGTCAGCATCAACAAGCTCAGAGAATACTAAACTAAGTGAAGCTGATGGATAGAAGTATCCATTGTTATTAGCAGGTAAAGATGAAGACCAGTCTTGTCTTCCAGTAAGATCTAAGTACAAGAAGTCTTTGTAACCTAAGCTTGTGCTCAAGTAGAAACTTCTAACTTCTTTTTCAGTTCTTCTTGTATCGTTAGTAGGTCTATCGATAGAAGCTGCGATATCATAGTATCCAGCAACAGAAAGACCACCATTAGTTTCCTGATCAGATCTTGTGTAATAGTTCTTTCTGATGTTACCACCTAGATTACTATTTAAAGAGAAGTCACCGAATTTCAATTGATGCTCAACTAACATTTCATAGTTATTCTCTCTTCCGTTTACTAAGCTGTAAGAGTAAGAATCAAGATTCAATCCTCCAGAAGCTTCGATTTCTTCAATTCTCAAAGTATACTGGTCGTTTCTTAAGAAACCAGTCACTTTAAGGTTGTCCATTAATTGGTAGCTTAAAGCAACGTTACCGTAAATTCTATCCCTGTTATCAGTAGCAACATTTTCGAATAGATCCCAGTAAGGGTTGTTCCAGTACTGAGGCTGAGAAGGAGTTTCTCCTGCAGCAATGTGAGAATTTCTGATATTCCAGAATCTTTGAGTTCCGTCAGCATTTGTATAGTCTTTAAGTCTATCCATGTCAAGCTGTCTCTGGAACCACTGGTTCATTGAACTTACAGGACCAGTTCCATAACCTAGTGCAGGACGACCTTTACCTTGAGTATTCGCATAGTTGATGCTTGCAGAAGCAGTCAATTTCTCAGAAAGCTCTAAAGATCCGTTGAATCCAGCAGTATATTTCTCTAACTCACTGTTAGGAAGAACACCACCTTGGTTTAGTGCACCAATAGAAAGTCTGAAAGTAGACTTATCTCCACCACCAGTTAATGAAATGTTGTTATTAACTGATAAACCAGTCTCGAAGAAATCCTTAACGTTATCAGGATTAGCTTCCAAAGGTCTTAACTGACCAAACTCATCACCTGGGAACCAGCTATCCCAATGTCTAACAGGAGTACCATCAATTCTAGGTCCCCAGCTTTCATCAGCTGCATAGTTCAATACATTATGTCCGTCAAATGAAGCCCAACTTGCTGGGTGTTGTGCAGGATCATAAGAGAAAGTAGAAATATCCTGAGTATATCCACCAGCGTACTCATCCTGATACTCAGGAAGTACATAAACTCTATCAAAAGTTGTAGAGTGGCTGATATCAACACCGATTCCAGATTTCTTAGAACCTTTCTTTGTAGTGATAAGGATTACACCGTTAGCACCTCTTTGTCCGTAAAGAGCTGCTGCAGATGGACCTTTCAATACAGATACTGATTCGATATCGTTTGGATTGATGTCAGACGCAAGGTTTCCATAATCTCTTGCTCCACTGTAGTGAGTTCTACCAGTAGGACCGAAAGCATCATTTGAGATTGGAGTACCATCCACTACGAATAATGGGCTGCTTTCTCCTAAAGAAGTAATACCTCTTAATCTAATTTTGGTTGAACCACCAAGATTAGCACCTGATGTTCCAATAACCTGAACACCTGCAACTTTACCAGTAAGAGAACTTACAACGTTGTTCTCATTTACCATGTTAAGTTGGTCTCCCCCTACCTCTTGTACGGAGTAACCCAAAGAACTTTTTTCTCTGGACACACCAAGGGCAGTTACTACAACTTCACTTAATTGCTCAACGTCTGCTTGCATTTGCACATCGATAACCGAACGTGCACCTACTTCCACTTCAACAGTTTTAAGACCAATAAAGGAAATCACTAAAACAGCATTGTCGTTTGGAACGGTCATTTTGAAGTTACCGTCGACATCTGTTACTGTACCATTGTTGGTACCTTTCAGTAAAACGTTAGCTCCGGGTACGCTCTCACCTGAATCATCGGTGATTTTACCCGAAATAGATCGCTCCTGTGCCCTTACCGAAAAGGCAACAAAAACAACCACTAATAGTAAAAAAACTCTCCTCATAGTTTAAATATTAGGTTGTCTGTAAATAATATGTCAATCCGAATTTTATAATATTCCGTAAAAAATAAAAGTTTGGCGTTAACATTTTGTTAATTGTAGAGCGCGCTTGAAAAAGAATAAAAAATGGAATATTCGGAATATTTCAATAGGTAATTACTGAAATAGCATAATTATCCAAATAAATAGAGAGGAAACCCAACCCAGTTTAAGTGCCGCCAAATATTGTTTGCTGAAAAAAAAGTTGATTTGTCAAATAAAAGTTAAACAAAATCTGAACAAAATGAGAGATTATACGTTGCGCTAACGTCTTGATTATTACTTACAACGGTTAGACGGTGTATTAGATATAACGATTTAGACGGGGGAAATCTAAGGGAAAATTTAGAATTGTATATAAACACAAAAAACCATAACGGCACACCGTTATGGCTTATTGATAATATTATTGTTTTTTTAAAGCCTTATTGAACTGGCTCTATAGAAACGTAAGATCTGTTTTTTCTACCTTTTGTGAAGGTTACAACTCCATCAGTCAAAGCAAACAAAGTGTGGTCTTTACCCATACCCACGTTTGCACCTGGGTGATGTTGAGTACCTCTTTGTCTTACAAGGATATTTCCTGCAATTGCAGCTTGTCCTCCGTAAATCTTAACACCAAGTCTTTTACTTTCTGACTCTCTTCCGTTTTTCGAACTACCGACTCCTTTCTTATGTGCCATGGTAATTTATTATTTAATGTCTTCGATTAATACTTTAGTGAAGTGCTGTCTGTGACCGTTCTTCTTTTTGTATCCTTTTCTTCTTTTCTTCTTGAATACAATAACTTTATCTCCCTTACCGTGAGACAAAATCTTACCAGTAACTTTGGCGCCTTTTACGCTAGGTGTACCGATTTTTACCTTACCGTCATTATCAACAAGGAGTACATTGTCAAAAGTAACTTCCGTACCTTCTTCGCCCTCTAATTTAGGAGCGTACACAAACTGGTCTTTCTCCACTTTGAACTGACTTCCTGCTATGTCTACTATTGCGTACATCTTTGATACAATTTTTAAAAGGACTGCAAAGATAGAACAATCATTTTGAAAAGCAAACATCTGCTAGTAAGAAATCGTAAGAATTTACATTATGCAAATGTTACTATATAATATAGGAGCATGATAGAGAAAATTGCGCTTGAAAATAGAAAATCGCTTGCTTTGCTTGCTTATATTGCTTGACCTGCTTGATTTTTGTAAAGCGATTAGCTATCCTTAATAATTCATATGAAAATAAACGTTCCAGAAAAGTACGCCGACCTGTATCTCAAGGCTTTATCCGAGAAAAAGCAGCTTCTGGAAGCTAAAATAGAGGAGTTTAAAAAAGAGATTCAGGAAATTGATAATCACATCAGTGCGCTTACCAGTATGCCCATATTTAAAGATGGAAATACTTATCCTCAGATAAACTGGAACACAAATGCTTATCAAATTGAATGGTCCTGGTCCAGGAAAATCGCTTATTATGAGGGCTACAAGGGGAAAATCATGACTTCTGGTGAAATTGTTGATTTCATCATGGAGAAAGAGCCAGAACTAGACAAGCAAAAAGTAAGAAGCTCAGTTTCAGCCGCTTTATCCAACCGTACCCGCTCTGGTATCTACGCAAAATTCTCTGATCCAATCTCAAATACCACTTTCTATGGACCCTCTGAATGGTTCACTGAAAACGACCAACCACACATAGAGTATCTACCAAACCAACTCAAAGATCGACTGCTTGGGGGTTCTTGATTTGCTGCTGATTTAATAACATCTGCTTGTGGATAGTGCTTGATTCTGTGGAAAACTTTTTATAAAATTTCCAATCCTCTTTTCCTGCGTTTTTAGGCACAATTACAAATTAAATATTTCAATATAAAACACTGTATAACAGTAATTTATAACTGATTTTATGGACTACTCTGCCACCCATTTCCCTACTTGGTTTTTATTCATGATTTCTTCACATTTGTAAACACGGCGAGGGAATATAAACACCACTCGGAACAAAGTTGGAGCTTTCGATTTTTCTCAATTAAAGAGCCAACCAAATTCCAAAACAAAAGATTTAATAGAAGTTAATTGACTGCTTTTTCTCTGAGCAGTTCAAGACTTTTTTTGACTCTTTTAAAAAGAACGAAACTATTAAAGAACGAACGAAACACTGTAAAGCACTATGAGCGACATGACCAAACTGGAAGAGCCCATCTTAAAAGAGAATAAAGATCGGTTTGTATTATTTCCAATTCAACACGACGATATCTGGCAGTTCTATAAAAAAGCTGAAGCTAGCTTTTGGACAGCTGAAGAAATCGATTTAAGTCAGGACTTGAAAGACTGGTCAAATTTGTCGGATGGTGAGCGTCACTTTATTTCTCATGTATTAGCATTCTTTGCTGCTTCTGATGGGATTGTGAACGAGAACCTTGCGGAAAACATGGTCTCTGAAGTGCAGTACACTGAAGCTAAGTTCTTTTATGGTTTTCAAATCGCAATTGAGAACATTCACAGTGAAACTTATTCACTCCTTATCGACACCTATGTAAAGGACCCAAAACAAAAAGACTTCCTTTTCCATGCAATTGAGACTATGGAATGCGTGAAGAAAAAAGCAGACTGGGCATTAAGATGGATCGATGAAGGGAATTTTGCCGAAAGATTAATCGCATTTGCTGCTGTTGAAGGTATATTCTTCTCAGGTAGCTTCTGTTCAATTTTCTGGATGAAGAAAAGAGGATTGATGCCAGGATTGACTTTCAGTAATGAGCTGATTTCACGAGATGAAGGACTACACTGCGATTTCGCTTGCTTGCTGTATAATAACCATATTGTTAATAAACTACCAGAAGAAACCATTCATTCTATCATTAAGGACGCTGTAGAAATTGAAAAAGAATTTGTTACAGATGCATTACCTGTGAAACTCATCGGAATGAATGCTGATTTGATGTGTCAGTACATTGAATTTGTTGCTGACAGGCTACTTGGAGAGCTAGGATGTTCTAAGATTTTCGGTGCAACTAATCCGTTTGACTTTATGGACATGATATCACTTCAAGGTAAAACCAACTTCTTCGAGAAAAGAGTTGCGGAATATCAAAAAGCTGGTGTAATGAACAATAATGAGTCAGAATCTCCTAAGTTTTCATTAGACGAGGAATTTTAATTATTACCCAAATAACCTATTAAATAAGATCGCTTAAATGTTTGTAATAAAAAGAGACGGAAGACGAGAATCTGTAAAATTCGACAAGATTACCGCACGTATCGAGAAACTATGCACAGGTTTAAACCCAAACTTTATTGAACCTGTTGATATTGCCAAAAAGGTTATTGATGGATTGTATGATGGTGTTTCTACAACCGATCTAGATAACCTAGCAGCTGAAACTGCTGCTTCTATGACAACTAAACATCCTGATTTTGCAAAACTTGCTGCAAGAATTGCAATATCTAATCTACACAAAGTGACTAGTCAGTCTTTCTCAAATACAATGAAAAGACTTTACACTTATGTAGATGAGAAAACTGGTGAAAATGCTTCACTTGTTGCAACAGATGTTTATGGAATCATCAAAGAACACGCTGCTACTTTAGATGCAGCTGTTAATTACGAAAGAGACTTTAACTACGACTACTTCGGTTTCAAAACATTAGAGCGATCTTATCTAATGAAACTGGATGGCAAAGTTGTAGAAAGACCTCAGCATATGTTGATGAGAGTAGCTGTTGGTATCCACAAAGAGGATATTGATGCAGCTATAGAGACATATAATCTGATGTCTGAAAAGTGGTTCACGCATGCAACTCCTACTTTGTTTAATGCTGGAACTCCTAAACCACAATTATCTTCTTGTTTCTTATTAACAATGCAGGATGATAGTATTGATGGTATCTACGATACATTAAAACAATGTGCTAAAATCTCTCAATCTGCTGGAGGAATTGGATTGAGTATACATAATATCAGAGGTACTGGCTCTTACATTAAGGGAACAAATGGTACATCTAACGGGATCGTTCCAATGCTTAGGAACTTTGACATGACCGCACGTTATGTTGATCAAGGAGGAGGAAAGAGAAAAGGAAGCTTTGCGATTTACCTGGAGCCATGGCACTCTGATATATTTGATTTCCTTGACCTAAAGAAAAATCACGGTAAAGAAGAATTAAGAGCAAGAGACTTGTTCTACGCTCTTTGGATGCCAGATCTTTTCATGAAGAGAGTTGAGGAGAATAGTGATTGGTCATTATTTAGCCCAAGTGAAGCTCCTGGCTTAGATGAGGCTTATGGTGATGATTTCGAGAAGCTATATGAGAAGTATGAGAAGGAAGGAAAAGCAAGAAGAACTGTTAAAGCTCAGGATCTTTGGTTTGAAATCCTAGAATCTCAAATTGAAACTGGTACTCCTTACATGTTATATAAGGATGCAGCTAACAAGAAGTCGAATCAGAAGAATTTAGGTACTATTAAGTCTAGTAACTTATGTACTGAGATCATTGAGTACACTTCTAAAGACGAAGTTGCAGTTTGTAACCTTGCTTCAATCGCTCTTTCTATGTTTGTTAACCAGGAAGAGAAGAAATTTGATCATCAGAAATTATATGATATCACTAAAGTTGTAACAAGAAACCTTAATAAGGTAATTGATATCAACTATTACCCAGTGAAGGAAGCTAGAAACTCTAATTTAAGACACAGACCAATTGGTATCGGTGTTCAGGGATTAGCGGATGCTTTCATCATGATGGGAATGGCGTTTGATAGCGAAGAGGCTAAGAAATTAAACTCTGAGATCTTTGAAACAATCTATTTCGCAGCGATGGAAACATCAATGGAAATCGCTCAGAAAGATGGTGCTTATTCTACATTCAAAGGTTCTCCGGCTTCAAAAGGTATATTCCAGTTTGATATGTGGGGTGTAACTCCTGATACTAACAGATGGGATTGGTATGATCTGAAGCAAAAAGTTAAGAAGCACGGAATAAGAAACTCGTTGTTACTTGCTCCAATGCCAACTGCTTCAACGTCTCAAATTCTTGGAAACAACGAATGTTTTGAGCCATATACATCTAATATCTACACAAGAAGAGTACTTTCTGGAGAGTTCATTGTAGTGAACAAGCACTTAATGAAAGACCTTATCAAGCTTAACTTGTGGGATGATACAATGAAGAACAGAATCATGCAGGCTAATGGATCTATCCAGGCTATTCCTGAGATCCCTCAGAATATCAAGGATATCTACAAGACTGTATGGGAGATTTCTCAGAAAGCTGTTATTGACATGGCGGCTGACAGAGGGGCTTACATATGCCAGAGCCAGAGTATGAATATCCACTTACAGGATGCCAACTTCGGTAAAATGACCTCAATGCACTTCTATGCATGGAAAAAAGGTCTTAAGACTGGTATGTACTACTTAAGAACAAAAGCTGCTGCAGATGCAATCAAGTTTACTGTTGCAAAAGAAGAAGCAGTTCAGCCTAAAGAGGAACTAGTAGAAGCAGGAGCAACTACTACAACTCAGGGAGGTACAGTAGTGCAAAGAGAAAAGCCAAAAACAGCTGCTGAGCTGGAAGCTGAAAGACAGCAAAACCAATCAGCAATGCAATGTTCTTTAGACGATCCGGAGGGATGTGAGATGTGCGGTAGCTAAAGATACTTTTGTATAAAAGTTTGTAATCTGCGTTTTTTTAATACACTCTAGGAGTTACTCATGAATTTGGGTAGCTCCTTTTTGTTTTAGCAAGTTGCGGGTTTACGGGTTGCGAGTTTATTAGTGCGAGAGTTTGAGGTAATTTGAGTGGAGCAGCAGCTTTAGTGCTTGTAAAGGCTGTTGTCAGTTGTCGGTTAACAGTTACTTGCATAGACGTAAAATGCTTGACGTCCTTCCGGAATTTCTGGAGTGATACGTAGGAAATATCCGGAATCCCATTACTCCAGTACTCACGAATTGTAAATTCGTCATGATTTCATAAATGCTTGGATTAGTAGGTGGTCAATAACAAAAAAAGGCCACTCAGAACTGAGTGACCTTTGTCGTAATATGAAGAAGTATATTAGTTATTCAACCAAGTGATTACATCTTGTGTATAAATCGCATTTTGTTGTTGAGCTATAAACCCGTCTCTTGTGATGTCTACATCCATTTGAGTTAATAATTTATCTCCCCAAAGAACTACCTCACCAGTTCCGTACAATACAGTACCTCCACCAGTGATTTTAGTAGCACCTGCTACAGATAACGTAGCAGCATTCGCATTTAAACCAGGAACAACATTCACTCTGCTAATTGCTCCCTGAGTGTTTTGATGCACGTAAGTTCCTCCTACAAGAACCGCAATCGATTCGTTCCATCCCTGGAAGTAAGTCTGATCACCAATAACCAATACTTTACCACCTGAGGCAACATAAGATTGGATATTGCTCATTTCAGAAGCACTTAAAGTAAATGAACCATTGCTTGGTAAATCAAGAACTAATGCTCTGTACTGTAATAGTTGATTTAAATCTTCAAAATCACCTACTACATCTACTGTAGAGAACTCAGAATCTACTATTCCAGTGAATTGAGTAGAAGCAGATCCTTGGTAACCATAGAATCCATCTCTATTTAACAGACCCATACCTAATGTCATTGGTTCTGTATCTAGAATAATGTCAATGTTGGTAACATCCAGAGGAGCAACGGAAAGTGACTCTTCACCAAAGTATCCATCTACAGGATTAACAGCTGTCACTGTGTAGTCCCCTTGTTTAAGGTACAATTTCAAGTAACCAGCAGTTCCGAATGTTCCACTGCCAGTAATCCCTACAAATTCTCCATCGATGAATACATCTGCACCTGGTACGGCAGCATTATTTTGATCAAATACATTTACGCCTACTACAGCAAGTACATTTCCAGTAATTAGAGCTCTTCTTCTTAGATCGATCTCAAGTGTGATATTTTGATCAGCATTTCCTAGAGCTAATCCACTGTAAGTTGCGTATCCTACTTCGTCACCAGTTGTTGCATCGATGAATACTAAAGCAAGGTTTACAATATCATATCTGAAGTTTGTGAAAGTGTGAGTTGCATCAATAACATCTCCCTGATCAACGAAATTAAGATTTACTTCCTGGTTTCCGTTTACTGTACTAGTCATTCTGAAAACTGTCTGAAGATTGCTTGCACCTCCAACCTCGTCTGCTACTGCGAATGGTAACTCAAAGTTGAAAGTAAGCTCTCCACCTTCAAGATCTAAGTCGAAAGCAACTTCTCCGTAAAGAGGTACGATATCCATGGCGATGTTCGTGTTTCTCTGAACATTTACTGTTTCCTGAGAAGGAATTGATCTTCCAACAAGGGTTCCACCATCAGAAAGTGTTAAAACGAATGTGTGGCTTCCAAAAGAAACATTAATCCACGTATCAGAGAAACCAGTGTTTGGATTCAAAGCATAAACCATCTCAGCACCTCCATCAATGCTGATACCTATGATTGGATTATCCAATTCTGAGATATCTTCTACTGGATAGCTGAACTTAAGGTTTGCAGATTCCTGAATAGTAAAATCAACATCTACATCACCGAATACTGGTTTCAAAGTAAGATCGATCGTGTTTTCTCCCTCAGAAACAGTCTCAAGTAAAGCCTGTCCTGCGTAGGAGTGCGTTCCGTCACTTAGCACTAAGTCAAAATCATAATTACCGGGAACGAGAACAATCGTTTTAGTTGATTCAACAGTAAAAGCATCTTCATCGATTACTGCATACCAATCAAAAACTTGCTCATCTCCGGAATCAAGGTTGGTAGCGGTCATTGTTCCAGTAATTGTAGACTCTGCATCTTCTCTTCCACCAGTGATAGCTTGAGAGAAAGCGGCTTCCATTACTGCAGAAATTCCAATAGTAGCTTCGCCGTTTTCGGTAGGTTGTGTTGGTTCGCTCTCTTGGGGGTCACAGGCTGTAAAAAGTACAGCAAAAGTCATAGCTAGTAACGAAAAAAGTTTGGTTACATTTTTCATAGTTGAAAATGGTGTGTTAAACGGTTAAAAATTTAAATAATTGAGTTTCAATGACTTCTTGATTTGAAAGCTTCTGTTATAGATGATGCATCAAATCTAAAATCGGAATAGTTGGCCGTATACTCCGGAAGCGTTGGCTAGATAAATCTTAAAGTCGATTCGAAGATATTTGGAGCATTTTTGAATTCACAATTCTCTTGATCAACAAGAGCTTCAGGATGACGAACCGTTAAAAGTGGTGGTTGAAAATTTTTGAAAGACTTTAGAAAATGACAGATATAAATTGAAAATAATAAAAAAAAAGCGATTCAGTTAATGAATCGCTTTCCAGATTGATAGCGTCGCACACATTAACCTTCTTTGCGCTTATCTCTGATTTTCTTGATACCATAAGCAGCACCTGCAACGAGTAATATCCCTAAACCTCCATCAATTGGGGTCTCTGGTGGACCTCCTTGTGCAAGAATTGATGATACAATAAATAGGTTTATAGCTAAAAAACTGAATGTCTTCTTCATGAGAACTTATTTTAAATCACTGGCTATTATTAAAATACAAAAAATTCAGTTTTAAGTCAAGTTCCCCATGAAACAAAAAGCCCTGCTTTCTTCAATTTAAAGCAGGGCTCAAGGTTCATTCTATTTTAAAGTCTACATGGATGGTACTTCATTCCCGTATTTATCTACAAGTGTTGGGTTACCTTCTCCTTTTACTTTCAAAGTTTCAAACTGAGTAGCCTTATCACCAACAACTACATAATTCATATTGGATAGATTCATGTATTTATTAACCATAGTGACCATATCCTCTTTTGTTAGAGTTTGAAGTACTTTTTGCTGTTGATCTATGTAGTCCATTGGCAAGTTGTGGGTACTGATATTTTGCAAGATTCCCAGAAGGTTGTTTAAAGTCTCAAAGTTTCTGGTGTTTTGCTTAATCAAAGCAGTTTTGGTTTTTTCAAGATCTTCATCGGTGTAAGTTTCACCATAGCTTCCAATCACTTCCTTGAAAGTATTCATTGCATCACTTGTTACATTTGATTTCACACTTGAGGCAGCAATCCAAGGACCCGGAACCACATCTCTTGCTACGTAAGAGTAAGCTCCATAAGTGTATTGCTTTTCCTCTCTTAAAATCTTGAATAATCTACCTGAAGATCCTGAACCCAATCTATAATTAGCTACATATAACGGGTAGTAGTCTTCATCATTTCCTTCAACAGAAAGTCGACCGATTTGAATTACTGACTGCTTAGCATTAGGCACATCAACAAAGTAAACTTGTGGTGATTCTGGAGCATCAGGAAATTCAAACGAAGGTATTGCTACATCATTGCCGCTCCATTTTTGTTCGATACCAGCCAAAGAAGCTTGAGCGTTATCTTTTGACACACTTCCTGCAATATGGAAATTTGTCGCTTTAGGAGAAAAGAAATTGGAGTAGAATGTTTTTAAATCCTCCAAAGTTATTGACTCTACCGATTCTATAGTTCCTGAAATCGGAGTTCCCATTACTGTGCTTCCATATAACTTCTTATTCATTACCATTGAGGCAATTGAATTAGGATTGGCATCTCTTTGTCTGATTCTTGTAAGGCTCGCTGATTTAAGTCTTTCGAATTCCTTAGCATCCCATCTTGGCTCCAATAAGATTTCCTGTACCAAGGCCATGGTAGCTTCGTAGTTTCTAGACAAGCAGTTTGCTGAAATTGTTATTGACTCATCGGAAGTATACATATTCACATTTGCACCTAATTGTCCGATTGCGTCTTCCAACTCTTCAGGAGTTTTGTTCTTAGTACCTTCCATCATTAGGTCGGTTAACAAGTTGGTAACTCCCATTTTCTCAACTGTTTCCAACATTTTACCTCCGGCAATTCTAATACTGAAGTTTACAAGAGGTAATTCATTGGCTTCAATTCCATATACTTTCATTCCATTAGACAATGACGTATTCCAAATTGTTGGAGGATTTAAAAGAGGAGCTTCACCAAACTCTGGCTCTATTGTTCTATCAAAAGCAGTTGGGGTCTTTACGAAATTATCATCCCCTTCTTGCTCTACGATTGCTGATTCTGTATTCGGAGTAATAGCCTCTTCTTTCACTTGTGCTATTTCTGCTCCTGTAAGAACTAAATCCAGTTGACCTTGTGGCACAAAAGAAGTTACCACGTAATTCTTCCCTTTGATGTATTTGTTGTAAGCATTCATTACATCCTGTGTAGTGACTGCTTTAATATTGCCAATATCTTTCTTTACAAAACCTGGGTCTCCTGCAAACTCATTGTAGATTGCCAATTGGAATGCTTTTCCTAATACACTTGAAATACCATTATAGAAGCCAGTTTCAAGTCCCGCTTTGATTCTATCCAGATCTCTCTGATCCACACCATTTTTCTCAAAGTTTTCCATGGCAGTGAATATTGCAGCTTGAACGCTATCCAAATCAACACCCGCATTTGCTCTGCATCTGATAGAGAATGTACCTGCCAATTCATTAGAGCTGTTAAATGCTGTTACGCTTGGGGCTAGTTTTTGTCCCTCAACTATTTCTTTATACAGAGGTGCTCTCTTACCGTCAAACAATATTTGACCTAAAGCATCCAGTGCCCACTGATCTGGGTGGAATTGTTCAACAGTCGGCCAGGTCATTCTGATTTCAGGAAGTTTGGCGAAATTATCTTCATGATATAAGCTTATTGTTTTATCAAGAGTTGCTGGTTTTGGCTCCATTGGAGTGTCCACTCCTCTTGAAGGAATCTCTCCAAAATACTTCTCGATCCATTGCTTAGTTGATTCATCATCAAAGTCTCCGGTTAGTACCAGAGTCGCATTGTTTGGTCCATAGTACAGATCATAAAACTCTTTCACATCGTCTAGAGTAGCATTAGAAAGATCTTCCAACTCTCCAATAGTTTGCCAGTTGTAAGGGTGACCCGAAGGATATAGAGCCTTGTTAATTACATAGCCAGTATGCCCGTATGGCTGATTATCATATCTCTGTCTTTTCTCATTTTTTACAATTGGTTTTTCTCCTTCAAGACTAGCAAGAGTTACTGAGTTGATGAAGAATCCCATTCTGTCAGATTCCATCCAAAGCACCTTTTCAAGTGCATCTTTAGGAACGACTTCATAGTAAACAGTACCATCTGTCCATGTTCCTCCGTTAAAAGTACCACCCCAATCAGTTATATTACTGAAGAATGACCCTTCTTTCACATTTTCAGATCTTTGAAATAACATATGTTCAAAGAAGTGAGCGAAACCAGTTCTCCCTGGCTTTTCTCTGTTGGATCCAGCGTGGATTAGAATAGCAACCGCTACAATTGGGTCCGACTTATCCTGGTGTAGGATAACATTTAGTCCATTAGGAAGTGTATACTTTTCATAATCAATAGACAGTTCCTGATTTGTTGTTTGTTGTGGTGAATTACATGCCGTTACAAGCATTAAGCCCATAGCAAGAACGGCGAAGATTCGTTTAGTAAGCTGCATTGTTAATTTGGGTTTAAGATTCAACTTGCAAATTAACGATTGCTATCAGAAAAAAACCTTTGAAATATATAAGTGGTTGATTGCTAATTATAACTGGAAACAATCAGCTGTTTTCTAATTCATTTAGCCCTCTTTCTATTTCAATTTTCCGCAGTTCACGATCCAATTGCCAAGGAGGTGCTGCCCTCTCATTGCAATCTCTGGCTGGGCACCTTTCGCAAGTAGTGTGCACTTCCTTTTCAATGATTTTTGGATCTTCAAGGAATTGAATGCCTTCTTTCAATTTACTATCTATTTGGAATCCAACTGTAATGCTTATGCCCTCCTCCGTATTTGTACTATTAGGAAATGCGACTGATAAGCAGAGGTATTCATTTTTGGTATTTAAATACTTCGAGATCTGAAGTCTGGCAATTGTTTCAAGCTTCTTTTGCTTCAGCAATTCTTGAATTATACCAATTGAAATCCATCTTCGGCAATAGTGCTCATTTAACTCATTAGCATGAGGATTATGTAGTTTTGAGAGATGCAGCTCTTTAGTTAATTTAAATCCATCTGCTCCAGGCTTGTTGGTAAACCTTAAAAAGAACAGGTTATTAAATCCAAAATACTTAGGAAGAATATTGGTCAGTCGTTGCATCAACATTTCTGGAGTTGCGTCATATTTCTCTAATATTTTCAACACATCCTGATCATGCCATTGCTTTGATCGGACGAAATTTCGGATATCTGAGATCACTTCCTTCTCGTCCATTAAGAATGCCACTGCGAAATAGGATGCTCTGAAATTATTTAACAGCTGGGCAAAACTGTAGTTTCTTTGTGGGGGAGTCTCTAAAGGTCGTTCTCTGATTTCTAAATATTGATAAGCCAACTCTCTTACTATAAGAAACTTTTCCTGAGCTGGAGTGAGACCGGAACTTAACGATAAAGACTGATCCACAATACTGTAATAGCTTCGGGTATCTCTAAGTGTGTCATTATCCTTTAATCGATCATAATCAATTGATATTTTGAAATAATCTTTCAGGATTTGTTCTAATTCCTCTTTTTCAAAAAGATATCCGGTGAAGTCAAATTTATTTTTAAAGTCTTTAACTGCCTTCTCAAGTTCTGGAAAGTAGTTATCGTTAATTTCCTGATATGACCTTAGTGCTGCATAGTAAATATTCTCCCTACCTAGTTCATAGTTTCTGGCAATTTGCAATACAGTATTTATGAAAGCATTGATTTTTTCAGGATTGGCAGAAATGAGCTCTATGAATTTCTGAGCATCTAATCCTAATAGATCCAAAGGAAGCTCTCTGAAGAAATCTGATTGAAGCAAAGCCACTACTGGTTCAATCTTTTTAGAGACCTTAAGAGACACCAAATAATCATAAGAGACACCTAAAGCCTCTGCAAGACTCATAATTTTATCTCCTTTAGGATATTTTTTTCCTTTTTCAATTTCGTTGAGATAGGAAACTGAAAGCCCGGTCTGTTTAGACAGATCCTGATACGAAAACCCCTTCTTGCTACGCAATTCACGCACTTTCAGGCCAAAAATCTGCCTGATTCCAATTTCGCCTTGTGTCATGTCTCAAAGATAACATTTCTCTACCAACTTCGAGAATATTCATAAAAAGCGAAAAAATATATTTAGCGAATTTTCGCTTTTAGTATAATTCCTCTATATTAGCGATACATTAAAACTTTTATAACAATGATAGAAGCTGCACCAAAACCAAAGAAAGTAACCACAGGGATACCTGCTGGCATGCTGATTAGCGGTGAGATGAATGAGGCATTCAAGTCTGTTCTTACTCCAGAAGCACTACACTTTCTGGCTGAGCTTCATGAAAAATTCAATCCTACTCGATTGGAGCTGTTGGAAAACAGAATCAATAGACAGGCTGAAATTGACAATGGAGTATTGCCAGATTTCTTAGAGGAAACTAAATCAGTCCGTGAGTCCGACTGGAAAGTCGCACCGTTACCACAAGATCTTTTAGATAGAAGAGTGGAAATTACCGGACCGGTTGATCGTAAGATGATCATTAATGCACTTAACTCTGGCGCCAAAGTCTTTATGGCCGATTTTGAGGATAGTAATACTCCTTCCTGGACTAATAATATTAATGGACATATCAATTTGCGTGATGCAATAAACGGCACCATCTCTTATGAGAATCCCAAAAATGGTAAACTATACAGGCTCGCTCCTGAAACCGCAACCTTACTGGTAAGACCGAGAGGTTGGCATCTGGAAGAGAAGCATATCACAATTGACGGTCAAAGTATAAGTGGCGGCTTAGCTGACTTTGGATTGTATTTCTTCCACAACGCCAAGCAACTTATTAAAAACGGGAGCGGGCCGTATTTTTATCTACCTAAGATAGAAAGTCATCTTGAAGCAAGACTTTGGAACGATGTTTTCAAATTTGCTCAGGACTACTTGGATATCCCTCAAGGCACAATCAAGGCTACCGTTTTGATTGAGACGATTCTTGCAAGTTTTGAGATGGATGAAATCCTTTTCGAGTTGAAGGAACATTCAGCTGGATTGAACTGCGGAAGATGGGATTACATCTTTTCTTATATCAAGAAATTCAGAAACTACCCTTACCGATTACTCCCTGACAGATCACAGGTAACGATGGGCGTACATTTCATGCAGTCTTATTCAAAACTGGTTATCAAGACTTGCCATAAACGTGGTGTTCATGCTATGGGAGGAATGGCCGCTCAGATTCCGATCAAAAATGATGAGGAGGCAAATAATAAGGCCATTGAAAAAGTAAGACAGGACAAGCTCACTGAAGTAAAGAATGGGCATGACGGTACCTGGGTTGCTCATCCAGGGTTGGTATCTGTTGCTATGGATATTTTCAATGAATATATGCCAGAAGCCAATCAGATTGAAAAGCAATTAGATATCGATGTAACTGCCGAGGATCTTATCGCACTTCCAGAAGGAACGATTACTGAGGAAGGCATTAGAACCAACATCAATGTAGGTATTCTTTATATAGAAAGCTGGCTGAGAGGAAATGGCGCTGCAGCATTATACAACTTGATGGAAGATGCAGCGACTGCAGAAATCTCTAGAGCACAAGTTTGGCAGTGTCTAAAGAACAATGCACGAATGGCTGATGGAAGGACATTCACCATTGGCATCTATGAGGATTTGATCAAAAGTGAAATCCAGAAAATAAAGAAATATGTAGGATGTGAAAACTATGAGAACGGTAAGTTCCTGGATGCAATCCTTCTATTTGATGAGCTGGTAAAGAAGCCAGAATTTGATGAGTTTCTTACTCTACCAGCATACGACATATTGACTTAATCAGATATTAATTTTTAAAACAACGATAAGATGAATAACCAAGAACAAATATTGAAGATAAAGGAAGCGTGGAAAAATGATCCGCGTTGGAAAAATGTTAAAAGAACTTACACTGCTGAAGAAGTAGTGAAATTGAGAGGGACAGTACAGGTAGAGCATACGCTTGCAAGGAAAGGCGCTGAGACACTATGGAATAAATTAAATAATCAAGCTTTTGTAGCTGGTCTAGGGGCTCTCACTGGTAACCAGGCCATTCAAGAAGTAGCAGCTGGACTTGAAGCCATTTATTTAAGTGGATGGCAAGTTGCGGCTGATGCTAATCTAGCTGGTGAGATGTACCCTGACCAATCTCTTTACCCTGCGGATTCAGTTCCGAAGGTGGTTAAAAGAATCAATAACGCACTATTGAGAAGAGACCAAATTGAATTCATGAATGGAACACATGACAGAGATTGGTTGGTGCCGATTGTTGCTGATGCTGAAGCTGGATTTGGAGGAAACCTGAATGCTTTTGAATTGATGAAAGCTATGATTGAAGCTGGAGCTGCTGGAGTTCATTTTGAAGACCAACTTTCTTCAGCTAAGAAATGTGGACACCTTGGAGGCAAAGTATTAGTGCCTACACAGGAGGCGATCAACAAGCTTGTTGCTGCTAGATTAGCTTCTGATGTTTGTAACGTACCTACTGTATTAGTTGCAAGAACTGATGCTGAAGCTGCAAACCTTTTGACTTCTGATGTAGATGAAAGAGACCACAGATTCTTAACAGGAGAAAAGACTTCTGAAGGATTCTTTGGAGTGAAGAATGGATTAGAGCAGGGCATTGCAAGAGGTTTATCGTATGCTCCTTATGCTGACCTTATCTGGTTAGAGACTTCAAACCCTGATTTAGGACTTGCCAGAGAATTTGCTCAGGCAATCAAAGCAGAGTTTCCTGATCAGATGTTGGCTTACAACTGTTCTCCTTCATTCAACTGGGCTTCTCATTTAACAGTTGCTGAAATGGCAACATTCAGAGAAAACCTTGCTGAGATGGGTTATAAATTCCAATTCATCACGTTGGCTGGTTTCCACGCATTGAACACAAGTATGTTTGAGCTTTCTAAAGCTTACCACGAAAGAGGAATGGCTGGTTACTCTGAGCTACAGGAGAGAGAGTTTGCTCTTCAGAGCCAGGGATTCAAAGCTGTGAAGCACCAGACATTTGTTGGAACTGAGTACTTTGATGCTATCCAGAACACAGTACAAGGAGGTAAAGCTTCTACTGTTGCTATGAAAGGAAGTACTGAAGAAGCTCAATTTGTAGACGCTTAAATCCGTTGCTTTTTTATATTAATGTTTGAAGTTTGACAAACAGGTCCGGTTCGTAACCCGGACCTTTTTTTTATTTAATTAAATTCGAACCAAGGAGAATTTATACTTGTTTTATTCTCAAATACTTCACCTTATGAAAAAGCTTTCAATCCTACTCTACGGTTCAATTATTTTTTTGGCATGTGGCCTAAAAAGCACACCAATTGAAGAGTCTACTCCACTTGATAATAATTTTAGCGACTACTGGTATCAAGGCAAAGCGGAAATAACAAGCTATAAACTGGAACAGGCCAGGTATGGAGAAATTCATCAGGGTACTGCAGTTACAGTTTTTGTGACAGAGGATTTCTCCAAAAGCAAACAAGTCAAACTGGATTACCCTCAAAAAGCTGGGAAGGATGCTGTTAAAGTAATGAAGCTCAATTTCACCAAGAAGTTTAATACTGGCATCTATCCTTATTCCATGATGCAATCAGTATTTACTCCAGTCGATCTAAAAAAGAATCCAAATACATTAAAATTAACGACCAGTAGCCAGGAATGGTGCGGACATACTTTTACGCAGCTAAACCTTACTGATGACTCTTACAAAGTTCAGTCCCTCTCCTATTTCGAATCAGAAGGTGATGAAACTTTAGAACTAAAAAAGGCCTTGACAGAAGATGAGATTTGGAACCTTATTAGAATCAATCCGGATTTACTACCTACCGGCAAGAAAGATATCATTCCAAGTTTATTCTCACAAAGATTAAGACATGAAGAGTTTAAAGTTGTTTCTGCAAACGCATCCCGAGAATCAAATCAAGGAATTGATACTTACACTCTGGAGTACCCGGAATCATCTCGAAAAATCTCTATTCAATTTGAAAGTAAATTCCCTTATCAGATAGTAGGTTGGGAAGAATCCTACAAAAGCGGCTGGGGACCGAACGCGAAAGTACTTACTACCAAAGCCACTAAAATAAACACGCTAATGACTGATTATTGGAGCAAAAACAGTGTTATGGACCTCCCTCTGAGAAAAGAACTAGGCCTGGAGTAAAACGATTAGAATGCCACTTATATAATTATTCTGGTTTTTCGATTTAGCACCGTTATTTTTGGGAAATTCCAAACCCGAAAAAATATGAAAATTAGATTTCTATCTGTTGCACTAATACTGCTTGTTTTCTGGTCGTGTAAGCAAGGAGAGCAAGCATCCACGAGTTTTAATTATCCTGAGACAGCTACTGTCGATACCATTGACAACTACTTCGGAGTTGAAGTGCCTGACCCATACAGGTGGTTAGAAGATGACCGATCCGACGAAACAGCCGCTTGGGTAAAGAGTCAAAACGATGTGACTTTTGGTTATTTAAATAACATCCCTTACCGAGAGAAATTAAAAGACAGACTGGCTAAGTTATTTGATTACGAGCGAGTCTCTTCACCAACTAAAAATGGAGAATACGATTACTTCACAAAAAATGATGGTTTACAAAACCAAAGCGTTTGGTACAGAAGAAAAAATGCTGATGATGAGCCAGAAGTATTCTTAGATCCAAACAAGTTTTCAGATGATGGGACCATTTCTTTAGGAAGCACAAGTTTCACAAATGATGGAAGTCTATTCGCATACACCATTTCCATAGGAGGTTCTGATTGGAGAAAGGCATTGGTGATGAATGCAGAGACAAAAGAAATAATTGGTGACACCCTTCACAACATCAAGTTTAGCGGATTATCCTGGAAAGGAAATGAAGGATTTTATTACAGCTCATATGATGTTCCTAAGGATGCAAGTGCACTATCTGCTAAGACGCAATATCACAAAGTTTACTACCATAAGCTTGGAACTCCACAGAGTGATGACCAACTTATTTATGGTGGTGAGAAGCAGCCTTACAGATACCTTTTTGGATATGTGACCGAGGATGATAGGTACCTGGTTATTTCCGCATCAAGCAGTACTTCTG
>JANSWY010000142.1 GCA_024743255.1 bacterium | reverse complement strand
TTCTATTACCAAGAAGTATCTCAACTAATTCATTGCTCCTACCCTTTTCCAGTTTCATCAAATTTCTCAGAGTCCGTTCCATTTCCTCATAGGTAGACTCATCAAAAAGAAGGTTAAGACCCAGTTTACCTTTATTCAGAAATTCAGGCTCGTCATCTGAATTGAGAACTATTTTCATCTTCTTCTCTCGGACAAAACTTATTACTGCTGATGAATTAGCTTGCTTATCTCCATTGTTGGCAAAAAGACTTACTGACGAACCAACTTGAAAAACATGTCTTTGCTCAAAGTCTCCTGTTTTCTCCAGGTGAAGAACTATTTTTTCTCCTGTACCCAGTTGGGATCTGGTTACAACAACAGGGTACCAACAAATCCCTGCCTCCTTACGCTCTTGCATAGAAGTATACATCATCTTTTGTTGGTACTGATTTCTATCTTCCTCTCTCTCGATACGAATCAGACGAAGTAAATTTTTGAAGTGTTCTTTAACGTCCATTGCAGGCCGCAATTTAGTCTTTAAGGTACTTTTGAATGGTTGATTTTAAAGATTCTTTATCAGCGGTAATCCGATCATCACCATAAATCTTCAATAACAGTTCTAATAGCACTGCCTGGTCATAACCTAACTTGGAAACCGCCCTTGCACAAAACTCAATCTCTTCCTGATGCAGCCTCCCATCGATCTTCATCAATTGGATTACATTGTATAGAAAGTCATACTTATCATCAGGAGGTAATTCCTGAAGCCCCTCTAAATCATGCGGATGTTCAAAGCAGTCCTGTATTTCAGCATTAGTCATTCCATTAGCGGCTCCAATTTTCTTGATTAATCGGATTTCATCCTGCACCAGGACACCATCAATCTTCGCTAACTTCACCAGAATATTTAGTTGAGCCTTTGCCATCACATTCAATATTTTATGAGCTCTGGGTTGACAATGGAATTAATTTTCATCATCCTACATGTCGCTTATCTCGTAATTTAGTTTAAATTATGCTTATTCAATAGCCCATGAACTTTCTGGCACATATATATCTCAGCGGGGAAAATGAACCTCTAAAAATTGGCAACTTCATTGGAGATTTTGTCAAAGGCAACATGATGGATGATTTCTCACCCGAAATTCGAAAGGGAATATTATTGCATCGGGAAATCGATTCATTCACTGATAAACATCCGATAGTCAAGGAAAGCAAAAACAGATTAAGAGACAAATATGGTCACTATGCTGGTGTAATAACTGATATCTACTACGACCACTATCTGGCACTCGACTGGAAGAAATATCACGATGAAGATTTACTCAGTTATACTGAATCTTTCTATAGTTTAATGTCTGGATACAAAAATATTGTTCCGGAAAGAGTTAATCATATGCTCGGCTACATGAAAAGAGACAACTGGCTCTACAATTACCAATATTTTGATGGAATAAACCGGGTACTTCATGGTATGTCCCGAAGAACAAAATTCGATAGCAAGATGGATGAAGCGATTGTTGAACTAAAAAAAGATCACAAAGAATATCACGCTGAATTCAATGATTTTTTCCCTGAATTAATGGAACATTGCACAAGATTTATTGAAAAGCATGATTAAATCAGTTCTAATTGTTGGTTTTGGAGGTTTCCTGGGAAGTGTGGGAAGATATCTCATCTCTTATTGGTATTTATCAAAAGAGACTACATTGGTATTCCCATATCCCACATTCGCCGCAAATTTAATTGGCTGTTTCCTGATTGGTGTTTTATTTGGAATGAGCACCAAATTATCAAAAGAGCAATTGCTTTTCTTCAGCACAGGATTTTGTGGAGGGTTCACTACCTTCTCTTCATTTTCACTTGAAAATATTCAGCTATTTCAAAAAGGGGAAATTAATATTGCTGTGCTCTATACGGTCTTATCATTGGCAATTGGGTTTTGCCTGACCGCTTTAGGATATCTGGCGGCTAAATCTATTAGTCGTGCTTAAACCTTAATTCACAACGCTGACCTTCCAAAAACTGAATATCCTGATCCATTACAAAGTCATCTTTGTAAACCTGCATCTTGTCATTGGCCTCAGATTTCAACTTTCTACGCTTTATTGCAGAAATGAATCTTCGAATATCATCCATGGTCTCAAGCACTAAAGGAGGAACCGTAAGAGGTTTCCCGTCTTCCCCTTTGGCAACCATGGTGAAGTAACAAGTATTAGTGTGCTTTACAGTACCCAGTTTCACATTCTCAGCTATTACCTTTATGCCAATGACCATTGAGGAATTTCCTACATAATTCACTGATGACTTCAAGGAAACAAGCTCACCTACTTCCACAGGCTGCAAAAAATCTACTCCATCTACAGATACAGTTACGCAATACGTTCCAGCATGCTTACTCGCACAAGCGTATGCCACTTTATCCATCAAAGACAATAAAATACCACCATGAATTTTCCCACCAAAATTGGCGTATGATGGGATCATCAATTCAGTAATTGTAACTCTTGAATATTTTACGGGACGGCCTTCCATTGTTAACCAGTTTTATCTCCGGATTTTATTCTGCATTTTTTGATTTTATTATTCAATACAAGCCTCCAAAAAGGAGATCGGGTTACGCATAAAAATAGGTTGACTTCAAAATTGTTCCAAAGCCTTCTTGGCTCATTCACACTGCCCAAACTTCCTTTGATCTGAATAACATACTCAAAACCCATTTTGTGTGTAGCTTCCAAAACACATGGATTACCGTAAAGTAAATTTTTAGTCTTGTTCTTTACGATATGCTTGTACTTCTTTCTTTTCGGCCGATTTTTTCTCTTATTGTCGTTCTTTCCATCTATTTTCTCAGTTGGTAGATATCTTTGAATATCTCCTTTATCCTTCTTTTGTGCATGAACTTCATTCCATGACAACATGGCGACAACAATAAAAACAATTGTAACTATTCTATGCATAACACTCAATTAAGCCAATGGCTCAAATCTTTCATCTTTCTCAGTACATAACGTTAACAAATCGAAAGATAATACTTAATCAATCAAAAAACACAATAAGCAAGGTAACATGCATCATTCAAAGATCTGTCTATATTTGCAACCTCTTAAGAATCGAATGAATTAAAATGCCATTAGGCTATGAAATACATTATTAGTTTCCTGATCAGAAAAATACCGAGAAAGACCCTTCAGCTCTTTAGTCACTGGGTTTTGAAAATAGTTGCAATTTTCTATATCGGTAGTAATGTGGAGTGCAGTGTTTGCGGTAAATCATTCAGAAAATTTCTTCCATACGGGAGAGTAGCCAGATCAAATGCATTGTGCCCAAATTGCCTCTCTTTGGAGCGTCATAGACTAATGTATCTTTTCCTTCAACAAAAAACAGGATTCTTTAAAGATCAAATCAGACTACTCCATGTAGCACCAGAGATCTGTTTCATAGATAAGTTCGAAGCGCTTGAAAATATTGATTATATAACTGCGGATATCGAATCACCATTAGCAAAGGTCAAAATGGATATTCATGATATCCCGTTTGATGAGAATAGTTTTGAAGTTGCTTTCTGCAATCACGTGATGGAACATGTTGATGACGACATCAAAGCTATGAGTGAACTTCACAGGGTTCTAAAACCAGGTGGATGGGCAATTATCCAAATCCCATTCTTTCCTCCAATTCCAGAAACTACTTTCGAAGATTGGTCAATCACTGATAAAAAAGAAAGAGAAAAGGTTTTTGGACAGGATGATCATGTTAGACTTTACGGAAAAGATTACGCTGATAGATTGAGATCAGCTGGATTTGAAGTTGATGAAAATGATTTTGTCCAAACTCTAACAGAGGATGATCAAAAAAAATTCGCACTTCCTACTGATGAGGTGATATTCCTCTGCAAAAAGAACTAGTTATTAGACTTCTTGAATTTCAGACCTTCAGTAATAAAACCAATACCGTAAGCAGATAATTGAATTAGGGCTGCTGCGAGACTTATTATTGCTACAGCTAAGTTCTTATTCTTCAATAATGAATCGATTGCTATCAAGCTGAAGTAAACCCCAAATAAACCAGCAAACCAAACAAAGATCTTCGGTAACAATACAGTTCCAAGAATTGTAACAACTAAACCAATAAGGAAGGCGGCAGGAAACAGGTGAACCACTTTTATCTCATTTTTGAAAAATCTCCCAATGTTAATCCTGGCCCTACCAAAAAAGTGTAACTGCTTATAGAATTGCATCAAATTAGTCCTGCGCTTATGATATACAAAGGCATCTGGAATTAGGCCAACATTAAATCCGTTTGCAAGAATGCGTATACTGAATTCAATATCTTCTCCCATTCTTGTAATGATATACCCTCCAGTCTTCTCGTATACCTCTCTGGAGATTCCCATATTAAAACTTCTTGGATGAAATTGACCAACATGGCCCTTCCTACCTCTTATTCCCCCTGTAGTGAAAAGACTGGTCATACTATAACTGATGGCCTTTTGAGTATTCGTGAAAGACTCATGTTCCCGATCAGGGCCTCCGTAAGCATCCAGGTAATGCTCTTCAAGAGATTTTTCAACAGTCTCAAAATAGTTTTCTGGTATTAGACAATCGCTATCAAAAACTACAAAATAGTCTCCCTTCGCTTTGTCGAAACCAAAGTTCCTGGAAAACCCTTGTCCACTATTCTCCTTAAAGAAATAGGTGATATCTAATTTGCTGCTAAACGATTCAACAATCTCCTTACAATCAAGATCTGAACCGTCCTCAACGATAATAACCTCAAAATTCGAATAAGTCTGCTTTACAAGACTCTCTAATAACTCAAGAACCTCCTGCGGTCTGTTATAAACAGGTACAATGACAGAATATAAACGCATGTGCCTTTAGTCAGTTCGTTCAACTACTAAATAATCCTCTCCTCCTTTTCTAAACTGTGTCATCATCTCAGCAATAAAACCAGAAAGGAACAATTGAACCCCAATAATTAATGCTACTAACGAAAGGAAAAATAATGGTTGATCTACAATCTCTCTGGCCTGCTCATGAGCATTAAGAATATATACATAGTACAGTTTTTCTCCTATTAACCACATTGTAATTACCAATCCAAACAGAAAAGAAAGTGTGCCCAATGTCCCAAAAAAATGCATTGGACTTTTCTTGAATCTTGTCACAAACGTAACAGAAAGAAGATCCAGAAAACCAGTCACAAATCTCTTCCAGCCATACTTTGTAGTTCCAAACTTTCGAGCTCTGTGTTCTACTACTTTTTCTCCAATATTGAAAAAACCATTCCATTTAGCAATTAATGGAATATATCGGTGCATTTCTCCGTAAACAGTGATGTTCTTCACAACATTCAATTTATACGCTTTGAGGCCACAATTGAAATCATGAAGTTTTATTCCTGAAACCATCCGAGTCACTCGATTAAAAAATTTAGACGGAATAGTCTTCCCAATCGGATCATTTCTTTTCTTTTTCCATCCAGAAACCAAATCATAGCCTTGCTCAATCACCATCTGATTTAAAGCAGGTATTTCATCAGGGCTATCCTGCATGTCTGCATCCATAGTAATTACCACATCACCCTGAGCCTCGTTAAAGCCTGTTTGAAGGGCCGCTGATTTCCCGTAATTCCGATTGAACTTAATCCCTTTAATGGCTGGATTAGTTTCTTTCAACTCCTTTATGATCGACCATGAAGTATCACTACTCCCATCATCGATCATCAATAACTCATAGGATAAGCCGTTTTCATCCATGACTCGGCTTATCCAATCATTTAATTCTGGAAGAGATTCTTCTTCGTTATATACAGGTACTACTATAGATATATTCAATACTTACAATGTTTTATGCAAATTCAGGGTTCTTCTTCTGAGTAATTGCAGAAACTACAAGTGAAATTAAAAAGCCAAATAAAGTTCCCATCACAATCCCTAAAATGGTCATAGTAACTGGGTTCATCATGATATCCATAAACCCTTCAGCTTGTTCAATTTGCGCACTTGACATTCCTTGTTTCTCCCACTCCTCATGCGCTTTTTCAATTTGGAACTGGATCATACCATCATCTACAAATGATAAATAAACCCAATTAAATAATGAACTTATTACAGAGGCAATCAAAGATAGTAAAACACCTATTCCAAGCCCCTGTCCATAACTCATAAAACCATCACCTTCATTCTTAAATGCATTATGAGCCAGAAATACCACAGCAATACTGAAAGGTAAGCCAATCCAACCCGCCCATTGATTTTCATAAAGTGTCAAAAGTTGAACTATAAGAGTCAATATGACAGATACCATTCCTAGAATTAATCCCCACTTAACAGCAACTTGCTTCACGCTTACTCCTTGTACTTCGTTTTCCATTTTCTTTTATTTTGATTGTTTTCTTAATAATACCGCAACCACTGGCGTTACCAAAAATCCAACTCCTACCTTTTTGAAAAAATCTGTAATTACTAAATCCGAGATTTTAGTTGCTTTCAAATCGACAAGTCGTTGATTAAACTCAACTTCCGTCATTCTCTCAAGCAACAATTCCCTCTGATTCTCAAAAATTTCAGTAGCATTCTGGACGTATTCAGTAAACACATCTGGATTGATCAGATAGTAAGTAGCCGAAAACACCGAAAATATTACACCTACAGAAAAAATAATTATCAAACCAACAGTCATCCCTTGCCAAAAATGTAAAAAACCGTCATTGCTGTAATCTTTAAATTCTTTGTTAGCAAAAAATATAAATCCAAAGAATATGATCAAATCAATAAAAAACGAATTCAAATTGATCAATGGATTCATGCCCGTCAAAACTTGTACGTAAAATGCAAAGACCGACATCACACCGCATATCAGTCCATACTTTAGAGATACCTTAACAATTGGTTTCATTAAATAGACTGCTTTTCAAGTAAATCCGAAAAATATGACCTTGAACCATTTACAATACCAACAGAACATCCCTCTAGTTCTTTTCCATAAAACGGAGAGTTAACAGATTTTGATTTATTGGTTGTGGAATCAAAAACCCACTTCATATCAGGGTCGAATATCGTTAATACCGCCTCCTGATTCACTTCAATTGTTGGTATATCAAGACCCAATAAAACTCTGGGAGTTCTGGATATTTTGTCAATTAATTCAGGCAACTCAGATCCTTCTGAAATTTCCCGAATCAAAGGAAATACTGTCTGCAAACCAATAATTCCAAAATCTGCCAAATCAAACTCTAATTCCTTGCACTCAGGGTCATGAGGTTGATGACTTGACACAATAACATCAATAGTTCCGTCCTTAACACCTTGAACCAGAGCTAACCTGTCTTCCTTTAGCCTTAATGGAGGATTAACTTTATAATTTGAATCGTATTGCTCAATCAGTTCGTCATCCAAAACCAGTTGGTGCGCTGCTACATCACAAGAGACCTTTAAACCCTGCGATTTTGCTTCAGCAATGAGTTCAACAGATTCTGCGGTGGAGATATTAGAAAAGTGAATCTTGCCTCCTGTATAGTCTAAAATTTTCAAGTCTCTTTGAATCATTAGCGACTCAGCAATTGAAGGCATCCCCTTAAGACCTAAGGTAGTGCTAACTGTACCTTCATGCATAGTACCAAACATGTTTAACTGCTGGTCCTCAGGCCTATTAATCAAAAGCCCGTCAAATCGCTGCAAATATTGAAGTGTCTTTAGTAGTATGTCAGTATTTGAAATCGGCTTTAAACCATCACTAAATGCGATAGCTCCTGCTTCACTCAAATCAATCATTTCTGTTAATTCCCTACCCTCACAAGAATGTGTAACGGCACTAATCGGTCTCAAATTAACAGGATATGATGACGACTTAGACAAAACATACTCAACTTGATTTTTCGTGTCAATCGGAGGGTTTGTGTTTGGCAAAATTGCTACATCTGTGAATCCACCAGCACTTGCCGCTGACATACCAGAAAACAAATCCTCCTTATACTCATGTCCCGGATCATGAAAATGAGCATTCATATCAAACCAACCAATGGATACTGAATAGCCATCACAATCAAAAGCTTTACTATCAGAGGTGGCATCAATACGATCCGCTATTTTGGATATAACGCCATCAGCTATCAGAATATCCTTCTGCTGAAGGTGAAAACTAGATTTGGAGTCAATGATTTTAACCGACTTAAGTAAAATCTGCATTTATAGGAATCTTAGTGTCAAGACTTCTGCAAAGAAAAAAAGTAATGCCAATATTAAGCTATATTTCCATAAATTCTTTTTATCCGTAACTGCACCTCCTGACTCACCCCAGTTTTGACTATCGTTTAGTGACAAAACAGTAACATTGGAGTACTTTGAGCCAAAGTCCTCAATCTCCTCCATGCTGAATTGGTTGATAATTGACTCTTCAGAGGAATGATTCAGAGCTAAAACCTCAACTATTTCATCTTCAATAGCCAGCTCCCAAAACCCTGGCTCAACATCTAAATTACCTATATTAATAAGTAATTCGCCATCAATAACTCTTTGTTCTGGAATTACCTCTAAATCACCTTTCTTCAATTTATAGAGATTACTCGTATTACCTGACTCAATTTCAATTGATATAAAATCCTCACTTATCCGGTTGTACACTTTAAAAGGAGACCTATTAGAACTTTCAAATCCAATATTGTACATCACGGGTAAAAACAAGGCGTTCTGAGTGAAATTATTTCCAGAACTAGATAAATCACCAGCCAGAACATAAACTTTACCGTTACCAACATCGAAACTTGATAAATATGGTTTCCCATTACTAAATTTCATCAAAGGCCTTCCGGAGTTCCAGGTTATTAAACTCTTACTTGTCGGCATTTTAGCATCATCAGGATCAGCATCAAATATCTCTTTGAAGAATGGGTCAGAAACATCAGGTTGATCAATACTTAGGACAGGCTGCTGAAATAATTCAACATTCGCATTTGTGATCTGCTCTAAGTAAGAAATATTTATCCCTTCTGTTGGCACAAGTAATACCGCCCCTCCTTTCTCTAGAAATGATTTTAGTTCCCTCACTAAACTCGGGTCATCTAATAATATCTCATTTATTATAACTAAATCGCATACCTGCATTAATGAATAATCAATATTTGATTCAGGCATTGACTGATAATCAAACAAGTCTGACTCAAACAAAGAGGAAAATACATTCGCAGATCCTTGTCCTATATCTAATACAGTAATCGGCCTGGTCCTCTTTATTACAAAGAAAAACCTATTGTCAAACGTCATTGGAAAATCTTCAAAGTTGATCTCACAACGAACTATTGAATCCCGGACAGATCCTATGTCAATCTTGATTGAAGCACTCTTATTGGCCTTAATATCCACCGTATTGGTTGATAACTGTGTATCATTCGCAATTAAGTTTATCGATAAATCATCCACATCCTCATTTCCAGAATTATGAAAGACAACATTTAACGAATTTTTACTATCACTCCTGATTGATATATTATCCAAAAACAAAGTATCAACAAAAACATTTCTTTCAATATTATACTTTGAAGGAACTAATACATATTGATTGGTAGTATCAGTTAATTCTGTAAATGAAAATTGTTCTCTCTGAAAATCAGAAAACACATAAACCGTGTTTTGGTCATTATATCTTCTGATCTTATTACTCAGCTGATCTAATCCAAAATTCAATGAAGTTAATTGTACTTCAGAAAGCTTCTCCAAAAATTTTTCCTTCACCAAAGGAGTACGATTCGAGATATCAGCACTTTCATTAGTATAAAGTCTATATCTCTGTGACCTATCACTTTCTTCAACCATCGAACTGACTAATGAATAATTCTTTTCAAAACCAGATATTGCGGCATTGTACAAATTAGAATTACTATATGAATTATCTAAATAAATGATACTTGTCCGGTCATCGGTATATTTGACTTCTTCACTAGCTATATAAGGAACTGAAAATGCTACAACCAAAAACAAAATAAACAGTAGTCGAAGCAGCAAAGCTAAATAATGTTTCAAAACTAACTTTGAGCTAGAAGTAGACTTAATAACATTAAGAAATCTGACATTTGAGAATTGTACCTTCTTTGCTCTACGCAGATTAAAAAGATGTACAATAATGGGAATGATCAACAACAAAAGCCCCCATAACATACTTGGAAAAAGAAACTCCATCTATATACTTAAATTCTAAAGCCAATTAAACGAACAAATTACAAAAAGAGATGTAGAATAATACTATTTGTTCAGGAATGGTTGTTTCAATCTTCCAGGTGGCGCCCCAAGCCGTCCATCCCATGCCGGCTTGCCGGCCGAAGCTTTAGCGAATGCCGGGCTATCCGCACTCGCCCCAAAACCCCTAATCCCGTACGGGCTCAAACAATCACTCCTATCCCTGGCGCAATAGAGCACACTAACAACTAATTCAAGTAAAAACGCC
>JANSWY010000018.1 GCA_024743255.1 bacterium | reverse complement strand
CGCAAATTGCATCTCCTCCAGTTCCACAATTACTGCCATCTGCAAGCTCATCACTCGCAACAAAGTCGCCCAATACTGATCCTCCTCCAAAAGTGTGTGGTAACCCAAAAATATGTCCTGTTTCATGTCCAAATGAGGTTGGGTTAAAACAACCTGCAGCCATGTACATTGAAAAATCTCCAGCAATTCCACACCCTCCTTCTAATTCACCTCCGTAACTATTGATAATAAATAAGTTGATACGATGCTCTTTTGCATAAATTCTGGAAAGTTCATTCAACTCCTCCTCAGTTTCAATGACATCAAAGCGGTGATTGTCTACCAAATAAACAGAATCTGAAGCTTCAAACGAGATTCCTATATCACTGAAATATCCACTTCCGGATAAAATATCGCTCTTAGCCTGAGCAATTCCTGCTGCATCTAATGGTTGATTACCTACTGAATCCTGAGTCATATGCAGAACCACAAGAAACTTCTTATTGATATTAGGCAAGCTGGTATCACCTGGCAGACCATAACCACGAAAACCTGAAATTGAAGAGTGTGAGTGTTTAGGAGTATAACATTGGAATCCTTTTGATTTCTTTTTTTCTAAACCAACCTGATTCGAAGGATTAGATTCGAGTAAGAAGAATCCAAAAATCACCGGTATTACCAAAGCAATACCATACCACAAGTGTTTCCAATATTTACTGATCATCTGGTTAATAATTGATGACTAAAATGTAAAAGTAGTTTGCTATTCTCTTTAAATCCCACAAAACGGTAGACAATGAGTGGACCTGTCTACCGATTGTCTACGAGCTTCTGGAAATAATTGAAAATGTCATCTTAAACTTGTAGTGTGGTACGAAAGTATCTAGCCAAATAACAACTTTATCGATATGGAAACGCAAATAATCATCAATCCGGGGAATACTCTGTTCAATCGCAATAGGATTTTAAGATTAGCTAAATAAAGATTTCGTATGATCCGTCAACTAGCAGTATTCTTAGGGAGTATTATATTCAGTATATCTATAAATGCCCAAACAACCACAACAAATCAGGGGTGCGTCCCTTTTGCTGTAGAGTTTGATGGCTCTGGGTTTTACTGGGATTTTGGCAATGGCCAAAACTCCAATGAAAATGATCCTTCTACAGTATATAATTCAGCAGGCACTTACACTGTGACTGTATATGATTTTGATGGAGGCCCGGTTGTTAACACATTTGATATTGAAGCATTTGATCCTCCTGCAATTGATATTCAGGCTAGTGTAGTTGAAGGATGTACTCCTCTTGAGGTGGATTTTACATATGCAATAACGAACAGTACCGTTCCAATCACTTCTGCAACATGGATTTTCGGAGATGGAAATTCTGTCAATTCAACTTCCTCAAGTGTTACCCACACCTATCTTTCCGGAGGAAATATGACTGTGACTTTACAAGTTGAGACCGGTATTGGATCTTGCAATGTAAGTCAGGTGGAATCAAATCTAATTACAGCTCATGACCCTCCTAACTCCGGATTTACAGTTGACCCGGAATCTTCATGTACTTCACCAGTAACAATAGAGATAACAAACAACACAACTGATATAAATCCGGTGACCTACAGTTGGGATTTCGGAAATGGTAACACCAGTACAAGTCAGAATCCCCCTGACCAGACCTTTTCTGCAGATGGTATCTATGACATTCAATTAATTGCGACCAATTCCAGATCATGTGTTGATACAACAACATATCAATTTAATGTAGGGTCGCCAACTGGCTCAATTAATGTTCCGGATACTGTTTGTCTGGACGCTGGAATCACATTCGAATATTTTGCTGCAAACAGAGTCACCTGGGATTTTGATGATGGAGCGGAATATTACAACACCGAAGATTTTAGATTTGAATCGATCACTACTTCAAGAGAGAAATCAATAGAAATATTTTATCGCACAGGCGGTGTGAAGACCATATCACTGGAAACAAGAAACTCTGGTTGTACCAACACTGTAACCAAAGACATCTATGTTCAGGAGATTGCTATTAATCCCACAGTTTCAGAAGAATATAATTGCATCAATCCAGTAACAGTTGACTATGAAGTCACAACTGATGCCGCATCCCCTAGCTATCAATGGACCTTTTCAGATGGCTCCCAACAGACAGGCACAAACCCTTCTCAATCCTATTTTGCAAGTTCTGACACGGTTTACTATGGTGTGAATATTGAAACAATTCATACCGCAGAGGTAATTGTTACGGATGGCATTACAGGCTGTTACGATACTGCCTATGTGGATTTCAGCCACTACCCAATTAATGCGAAAGTTGAGATAAACGAATCACTAGCTACAGGTTGTGCTCCTATTAGTATTTCATTTGAAGACAGTGTTTCACACCATGACACAGATCCTATAATCGAATGGACCTGGGACTTTGGAGACGGGTCCAGTACAGTTACAAATACTACCGGAGGAGAAGTAACTCACTCCTATTCATCTGCCGGAACATACGATGTTTTCCTGGCCATTGAAAGTCAGACTGGGTGCACAGATACTTCATATCATGTTCAGGTAGATATTGGCGAGGACGTATCAAGTTCTCTATCATTTGTATCTGATCAAACAACTATTTGCAGAGGAGACACTGTTGAATTGTCTGTTACGTCCTCCATTGCAGGAATTGATGCTTTTCACTTTTATTCGGATGGTAATAGAATCTTTCACCAACAAGAAGATTCAGTTGTAAACTGGCCGATGCAATATGAAACCGGGCCTCAGGATGTAACGCTAATGGTGGACATAAACGGATGTATTTCAGAAGTGACCTATACAGATTATATCAATGTAAGAGGAGCAGTAGCTGAAATTACATACGATAATAGTTGCGACACTCCTTTTGAATACAATTTTGACAACACTGCGCAATCTGCTGGGACACTAAGTTTATCATGGGACTTTGGTGATGGTAATTCCAGTTCGGCTTCATCATCTACCCATACATATGCAAGTAGAGGAAGTTATACAGTTGTTCAGACAGCTGAAGAACCTGGATCCGGTTGTGATGCTCATCAAGACTCTGTGGTGATTAATATAACAGAACCAATAGCAGTTTTAGCTGCGCCAAGTTTCGCTTGCGGGGGTGGTGAGATTACATTAGATGCTAGTGGTTCTCAGGATCCAGCATGCCGTGGTTATACATTCAGGTTTCCAACTTTCAACGATTTCCAAAGACCAATCACGTGGGATAAAAGTACTGCAACTGTGGAAATTCCTGATGTAGATACTGTTGGAACCCACACAGTAGAATTAATAATTACAGATGAACATGGATGCAGGGACACAACCAGTCAAGTCATAGAGCCATATGTCATTGATGTTCAGGCTGCATCTGATATCAGTACAGTTTGCTTACCCCAAACTCTGAACCTTGCAGACTCAACTGTTGCCGATACTACACTTGTTAGTTGGAGCTGGGTGATTTCGAGTGGGGACACCTTGAGCGATCAATTCCCCAGTCTCGCTATGGATGTTCCTCCTATTGACAATGACACATTTTACATTTCACTTTCAGTTGAAGATGCTCTGGGATGTACAGGCAATGCTGACACCATTTTGGCCCTACCATATTATGAGTTAAGAAGTAGATTGATTGTAGCTACTGACTCAATTTGTGTACCAGAAAAAGTGTTTTTTGAAGGCCAAGATAACCGTGGACAGGGATTAGACTTTGTTTGGGATTTCGGAAATGGAGACATAGACAGTACACAGTACCCAAGTACTAATTACACTGTTGGAGGTAATTATGACATCAAAATGATCTACTACCAGGATAGCACTGGGTGTATGGATTCATTATTCCAAACTGTTACCATTCAGGAGCAACCCTCCGCTGGCTTTTATACTGATGTGGATGGAGATTCGGTTTATTGCAATCCTCAGACCATTACGTTCTCAGATTCATCACAATCAATTACCGGAATTGCTAACAGGTATTGGAATTTCGATAACGGAGAAACAAGCAATGCATCAGACTATACATTGGCTTATACCAAAGGACAATATGATGTAGAATTGATTGTAGAGACTTCTTACGGCTGCAGTGACACTGTTTATAGATCATTTGAAATCGTAGGGCCTGAAGTAGAATTTGTGACTGATAAGGAAAATATATGCGTCAATGAAGATGTGACTTTTGAAATCACACATCAGGTAGATGTGGACTCATTGATATGGATATTTGGAGATGGTGCAGACTCGGTGAATGTAGATTTAGTGACTCATACATATGAGAATGCACCTACTTCATTCCAAACTATCGCAAACTTGTTTGTTTACTCATCAAATGGGTGCTCGCAAGTACAAACAGATACGATTCATTTTTATGAATTGGCTGCTGGATTTATTCCTACCGATAGTACAGGCACTTTAGATTCTATTCTTTGTAGGAATGAAGAATTGTTTCTGGTAGATCAGTCCATAAATGCTGATTCGTATAATTGGGAATTTCAAAATGGAGAAACGTCCACAGATTCCGATCCTAGTACAACATATTTAGATGCTGGAATTTATACTATTAAACAGACCGTAGAAAACCTTACCTGGGGATGTGTTGATAGCGCTTTTGTGAATATTGAGATCAAGGACTTGCCTGAGCCAATAATTCAGTTATCTGCAGATACTATTTGTTTAGGAGATAATCTGGAATTATCAATCACCAACTATAATGACTCAAGCAGTTATTCCTGGGAACCCTCAGCCATAACAGCTGGAACGAGTGGAACCGCATCAAGCTCTCCAACAGAGAACATGTCTATTTATCTGGCAGAGACAACCTTTTTCGGATGCCTTAGTGATGCAGAAACTTTGGTTACGGTAATTCAGCCTTACTTATACAATGATTGGGATACAACAATTCAGGAAGGTGCCACAGCAGTGCTTCCTGTTGTGCTTGACAGTGGATATACCTTCAGCTTAACACCTATTGATGGTTTGAGCTGTATTGATTGTTCGTACCCAGAAGTATCTCCTTTGGAAGATGTTAGTTATAATCTCAATGTTCAGGATTACTTTGGATGTTGGAATGATAACTACACTCTTACCGTTTTTGTAATCCCTCCACCATTCGTGAGCATGCCAGAAACCTTTACTCCCAATGGTGACGGAGTAAATGACATTGTATATGTGCAAGGCTTAAATATAGCCGAGTTACTTGAATTCAATGTTTTTAATCGTTGGGGAGAATTGATATTCTCAACTACCAATTTATCAGAAGGTTGGGACGGTAAGTTCAATGGTAAGGTTCAGAACAATGATATTTACGCATACAAGATCAAAGCGATTGGAAATGATGGTAGTACAATTTCTAAGGAAGGTTACTTAAACCTTGTTAAATAACCAACCCCACTGATTTGGCTGCCAGTTCACCTGGCGCATAAACATGTTCTTTAGGAATTAATAGTTCATGCAGTTTATTGGCTTGTATGAACCTAAATTGCTCCTGCACAAAAGGAGTCATATTATCGATTCTAAGAATATCTTCGTTTACAAATCTCTCCAACACTTCACCTCTTAATCCAAGTTGAATGGCTCTTCTATCAATCTTTGCTCCATGTGGATCATGATCAGGGTCCCATTGCAGTCTTACAGAACTTTTCTCAACGGCAGACTTCCAACTATTATGATCCTCAATTCCAGAGGCATGGTAGCTTGAAAAGACAGCTTCTTCCAGGTACTTTTCAAAAGCACTTTTCTTGATCCATATAGCCAAAACATATTCTTGCCCCTCTTTTTGTGCCCATCCACTACGGTACATCATCCAAAGGAAATTAGGCTTAATCCAGGACATTCTAGTAAAGCTGTAATGAGGACCTCCAAATCTTTGGTTTTCCAAAGCATATTCCGCTATTTGAGGTCTAAAAGCTTGATAAACAACAATCTTATCTTCTTCTTGATAAGCCAAAATTGTTCTTCCTGACTGAGGAACTCTTCCCTCATAGTCAAGGTAATTTTCATATGTAAAATTCATTTTTAGATGGTTTTAAAAATGGTTGATATCGCAAATAAAGTAAAGTATAATGAATAATCCTTACCAGGATTTATATGGAATCTTACTTAAGTAGGAATTGTAGTATCTCTCATCATCTGAAACTTCCTCCCCAATCCAACCTGGCAATTCAACAACCTGAGCTTCATCAACCAATTCAACTTCAGCCAATATCAATCCAGCATTGTCACCCTCAAATACATCAACTTCAAAAGTGATCTCATTATAATTTACTTCATATCTAATTTTCTCTATAACAGGCCGATGACACATCTTTAGCAAGCCTAAAGCATCATCCCATGGAATATTGTATTCAAACTCAGCCCTTGATATATTATTTTCAGAAGGTCCTTTGATAGTGATGTAGGCATCCTCTCCTTTCAACCGAACCCTTACAGTACGAGAAGGGTCAGTATTTAAATATCCTTGTTTGATGATAAATTCCTTACTAACAAACTGCTTCCACCTGTCATTTTTTACCAGATATTTTCTTTCAATTTCTGTAGCCATATTCCAATTCAATACTTATTGTAAAAAGAAGTCATTCCTTCGAACCTAACAATTATATCTGTTGTTTTATTATTATATTTAGAATACACTCGACTTAGAAAAACTTTAGTACAATTACGCACATGTCACATACTTATATAATCATCAAAGAGCATCGATTAATCGTCCAAAATCATATCGGTCCATTTAATGGTGAAGATATGAAAAGAGTCAAGCTGAAGATAATTGAAGATCCGGATTTTGAACAGGATTTTAATTTTCTTGTTGACCTTCGGGATTCTGAAATTAATATGACTTCAGAGGAATTAATTGAATATGAAAACTGGTTACTCTCTCATCCAATTTTAGGAAAAATAGAAAAGTTCGCATTGTTCACCAATACGCCTCAGCAATTTGAAATAGCCTTAGATTACATTAGCAAATCTGGAATAAGAGTAAATCACTATGAAATATTCAGAACCCTGGGAGACACTTTGAAATGGTTGAATGTCGATCAATCCAACAAGCTCGACATCAACAATCAAATTAAGGAAATGAATAAAACTGCAATTAGTATTTAACCTTAGGAACCGTTTCTCATTTTATCCAGCAAATGATTGAGTTGATTACACTCATCTTCTGATAAGTTCTTGATAGCTCCTTCCCATTCTTCCAAATATGTATCTATCTGCTCCAGCAACTTTAAGCCAGATTCAGAAATCACTACATCTACAGCTCTCCTGTCATTTTTACATTGTGTTCTTTTGACCAAACCTTTTGTTTCCAGTCGGTCTACAATCCTGGATGCATTTGACATCCTGTCCAACATTCTCTCAATTATGAGATTAACTGTTGCTGGATTGGGATACTGTCCCCTCAATATTCTCAATACATTAAACTGTGGTCCGGTCAACTGAAATTGCTTAAAAAAACGATTCTGCTTTTCACTCAACCAGCTATTGGTAAAGACCAGATTGATAACTGCTTTATTGAATTCACTTTTAAATTTCTTCTGTTTGATGTCCTCTGCAATGCCCATACGCTATATACTTTAACATTAAATGTAACGACATTTAATTAAATACAGTTCGATTTTTGGTCATTTTTATTCGTTTTGAGTTTTAAGTTTTGAGTTTTGAGTTTTGAGTTTTGAGTTTTGAGTTTTGAGTTTTGAGTTTTGAGTTTTGAGTTTTGAGTTTTGAGTTTTGAGTTTTGAGGCGAATGTAATTCTATTTACAGGGTTTAGCTTTTTTTGACTTCTGTATTTCCATCTACCAATTCCACACTTCGGTCTCCGGTCTTCTGTCTCCCGACTCAAATAATTGAAATTTATTTTTTGACCGATTAAACCTTTTGCATATTTTGGTTTCTAAGAGGCATTATCATCACTACACAAGCGATTGGAAGAAGAGTTTATTATATCTAAAATCAAGAACCCGGAGACCAAAAATTATGGTTTCAACCTGATTGTTCAGGAATACCAGGAGCGTATTTACTGGCATATCAGAAAAATGGTGATCGATCATGATGATGCCGATGATCTGGTTCAGGAGGTTTTTGTGAAGGTCTGGAAGAATCTGGATAAGTTCCGAGAGGACTCTAAATTATTCACCTGGATCTACCGTATTGCGACGAACGAATGTTTGAATTTCCTGCAGCGAAAGAAGAAGAAATTCTTCCTTCCTATAAATGATGTGGGACAAGAACTAGCCGGCAAACTTGATCAATCCGTATTAATGGATGGAGATGCAATTGAATTAAAATTGCAGAAAGCATTGCTCAAGTTGCCCGATAAGCAAAGATTGGTTTTCAATATGAAGTATTATGACGACATGAAATTTGATGAAATCTCGCAGGTTACAGATACTAGTGTGGGAGCACTGAAGGCCAGTTACCACCACGCTGTGAAAAAAATTGAAGAATTTTTAACAACGGATTAAACCTTTGAAAAGTATTTAGGTCTAAGAAAAAAATGAGCAAAAAAATAAACATAGAAGAGCTGAAGAGAGACAAGCCCGTTTACAAAGTGCCAGATGGATACTTTGAAGGATTGACATCCAAAATACAGGAACGTATTAAAGAGGAAGAAGAGGTTGCTCCTGAAAGAGTTTGGGTTCCGAGATTGGCATGGGCTACTCCTATCTTAGTAATTGCCATTTCTATCATTTATTTGATGAATGTTGGAGGTAATCAGCCGGAATCTGTAGAAGATATGTTGACTTCCATTAGTAATGAAGAACTCATTGAATATCTGGATATGACAGATGTTCCTACAGATGAAATCTTAGCTTCGGTTGATGGAGCATTTTTAGAGGAAGCCTTTTCTAATGCCAATGGCGAAACAGACATTTTGAATGACATCAACGAAGAAGACCTTGATGGAATTCTGGATAGTTATGATTTGAATGAAGAATTTTTATGATATTTAAGCTGCAGAAGCGATGAAAAAATTAGTATTAATAGCTGTATTATTTATAGGATTTAGTTGGGTGGTTGAAGCACAAACCAACCCAAAGGTAGAGGCTGCACGAATTGCGTTAATCACTGAGAGACTGAATTTGACTCCTGAGCAAGCAGAAAAATTCTGGCCCCTTTACAACGAATACACTAACAAAAGAAGAGGTATTCAGCAAAACATGAAACAGGCCCTCAAAGGGATAGATCGTAATAATGTTTCTGATGAAGAAGCCAAAAAGATTGTGCAGTTGCAACTTGACCGAAAGCAACAAGAACTGAATCTGGAAAAACAATATTCTGAAAGAATTCTAAATGTCATCAGCAGTAAGCAAATGGTTTCACTTAGAAAGGCTGAACAGGACTTTAGAGAAATTATTAAAGCCAGAATTAAGCAGCGCCAACAGGAGCTTATGCGCCAGAGACAGCAAAACAATCAGAAGTTAAATAACAGAAGGAACAATTAATAGGTTAAAGTGAAATAGGGAAAGGGAAATCAAACTTCATTTGAAATGATAATTCAAACTTCTACACAGGTTTGAATTTCCCGTTTAAAGATTAAACCAACACTATGCTCAAAAGGCTATTTTACATAGCACTAATTTTCACCTCCAGCATCTCCTACTCCCAAACCCTGGAAGAACTAGAAGCTGAACTAGCTGCACTGGAAATGCAGCTTGACTCCTTCGGAATAATGGATTTGCTTGATGAAGAGCTCCTGGATAGCTTGTTGCAACTCGATGAACCCCAAACAGAAATCAATATAGGATTTGGTTACACTAGCCAGGTTGTGACTGCAGGGCAAACATTAGGCATTGATCAATATGGATTAAACCCATCTCTAAGTTTCTATCACAAATCAGGAGCATTTGCTAATTACACCGGTTATTTCAGTAGCGACTCAGACCCACAATACTTTCTTCATAATTTATCTCTTGGCTATATGGGAAATATTGGAACCAAGTGGAATTATTCAGCCTCCTACATGAGACAAATTTATGTGGACACGGAAAATCCTTTAGAGAACTCACTAAATTTTTCAGGGACTTACAATATCAAAAGATTTTCGGCAAGCCTTTCCTATAGTCGTTACTTTGGCGACCAATCATCTAACATGTTGATGCCTTCCATCTCAATGTTCCTCACTAAACCGGATTTCCTATTCTTTAAATCAGTATCCATATTTCCCATCATCAGTTTAAGCTACGCAAATCCCAATCTTTTGTACTCAGGTTTTTCAGAGACTTACATTAAAAGCATTTGGTATCAAGAAGCCCTGGTTAACCTAACTGAGATTGAAAGACTGGCCATTTTTGGAAGACGAGTACCTCAGGAAATTGCAGATGAATATTATGACGGAGATAGGATAATCCTTGCAAGAACCATTTTAGAAGGTGTTGATTTTGTGGAGAACACAACTTTTGGTCTTACAAGTACAGCATTTTCACTACCTATCATTCTTGAGTTCAGTGATCAATTTAATGTCACCCTGAGTTACACTTACATTATCCCAGAGAATCTTGTCTTGGGGACAATCAGTGAATTTGAGGAACCAATAACTACACTTGCAGAGCAATACGATCGTCTCAGGGATGTTATCGACACAATAAATGAAACCAATAGAACCATCTCCTTTGACATTGAAAACACAGGATTCTTTGGTATCAATCTCTCTTATTCTATTCCAATCAAGAACTAGTTATTACAAACCCTAAATCAGAATAACTAAATCCTAAACTACCACAACTGTACAAACTGTCAACAGTCAACTGCTAACTTCTACAACCCTACCCCAAAAACTATCAGCCGCCAACAGCTGCTTCAACAGATTTACAAATGCTCACCCATCGAAAGCAACTAAATACCCTAACTCGCAACCCGTAACTCGCTTATAAAACCCTAAATCGGAATATCTAAATCCTAAACTTGTCCACTGACCAACTGTTTACTGTCAACTGACAACAGTCACAAAAACCACCCAAACAAACGGGTCATTCAACCCAATTCCTAACTCAAAACTCTCAACTCGCAAACCCGCAACCCGCAACTCACTCCAACCAATAAAATATTTCTCAATTTAATTCCGTCTGGTTAGTACGATTTAGTATTTATATCTCTAACTTTGCATCCCGTATATCAAAGAAATATTACCTAATTAATGGCTTCTACAAAATACATCTTTGTTACGGGCGGTGTAACATCTTCACTTGGAAAAGGAATCATATCAGCATCACTGGCTAAGCTTATTCAGGCTCGCGGATATTCAGTGACAATCCAGAAATTTGACCCTTACATCAACATAGATCCAGGAACTCTAAATCCATATGAACATGGCGAATGCTATGTAACGGATGACGGAGCTGAAACTGATCTTGACCTGGGACATTATGAACGGTTTTTGAACATTCCTACTTCTCAGGCTAATAACGTCACAACAGGACGAATCTATTATAATGTAATTACCAAGGAACGTCAGGGTGAGTTTCTGGGAAAAACGGTTCAGGTTGTGCCACATATCACAGATGAAATCAAAAAGAGTTTCTACAAACTTGGGGAAACTGGAGAGTATGATTTTGTCATTACGGAGATTGGTGGTTGCGTTGGTGATATTGAGTCACTACCATTTGTAGAAGCAGTAAGACAGGCGAGATTTGAATTGGGACCAAATAACTTCGTTTCAATTCACCTTACACTTGTTCCTTACCTTGCAGCAGCGGGTGAGCTAAAAACTAAACCAACTCAGCATTCAGTAAAACAACTTTTGGAAGCAGGTATTCAACCAGATATTTTGGTTTGTAGATCAGAAATGCCTCTACCAAATGACATAAGAAAGAAATTAGCACTATTCTGCAACGTTCCAATGAACTCGGTAATTGAAGCGAAAGATGCAGAAACCATATATGATGTTCCTCTTTTAATGAGAAAAGAAAAGCTGGATGAAAGAGTTCTTTCCAAGCTTAAAATATCTCACAAGAAAGAGCCAATCATTGATAACTGGAAAGGATTCTTAGGTAAACTCAAAAACCCAACTAACGATGTAAAAATTGCTCTTGTTGGTAAATATGTTGAGTTAAAAGATGCCTATAAGTCCATTGCAGAATCATTTATTCACGCTGGTGCAGCAAATGAGTGCAAAGTTCATCTTACATGGATTCAGTCAGAAGAGATTGATGAAACCAATGTAGACAAATTACTTGGTGAGATGAATGGAGTATTAGTAGCTCCAGGATTTGGTGAAAGAGGAATTGAAGGTAAGATCACCGCAGTTAAATATGTGCGTGAGAATAAGATTCCATTCTTTGGGATTTGTTTGGGAATGCAATGCGCAAGTATAGAATTTGCCAGAAACGTTCTTGGACTGGAAGATGCTTGTTCTACAGAAATTGATACGGAATCTCCTAATCCTGTTATCGACATGATGGAGGACCAAAAGAATATCACTGCTATGGGTGGTACAATGAGATTAGGAGCCTATACATGTGAGTTAGCTAAAGGATCAAAGGCTTATTCAGCGTATAATCACTCAAAAATTCAAGAAAGACACAGGCATAGATACGAATTTAACAATAAGTATTTGGAGCAGTTTGAAAAAGCTGGTATGATTGCATCCGGAAAAAATCCAGATACTAATTTGGTGGAAATCATTGAGTTAAAGGATCACCCTTGGTTTGTAGGAACCCAATACCATCCTGAATTAAAAAGTACGGTATTGAATCCTCATCCTTTATTTGTGAAATTCATCAAGGCAGCTATGGATCAAAAGAAACAGAAGGTTAACGACTAGAGAAGAAGAAAGAATTATTTAGAAATGGATAGAAATCAGATATTTGGGTTGGTACTTATGTTGGTCTTATTGACCGTATATTTCCAATTTTTTGTGGAAGAACCAGCACCACCTGAAGCACTTGGAGGAAATCAAGATACAACATTGGTTGATCCCCAGGTTAATACTAATGTAATTACGGAACCGGTTGAAGTTCCAGATTCTGTAAAATCAGCAGAGGCGTATGCGCAATTCGGAGTATTTGCACCACTTACATTAGAACAAGAAGAAAAGACACTTACTATTGACAATGATGTCATCTCCATCCAATTTGGATCAAAAGGTGGTCAAATCAAAGAGGTTGAATTGAAAGAGTTTAAGACCTTTGATCAGAAGCCATTGATTCTCGTAAATGATGAGAGCAGTAATATTGATGTTGCATTCAGACACTCAGGAAGAAGAATTTCTTTAAACAATCTGAATTTTGCTACTAATAGCACATCAAAAACTATCACTGAAGGTGACTCTACAACAATCATATTTACCGCTGCACTTGATGAAAACAGAAGCATTCAGCAGATCTATACAATCAAGAACGGCTATGAGATTGGTTACAATCTAAAAGCAGTTGGAATGTCAAACCTGATTGATCCTCAGGATTTGGAATTCAATTGGCTTGACAAATTAAGAAAAGTAGAACAAGATCTACCTCAGGCAAGAAACAAAACTACTGTTGTATTCTCTGAGCAAGGTGATGTAGATGACCTTGGTTCCAGAAGCAACAACGAAGATAAAACGTTTGAGCAATCAGTTGATTGGGTTTCTTTCAGCCAGAAATTCTTCACATCCGGAATTATCGCAAATACAAAATTCAAAGGAGGATCAATTAGCCAATCCACTGACGAAGCTGACACCACTACGGTGAAAACAATGACAGCAAAATTGATCCTTCCTGTAAATGACTTTGTAGGAACCGGTTTTGACGGAAAGTTCTTCTTTGGTCCAAACAACTTTAAAGTCCTGAAGGACGTAGCTCCGGGATTTAGAGAAAACGTAGACCTTGGATGGAGTATTTTGAAGATCATCAATAGATTCCTAATTATCGAAATCTTCCAATTCCTTGAAAGGTTTATTTCAAGCTACGGTTTGATCATCTTCATCATGGTGATTTTTATCAAATTGCTACTTTCTCCATTGACATATAAATCTCACATGTCGATGGCCAAAATGAGAGTTTTAAAACCTGAATTGGACGAAATTAAAGAGGCCAATGACGGAGACATGCAAAAGACTCAGGCAGCTACCATGGAGCTTTATAAGAAAGCAGGAATCAATCCTTTGAGTGGATGTATTCCAATGGTGCTTCAGATGCCAGTTCTATTCTCTATGTTCTATTTCTTCCCTAACTCAATCGAGTTAAGGCAAGAAGGGTTCCTATGGGCACATGACCTTTCAACCTATGATGCAATATTCTCATGGACTGCTGAGATCCCATTGTTAAGCTCGTTCTATGGTAACCACGTGAGTCTTTTCACGCTTCTGATGACAGCTTCAACCATACTTTACACATGGTCGAATAGCCAGGTCTCTTCAGTAACCGGACCTATGAAGACAATGCAATATGTGATGCCAATTATGTTCTTGTTCTTCCTGAACAGCTACTCTTCAGGTTTGACATTCTATTATTTTGTTTCAAACATCGTTTCATTCGGACAAATAGCGTTATTCAGAAAGTTTGTTGATGAAGGCAAGATCCGAGCGATCATGGAAGAGAATAAGAAAAAGAACGCCAACAAGAAAAAGTCTAAATTTCAGTCAAGGCTTGAAGAGGCGATGAAAGCTAGTGAGCAAGCTAGAAAAGAGAAAAAGAAAAAGTAAAATAGTTCTTGGTTCATAGTTCTTAGTTTACAATTAGCAATAACTAAGAACTATGAACTAAAAACCATAAACTAAGAACTACAATTAGTGATATTCCAATCAATCTGTCAGTAGAAGTCCCTCTTTATTGAAATTTCCAATATTTAGCTATATGCAATGAATTAGTTTCAATATGTGTATAACTTCAGGTTGTGCACAAGTTTTGCACATTTGGTGGCATCTGAATTTTGCAGTACAAATTCTATATTTAAAAACATATATTTGTCATTCTGAAAAAAAAGTGAGTTACTTTTGAATACAATTATTGTTAGATCAGTATGGGCAAAATAATTTCAATAGCAAATCAAAAAGGTGGTGTAGGTAAAACAACATCTTCGATTAATCTTGGTGCTTCATTAGCAGCTTTAGAAATGAAAACTTTAGTTGTTGATGCTGATCCACAGGCAAACGCAACTTCTGGTTTAGGTCTAAACCCGAAAGAAGTAGAAAACAGTATTTACGAATGCATGGTAGATGGAGTGGATGTTGAAGACTGCATTGTAAATTCTGAATTGGAATACCTTGATATTATCCCCTCCCACATCGACCTTGTTGGTGCTGAGATCGAGATGGTTAACATTGAGAACCGGGAGGAGAAAATGAAGCAGGTGCTTGCAAAAGTTTCAGATCAATATGACTACATCATTATTGATTGCTCACCTTCACTTGGACTTATCACCATTAACGCACTAACAGCGTCTAATTCGGTCATCATTCCTGTACAGTGTGAGTATTTTGCATTGGAAGGACTTGGTAAGCTCCTTAACACGATTAAAATCATTCAGGGAAGATTGAATCCAGATCTTGAGATCGAAGGAATTCTTCTTACAATGTACGATTTGAGACTTAACCTTTCAAATCAGGTTGTAGAGGAAATCAATACTCATTTCAAATCAATGGTATTCAAGACTCTGATCCCAAGAAATATCAAATTGAGTGAATCCCCTAGTTTTGGTATGCCAGCCATTGCACATGATGCAGACAGTAAAGGGGCAATTAGTTACCTGAATCTTGCCAAAGAGCTATTGGAGAGAAACGAGGTAAAAGCATAAGAAAGGAATTTAATTTATGGCAAAGAAGAGAACTGGATTAGGAAGAGGGTTAGGTGCATTATTAGACGAACAAGGGAGTTCCAAGCCAGAAAAAATAAGCGGAGTTGGTGCAGCTCCAAAAGGTGGTATCAACGAAATACCGGTTTCATCAATTGAGGTGAATCCATTCCAACCTCGTACGGACTTCAATCAGGAAGCTCTGGAGGAACTTAGCGAATCTATCAAAGTACAAGGTATCATTCAGCCTATTACTGTAAGGCAGCTGAGTGAAAATAGCTATCAGTTAATATCAGGAGAGAGAAGAACTCAGGCATCAAAACTTGCTGGTCTTGAAAAAATTCCTGCATATATCAGAAAAGCCGATGACCAGCAGATGTTGGAAATGGCACTGATAGAGAATATCCAAAGAGAGAATCTTAATGCCATTGAAATTGCACTTAGTTATCAAAGACTACTTGCAGAATGTGATCTAAAGCAGGAAGAACTAGGAGACAGAGTTGGTAAGAAAAGAGCTACAGTAAACAATTATCTAAGACTACTTAAGCTACCACCGGATATCCAAATTGCGCTAAGAGATGGAAAACTATCTATGGGCCATGCAAGAGCTATTATCAATATCGACAATGTGGATCTACAATTAGATATCGCAAAACAGATTATTGAAAATGATCTTTCTGTGAGGAAGGTAGAGGAGCTTGTAAGACAAATGGTTAAGCCGGCAACACCTGCTAAACCTAAGCAAGAACCATCTTACGAGATTATCAAACTTCAGGATAAGTTGTCTTCTCACTTTGGCACTAAAATAAAAATCAATTCAGACGTTAATAACAAGGGCGAAATTAAGATCCCATTTATTTCTACAGACGACCTAAATAGAATTCTTGACATTCTAGAGATGTAATGAAATCAATAAAGTTATTAGCATTTAGCATTGTAATTTGTTTATTAAGTGGTTTTTCCAGTTTCGGACAAACGTTGGAATTAGACTCCCTCTACCCTTCTGAGTATGGTGATGAACCTGAACTGTTCACTGAAATCTCTACTTTAGATCCGGATAAGGCTGCTTTGATGTCTGCGATTTTACCTGGGTTGGGACAAGTTTATAATAAGCAGTATTGGAAGCTACCTATCATTTTTGGAGCAGGTTTTACAATTGGATACTATATCAATTACAACCACAGCTACTACCAAAGCTTAAGAAACTCACTGATTGCTGCAACAGATGGCAATGATGCAACCATTAATCGGTTTGAAAATTTATCAGAAACAACATTAGAATCTAGACAAGAACGGTTCAGAAGAGACAGAGACTTCCTGATAATCATTGCGGCTGTCGCGTATTTGCTCAACATAGCAGATGCTCATATTTCGGCACATTTGGAAGAATTTGCAATTAATGAAGAACTGTCGCTAAGTTTACGCCCTTCAATGCAGGAGATGCCAACTGGAGCCAACAATGTTGGACTATCTCTTTCACTTAAGTTCTAAATATTCTTTTATGAAAATTCTTTTGATCGGATATGGCAGAATGGGTCAAGCCATAGAAAGATTAGCTACTGAGAGAGGCCATCAGATTGTCGGTAAAATTGATGTGCAGAATATGGCAGAATTATCTAATGTGGACGCTTCTGAAGTAGATGTCGCAATAGAATTCACAAGACCAGAATCAGCTTTTGACAATCTTAAAATATGTATTGAAAAAGGTATAAAAGTGATATCTGGTACTACAGGCTGGTTAGATAAATTTGATGAGCTTGTGGAGTTATGCAAACAAAATGACGGTACGTTTCTGTATGCTTCAAATTACAGTCTTGGCGTAAATCTTTTCTTTGAATTGAACCGGAGACTTGCCAGAATGATGAATCCACATAAAAGCTATGAGCCTATAATGGAAGAGATTCATCACACTCATAAATTAGACTCTCCTTCCGGCACGGCTATTACATTGGCAGAAGGAGTTATCGATAATAATGATCTCAAAAAAAGCTGGGTAAACGAAACCAAGAATAATGATGAGGAGTTAGAAATCATCAGTTTCAGAGAAGGAGAAGTACCAGGCACTCATACCGTAAAATACAAATCGGAGATGGATGAAATTGAGATCAAACATACTGCTCATACCAGGGATAGTTTTGCTCTTGGTGCTGTGGTTGTAGCAGAGTGGGTAAGCAACCAAAAAGGTATTTTAACCATGCAAGACTTCTTGCAGCTGGATTAATCAAATAAAATCTTAAATTGCGCAAAATTCATTAAGCAATGGACGAAATATATTTCTTATACTTATTCGTAATTACCTTTCCATTTTACATTGCTCAGACTATTGGTCTGTACATGTTATTTAAAAAGGCCGAAATGCCAGCATGGCAAGCTTTCGTACCTTATTTAAATCTTTATGTAATGATGAAGATCACTGGGAGACCATCATGGTGGTTCCTTCTACTATTTGTTCCAGTGATTGGTTTAATCATTTCAGTTGGAATCTATGTGGATTTGTTAAGGTGTTTCGGGAAATCAAAGCTTAAGGACTACACACTGGGATTGACGTTTTCATTCATCTACTTGCCTTATATAGGATTCAAAAAAGACGTGACTTATCTGGGCACTCTTGATTCCTTACCAGAATTGAAGAAAAGTAGTTCAAGAGAATGGATTGAGGCAATCTCTTTCGCAATATTTGCTGCTACATTAATCAGATGGGCATTTATGGAAGCGTTCACGATTCCAACTCCATCTATGGAAAACTCCTTACTTGTTGGAGACTTCCTATTTGTTAGTAAAATCAATTACGGCCCAAGAACTCCTCAAACACCATTACAGTTCCCTCTTACTCATCAAAAAGTATGGGGAACAGATTGGAATTCTTACAGCACAGCCATTCAACTTCCTCAGTACAGATTCCCTGGATTTGGTTTTGTTGAAAGAAACGATGTTGTGGTATTTAACTATCCGGTGGATGATGGGTTTAATCGCAGGAATGATGGCGACTTCCACCCTGCCGATTTAAAAACTCATTATATCAAAAGATGTGTTGCTGTACCTGGTGATGTTTTAGAAATTAAGGACACCCAGATTTATATCAATGGAGAAAAAGGTGAAAACCCGGAGTTGATGCAATTTAGCTACACAGTGTTTGCTTCAAGTACAATCAGAGATAGGAACTTTGAAAAGCTTAACATATCTGAATACAGCATCATATCAAATAATGAAAATGGTGTAACTTACTTCATTCACACTACTCCTAAAAATGCTGAGATTCTGGAATCATATGATTTCGTTAAGGCTGTTCAACTTAATATGAAGTCTGCCGGAAATAAAGAAGCTAGAATATTCCCAATTGACTATGGAGATGTGACAAGAAACTGGAATAACGATAACTATGGTCCACTGTTAATTCCGGGTAGAGATGTAACTATTCAAATGACTCCAGAAAACATCAGTTTATACCAATCAACAATTACAGATTATGAAGGAATTGAAGATCTTCAATTCACAAAAGATAAGATGTTAATTGGTGGTGTTGAATTCAAGGAATACACTTTCCAACAGAATTATTACTTCATGATGGGAGACAACAGACACAATTCTTTGGATTCCAGATATTGGGGATTTGTTCCGGAGGAATATGTAGTTGGAGAAGCCGCATTTATCTGGCTTTCATTAGACCCTAACAAGAGCTTCTTGAGCAAGATACGTTGGAATAGACTTTTTAACGGAATCGATTAAGACTACAATTTGGCCTGAATCATAACAATCACTTCAGAATTATAATTATTCTGAATGATGCCAGATTCGGTATCCATGTATTCAGGCCAAACATTAACTCCTCCAGTTAATTTGATTTTGGGATTGATGTAATAATTAAATCCTCCTCCAAACTTCATCAATGGATCATCAAGAGCATCAAAATCCGCACTCTGGAGGTTCGCATAGATTTGAATATCTCCAATGCTTTGCGGAACAATATTATCGCTTAGAAGCCATCCAACTTCAGTGTATAAAATTTGGCCAGTTCCGATAGTTGGAAATCTGGTCCCAACTCCATTAAAAGACTCCCCTACTTCACCATTGACCGGATTGTTTACGCCTATATTCCTAATATAATTTGGTCCCATATTATAGTTGAAATATCCAATGTAATAGGTCAATGCACTGCTATAAAAAGGTAAGTCAATGAACAAATCAACAGCCTTTAAATCCAATGCATGCTGTAGCGTATCTCCTGCGATTGTCAAACTTTGCATTGCATCTGGTTGAAACTGATAACCAAACCCAACATTGATTATTTTCTTCTTTCCCAGATAGGTACCTCTTTGATATGGAGAATTGACCTGCTCTTTATCCAATAGTTGATATTTCACATAACCAGAAGTCTGTAATTTAGGATTTCCAATAGCAAAGTCCGCCATTTCAATCCCGGGATCACTATTTGCCACCAAATATGGTTTAGAAGCCACCAATCTATAATTCCATTTACCAATATTCCCTGTAGAGAAAATACTTAATTTTCTCAGAAAGTGATCTGATTTATTAATGGTCGGCAACACAAAAATTGGAATATCAACACCAAGTGCATTGCTAGTGCTAGGAGAAGAATATCGAGACAAACCAGTCCAACCGGTTTTTCCTGCACCAAGATGAAAGAAATCATAGAACTGGTAAGTCACAACTGCATCAAGCAGATTAATGCCAATTTTACTTCGGTTCAAATAATTCAGGTTGTTGTCCCCAAGAGAGACATAGAAGTACGTTTTTGGTGCTACATATCCCTTTGCTGATAGTCTCACTCTCCGCATACTGATATCAAATACCTGATCGACTGACTCACCTTCAATCTGAGAGCCAGCATTCAATTGGGAATATCGTAACCATACCTGAGTACTAGCATTGAATTTCAGCTCACTTACGCCCTGTCCAAATGCGACAACTTGAAGTGCTAAAAAAACGATCGTTATGAATCCTCTGAGAATCATTTATACCCTTTCTTTAAGTCTTCTATATAACAATTGCTGGTCCATGTAGATCATGTAATCCTGATAGTCTAATCCAGTATCCAAAATAAAGGCTGTCATTAAATGTTTTACTTTGAGAAGCAAATCATGCTTTTCCCAAGGTTTAGCGAAATAGTAATCTATTTCTGCCTTATTAATTGCTCTTATTGTATCTTCATGAGTAGCAAGCCCGGTCAGTAAAATTTTCTTAAGATTCGGATACATATCGGACTCCTTTACATCGGTGAGAAATTCCACTCCGTTTTTATTGGGCATGACATGATCAGAAATTACCAGTCCTACAAGATTTCCCTTAGCATCAATTTCCTGCATCAATTCCTCTGCTTCTTCAGCAGATTCACATCCCTCTATGAAGAATTTCTCTTCCAGAGAGCCAATGTCCTCCAACACGGAATTCAAAACTTCCGGCTGATCGTCAACACAAATGATATAAATCTTATCCATGATTGATTGGTAGTTTAATTGTAAAATTTGTTTGGCCAGGAACGCTAGACAGATCTACAGTTCCATCATACTTATGTACCAGGTTTTCCACTATTGAAAGCCCTAAACCCAGTCCAAATGTGAGCCCACCCTTTTTGGTGGTATAATCCGGTGCAAATATTGACTTCTGTTTTTCCTGAGGAATACCCGGACCATTGTCTCTAACAGTCACAACTATTTGATTATTTTCAGAAGTTAGATTCACTTCAATTCTAGGGTCTTTTGTACCAGCATTTGTCATGGCTTCCGCAGCATTTTTGATCAGGTTTACCCAAACCTGAACTAAGTCCCCTTCACCCGCTAAAGTCTCTAGTCCTAATTCCAGTGAAGTCACCAAATCCAGATTTTTGATTTGATGCTGAACTAAAGTCAGAGCCTTAAGAATTGTGAACTTGATATCCACCATCTCTTTATCTCTATTAGGCGCAGCAAGAGTCTTTACTGAACTGATAATATGAGAAGCATGATCAGTAGCCACTTTCATATCATGCAAATCCCTCCCAAAACTCCATGCTTCAAACAATGCATCGATTTGACCCAAAGTATTTTGCACTATTGTCTTATCCTTAATTTGCTCATCGGACAGAATGCATGCCAGTTTTTTAGCTTGTGGTCTGGTGATACTTTTATGCTGTTTCAGTAAATACCCTACTTGTTGCCTCTTCTCTTTAGAACTTTCAAAGCTATGCTGAGTAGACGTCTTTTGAAGAAGTTCAATGTATTGATCTCCTTTACTTTTTAAAGTCACCTCTAATCTGGAATTGAAACTCTCTATCTTTTGATTGAGAACTGCAACAGCATTATTTAATTCGTGTGCTAACCCAGCAGATAACTGTCCCAGGGCGGCCAATTTCTCTTGAACCACCAGTTTTTTAAGTGCTCCTTCTTTTATTTCATAGTAACGCTGAGCATCCTGTTGTCTGTGATGTAATTCATTAACAATTATGGGCAAAAAGCACTCATGAAACTCAACTAAATCCAAATCGAGCTCTTTTAACTGCCCCTTTGAAATAAATGCAAGTTTGGTAGGTTCTTGAGCGATTACAGTTGTGTAGCTATTACCAGAATCAGAGAAGAAGCTATAAACTCCAACAAACATGTCTTTTTCGCAATGAAACAGTTCAATAGATTCATCATTATGCTTTATGACACCTTTTAGGCTTCCTTGAAGCACCAGAAATAGCCTATCATTTGATTTTCCTTCATGGAGCAAAACATCTCCCTTTTTGAGGTTCAACACCTCTGTATTTGAGAAGAATTGCTCTTTTATTCGATTGAAGAGAGACTCTTTAGATTGATATGTTCCGTTGATTGTCATAGGAAGTTTATGTTTCTAAGTACCACAATCAATCCCAATATTAAGATCAGTCCGATTAGGCACATGATCAGTCCAAATCTCACCATGAACTTTGTTTGAATAAACCCAGTTGCAAAAGCAAGTGCATTTGGAGGTGTACTAATTGGCAAGCACAATCCCATGCTTGCTGCTAAGGCAGTTGCCAATATGATGGTATTACTGCCACCTACATCAAGCAGTCCGGGTATTGCTGTACCCATCACTGCTACAATTGGAATAAGTAAATTGGCGGTGGCTGTATTACTCATGAAATTCGCCATCAATGCTGAGAGCAGCATTACCAAGATAACAATCACGTAACCCATTAAACCGTCAAAAGAAAGGCTATTCACAAGATGCACAGCCAAACCACTCTTATCAAGAGCTAAACCCAAAGCTATGCCACCAGCCACCAGCCAAAGTACGTCCCAACTTATGAACTTAAGATCTTCTTTGTTGACAATATTGAGAGATAAGAAAATGCCAACAGGATACAACGCTACGATGTAAGCATTCATACCGTGAATAAAATCTGTTACCCAAAGCAGTATTGTTAAAATAAAGGTGATGTAAACAATTAATATTTTGTTATTCATTTTTCGACTTCCCTTGAAATTGAAACTGAGGGTAGTCTTTTGAATGGGAAATAGATACATCAATAAAAACCAACCGATTATGAGCATGACAATCACATAGGGTAATGCAAACATCATCCACTCTCCAAATGTGATCATATTGTCTGCAGAGAAGTATTTTAAGGCTATGGCGTTTGGTGGTGTCCCAATTGGAGATCCCATACCACCGATATTTGCACCTAAAGGAATCGCCAATGCAAATGCAATTCTACCCTTGTCTTGCATATCGAATAACGCCAGCACTGGCGCCACGATAGAAAGCATCATAGCGGTTGTAGCGGTGTTGCTCATGAACATACTAAAGACGGCAGTGATCAATATCAAACCCAATAATATAAGCTTAGGATTACTTCCAAATGGCTTCAATAAGATTTGAGCCAGACTTTGGTCCACCTTATATTTAGAAGCAGCCAGGGCCAGGAAAAACCCTCCCAGAAATAGGATTATAATTGGGGAAGCAAAAGTCCCGATTAGTTCTTTGTAACTAAGTAGGTTGCCAAGATTTTCTCCTTCTCTAAATAGAACCAGCCCTTTATCAGAAATAAGAACCAATTCCAGTAAGATTACTATTATAGAAGTAGCATAGATTGGAATGGGCTCCAAAATCCATGATAGAGCAGCAAATAGAAATATCGCAATTACCCTTTGTTCAACAGCTGTGATACCATCTGAAAAAAATAAGTATTGAGGAAGTATGAGAACTGCAGCAGGAATTAAAAATACAAGAAGATTTTTTAGCCACTTCATGGTTCGTTTGTGCTTTTTGCTGTGGTAAAAGTACTACCTCGCAATAGGGTTTAACTGACTTTTGTCAGGTCTTGCACAAACACTAATCAAGCTTTACGAATATGGCAATTTGGGCTAAAATGCAAAGGAATAGAATTACCAATCAATCAATTCCAGGCCTTGTTTTTTCAAATATTCATTGGTTCTACTAAAATGTTTATTGCCAAAAAATCCACGATGTGCTGCAAATGGAGATGGGTGCGCAGATTCAAGCACATGGTGTCTGGTACGGTCAATGATCTCGCCTTTTCGTTGTGCGTATGCTCCCCACAACAGGAAGACAACATTCTCCTTGGCTTCAGATACCTTTTGGATGACTGCATCCGTAAATTGTTCCCAACCTTTGCCTTGGTGTGAGCCCGCTGTGGCAGCACGAACTGTAAGTGTGGCATTTAGTAATAACACTCCCTGATCAGCCCATCTTTCCAGACTTCCATGAGGTGGAATTTCGGAACCGATATCATCCTTTATTTCTTTAAATATATTCACCAATGATGGAGGCATCCGAACACCCTCCGCAACGGAAAAACAAAGACCATTTGCCTGCCCCGGGCCATGGTAAGGATCCTGACCAATTATCACCACTTTCACAGAGTCAAAAGAACAATGATCAAACGCACTAAAGATCTGCTTTCCAGGCGGGTACACTTTATGATTTGTGTACTCAGACTTAACAAATTCTACGAGTTCAGTGAAATAAGGCTTTGTAAATTCCTCGTTTAAGACTTCTCTCCAGGAAGATTCAATCTTTACATCCATTTAGGGCAATATTTTTCGAATTAAATTGGGAAATTAGCAAGAAATTATTATATCTTAGGTAATATTGATTCTTGAAATCAAACGTTGTATTTGCATATGACCACCGCAACCACAAATGGAATAAAAATCAGCGTTGAGACTGAATATCAGCAGGAGTACTCCTCTCCCGCTCAGATGCACTTTGTTTTCACCTACAGGATCACAATCGAAAACCAATCAGAGAATACAATTCAATTACTTCGCAGACATTGGGACATTTCCGACGTGACTCATTCGAACAGACAAGTTGATGGTGAAGGTGTGGTTGGTAAACAACCTATTCTGGAGCCGGGGCAAAATCACCAATACGTTTCTGGATGCAACTTAAAATCTGGAATGGGAAAGATGAAGGGTCGCTACCTGATGGAAAGAGTAATTGACGGTCATCAATTTGATGTAGCTATACCGGAATTTACTATGGTTGTTCCTTTCAAATTAAATTAAGCCTTAGCTTTCTAGATATCACATTTTGAACCAGAGAGTATTTCAAGCTATTCAATGGCTAAAGTATTGGCTCATACAGGTGGATAAGCACTCTTTGCAACCTCCTACAGTTTTTCAATTCTTTAATGAAGTAATCAATCAGAAGCCTGCTCCCATTCAATCCATCGAAGAAATCAGAAAAGAATTACTTCAAAACGAGGAGCTTATATCAATCCAGGATTTTGGAGCAGGGTCAGTTTTGAATAAGAACACTAATCGATCAATCAATTATATCGCCAGAACCAGTAGCAGCTCTGTAAAATTTAGCTGCTTTCTAAAAAGAGTCGCTGACTATATTGATGCTAAAAACATACTTGAGCTTGGCACCTCATTTGGGTTAAACACCTCTTATCTAGCCAATAAAAAAGATGCTCAGGTTACCACCATTGAAGGAAGTCAGGAGATTGCTGCGGTAGCTTTGAACAACTTTCAAAAGTTAAAATTCAATAACATCAAACTAGTTCAGGCTAATATTGATAATGTGCTTCCAGTGGTTTTATCAGAAATCGCCCCATTGGATTTGGTTTACATAGATGCTAATCACACATTTGACGCCACTATCTCCTACTTCAACCAAATTCAACCGTTTCTAACAGATTCATCAATTCTGATTGTAGATGACATTCACTGGTCTGATGGAATGTACAAAGCATGGAAAGAGCTGTGCTCAAGAAAAGAAGTTTCTCTAAGTATTGACATATTTGATGCTGGTTTATTATTTTTCAAATCAGGATTGACCAAAAGTCATTACACCATAAAATTCTAAACTATCAATGGCCAAGAAAAAAAGAACTATGCAGTTTCAAACAGTTGGAACAGCAATGGCACTAATTATTAGTGTGTCTGCACTTGTTGTATCGATATATGAAGCCAATCTTCTGAAAGCACAACAAAAGGCACTTATCTGGCCATATTTATCAGTAGAACCTTCGTATTCTGGTGATGGATTTAGTTTTGTTTCCACAAATAATGGAACTGGTCCTGCAATCATAAAATCCATGGAAATCAGGCGAAATGGGTTGCCAGTTAAAAACTATGACGAACTTCTAGACCTAATCAAGCCGGATCGAGAGATTGGATATGACTATATCAAAATGAAAAGCCTGAACAACACGGTGATGAAACCTGGTGAAAGACGTGTCATTTTTAATATGCCTTGGACAGATGAAACTCGTGAAATGGTGAAAAACTTTGGAGACATAACAGTGGTTGTGCAATACTGCTCTGTACTGGATGAATGTTGGCTTTATAAATCTGAAACAAATGAGCATGTTGAAGGCGAATTGAAAGCAGATCTGGAATTTGAGAATTAGGTTCAGTTCTTTATTTGCACAATAATTACTCCGAACCCTCCTCCAAGGTCCTTTCTGCCTTTTGAGGGTAAGTACATTTTTGATACAAACCCATCCAGGTAAAGAGCGTTCGCACACCCCATCTGCTTAAAGTAAGTAGCAAAATCATATAATGTAATTTCTGCTTTTGAAATTGCAAACAAGATCTTACCATCGGGTAGAATGCCCACACCATTTCTAATATTAAAGTGTTTGGAATTCTTTTTAAAAACAGGATGAATTGCTCCGTTTATCACGAGCATTGGACCAGATTGGGTAGCATACTTTATATCTGATTGATAGGGAAAGCTCTTAGTCTCTGTGACGAATGCTTGAGCGTTTTTATCAATATAAAACACCCCATTTGGTTGCAAATAGAAATTGCCATATCCTTTTTTCTTTTTGTCCAATGGAGAAATAATCTTCCCTTCTTCGATGTATAACCCTTGTGCAGATTGATCAGCATTATACATACCTCCATTCATTGCAAATACTAATTCTTTTCCGTTTTGAAGGAGTTCAGATCTCAGATTGCCAAGACTTCCATAAATATTACCAGAATCATCCTTCCAATAGAAATCTAGTTGGTCTTTACCCAAATCAATTACATGACATAAAATTCTTGAAGTATCAATTTTGTAACCTTCTTGTGAGTAGAGATTAGTAAATAGAAAAACGATTGATACACAAACAATTAATCTTTTGATCACTTCCTTACTAGTTTAATAAACAACTCTCTTCCAGCTCTCGGTTTGATAGAATTATAACTCAGCTCCATCGATTCTATTTCAAACTGAGGTTCAAATATTCTTCTATATTCCTCTTCACTCCCACCAAACGGAGGACCTCCGTTAAATTCATCTTTCCAGAGCAATCCAACCAACTTACCTCCTTGTCTCAATAATTCATGAGTCTTAGTAACATACTGGTTCCTTTGTCTCCTATCTATGGCGCAAAAAAATGTCTGTTCTACAATCAAGTCATATTCACCTCCCAAATCGAAATAATCACTTTCTAAAAGATGATTTGAATTAAAATCAGGATAACTCTTCTGGAAATTGAGAAGTGGTTCTTTAGCAAAATCACATACAAACACATTTTCAAATCCCTGAGAATGTAAATACCCAGCCTCGTAGGCATTACCAGCTCCTGGGATTAAGATTTTGAGAGATTTATCCTCCAATTGATCAAAATATACTTTCAGAGGAGTCGTTATACCACCAGCATCCCATCCTGTTTGTTCAGTTTGGTAACGACCTGACCAATAAGCTTTATCTAACATCATACACTCAATTACTTGATTAGCTGAAACATTAACGTATTTTTGCACCGAAATTTAAATGGTAGTGACCAAAATGGAAAACAATTCAGAAAATCCTAACAAGCCGGCAAATCAAAATACATCAAGTGATGATGTAGCACCAGTTTCTTACAACGAAGAGATCAAAAAGAAAAAGCCAATTACCATGTTGGTAGTTTTCATTGCTGTAATCTTCGCTGCTGCGGCTATTTTTTATTTTGTTAGAAGTTCATCCCAAGCTGAAGAACTGGAACAACAGAAAGCAGAGCTTGATCAAACCTATTACCAATTAGATTCTATTAGCACTCAACTGAATGATAAAATTCTTACCATCTCTCAACTAGGTGGACAGGTTGATACCTTGATTGCAATCAGAGACCAACTGGAAGCCGAGAAGGCACAATTAAGAAAAACTCAAAATTCACAGTCTCGTCAAATCAGAAATCTGAAGGATCGAGTGGGTGGATACCAGGAATTATTATTGCAACAAGATGAGGAAATTGCGAGACTTAAAGTACTTAATGAAGAGCTCTTGTCGGAAAATACAGATTTAAAGACAGAGAGAAACAGTCTCAATCAAACAATCACCTCTCTAAATGATGAAAAGTCGCAACTACAGGAAAAAGTTGCAACAGCTTCTCAGTTGAAAACTGAGGGAATGGAAGTAGTGGCGATCAATAAAAGAGGTAAAGAATATAAAAATGAATTCAGAAGTAGAAATATCGACAAACTAAGAGTTCAATTCTACATCACAGAAAACAAGGTTGCTCCTATTGAAGGAAAAGATATCTTGCTAAAAATCATTGGTACTGATAATAATGTATTATTCGATGTGGCTACTGGTTCTGGAACATTCATTTTTGAAGGAAGAGAGATGTTTTACACTGCGAAACAAGAAATTCTTTACGATAGAACCAAAAAGCAAGTACTGTTCACTTACGATAAGGGAAGTGAATACGTGAAAGGACTTTATAAAGTAGAAATCTATACTGATGCCTACTTGATGGGTAGAGGATCGTTTACGGTAAAATAGCTTTAGTTCCTGGTTTTAAACTTAAAAACTGGTGACTAGGAACTTATAAAGTATTTACCTACCTTTGCACCTCGAATTTTATAAACAATCAATTAAGATGACAAAAAACTACGAGACGGTATTCATTTTAACTCCCGTTTTGTCTGACTCACAGATGAAGGATGCTGTCGAAAAGTTCAAAAAGATTCTTACCGACAATGGTGGCACTGTTACCAATGAGGAGAATTGGGGTTTGAAAAAGTTGGCTTATGAGATCCAACACAAAACCACTGGTTTTTACCAACTACTTGAATTTTCGGCTGAGCCTACTTCTATCGCTGCTCTTGAGACAGAATTTAAAAGGGACGAGAAAGTAATGAGATTCCTTACTACGGTATTGGATAAGCACGCGTTGGCTTACAACGAAAAGAGAAAAAGTGGAGCGTTTAACAAAAAAGATAAGGAGGCTGCAGCATGACATTAATGAACGAACCTGTTAACAGGGAACAACAGAAGAAAAAGTACTGCAGATTCAAAAAGAACGGCATCAAGTATATCGATTACAAAGACGCTAACTTCCTTTTGAAATTTGTGAATGAGCAAGGTAAAATTCTTCCAAGAAGAATTACTGGTACTAGCCAAAAATATCAGAAAAAAGTTGCACAGGCAGTTAAAAGAGCAAGACACATTGCTTTACTTCCTTATGTGACTGATTCATTAAAATAATCAAGTTAGAGAGATGGAAATTATATTAAGAGAAGATATAAAAGGACTTGGTTATAAGAATGATGTTGTAAGTGTAAAACCTGGATACGGAAGAAACTATTTGATTCCACAAGGTCTTGCTATTCTTGCAAACAAGTCTAACAGAAAAATGATTGAGGAGAACGTAAGGCAAGCTGCTCACAAAGCTGAGAAGCTTAAGAAAGATGCTGAAGCGTTAGCTCAAAAAATTGGAGATACAGTTCTTGAAATCAAAACTAAAGCTGGTGAAAGCGGAAAAATCTTTGGTGCTGTTACTGCACTTCAGGTTGCTGATGTTCTTGCTGCTAAAGGTTTTGAGGTAGATAGAAAGAACGTTACTTTCAAAAGCAATATCAAAGAGCTTGGTGAGCACACTGTAACTCTTGACTTGCACAAGGAAGTACATCATGAAATCACTTTAAACGTGGTTGCTGAGTAATCTCAGTTTCACAGAAATTAAAGAAACGCCTTGGAGAAATTCAAGGCGTTTTTTTTGGTCATTTTTTCATAAGTTTACATCATATTCGACCATGTAGGGATCTAATGCACACTATATTTAAAACTACAATTCTCTTTTTATCTATTCTGTCTGTTACTAATCTGTTTGCTCAGGGGAACCAATACTGCAAGTCCCAGAAGAAACTGATTGAGTTACTCAACGAAAGGCACCTATCCCCCGTCGAATCAGATTCCATTCTTTCATTCCGGACTGCCAAAATACTGCTACAAAAAATTGACCCCTATGGCATCTATCTTTCTTCAAAAGATCAGCTAACTGCAGAAAAGGAAATTCAAAAACTTTTAAGTTCTCAATGTACAGGCACTGATTCACTGTATGAATTTCTTCAACTTAGCCTTGAAAGACGCATAATTGAAGCCAGAAACCTCAAAAAAAGTAACTTAGACTTTACCCAAAAAGACACTTTATATCGGTTAAACAGAAAAAGAACTGATAATCTGGATGGTGCAATGGTGGAAATTCTGAAGACCAAAATTCTAGCTCAACATATGAATAAAAGTGACTCTTCTTTCAGAGAGGAAGAATACACAACTATTCCTGAATCAATAATCAATGATGTCTGGCAGAAAGCAATTTGTGACCTGGAAAGGATCCGTCGAAAAATTGAAAGTAAGGATTACCTGCATAAGTTACTGCTACAAAGTATAGCCAATGCTTATGATCCTCATACTAACTATTTGAGATTAAAGGATTACGAGAATTTTATATCTGAAATCTCAAAGACCAAAACAAGTTTTGGATTTCTGGTTTATCAGGGATTTGAATCCCTTAGAGCAGCTGAAGTAGACAAAAACAGTCCCGCATGGAGAGCAGGTATACGTTCCGGAGAAAAAATAATAGATATAATTCAGGATGGAAAATCATTACTAAGCAGATGTCTGGACCTTTATGATCTCAATAACGAATTAACGAATCCAGAAGTAACAGAAATAACGATTATCACCAAAAGGGATGATAAAACTGAGCGTAACGAATTATTAAAGGAAGAATATAACATTCGTGATGATGCCTATATCTCCATGCTTTTAAATGGCGATAAGAAAATAGGCTATTTCAGACTTCACAACTTCTATACTGATACTGAGAATCTAACCAAAGATGGATGCGCAAACGATGTAGCTGCTGAATTAGTTAAAATGAAAAGAGATGGTATTGAAGGACTCATTCTTGATCTGAGGGATAACGACGGAGGGTCTCTAAGGGAAGCTATTGGTCTTGCCGGTATATTTATTAATTATGGTAAGCTAGCATATATAAGGAGTAAAGAAGGAGGTGTGGAACCAATGAAAGATTTTAATAAAGGCCGAATATTCGATAAGCCTTTGGTTATAATGATCAATGAATCAAGTGCGTCTGCAGCAGAAGTGCTGGCTACTATTTTACGTGAAAGTGGGGTTGCTGTCTTGGTTGGCGATCAGACATTTGGGAAATATATTGGACAATCTGCGAGAGAGGCATTTGTTGAGGATCAAATGGCCTATTTAATCACTACCGATATTCAACTTTATAACTTACATGGGGAGTCATTCCAAAAAACAGGACAAAAGCCAGATATAAAACTTCCCAACTTAAAATCATCAAGATCAGAAGCCAGCTATCCATTTCCAATCTCATCAGACAGAATTGACGTAAATCCAATAGAAATTAAATCAATGATACCTGCAGATCACCTTAAAAACCTATCATTAGAAAGAACTCAGGATAGTGGCCTTACAATGGATTCCTTATTGTCTATATACAATGTGATACCCCTAAACGCATATGAATACATTGAATGGTATAACAAATTCATTGGACTGTCAAAAAGTCTTCAACAGGTTTCAGAACCAATATTTGATGTGACACCAACATCCTATGATTCCGATATCATTTCATTGATAAAAGAAGAAAAAGAAAATTTTAATTTAGACAAATCTGATGTCGAATCAGACAATCAAATAGTCGAATCTTATCAAATCATCTCCGACTGGATAACATATCAACAAAATGAAAAAAATTAGACAATCCATTTTAATCATCTGCTTCTCAATAATTACCAACCTGCTATTTGCGCAGACATTTTCCAGTGCTGGTGAATACATGAGTGCAATTGGGGCAAGTCATGAGCAAATCACAAATGACTTCTGGAGTTATACAAAGGCTTCAGCTCACTCTAAAAGTTTGAGAAAAATTGAGAGAAAAAGAAATGAACTTATTAACACAATTCAATCTGCCAAGATTTCAGTTAAGAAGCTCCCGGGATACAGTGGTGATTTTTCATATAGAGATGCAGTAGTGAATTATCTCGATTACAAGTACAAAATACTTACGGAGGACTATGCAAATCTTGTCGATCTGGAAGAAATCGCGGAGGAATCTTTTGATGCAATGGAAGCCTACATTAAAGCAAAAGAGGCAGCTGAGGAAAAAGGTGCAATGGCATTTGGAGAATTGGTTTTGGCACAGACAAATTTCGCTGAATCAAATGGAGTAACTCTAATTAGTGGTGAAAGCTCAAAAAAAGAAAAGAAACTCAAAGTCGCAGGGGAAGTTAATTCCTATTATAATGATATCTATCTGTTATTTTTTAAAGCTTTTGTACAGGATACTTATATCTCAGCAGCCATCCAAAATAACGACATCAATGGCATTGAACAAAACAACGAAACAATGAAGACAATTGTGGAGGAGAATCTGGCTACTATTGACACAATCCCAAGATACAATTCAGATGCAACTTTAAAGTTAGCCACAATTAAAGCACTTCAATTCTACAAAAGACAAACAACCAATGTCACACCAAAAATGACAGAGTTTCTTCTCAAAAAAGAAAAATTTGAAAGACTGGATGGAATCATCCAAAGTAAAAAACAAAAAGACTTGACTAAAGAAGAGATTGACGCTTATAATAAAGCGGTAAATGAATACAATGCCTCAATTAATAGCATCAATCAGATTATGCAAAAAAACGATCAGGAGAAGGCTAAAATGCTTGACTTTTGGAACAAAACAGTGAGTGCATTTTTCAATAAGATGGTTCCATAGGTATTACTATCTTTGAAAATGGAGTTTCGAACCTCATTTACACCTGAGATTTCTGAGAAGAAAATAGATTTAGATTCTACAGTACTGACCATTGGATCTTGTTTCTCCACCGCGATGGGAACAAGGCTGGAGCAATGCAAGTTCAATGTACTAAACAATCCTTTCGGCACGGTTTATAATCCCGTATCAATCAAGAATTTGATAGTTCAATCCATTGGAGATCACAACTTAGAAGATTATTTTTTAGAAAGAGACTCGGTCTGGCTACACCACAATTATCATTCTGACTTTAGAGAATTATCAAAAGAGAAATTGGAGGATAGAATCAATAATTCTCTAAAAGAAGTCAAACAAACAATTCAAAAGGCTGATTTTCTCATCATTACACTTGGAACTGCTGTCGTATATGAATTGGCTGGAAAAGTGATATCAAACTGTCATAAACTACCACAAAGCAATTTCAATAAAAGAATTCTTACATCTAAGGAAATTACAAACGCATTATCTGAAACAATTGAAAAGATAAATGCCATCAACAGTGGCTGTGAAATAATCCTAACTGTTAGTCCGGTGAGGCATATCAAGGATTCAATTCCTGTTAATAGCCGAAGCAAGGCATTACTTATAGCTGCATGCCATGAGATTTCAGATCAATTTCAGCAAGTTCAGTACTTTCCTAGCTATGAAGTAATGATGGATGATCTCAGAGATTATCGCTTTTACAAAGAAGATTTAATCCACCCTACACCATTTGCAGAAGACTATATCTGGGGTCTTTTCAGGGATTCTTACTTTGATGATTCCACTAAGACCTTTGTAAAAAACTGGCAATCCATTCAAAACGATTTGAATCACAAACCCTTTCAACCAGAGTCTGAGGGGCATCAAAAGTTTTTAAGAAAACTCATTCAAAAATTGGAAAACCTTTCTGATCGTGTGAATGTTGTAGCTGAGATCGAATCGGTAAGAAATCAATTAAAATGAAAAACTCAAATCGCCTGATTAACAGTACCAGCCCATACTTATTGCAACATGCTTACAACCCGGTAGACTGGTATCCTTGGGGAGAAGAAGCCTTACAGAAAGCCAAAGATGAAGATAAACCGATCATCGTTTCAATTGGCTACTCAGCTTGTCACTGGTGTCATGTGATGGAGCATCAGTCTTTTGAAAATGAGAACATTGCTAAATTGATGAACAGTTTATTTGTCTGCATCAAAGTTGACCGTGAAGAAAGACCAGATGTAGACCAGGTTTATATGGATGCGGTGCAAGCGATGGGACTTCAGGGAGGATGGCCACTCAATGTATTTCTTACCCCAGAGCAAAAGCCTTTCTATGGAGGAACTTACTTTCCTCCTAATGGCTGGATGCAATTACTTGCAAGTGTTGGTGATGCATTCCAAAATAATAGAGAGAAGTTGGAAGAGTCGGCAGTTAAGTTTACTGAACATCTAAATGAGAGCGAACTTAAAAAATACGGCATAGGATCAAACACTACTGGTTTTGATTTAAAACAGTTTGATGAAGTTTTTAAAATTCTATCAACGCGTTTTGATCATGAGTGGGGAGGAATAAAAAAGGCTCCAAAATTTCCAATGCCCTCAATATGGAGATTCCTGAATAGATATCATTATATCAGCGAAAACAATGTCGCGTTGGAACACAACCTCTTCACACTGAGTAAGATTGCTTCTGGTGGCATTTATGATCACATAGCTGGAGGATTCGCGAGGTATTCTGTAGACGGTGAATGGCATGTACCTCACTTCGAGAAAATGCTATATGATAATGGTCAGCTACTAAGCCTTTATGCAGAAGCATATAAAATAAGCCCTGAACCACTTTTCAAAAAAGTCATTGAGCAAACCATCAATTGGTTAAAAGAAGAATTAACAACAAGTGAAGGTGGCTTCTGCTCTGCTCTGGACGCTGATAGTGAAGGCGAAGAAGGTAAATTCTATGTGTGGACAGAAGAAGAAATTAAAACTATTTCAGGTGATGATTTTGAAGTGGTTGCTGCCTATTACAATGTCTTACCAATTGGTAATTGGGAAGAAGGCAAGAATGTTCTAAGAATGCTTCAGCCAGAAGAACACATTGCTAAGCAGTTTGACATCACAGTTGAAGTATTAAGAGAAAAGATTTCATCTTTTGAGATAAAGGCAAAAGCCATCCGTAGCGAAAGAGTCAGACCCGGATTAGATGATAAAATTCTGACCTCATGGAATGGGTTAATGCTCCGTGGCTTAGTCGATGCTTATTCAGCGATTGGAAATGATAAAATACTTGATCTGGCATTGAAGAATGGTGAATTCATCATCCAAAATCTCAAAAATGTGAAAGGGCTGTTTCGAACTTACAAAGAGGGAAAAGCCAGTATAGATGCTTACCTGGAAGATTACTGCTGGGTGATTGACGCACTGCATGGATTATACGAAATCACTTTTGATTTCAAATGGCTCAAAGAAGCTAAAGAATTGGCCGATTTCACAATTGACAACTTCTATGATGAAGAAGAAAAGTTCTTTCACTTCACAAGCAACTCAGGAGAAGAGTTAATAGCTAGAAAAAAGGAGATCTTCGATAATGTTATCCCATCTTCAAATGCAGGAATTGCAAATGCGTTATACCGACTTGGACTAGCTTTCCAGGATGAAAGATATACATCGATCTCAAAGGATATGGTTGCTTCGATGATTCCACTTATTCAGAAGGAGCCGGAGTACTTATCTTATTGGGGGTGCCTACTTATTGATCAATCTTTTCCGACTGCAGAAATAGTGGTTGCGGCGGATCAATTGAGCTCAATCAAAGACTTGGATTCAAGGTTTATCCCCAATTCAATCAAGCTACAAGCTGGTAAAAATGAGGAGTTGCCATTAGCAATGAATAAACCAGCCATTGAAGACAAAACAACTTTTTATGTTTGCTTCAACAAAACCTGCAAAATGCCGGTATTTGATGTAAATTCCGTTGTTGAACAAATAGAAAGTCGCATTTGAGTCAGCTGAATCTTAATCCTTCTGAACATAGAGAAAAAACTACCTATTTCGCAGAGATTATTCTCCCTCTGCCACTTCACGGTACTTTTACATATCGTATTCCATTCAATCTAGTGGACCTACTTATGGTGGGTTCCAGGGTGGTTGTGCAATTTGGAAGAAAGAAGATACTGACTGGTATTATTTATAAAATTCACACAAACCCACCAGAAAAATACGAAGCAAAGTCCATTCTCGACAGCCTTGATCCCGAACCGATTATCAATGAACAACAGTTGAAATTCTTCGGTTGGATTTCCGCTTATTATATGAGCTCACTTGGAGATGTAATGAATGCCGCTATTCCATCTGGTTTAAAGCTTTCGAGTGAATCTTACATACAACTCAATCCCACTTTTGATATCAATGAATACGAAGGTGATGAGATATCTGATCGTGAGGAAATGATTATTAATCACCTGATCAATAATCAACAATTGAGTTATATACAGATAGAAGAGCTACTGGGTATAAAATCAATATCAGCGACCATAAAGAGTCTACTACAGAAGGACATTATATTACTTTTCGAAGAGTTGAAGGAGAAGTTTAAACCCAAGTATGAAAAGCGGATAAGACTTGCTAGCCAATACACTTATGGTGAAGAAGCACTGGAGGAGTTATTTCAGATCCTTGATAAGAAACCTAAGCAAATTGATGTTTTATTGAAGTTCCTACAGATTGTTCCCGTGATGGAACTTCAACAACTGAATCCAAAGGGTGCCCAGAAAGCAGAACTGACTAAAGCTGGCATATCGGATTCATCCTTAAAAACTTTGACCAAGAATGGTGTTTTCGAGGAATTTCAGGTAGTCATTCCTCGTGTAGACTTTTCTAATGACGAAGAACAATACCAATTCACACTTTCTTCAGATCAGGAAAGAGCTTACAATGAAATTATTGATCAATTTGAAAAGCATGACACTGTGCTATTCCAGGGTATTACTGGAAGTGGAAAGACTGAAATCTATATCAAACTGATTGAACAGGCGCTTCAGGAAGGTGGACAAGTTTTGTATCTGGTACCTGAAATTGCTTTGACTACTCAGATCATCAGAAGACTAAGAAAACACTTTGGTGATAGCCTTGGAGTCTTCCATTCAAAATACTCAGATAGCGAGCGTGTAGAAGTCTATAACGGCATCATTTCTCAGAGATATAGTTTTGTAATCGGTGTTAGAAGTGCGATTTTTCTACCTTTTGATAATCTGTCATTGATTATTGTTGATGAAGAGCATGAAACAACTTTTAAGCAATATGATAGAAACCCAAGATTCCATGCAAGGGACTCTTCCATTGTATTAGCTCAGATTCATCATGCAAAAGTATTACTGGGTACAGCTACTCCATCTTTGGAAAGCTATTATAACGCTTTACATGATAGGTATGGACTTGTAGAACTAAATACCAGATATGGTAATGTAGAAGTACCTAAAATCCATCCAACGGATATGAGGGCACAGCGAAAGAAGAAGCTTGCCAAAGGAGATTTCTCATCAGTGTTATTCGAAGAGCTCAAAGAGACCTTGGAGAAAAACGAACAAGCTATAATCTTTCAAAACAGAAGAGGTTACGCTCCGTTCCTGACATGTGACGATTGTGGACATATTCCAAAGTGCCCCAACTGTGCCGTGAGCCTTACATATCACATGTACCAAAATAACCTGAAGTGTCATTATTGTGGATATAAAGAGCCCTCTCCTACTCACTGTGATTCCTGTAATTCTAATCGAATCAGAACTGTGGGAATTGGTACAGAAAGAATTGAAGAAGAGTTGAAGACTATGTTACCTGAGGCCAGGATCCAAAGAATGGATTTGGATACCACCAGAAAAAAGTACAGTTACCAACAGATGATCGAAGATTTTGAAAATGGACAAATCGATATTCTGGTGGGGACTCAAATGATAACAAAAGGGCTGGATTTTGATAAAGTAACTAAAGTTGGAATTCTAGATGCAGATGGTATCATACACTTCCCAAATTTTAGGTCTCATGAAAGGGCATTTCAATTAATAACTCAGGTAAGTGGAAGAGCTGGTAGAAGAGATAAGCCTGGTAAGGTTATTCTACAAACAAATGATACTGAGCAATATGTGATTCAAAGAGTAGCCAATTATGATTTCAAAGGATTTTATCAATCCGAAATCCTTGAACGCGAAAAATATCACTATCCACCATTTTTCAGATTAATTCAGATAACATTCAAGGACCGGGATAGGCAGGTGAGTTGGGACGCAGCTCAGACCTACATGAATTTGGTAAAGAGTGAGCTGGGAAAACAACGAATCAAAGGACCAGCAGAACCTATTATTGGAAAAATCAGAAACCAGTTCCTGACCGAATTGATCGTAAGGCTGGAACGTGATAAAATCAATCTGGCTGCTGTCAAAAGGCTATTATTGGAAAAGTTAATGGCACTGGAGGGAATGAAGCAATTTAAATCAGTTCGTGTCGTTTTTGACGTTGATCCTTATTAAGTAATTCCAGGTCAGATGTATCAATTCATTTCGAATCTACTATATATTTGCGCTCGATGAAAAAAGGCATATTCTTTTCATTTATTGCATTTGTAATCCTAATCGCCGCTTGCGAATGTGAGGACTGTGGACCAATAGTATTCAACCCAACATTCGAGGCGCAGTTTGTGAATACTGATAGTGTTGACCAATTGGAATTAATACTTGAGGCTTTAAGTACTGAGCAAGGCGTTCTGGAAGACACGATCGATTGGTTTGTAGACTTTATAGCAACGCTAGAAGACCCTGATAGTATAACGAGCTACACAATTGCTCAAGCTGATTACACAGCATTGAAAACCATTGTAGACGACCAAATCACCTCCGTTAGAAATAATATGGATTCTGTTTCTCAAGGATATCTGATTATTTCAGAGATAATAAACAGAGACAATGGTGAAAGCTATCAGCCAGATACCACCAACCTTTATGACATTCCATTACCGCTAGGAGAAGGTACCAATAATGCAAGCTTTGAGTTTGTTATCCTTGGCGAATCTTACTTTTTGGATGTTAGTTTCGAAGCGCAGGAATCTTTAGATGTATTGGGAGAAATTGATCTGGAAATATCAAATTTCACGGTTAATGAATCAACGATGACCTTTGATTCACTCATCACCTTAGACGGACCTGTTTATCAATTTGAATTCTAGTTTCGAATATTTTCTACATTAATCTCAGACTCTATAAAGGTTGTTACGTATATAAGTGTTATTATGAAAACCTCATTCGTAGGCCAAATTCATAATTAAACTATGCGCAACAACAGTAACCCAAATGATTAAATTGAATCTACAAAGCTAGAATGGCTAAGGCATATTTAAGCAATTAGCTATGGATCCAAATAGGCTTGAACGCTCAAGCCTATTTTTTTTGTGAATTGTGAAAGATTATCCCCTATTTTGAGTTCTAATTTGAAAGCGATTCTGTGAAGATTTATTTTGCCATATTATTATGTTTTGCGAGCTCCCTTATTTTAGCTCAGGAAGCGGATTCTCTTATAGTCCAGGACAGTATTGTTGTTGAAGTTGTCGTTGAAACCGACACGATCCCTCGACCACCAACAAAGTACTTAACCGGTATTAGCGCAACTTTTGATTATGGTAAGCTGGTTGTAGGATTCTCAGAATTCGAAAGCAAGCTTGAATTCACAGGACACCTATCAATTATCAAATGGCAAAGATCCGAGTTGAAACCGGCACAGCAGATACAGATTTCCGGAGAGTATGGAATCGGCAAGCTTAAACCAAATGGTGCTTACAAAAATGGAAATTACAAAGTAGATGGCGATTATTACAGGCTTGGACTGGATTACTCAAGATCTATTGATGCCAAGAATAATATAAGCATTGGTATGAGATACGGTGCTGGGAACTTTTCTGATGAAGGATTGGTCCAAATTGAAAGTGAAAGCGAAATATTCGAGGACTATACCAGAAGCTTTGCCAGAACTAATCAATCGGCTACATGGTGGGAAGCTATTATCATAACGGAAGGAAAGCTTTTCAAAATCTACAATCCAGAAGAGGATTCGAAAATCTATAAGTATTTGGATAATTTATACATTGGAGGAAATATCAGGGTCCGGTTTAATCTTGACTATGATGCAGTGGATCCGGCAGAAGACGCCTTAGATATTTATGCAATTCCTGGTTTCGGAAGAACAGGAGATAAAACTGTTCCGGCATTTAACCTATTCATTAAATATAGACTTGATTTTGATTAAGGGTTTTGCAGCATCGCTATTATTGTGTCTTTGTTTCATATTACAAGCTCAATCTCCAATTGAAGAAATCAAAAAGTTTCAACAGGATCTGAATGCAGAATATCGTGATTCCAAAACCTCTCCTCTATCTAAGAAAGACAGAAAAAACTTTACTGGACACGACTTCTTCGAAATTAACCTCTCTCTCAGAGTAGAAGCGACTTTTGAACCACTTTTCAATCAGGAGACTTTCAAAATGCCTGCGACTGGTGCCGTTCAGGGTGAATATAGAAAGTATGGCTTGCTTCATTTTCAAATTGAAGGTCAGCAATTTCAATTGACATTATATCAAAACCTGGCACTTACTAACACTGCAGAATACAGAGATTACTTATTTCTGCCATTTACAGATTTGACCACTGGTGATACAACTTATGGCGGAGGTAGATATATTGAATTTTGGATTCCAAATGGTGAAACTACAATATTAGATTTCAACCAGGCATATAATCCATATTGTGCTTACAATGTAAACTATTCTTGTCCTATTCCTCCTAGCGAAAATCATCTTCCAATAAAAATATTAGCGGGCGTGAAGGAACCAATAATTAAATACTAAATCCTAATCCTGAAATACTAAATTCGAGTCAATTCAAAATAACTCCTCCGCTCTTTTGCCAAATCTTTTTAGGAATTGCTTATTAAAGTTGGTGCTGTTGGACATTCCAATTTTCGAGGCAGCTTGTTTAACGGAATTGACTTTTTTGGCTTGGATCAAGTCATACGCAAATTGAAATTTGATATCTTTTACGTATTCATTCGGCGTTTTGCCAGTAATTTTCTTTACTAATCGGTATAAACTTCTTTCCGTAGTATTCAATTGATCAGCGATTAAGAGTGCTGTCACATTGGAGTTTTCTATTTCACTGAGAATGATATTATTCAACTTTTGTAACTGTAGATTCTCATAGCTTTCGTGGTTGTTGACAGCATTCTTTAAACCGTCATCAACAGGCTGACTAGTAATCAGCTGATTAATTCTTAAAATGAGTTCGTCTTTATCAAATGGTTTACTTAAGATTTCTGTTACACCTTTGGATAGTACTTTAAACTTATCATCTCTTGAGCTCCTTGCACTTACCACCATAATTGGAATATTCTGATAAGACGAACTCTGTTTAATTCCATCAATGAATTCAAATCCATCCATTACTGGCATCATCAAGTCAGTAATGACTAAATCAACATCTAATTTCTCCATCTTACTTAGCGCTTGAGCTCCATTAGAGGCTGTAATTACCTCATAAGTTGGTGCCAGAAGCTCAACCATATATTCCCTAACTTCGGGATGGTCTTCAACCAGTAGGATCTTCTTCAGCGACTTATCTCCTAAATCCAGGGTGACATTAGAAGGTACCTTTTCAATGGCAATAAGCTCATCTCTGAATTGCTTCTCTCTATCAATAATAAACTCACTTGGTGAAAGTTCTTTAAAAGATTGCCCATTGGTCTCAATATGCTTTGGAAGCACAATATCAAATGTCGCACCTTTATCAGGAATACTTTGTACAGTAATTTGCCCACCATGCAATTCAACAATTTCCTTTGCTACACTTAGCCCTATTCCCATTCCTTCTTTGGCCTTACTGTTATTGCTGGCCTGGAAGTTCCTGTCAAAAATATTGGAGATGTGATTAGATGGAATGCCAATACCATCATCAGACACTTTGATATGAGCAGCACCATTCTTTTCAAGAACTTCAATTAGTATTTTCCCTTGTGCATTTGTGAACTTAAGTGCATTGGAAATAAGATTGAACATCACTCTATCAAATTTCTCCGTGTCCAGCATTACCTTGAAATCACCAGAAATAGTGCTTTTTACAGATAGTTCTATATTTCTTATATCAGCCGCGGACTGGAACAATCCTGATACTAAAGCTATATAACCACTCAATTGAACTGGATGCTTCTCCAATTTTAGATTACCCTCCTCCATTGCAACCAATTCGCTGATATCATTGACCATAGAAACCAACTTTTGAGAGACCTTATCCATACTTCCCAGATACTTCTCAGTCGATGAGGAATAAAATGAATTTTCGTCTTCCTTGATTTGCTTTATTCTTCCTGATAGAAGTGTAATCGGAGTTCTTAAATCATGAGATATATTGGCAAAAAAACGGCTTTTGAAATTATCAAGCTGCTCCAGTTTTTGAGCTTTCTCCTCGAGCTGTTCATTGGCATGACTCAATTCCTTAGTTTGGTCATCTATCAATTCCTGCAACTGTTGTTGTTTCCATTTAAGGAACCTTATTCGTCTTTGATAGACTACATATACCACCAGAGCAAAAACTGCTACATAAATCAGGTATGCATACCATGACACATACCATGGTGTAGCAACCACAAAACTAAAATTTGCTATATCGCTATATGAACCGTTCAGCGAAACTCCTCTTACCTGAAACGTATAGTAACCTGGAGGTAAACCGCTATAATTAGTAGTTTTTCTTTCATTCCACTCTGACCAGGCATCTGATAGCCCCATCAACCTATACTGGTAATAAGCTTTGTCAGACAATGCACCATTAGATGAAAAATCAAATTCGATATTGTCCAGTTTTGAACCAAGTTGAACAACCTGATTTTGATCCGGGGAATAGATTACAGCCGTTCCCGATGCTTTTACTTTTCGAATAAATACTTTCTCATTCGCACTACCTTTATTTGACTGATTGTGCTGATCAATTACTTTGATTCCTGTTATACCTCCAAGAAATATGGACTCATCATCATTGTAAATCACTTCCGGTTTAAACTCAGAATAAAAGTAGGAACCAGTGGTTACCAATTTACCATCCGCAAGTTTTGTGAGATCACAATAATAATTGCTCAACTCATCCTTATAGCATACAAAACAGGTTTCATCTTTCTGTTTTTCCACCAACACTATCTCTTTGGCTTTAAATGAAAATCCTAACTTCTGATTCGACTTCTCAACACCGTCATCAGTAAGATCAAATACTTCTTCACTTGTAACTACATATGTAGAATTCCCAAACTGAACCAAATGACCATTTTCAGGTAATTGAAACTGGTTTTTTATATAGGCCGATTTCTTTGCTGGCTCAATAACAACATCAAATAACTGATTTGCTTCTGTTTTAAATAAGTAATTCAACGGGCTTTTTTTGATCACTTGAGTAACGCCTCTCTCAATATTCTCAATTTCAAAATTCACAGGTTCATCGCCTAGAAATATGATGGAAGCTCCAAAATAAAAGCCCGCAGACACCACAATATTTTTATACTCTGTCTGTACTAATTCCCTGGAAATTAATTTAAAAAGCTTCTTAATTGATCCAGTATTATCATCATATTGATGAACACCCTCAAGGCTGGTTACCCATAATTTATCGTTGATCTCAAATAGATCTATACAATCAACAATTAAATCTTGATTAAGGGGTTCAAACTTTGGCAAATTCCGATCGTTCAACTTATATAAACCATCATTGCATGTCACATATAAATCGTCTTTGTGACGAAGAATATCTTTGATCTGTCCAGTAATCCCATATTCCTGCTTTATAAACCTATATGGTGAGTTGTATGAGAGTACATAAATTCCATTCTTCATACCAACCCACAATTGGTCTTCAATTTCTATTATGAAAAGAGGCCTATGTTTACCAAGACCATTCGAGGAATCGAATCGAAACACTTCCTGTCCTGAAGGATCTATTACTACTATTCCATTCCCCATTGTTGAAATGGCATAGTTTCCATCTGACAATAATTGGCCATCATAGATTTTGTAGTCAATTAGATATTGATCACAAGTAGTATTAAACCTCCTTACTCCAGTCTCTTTGTTGTATATAAATAATCCTTCAAACCTGGTAGCTACGAGAAGTTCATCATCTCCGTATGCGTATATTCCATTGACCTTTCTTTCAGCAAAAAATTCGGAATTAGGGAGAAGATGGACGCCATTCTCATTTAAGTAATGTAGTCCCAAACCATATACCCTGCTGTATACAGTATCTCTGGCGGCAAATGCACAATCGAAGGACCTTCCTCCTTTCGGAGCAACAAGTGGTACGACTTTATCTGAGCCATATGGATGGAAGTAAGAGTATTTTTTCGATCTGAATAAAACACCATTTTGATCCACTCCTATTTCCCAAACTACATTAAAATCCAGATAAGGTTCTGGAATAAAGGGCAGAAAGGACTTATAAGAAACTTTTCCATTCAGATCGGAAATTAGCATGCCTATTTCACCATTGGCTCCTACGTAGATATTCCCATCCTCTCCTTTTTCCAGCCAATAAGCAATTTGATTTTGTGGGAGTGGGATGAGCTCCCAGGAGATGCCATCAAAACGCAATATACCATCGTCGTTACCTACATAGATAACGCCTTTCGCGTCTGATGCGATCGCCCAATTACGATTTCCTTCTTTGTAGTCCTGGGGTGAGAAATATTTGAAATGTGGTGTTCCAATTTGTGAATGCACATTGCTGGTCAAACATAACACACCGAGGATTAATACCCATAATCTTTGAGACCAACTCATAGTTAGCATATTACACTTCCATCGGTCCTATTTCCTTAACGGTAGCTGTGTTTTAAAATATCTTATTCAGACATTTCCAAGAAGCATGCACTGATGTGATCCAAAGCTGATTATTCATACCAGTTCATAGCTTAACCCTATAAAGATCATAAATATCAGCTGAAATTATAAGTAAAATGAAGTTTTTCTATGGTTGGGGTCAGATATCCCAATCATCGTTTATGATGCTAATTGCATGGTGCCCCGTAAGATCAAATTGACAAGGCACTACAGAAACATAATTTTGCGCAATTGCCCACTCATCGTTATCCTGCCCTTTATCATGATTCACCAGGTTTCCTACCATCCAAAAATACTTTCTACCATACGGGTCGATTCTTTGTTCAAAATCCTCTTCCCACCATGCGTTTGCCTGTCGGCATATTTTTATTCCCTGTATTTTCTGGTTTTGAATTGGTGGTATGTTAACGTTGAGTGCTACTCCTTTTGGAATTCCTTTTTCTAAAGTCTCCGACGCTATCTTTAAAACATATTCATCAACATGAGAAAGATCACCTTGAGGGCTATAATCACAGAGCGAGTATCCAATAGCAGGTGTTCCTTCGATAGCTCCTTCAATCGCAGCACTCATAGTACCAGAATAAAGAACACTGATAGAGGAGTTTGATCCATGGTTTATGCCACTTACTACCAAATCAGCCTTTCTATCCTTTAATACATGATGTTTCGCTAATTTGATACAATCTGCCGGTGTACCAGAGCACTCGTAGGCCTCCACAGAAATATCTTCAAATATTTTACTTGGCGTCAGTCTAAGTGTATCTCCAACTGTGATTGCGTGCCCCATTCCTGATTGAGGACTATCTGGAGCCACAACTAGCACTTCTCCCAGTTGAGTCATTAATTCTACAAGTTTTCTGATGCCCCTTGATGTGATTCCATCATCGTTAGACACTAATATTAGTGGTTTTGACATGTTGATGTTTAAATCGAATTATAAAATGCTGTTATTCTGACCAGATCTCTTAGTTCATCAGTCTTTAATCTATTGGTTTTGACAAACTCCTTAATCTGTTTTTGCTTCTTGCCCATAATTATGTAAAGATCGGATCTCTTACCATTATAGAAAGTGATATTTCCTTTATTATCCAGAAAGTAGAAGCTGTAAGCAAGTCGCTCTCTCACATATGCACTCCCATATATCGAAGTACTAGGTACCGTTTCCTGGGTTATTTCTTCTCTACTCAATAAACTCAAAGGTCCTTCATAAAGCACTTCAAAAAAGACCTTCGTTCGATATTGACTTTTTAACCTGTACGGAATGGAATAAAACTCCCTGTAGTTATCCGCTACCTGATCAAATATCCTGACGTATCGTGTATTGTGACTTGAAAATGACATTATTTTGTTACCAACATCTACCTGTACTGAGTTGGTCTCCATGTCATATTTCACTTTTCCCTTCACAGTATCAGCCTGAAGACTTATAACATAACCTGAATGCCAGATTTGAGATGGAAACTGTTGGGCATCCAGGTTTGAGAAAAATATAGTTGCAAAAACAACCGATAACAAACATCGATACATAATCAATAATTTAACCTTGTTTATTGAAGTGTCCTAGAATTTCATGTCCAAATTTATCTCTCTTAGTTTCAAGATATTTTTGGTTGTGCTCATTAGGTTTAACTTCAATTGGTACATTATCAACAATTTCCAGGCCATAACCCATTAACCCCACTCTTTTCTTAGGATTATTAGAGATTAATTTTATCTTCCCTACGTTCATTGCCCTTAAAATCTGTGCCCCAACACCATAATCTCTTTGATCAGGTTGGAACCCCAGTTTTTGATTTGCTTCAACTGTATCATAGCCTTCTTCCTGAAGCTTGTAGGCTCGTAATTTATTGATAAGGCCAATTCCTCTTCCCTCCTGATTCATGTACAATACAAGTCCCTTTCCTTCTTTTTCGACCATTTCCATGGCTGCATGAAGTTGGTCCCCGCAATCGCACCTGAAAGAATGGAAAATATCCCCAGTGACACACGAAGAGTGAACTCTCACAAGTATTGGCTCATCTTCAGTCCAGGTACCTTTGGAAAGTGCTAAATGAGTTTCACCGGTATTTGTTTGTTTAAAAGCAGTTAATTGAAAATCACCATAGTTTGTTGGCATCTTCACATCAATCTCTTTCTCGATAAGTGACTCCTTCTCAACTCGGTAGGCAATTAGATCCTTTATTGAAACTAACTTTAAGTTAAACTTATCAGCAACTTTACGGCAATCTGGTAATCTTGCCATGGTTCCATCTTCATTCAGAATTTCCACCAATACGCCAGCTGGGTAAAAACCCGCTAGTCTGGCAAAATCTATGGCCGCTTCAGTGTGACCAGCTCTTCTCAGCACTCCACCTTTTTTGGCTTTAAGAGGAAATATATGACCTGGTTTACCAAGCTCTTCTGGTTTAGTTTCTGGATTAACTAAAGCTTTGATTGTCTTAGCTCTGTCGGAGGTAGATATTCCTGTTGTAGTGCCATATCCAATTAAATCAATTGAAACTGTAAAAGGAGTCTCAAATGCTGCGGTATTCTTTCCCACCATTAGGTCAAGTTCCAACTCCTCACACCTTTCCTCAATTATAGGAGCACAAATCAATCCCCTCCCCTCTTTTGACATGAAATTGATGATTTCAGGAGTTACAGCTTCTGCTGCACAAATGAAGTCTCCTTCATTCTCTCTGTCTTCATCATCCACTACCACTATTATTTCTCCACGCTTTACCGCTTCAATAGCTTCCTCAATACTATCAAGCATATTACTTTCTGACATTGTTGTTCTCGGGTTAATCTATGTTGTTACGTTTCCAAGGATCTTCGCTATCTGCATTCCCTTTTGTTTTAGTTTCAGGTGCTTTTCCTGAAACTTACTGATACTTTCTATATCCTCAGATTTTTCTAAATCTTTTTTATTGTCTTCAATCATCTTTTGGATGATTCTAAACTTCAACCTGGCAATATTTAAAAATGTTGCATCTCTTGGCTCATCTTCTTGCCTGTTGATTGCTATTTGATATTTTTCCCACCACAATTCGCTTACATCGTACTTTTCAGTAATCAAATCGATCACCACACTCTTGATCTCCTGATCATCTAGTCCCAACAAATATTCTGGTGTAATGATTTCACCTTCATGAAATCTCTCTTGATATAAGTTAAGTATTTTCTTGTAAACAGGGTTTTTGTATTCTACATCCTCAGTTTCTGAGAAAAAATAAGCTATTAAATACTGTTCGTCTTCCGAAGCGTCTTTCACAACCGTAGTTGCAAAATTGACCAGCATCTTCAAACTCTCCCTTTCCCAGGCATCAACAAGATCATCGATATTAAATTCTTTGACCTCTTCCTCCTGAAACTCCTCTGGGATTGGAATGGTTTGCTCTGGTGGAGCGTTTTTCTTATCCCTGCTTGCACTAATGAGTAGTTTATTAAGCTCTGCAACCAAAACTGCTTCACTAATATCTAATAAACCACTACACTCCTTCAGATAAACGGTGCGTTTAATAGGATCTGGTATTTTGGCAATACTGTTGACGATTTCCTTTATAGTGCTTGCCTTTTTCAGAGGATCTGAACTTGCTTCCTCTACCAGAAAAGAAGTCTTAAACTTTATGAAATCGGTAGCTTCGGTATCCAGAAAATTTCTAAATGCTGAGGTACCAAGTTGTTTAGCGTAGCTGTCAGGGTCTTCTCCTTCAGGAAATGCTATGGCTTTCACATCCAAACCACCCTCCAGAATCATGTCAATACCTCTTGTAGCTGCTTTTATTCCAGCAGCATCCCCATCAAAAAGTACTGTTATGTTCTTGGTATACCGACCAATAAGCTTAATCTGATCTTCAGTAAGTGCTGTACCGGAGCTTGAAACTACATTCTTTACTCCAGCCTGATGAAGAGAAATAACATCGGTATAACCTTCAACCAGATAACAGTTATCTTCCTTTCTGATATCCTGTTTGGCCTGGTATAATCCATAAAGGATTTTACTCTTCTGGTACAACTCAGTCTCTGGTGAGTTGAGGTACTTAGGTTGTTTTTTATCCTTTTTGAGAATCCTGGCGCCAAATGCAACTACTTTCCCGGTGATATTGTGTATTGGAAATATTACCCTTCCCCTGAAACGGTCATACTCCTTGCCTTCCTTTACAACCTTAAGTCCAGCTTTTTCAAGGTACTCTTGTTTATAACCCTTTTTATCGGCGGCTTTAATTAAGCCATCCCAGGCCTCCAGACTATAACCAAGACCAAATTCCTTTATTGTTTCTTCAGAAAATGCTCGTTCCTTAAAGTAAGATAGTCCAATGGATCGACCTTCATCATCTTTCCAAAGTAGATCTTCAAAATACTGCTGAGCAAAACCCAGGACAATAAACAAACTCTCTCTTTCATTTTGAGCAGCCTGATATTCATCGTCTGGAATTTCCTCTATTACTTCAACACCATACTTTTTTGCCAGGTACTTTAGAGCCTCGATGTAACTTAGGCCGTCCACTTCCATCACAAATGTGATTGCATCACCACCTTTACCGCTACTAAAGTCTTTAAAGATCCCTTTGGAAGGAACAACATAAAATGAAGGTGTCTTTTCGTTATTGAAAGGGCTTAGCGCTTTATAATTCTGACCAGATCTTTTTAAAGTCACAAAATCACCCACCACTTCGACTATATCGATACGGGATTTTAATTCATCTATGGTGGTCTGATCTATCACTGTCTTCCAATTGCTAATGGAGCCACAAAGCTAACTTATTTCCCAGATTATTTGTTGATTGAAATGGATTCAATGTAATTTGCAACTGAAAGAAGATTTGGAGGAATAATGGCAGAAATCACAAAAGAATTAGTACTTAAAGCGCTATCAACGGTAGAAGATCCGGATTTAAAGAAAGATCTGGTATCGCTGGGAATGATTGAGGATTTAAAAATTGATGGGAATAAGGTATCCTTCAGTGTGGTACTAACCACTCCTGCTTGTCCTCTGAAAGAAATAATCAAAAGAAATTGCGAAAACGCATTATTCGAACAGGTCTCTGAAGATATCGATTCAGATATTTTCATGACATCCAATGTGACCACAATAAGAGACAATGCCCCACTCCTTCCTAGTGTGAAAAATATTATCGCAGTTGCTTCAGGAAAAGGAGGAGTTGGAAAATCTACGGTTGCTGCCAACCTAGCTGTTTCTTTGGCTAAAAAAGGAGCTAAAGTTGGTTTGATTGATGCGGATATCTTTGGTCCTTCAGTTCCTACTATGTTCAATTGTGAGCATGAGCAGCCAGGTGTTGTTGAGAGAATGGGTAAGAACATGATAGTTCCTATTCAGCAATATGGTGTAAAACTGATATCCATAGGGTTTCTAGCGCCTGCTGACAATGCAGTTGTATGGAGAGGACCTATGGCAAGCTCAGCTCTGAAGCAATTTTTGAGTGATACAGTCTGGGGAGAATTAGACTACCTGCTTATAGATCTTCCTCCAGGTACCAGCGATATTCATCTGACACTTGTTCAGTCAGTTCCTGTAACCGGAGCGGTGGTTGTAAGTACACCACAAAAAGTAGCTTTGATTGATGCTCAAAAGGGAGTTGCAATGTTTAAGCAACCTCAAATTAATGTTCCTGTACTTGGTATAGTTGAAAACATGGCTTACTTCACACCCGAAGAATTGCCTAACAATAAATATTATATCTTTGGAGAAGGTGGCGGAAGGAATCTTGCAGAGAAATTTGATGTTCCTTTCTTAGGTCAGATTCCAATTGTGCAATCAATACGGGAAAGTGGGGATAATGGCTATCCTGCGGTATTAAAGGATGATGTCACTGCAGCCTCATTTAGTGAATTAGCAGAGTCATTAGCTCAGCAAGTTGCTATCAGGAATGCCAACCAAGACAAAACTAAAGTTGTAGAAATAAAAGCATAATATAATGCCAGAAGAAAATATACGTTTAATAGATCAGGTCGAGACAGCTTTGGATTCCATTAGGCCATATCTGGTTGCTGATGGAGGAAATGTGAAGATTCTGGATATTGAAAATAATATTGTGAAGTTGGAACTTCTTGGTGCTTGTGGTACCTGCCCTATGTCTACAATGACATTGAAAGCAGGAGTTGAAGAAGCAATTAAAAGAGCTGTACCACAAATTGAAGGAGTAGAGGCGGTTAATATCACATCACCCGATGATCCGAATGCTAAAATGCCTGGAACACTAGCGTAGTAAAACCTATAATGTGAACCGTATACCAACCATAATCTTACTGCTATTGCTGCTTGGAGGATCAAGCTATGCCCAACACCGATGTGCAACCACTATCCTACAATCCCGACTAAACAGATCTTTCCCCGAAAAATTTGATGAACATAAGTTCGAACACTGGATCGCTGAAAAACGAGCTGAACGTAAATTCAGCGTGGACTCGGAAAATGAAGTTTACAGGATACCAGTTGTAGTTCATGTTATTCACAATGGTGAAGAAGTTGGAACCGGTGTTAACCTTCCTGATGAGAAAATAATAGAGCAAATTGGGCTCCTCAATAAAGACTTTAGAAGAACAAACGATGATGCCATCAACACTCCTTCAGAATATTCAAGCGTGACCGCTGATGTCGAAATTGAGTTTGTTCTTGCCGTTAGAGATCCAGAGGGCTTACCTACAACAGGGATCACTCGTACCCGTGGCACCATGGAAAGGTTCAAATTTTCTGAGGATGCCATCCTGAAATCTCATATCTATTGGCCTGCTGAGGACTACATGAATATTTACATTGCTGATTTACAAAGCTTTTTAGGCTGGGCCCAGTTTCCTGTCATGAATCTTGATGGCTTAGATGGTGAATTTGATACCGAAAGATTAACAGATGGTGTAGCCTTAGATTACAAATATGTAGGCATCAACGATGATACTAATAGTTTTGATAGCTTCGGTAGAACAGCGACTCATGAAATAGGTCACTATTTGGGGTTAAGACATATTTGGGGTGACGGAGGATGCTCTGTGGACGACTATTGTGATGACACACCCTTTTCAAATGATGACACTGATGGTTGTCCGACGGACAAAACTACTTGTGGAACTCGAGACATGATTGAGAATTTCATGGACTACACCAATGATGAGTGCATGAACCTTTTTACGGTTTGTCAAAAAGAACGAATGCGGATTGTAATGGAAAACAGTCCCAGAAGAAAAAGTCTTCTCAACTCGTCAGCTCTCATTGCGCCACAAATCTTCTCTTTTGATTTAGGGATCAAAGAAATAGACGTAGATGCAGATTTAAGTATATGCAATAGTTCAATCACTCCTCAGGTTCAGATCAGAAACCACGGAGCAGTGGAAATTGATTCTTTTAAAATTGAAATGACACTAAATGGGTCTCTGGTATCTGAAGAATTGTTTTACCAACATCTTGAGACTGGTGATTTGGTATCCGTTTCTTTTCCTCAGATTACAACCTCTTTGAATACAAACTACACTCTTTCCTTTGAAATCAAGGAGGTAAACGGCCAGGGAGACCCAAATGGATCTAACAATCGGTTGACTAAAGAATTCTTCACCTCTAACAAAATAGATTTACCTCTTTCTGAAGATTTTGAAAATTCATTAACGTCCTGGAATCAGACGAATTTCCCAGTTGAGAATCCTTATTGGCAGCAAAGTATTGCTCCTCAGACCACAGTGTCGAATCAAGCTTATAAAGTTCCGTACTATTCCACCTCCGATAATGTTTATGGAAATTTTGATTACCTAATCACTCCGGTGTTGGATTTGAGTTCATTTAGCAACACATCTTTGGAATTTGACTATGCATATGCTCCAAGACCTGGATTTTTTACAGATGGGCTAATTGTAGCGGTCAGTACTGATTGTGGAGAAACCTTTCTACGTGAAAACTACTTATTTGAAAAGTATGGAAACCAGTTAGCGAGCTCTTCATCCCTAAACCAGGAATTCATTCCTATTTCAGAAAATGATTGGCGAACTGAGCTGATCGATCTCAGTGATTATAGTGACGAAGAAAATGTAAGAATTGCGTTTATTGGCGTTAACGGAGGAGGAAACAATCTATTTTTGGATAACATCCAGATTCAGCCTTCTAATCAATTTCAATTAGATGTGGGAATTGGAGAAGTATCAAACATCAGTATTTTGTCTTGTATAGGAGAGTTTACACCTTTGGTAGAAGTAAAGAATTTTGGTTCTGAAACAATCACCAATCTGGAGATCAATTATCGATCGCGACCAACTGGCAGTTATAACACCGCCAGTTTTGATAATATCAATATTAGTTCAGGAAAAAGTGGAAAGCTGTCACTCCCTGATAATGCTATTGATAACTCCAGTTCAGTATTGGATCTTGAAATTATTTCTATCAATGGATTAAATGATGAGGATGAAAGTAATAATTCATTTTCTACAAATATTACTATCAACGCTACAGACGAATCCATACCTGTTCGAGAGCGCTTTGAAAGCACCGTAGATTGGTCCTTAATAAACAACGAAGGAGCTTCCAATTGGGAGGTATATGATGATAGTTTCAATAAATCATTACTAATGCCAGGTTTCAATCTTGAAGAACTTGGTGTTGAAAACTGGCTGGTTAGCCCTGTTCTGTTATCGGAAGGAATGACAGAAGCCAGTATGACTTTCAAGGTATCATATGCTCAAAGGTTAGAGCGGGTAGATGGATTAAAAGTGCTACTTAGTAATAATTGTGGTCAATCATGGGACAATGTCCTTTATAACAAACAAGGTTCTATCCTGGCAGTTGAGAGTTCAAATACTGAGTGGGTTCCTGTAGAAGAGGATGATTGGAGAACAGAGTTCATAGACCTAAGTGAATATTTACCTGAGAATCCCCTTGAAACAATGCGAATAGCATTTGTTGCAACAAATGGAAATGGGAATAACATTTATCTTGATGATATTGAGATTTACAACACTTCCACTCCAAACTTGAATTCTTTCGAAGAAGAGGTACTCGTATACCCAAACCCTACGAGTGGATCATTCAATGTTAGTATGAACCTGGATAAGAAAGAAGATGTTAAAATTCTATTGACCGACATCATGGGAAAAGTCGTCTTTGAGTCAATTCAGACAAATGTTCTTAACCAGAATTTCATAATAGAGACTGAAGGATTAGGAGGTATTTACTTTCTGTTTTTAGTTGGAGACGATCTGGAAATTTCAAGAAGGGTATTAATCAATAGATAATCTTGATATCAATTAGTTAGAAAACTATTAATATTGAGCTTTCGTAAAATTCGGTTTACTGAATATGTTATTTAAATTCCTCAAAGCAGAATCCTGGAAAGATCTAATCATACATTTTTTACTTGCAAGTGTATTGATCGTCCTTTTTATACTCAGCGTCTTTTATGTATTCCTTCCGATCAAAACTAATCATGGTGAAAGCATATCAGTTCCTGATGTCATTGGTATGAATATAGAGGAGCTTCCAGATTTTCTGGATAGCAAAAGACTAAAATATGTTGTAACCCAGGATTCAGGTTATAATGCTGACATGGAGCCCCATACTGTACTTATTCAGTTCCCAAAACCAAACACATCGGTTAAGGAAGATCGAAAGATTTATGTTACATTAAACTCCAAGAAAGCTCCACTGGTAAAATTCCCTGATTTTCCTGAAAGCAGATCTTTCAAGAATGTTGAGCTGCAATTCAGCGCATTAGGACTGAAGGTTGGAAAAAAGGAATACAAATTGGATCACCTTAAGCACAATGTTGTTGGTGACTTCTTATTGAATGGTAAAAAGGTAGCTGCAGGAGATTATATACCGAAAGGTTCAAAAATTGATTTGTTACTTGGAACCGGAAAAGGCAAGCAATCTTTTAGAATTCCTGACGTTATAGGTCAAGACTTTGAAAGTGCCGAAATAGCACTCAGAGGTGCAGGATTGGAAATCGGAGAAATAAGCTATCAGGAAGTAGACAGCTTACCTGGTCTCATTGTTGATCAAATTCCTGCTTCTCCAAATATTGTAAAAGTTGGTCAGCTGGTAAACCTAACTGTTTCTACACTTGACTCGCTTGAATCAGTAAATTCGTCTTTGAATAACAATGATTAGACCTCTTTTATTCATTTTATTAACTTCTTTCAGTCTGGGACTAAATGCCCAATTGATTGTAAAGCCCTTACAAAAGTCGAATAAAGAAAGTCAATCAAGGCAATTAACTGATACAACAATCACTTTACCCATTTATGATGACTTCTCAAGATACTCTACTCCAGATCCAAATGTTTGGGAGTTTGGGGGTACTGTTCTTGTAAGTCCTTCCGCAGGGATTAATCCTCCAACAATTAATGTGGCAGTTTTTGATGGAGTAAATGAGCTTGGTGCTCCTTATAACGATAATAACTTTATTACTACAGCAACAGATAGCTTAATCACCTTTCCTATTGCCATGTCTCAGGTTCCGGTTAATAAAAGAAACTCGATCTATCTCAGCTTCTTCTGGCAAGCAAAAGGTTTAGGAGAAATGCCAGACCCTGCAGACTCATTGACATTACACTTTCTCAATAGCGATAGCGTATGGATTAATCAGGACTTGTATCCGGATGACCTTCTTAAACATGGATTAGTAGGAGGCGAAGAGGCACTCAATTATGATTCTGAAGACACAACACAGTTAGTGTTTCAACAATTAATTGTTCCTATCACTAACGAAGAATACCATCATGATAATTTCAGAATAAAATTCCAAAACTACGGAAGCTCACAAGGCCCTTTTGATTCCTGGCTTATCGATTATGTTTATGTAAATTATGACAGAGGACCAGACTCTTTGTTTTATGAGGACAGAGCGATGACTAAACCACCTTCGTCACCGTTTGGTGAGTTCTACGCTATCCCTTTTGATCATTTCCTGGATACAGCGGAATTATTTGCAGGTACCATAGATATGGAATCATTCACACTTGTAAGACCAGGTATTCCTGATCCCTTAAACTACTATGTGGAGGTAATTGATTCAACAGGAACAGTTGTTGACCAGGTAAATATTGACACTGAAGTTGCGGGTATTTCTAATAACGCACGAAACCAATTTGAATCAAATGAAATTAGGATCGACGATTATTTTACGTTTGATGATACCTTGACCTTTGAGATTAAAGCATATCTGGATACTCAGGATAGTTTAAATATCCCAAATGCTAATTCTTCCTATTACTCATATCGTTATAATGACACCATCTCCCATCAATATACAATGGAACGTTATTATGCATATGATGATGGTACAGCTGAGTTTGCTGCAGGCATAAGCATCAGTGAGGGCCGATTAGTAATTGCCTACCCTATTCACTCCCGAGATACACTTACACATATTGATATAAACTTCCCTCAGATTGTACCGGGTGAACAGGGAGATCAGTTAGATATATTGGTATTGAAAGATTTGTCGGGTTCTGAAGAAAGTGAACTGGTAATTCAGGAGGACTTCAAAATAAGTCAGGCTGCTACTATTAATCAATTCACAAGAATAAAGCTAAAAAAGCAACCAATTGTAGAGGATACCATATACATCGGGTTTGAGCAAAAAGTAAATCGATATGTACCTGTTGGGCTTGACAAAAACACCGATTTCAGCAGAAGAGTCTACACAAGAATTGATGAAGAATGGGAGCAAAATTTAAGTGTTCCTGGCACCTTAATGATCAGACCTGTATTTGGAACTCCATTTCTACCAGTATCAGTTCAAAACCCAGTTTTTGAGTCCATTAGCTTATACCCTAACCCTGCCAGTTCTTTAATTACCGTTAATGGGCAGTTTGATGAGGTCAAAATTTATGATTTAAGAGGAATAGAGCAAGTGGTTCAACAACAAGGTAATCAGATCGATATTAGTTACTTTTCAAGTGGAATCTACATTGCGGTTTTCACCACTTCGGAGGAAATTAGAACTATTCGCTTCGTAAAGCAGTAACCTTCGACTGGTCACTCTCATCATCCTTTGAATTATTCTTTTGTTCAATATTGGGTTTTTGGACAACATTTGTTTCTTCGAAGATAAAAGGCTTGGGACTAAAGCATAGAATAAAAACAACAATAGCCAACCACCCGACAATCTTCCTTGTTGGACTTAGAGGTCTATCATCAATTACCCCGGGATGATGAATACCAAGAAAGCGACCAACCAAAAACAAAAACAACAACCATCCCATATATCCTTCTACTTTAGGGAAAATTATTACCACAATGCTTTGGGATAGATAAATAGCAATCGCCAAAACCCACCTAACCCTTTTATTGGGATGTATGCTGTATAAACAGAAATAGAGGAAATACAAGTACAACATTGACCAAGCGAAAAAGTCCAAATCAGGTTCCAGGGGATTTAACATACCTAACCCCGCATAAAAAAGTGCAGCAACATAAAAAACAGGTGCAATTATTCGATGGGTTTTAGCACCCAAAACACCGTATAGCACATGCCCTCCATCCAATTGACCTATTGGAAAAAGATTTAGAGAGGTAAAGAACAAAGCAAGATAACCTGCCAGAAAATACGGGTAGTGAATTACTTCATTTGGATGAGGAAGTAATGACTTGTCTATTGGAAGTACATTCTCCAAAATCCAAAAAAGTAAATTTGGCCCAAATCTTAACACAAGCCCATTTTTATTCTTGAATGCTTCCTCTGCATAATCACGACCATGCTTGGCATATTCAGGATGAATTTCAAATATGTAATCCAGTGGGGGCAAATTATAAAAACCATAAACAATCACTAAAACAGCCACCACAAAACCAGCCAAAGGTCCTGCAACTCCTATATCAAAATACAGCTTCCTGGATTGAATTTTCTCCCTTATTCTGATAACTGCTCCCATCGTCCCCACAGAGGGAAAACCAAAAGGTAAAAAGCCTAGCCATAATGGAATATAATAAGGTAAGGACACTTTAACAGAATGGTATTTGGCAGTAAAGTAGTGTCCAAATTCATGAAAGGTAAGTATAGCCAGAAATGAAAGCGAAAATGATAATCCTCCCAATAAATGACTAAACAATAAAGGCTCGTCCCCATAAAATGACTTATTGTACCGCCACTCTGCACCAGCAATTGTAGTACATACAAATGTTAGTACAAATAAACCTAATTGAATAAATCTCCTTTTCCTTTCCTTGTTCGGCTCCATAATCTGGCCCCAAATTAAGCCCCCTATTGATTAAAAACACGATCTTGAAGCACTTTAACTTAAATAAGGCTTAATTACCTCATAGGTGTGGTAAGGATCAGTAATTTGCAACACATTCATTCTAAGAGATGCTGCTGCTTCAATATTATCCAATCTATCATCCAGGAAAAGAACCCTTTGAGGATCCAGGCTCTGTTCTTGTAAAATCATCTCCCAGGAATTCAATTCAGGCTTCCTTGCACCTATCTCATGAGAAAAGTAGACTTTATGAAAGATCTCATGAAGGTTATTGTGACCAGTTGAGTCTTTTAATATCTTATTGAAAGCAATCTCATGAATGATATTGGTATTGCTTAGAACAAATATTTTCAATTTCTCACCCAAACCAATGATACTATCTATTAAAGGTTTATCGATACCTCCCAGCATTGCATTCCAGGCAATATCTATTTCAGACCCGTCACCTGCAAAACCTAATGTCCGGGATACATTTCTTCTAAATTCCTCTGCCTCAATCTCCCCACGTTCAAACTGATTAAAGTAAGGTTCTGCCTGCAATGCATTCTGAAGATCAGACTCATCGAATGATGAGATTTTGAGAAATTCATTTGACGTCTTTGTTTCGTCCAGGTGTATAACAACTCGACCTAAATCGAAAATAATAGCCTCTGTGGGGTTCCTATCCATGCCACGAATATAAAATCGTAATAGGACATGTAATTCCAATTCGTTTTAAAAGATTAGCCAGAAAAGTACAAAAATGAAAAAGCATCCCAAGTTTTAGGATGCTTTCAAGATGTGGGCCCACCTGGGCTCGAACCAGGGACCCCTTGATTATGAGTCAAGTGCTCTAACCAGCTGAGCTATAGGCCCAATGAAAATATCAATTAAAGATACTTCATTTTTTGGGAGCGCAATAATACCTAATACTGATAAATAGTCAAAACATAAGGATTGGAAAATGCCATTTATCCAATAAATAATTGCAAAGAAGCAAAACAGAAATAAGAGTAATTTCTACACTTATCAATACGGTTCAACCTCAAATATTACCAGTTCAACATGCAAAAACCTCGATTAAAGCCCATAAATAGGTAAATTTAGTATGCATGCATACCTTAGTGTTACATTAAAGCACCAGTACTATGAAAAATTTAACACTATCACTCGTTCTAGTTTTATTATTAGGAAACAATCTATTCGCAACCGAGATTAATGGAAAAGACGACATTAAAGTAGTATCTGTCAATAAAGTGGTTAGAATTAAAATTAGCGATGACCTTAACGACCCATTAAGTGTTTTTTTATTCGATAAGAAAGGAAATCAGCTGAATTACAAGTTTTGGGAAAACTCAAGATCAAGAACAATTGAGTTTCAGGTACCAGCAGATTTAGATTTAAAAGCATATACGATTGAAGTAACGCAATCAGGAAACACAATATTTAAAAAGACATTCAAAACAGAATAGTTTACATAGTTTGTTAAAAGAGAAGATTACATCTTCACCAAAAAAGGAATCTCATGATTCCTTTTTTTATGCAAAACCTTAACTCAAAAAATTCCTTCTGGAAACATTTATCTCATGACCACTAAAGCTTTTTTTCAATAGAATAGAAAGTGATATAGCTTAATATAACAGTCAGCAGCTATGAAAAAGATGATTCTAATTTTTGTTCTTACCTCGGTTTCCAGCCTCAATTTAATGGCTATATCGATGGAAGAAACAAAAACAATTTCCGCTAAAAGTATTGTGAGAATTAAAATCAAGAAAGGAATCAAAAAGTCTGTTACTAAAACTTTCCCTACAATAGCTGAATTTACCGCTTAGAAGGAAGTCTAAACTGCTTCCACCGCATTTTTCACATCATCCAGTAGTTCCTTATTTTCCCAAGGCTTATGTATTACCTTGTTGATACCAGCTTCTTCTATTAATCCATCCGAAGTATCCTTATTGATCATACCTGAAAGTAAAAACTTAGCTGATCCAGGAGTAAGTTTATTTGCTTTCCCCAAAAACTCATCTCCCTTCATTCCAGGCATCAAAAAGTCTGAAATGATTACAGAAACCTTTATGTTTTTCTCGAGGTAGCTATTCAAAATGGTCAACGCTTCTTCTCCGCTGGTTGCAAATTCCAGATAGTAATCTTTGAAGTCTCTTCTGAACATTGCCTTCATTGTTTGAAGAATATATGGTTCATCGTCTACTGCTAAGATTAATCCTTTTTTCATAGATGTGTCCTTATCTTTCCTAATCAAAAACTAAAACTGTGTTGATTATTCTATTTTCCCAAGCCTACAAATCAAAAGTTAATTGATTCGCTACAGGATTACAAATATAATGGGCTTTAAGTTAAACCTCTGAATATCACTATTTAGGCCAATTACCAATTTATGTTTGGCATTACTTGAACAATTCCAATTTTTCATTGCATTCTTGTCCTGTTAATAAATTTTTATTTCAAGGCCTCATTTTTTTAATTCTCACAATTTAAATTCTCCCCAGCCACCCCCAATTGAATAGATCTAAATATTATTGAAATATTTTGAAAATTATTTAACAATAATTCAATTTCATTAGATCATCATCAAAATTAGCGCTGTTTTATTAGACAATTCTTTATTAATTTGCTATTTCGTTTACATCACAAACAGACCTGTTTTTAGCACATCTAAAAACGAAAAAAGATAAAAGAGACCTATGAAGAAAACACGGGACAACTTATATGTACCCCAGCAGGAGAAGGATAATTGCGGAATCGGGTGTGTGGTCAACATTGATGGATCCCCATCATATAGCATCATCAATGACGCTATCAACATGTTGGAAAACATGGAACACCGAGGAGCAACAGGTAGTGATCCTGAAACCGGAGACGGGGCTGGAATTCTTTTTAATATACCTCATGATTTTTTAGCTGAGGAATGTAAGCTTTCCGATATCGATCTTCCCGAAAAAGGTTCTTATGGCCTTGGAATGATCTTTTTCCCAAAGGAAGACAGCATTAGAAAGGAATGTAAAAAGGTATTTAAATCTCATATGGAAGAAATGGGATTCGAACTACTGGGATACCGTAAAGTTCCGGTGGATACCGATATTCCTGGTCAGGCAGCAAAAGATACGCAACCTGTAATTGAGCAGGTCTTTGTAAAGCATAAAGACGGACTAACCGGAGACACTTTGGAGCGTAAGCTTTTCGTCTTAAGAAATTACACCACTCATTTTATTGGACATTTTGTTCCTGGTAATAACGGTAGATTTTACATTTCCAGTTTTTCTTCAAGAATTGTAGTCTACAAAGGTCAATTAAGAACCGACCAGGTAAGACAGTTCTATTACGATCTTCAAGACACCAGAACTAAATCAGCTCTGGCTATGGTTCATAGCCGTTTTTCCACCAATACATTCCCAAACTGGAAACTGGCTCAACCTTTTAGGTTTATCGCTCACAATGGAGAAATCAATACGATTCGAGGAAATCTAAACAAGATGAAATCCAAAGAAGCATTGATGAGAACCACTCTGTTTTCAGAGGAAGAGCTTAAGATGCTACTACCTGTAACTGACCCTGCGCACTCAGATTCAGCAAACCTTGACGCCTTGGTAGAGTTGCTTGTAATGGGAGGCAGACCTCTTGCCCACGTGATGATGATGCTCGTTCCGGAAGCCTGGCAGGATAATAAAATGATGGATTCGGAACGGAAAGCATTTTACAAGTACCATGCTTCTCTAATGGAACCTTGGGATGGTCCGGCCGCACTATTTTTCACAAATGGAAAGCAAATCGGAGCTACACTTGATAGAAATGGTTTAAGACCGTCCAGATTTTGCATAACCAAATCTGGTAAACTAATAATGGCTTCTGAAGCTGGAGTATTGGAGGTAGATCCTAATGATGTTGTCAAAAAAGGACGTTTGGAACCAGGCAAGATGCTAATCGCAGACCTGGAGAAGAAAACAATATTATTTGACGATGAGGTCAAAAAAGAAGTTTGCAGTAACAAACCATATTTTGATTGGATCAAGCAACAAAGAATTAAACTCAGAGACCGAGCAGTTCCAGAAATTCCAGAAACCACAATCGATTCGGAAGAGCTGAAAACAAAACAGATTGCATATGGCTATAGCTATGAAGATGTCAAGCTCATCATCAAACCTATGGCCGAAAAAGCTACTGAACCAGTTGGCTCAATGGGAGCGGATGCACCATTGGCTATTCTTTCGAAAAGAAGTCAACATGTTAGTAGCTATTTCAAACAGTATTTTGCGCAGGTAAGTAACCCACCAATCGACCCCATCAGGGAAAGAATGGTGATGTCTTTATTTACCAGAGTAGGTGAAAGTTTGAATATATTGGAGGAAACTCCAGAGCACACAAGGCAGATTCACATTTCGCAACCTGTATTGACAGAAAAAACCTTTGCCAAACTTAAAAATCTGGAAGACGAAGGATTTACATACGCCACAATTAACTCTGTTTTCAATCCCGACCGACCAGAAAACCTTGAGAAGGCTATTGACAAAATTTGTGCTGAGGCGGAACAAGCAATTGTAGCTAACAATAAAATCATAATTATCTCCAACAGAAATATTGGAGAAAGTGAGGCACCTATCCCTTCATTAATTGCCATAGGAGCGGTTCACCATCATTTAGTAAAGAAAAATCTAAGAACTAAAGCTGGACTTATTGTTGAAGGTGGAGATGTTTGGGAAACCCATCATTTCGCTACAATTATTGGTTATGGAGCAAGTGCAGTTTATCCATACCTGGCTTTAGATACAATAAAAAATCTTGAAGCATCCAAAAGATTATCGGATGGATTGGATTTAGAGACTGCAACCGCCAATTACATCAAAGCAGTTGGTTATGGTCTATTAAAGATCATGTCAAAAATGGGGATCAGTACCCTTCAGTCATATCAATCTTCTCAGATATTCGAATGTGTGGGATTAGGAGATAAGGTAATTGAGAAGTGTTTCAAAGGCACCATAAGTAGAATGGGAGGACTAAACTTCCAGGATATTGCTCGAGAAGCCATCACTCCATTTAGGATTGCATTTCCATTTGAAACTGCTGATTCTCCTATATTGGATATTGGTGGTTACTATCAATGGAAAAGAAGAGGTGAAAAACACTTACTTACTCCTGATGTAATTCATCTGCTCCAAAAAAGTACCAGTTTAGGAGATTACGACTTGTATAAGAAATACACCAAACTGGTAAATAGCCAAAGTGATGCTCACATTACTTTGAGAAGTCTTCTGAAGTTCAAGAAAAACAGAAAACCAATTCAAATAGAAGAGGTAGAACCAATAGAGAGTATTCTTAAAAGGTTTGCTACTGGTGCTATGTCGTTTGGATCATTATCTCATGAGGCACACTCTACTCTTGCGGTAGCAATGAACCGAATTGGAGGAAAAAGTAACTCCGGAGAAGGTGGAGAAGATGAAGCAAGGTATAAAACATTAGTTAATGGGGACAGTCAAAGATCAGCAGTTAAGCAAGTTGCATCAGGTAGATTTGGTGTAACATCTCATTACCTGGCCAATGCTGATGAAATACAAATCAAAATGGCCCAGGGTGCGAAACCTGGAGAAGGAGGTCAGCTTCCGGGTCATAAAGTGGATGATTGGATAGGAAAAGTAAGACATTCTACTCCTGGTGTAGGGTTAATCTCTCCCCCACCTCACCACGACATTTATTCGATTGAAGATTTAAAACAACTAATATACGATCTTAAGAACGCCAACCGGTTTGCAAGAATCAATGTAAAGTTGGTATCAGAGGCAGGGGTTGGAACAATTGCAGCGGGTGTTGCAAAAGCAAAAGCTGATGTAATCATGATTTCTGGTGCAGACGGTGGAACCGGAGCATCTCCACTAAGTTCAATCAGACATGCAGGTTTACCTTGGGAGATTGGGTTAGCAGAGGCGCATCAGACCTTATTAATGAATCAACTTCGTAACAAGGTTACATTACAAACCGATGGAAAGATCCTCACCGCTAGAGATATTGCTATTGCTACATTATTAGGTGCTGAAGAATGGGGAGTAGCCACAGCGGCACTGATTGTTGAAGGATGTATTATGATGAGAAAATGTCATTTAAATACATGCCCTGTCGGAATTGCAACTCAAAACCCTGATTTAAGAAACCTTTTCACGGGAGACCCGGATCATGTTGTCAATCTTTTCACATTCATGGCCACTGAGCTAAGAGAAATAATGGCTTCATTAGGATTCCATTCAATTAATGAAATGGTAGGTAGAGCAGACTTCCTTAAATCAAGGGATGAATTAGCACATTGGAAACTGCACAAACTAAACCTTGAACCAATTTTGCATTACGATCACGAGTTGAGTCAACATGGTAGATTCAAGCAAGTTGGCCAGGACCATGAGATAGATCATGTGATAGATAAGGATATGATCAAAATTTCTTATCCAGCATTAAAGAATCACGAGCCTGTTTCTAAGACAGAGAAGATCACAAATGTAGATCGTTCTACAGGGACTATGTTATCATATGAGGTAAGCAAAAGATTCGGAAGTCACGGATTGCCTGATGATTTCATTCATTTCAATTTCAAAGGCTCAGCTGGACAAAGCTTTGGAGCATTCCTCAACAAGGGAATTACTCTCGAGCTTGAAGGTGAATCAAATGACTACTTTGGAAAAGGTATTTCAGGAGGTAAAATGATTGTTTACCCTCCTAAAGTTGAAGGTTATCAAGCAGATGAAAATATCATAATTGGTAATGTTGCATTTTACGGAGGAACTTCTGGAGAGGCCTATATCAATGGAATGGCTGGCGAGCGATTTGCAGTAAGAAATTCCGGAGTAAAGACAGTGGTTGAAGGTGTAGGTGATCATGCTTGCGAGTATATGACTGGTGGTGTGGTTGTGGTCTTAGGAGAAACCGGTAAAAACTTTGGCGCAGGAATGAGCGGAGGAATAGCATACGTTCTTGATGAAAAGCAATCTTTCAGTGAGCTGTGTAATATGGGAATGATCGGTCTGGAGAGCCTTGATGAAGAGGACATCACTCAATTAAGAGCGATGATTCAAAAGCATTCTGATCTCACTTCAAGTAAAAAAGCACAGAATATTCTTCAAAACTGGGATAATGAGGTGAAGAAATTCATCAAAGTAATGCCGCATGATTATAAAGCGGTTTTAGAAAAAAGAAAGTCACTTAAAGTAGCAGTTTAGTATGGGAAAGATAGATGGATTTTTAAAAATTGATAGACAGCTTCCTAATTCGAGGAATACTGATGATAGAATTAAAGACTCAAAAGAAATCTATGAGCCTTTTGAAGAATCTAAAACAAGAGATCAGGCTGCAAGATGTATGGACTGTGGTGTTCCGTTTTGTCATAATGGATGTCCATTGGGAAACCAGATTCCTGAATTCAATGACGCTGTATTTGAAAATGACTGGGAAAGAGCCATTCAGGTACTGCTTTCTACTAATAATTTCCCTGAGTTCACCGGAAGAATTTGCCCAGCTCCATGTGAAGCAAGTTGTGTTCTTTCAATCAATAAGCCAGCTGTTACTATCGAACACATAGAGAAGTCTGTAATTGAAAAGGCTTTTGAGATGGGTTGGATCAAACCCCAAATTCCAAAACAAAGAACGGGTAGAAAAATAGCGATAATAGGATCAGGTCCTGCAGGGCTTGCTGCCGCTGCACAACTAAACAAAACTGGTCATTCTGTAACTGTATATGAAAAAGATGATCGAATTGGAGGTCTTTTAAGATACGGAATCCCAGATTTCAAAATGGAAAAATGGGTTCTTGACAGAAGGCTTGAAATCATGAAAGAGGAAGGAATTGAGTTCATCACAAACGTCGAAGCTGGAAAAGATATTTCTGCTGTTGAATTGCGTAATGAATTTGATGCCATCTTACTATGCACAGGATCAATTGTCCCAAGGGATCTTCCAATACCTGGGAGAAAATTGGAAGGAATTCATTATGCAATGGAATATCTTACTCAGCAAAACAAACGTGTTGCCGGTGATAAAATAGACAAGAGCGAAGAGTTGCTGGCAGATAACAAGCACGTTATCGTAATTGGAGGTGGTGATACAGGTTCCGATTGTGTTGGTACAGCCAACAGACAAGGTGCCAAAAGTGTAGCTCAACTTCAATATAGAACAAAACCATCAGAGACCAGAGGTAAATCAAATCCCTGGCCGGAGTGGCCAATGACGCTTACCACTAGTTCTTCGCATGAAGAAGGTTGTGATAGAAACTGGTCAATTCTGACTAAAGAGTTTGTTGGAGACGAATCAGGGAAAGTTACTGGTCTTAAAATTGTAGAATTAGAATGGGTCAGTAAATCCGAGTACATAGAAATTCCGGGATCGGAAAAAGTATTACCATGTGATCTAGCGATGCTTGCGATAGGTTATGCTCACCCAAAGAAAGAGGGCTTGTTAGAATACCTGGGTGTTGATCTTGATCTGAGAGGCAATGTAAAAGTCTCAGGATGGCAAACAAATGTACCTGGTGTATTTGCAGCTGGAGATGTTCACAGAGGTCAATCACTAGTAGTTTGGGCGATTAGCGAGGGTCGTGAAGCCGCTAAAGCAATTGAAGAATACATTCTCGGTGAGAGTAAACTGGAAGCAAAAGACAGTTCAGAGATGCTTATGAGTTAAGCATCTCTCTAAATCTCTCTAATTTCAAAATCCTCACCTTTCCCAAAGCGGGTTAAATCAGACATATTATATTCTTCAAGGGTGAAAAGATCTTTCAGGGTAAACTCATCCCCTACTTTAATATCAACCACTTCAAATTCATACTTTTCCCCAAAATTTATTAGCCGATAGCGCTTTCCGTACCTCATGCTATTGAATGCCAGCCCCTTCATAAATCACAAATAATGTTATGCTATATGTTGACAACTAAATGTCTACCCTTTTAAATCATTTATTTAGCAATTTAATTCCGATTCCTTCAAAAATGTGTTAAAATTGGCTTGGTTTTTACAAGGATCAACCTAATAACTATGAAAATAAACCTTAGTAAACTTACAGGGCTGGCTGGATTAACAATGATTGCCGCCTTTTTTATGGCTTGTGGTGGAGAACAAAAGAAGGGTTCCATCGAAACAAATGAACTTTCTGAAAGCGAAAAGAAAATCGTTGAGGAGATAGATAAAGTTATTCATGATATGCCACCTCCAACTGAAGTGCCATTCTTATTAAAGAAAACTGGTGCTGATTTCGACGAGTCGCTTATCAATGATTTAGCAAATGTTGAAAATCACTCAACAACAAGAGACAAGGCTGCCCTTAATGCAGGTGTGTACGCAACTGACATTGGATACCTTTCTTCTTACGAGCAGGTAGAGAACGCTCTTAGTTATTTGGAAGCATGCCAAAAGCTGGCGGAATCAATTGGTGCGGGATCAGTTTTCAATGTAGAATTGATGGGTAGATTTGAAAGAAATCTTTCAACTCCTGATTCATTAATCTCAATTGTTAATGATGTAATGGCTAGCGCTGAAACTAACCTTGAAAATAGTGATAAACTTACTAGCGTTGCTTTGACACTTGTAGGTTCATACATCGAAGGAATGTATCTTGCTACTCAAGTAATTGATAACTATCCGGATGATCTTCCGGAAGAAGTTAGAGGACAGGTATTGCAACCTCTAGTTAGAGTTGTAATTGAGCAGGAGCAACCTCTTCTTGATGTTATTGCTTTAATGAAAGATCTCCCAGAAGACGAAATCATCGATCACATGATTGCTGAACTAAGTGTATTAAGAATTCTTTACCAGGATGACTTAGCTGCAATTGAGCAACAAATCGATGAAAACAAAGGGGATTTTCAATTACAGCCTTCAATGTTGAAAGATATTATTATCGAAGTAGCTAGAATTCGCGGAGATATTGTGAAGACTAGTGAGTAATATTAAACCAGATCAACTTTACTATAAAGAAGCATTGGATTAGTTTTCAATGCTTTTTTTTTATATTGACAAAAATTCTTACCTAACCAAATGAGCGAAGAACTTTTAAAAGCCCTGATCCAGCTACTGGCAATTGTTGCAACGGAAGATGATGTAACTGCTGACGAAAGAGCAACGATTGAAAACTTTTTATTAGAAAACCTTAGCCAATCTGAAGCCGAGGCTTATATGAAAATCTTTGATCGAGTTTCAAATGAGCTCACAAAGAAGGGTAAGAAAACCATAGAGCAAGACCACAATGAAATTGGTATCATTTGCCAGCAAATGAATAAGGAGCTTACGAGCAGACAAAAAACTGCAGTAATGCTAAATCTCATTATCCTAATCATTGCCGATGGAAAGATTACTGATCGGGAAAGAGATCTTCTTTATTTCATTGGAGACCAGATCAATATTTCAAAAAATCTTATTGATTATCTAAAGGCATTTGTTGTCTATACTGATAGAAGTAAGCTTATCAGTTCGCACATCCTGATAATCGACAATGGTACCTTTGAATCTCCTGGTAAATCTAAGCACATTAAAAATGCTAACCTGGAAGGATTCTTATTCTTCTTAAGGATTCCAGATTCTGAGATTTACTTTCTAAAATATTTGGGAACCCAGCATCTTACACTGAACGGTGACCCACTTAGATCAAACAAAATTTACACGTTCTCATCTGGAAGCTCAATTAGAGGGGATGTGATTAATTCTGTATACTACAGTGATGTAGTTAATTCCTTCAAAAGTGAAGAACAGACAACTAAACTTTCATTTTTAGCAGACAATCTATCCTACAAGTTCAAAAATGGCAACATTGGTCTTAGAAATGTCCAAATCGCCGAATCTGGAGGACGACTCATCGGTTTGATGGGAGCAAGTGGATCAGGAAAGTCTACTCTTCTTAACGTATTAAACGGAAACGAATCTCCAACATCCGGGAGTGTTCGTATCAACGGAATTGATATCCACACGAATAAGAAAGAAATAGAAGGGGTTATAGGTTATGTGCCTCAGGATGACCTACTCATGGAAGACCTTACTGTTTTTCAAAACCTCTATTACGCTGCAAAACTCTGCTTTAAGGATTATAAAAAGAATCAATTAGTCCAGCTGGTAGAAGACACATTGGAGTCACTGGGACTTACAGAAACAAGAAATTTAAAAGTTGGAAGTCCGCTTGAAAAAACGATTAGCGGTGGACAAAGAAAAAGACTAAATATTGGTTTAGAGTTACTAAGAGAACCTTCCGTTCTTTATGTAGATGAGCCGACAAGTGGATTATCTTCTCGTGACAGTGAAAACATCATGGACCTTTTAAGAGATCTCTCATTAAAAGGAAAAATGATCTTTGTGGTAATCCATCAGCCATCACTTGACATCTTCAAAATGTTTGACAAACTCATCATCCTTGATGTTGGAGGTTATCAAATCTATTATGGAAATCCGCTAGAAGGTATAAGCTATTTCAAGGATATAGTAAACCTGAAAGATCAAAACGCGGTACCAAATCCGGAGCAAATATTTAATATCGTTGAGGCGAAGGTTGTAAATGAGTATGGGCACTTTACCAAAAACAGAAAGGTAGTACCAGAACAATGGTATGAAAACTTCAAAAAGCACATACAAATACCTCGTGTTAAGGAAATTACTGATGAACCAAACAAGACCTTAAAAATCCCGAACAAGCTAAAACAAGCAGTAACATTCACAATCAGGGATGTATTGGGTAAATTGAGTAACAGGCAATATTTGGTAATCAACTTTCTTGAAGCCCCTCTCCTGGCCTTTTTGCTCGCTTTTATTGTGAGATATATTCCGGCAAACCAAGATGGTTACATATTTAGATTGAATGAGAACCTTCCGGTATACTTCTTCATGAGTGTAATTGTCGCCTTGTTCATGGGGCTTACAGTAAGTGCTGAAGAAATTATTAAAGATCAGAAAATACTCAAAAGAGAATCGTTTCTGAATCTGAGTAGAGGTAGTTATATATTGTCCAAACTGATTATACTCTTCATTTTATCAGCTATCCAGACGCTAAGTTTCGTAATAGTTGGAGATCTGATTCTGGGAATAAAGGGCATGACAGTATCATATTGGTTAGTGTTACTAAGTGTATCATTCTTTGCCAATGTACTTGGGCTCAATATATCTTCAGCGTTTAAATCAGTCGTAACTATTTATATACTAATTCCACTACTTATAATTCCACAGTTAATTCTTAGTGGTGTGGTGGTAAGTTTTGATAAGCTTAATCCTTCTATTTCAACTCAAGATAAGGTTCCGCTGATTGGAGAAATTATGGCTTCCAGATGGGCTTATGAGGCACTAGCTGTTACACAGTTCAAAGACAATGCCTATGAAAAACAATTCTATGAGTTTGACAAGCAGATAGCAACTTCAGAATACAAAGTTGTATATATGCTGCCCAACCTTGTAAAGAAGCTTGAATATTGTCATTTACACAATGGTAATGAAGGAGAGGAAGTACTTGATAAAATCAATTATAACCTGAACCTAATTCAGAATACAATCAGAAATGAAATTGGTGACGATGCAGTGAATACCAATTATAGTTTTGTTAACCAACTAAACTCAGATGAGTTCAGCGAAAGCGTTTATTCTGAGACAGACAGATTGTTAAAAACCATTAAGACCTTTTATAACAACAAGTCGAATGAAGCAAGTGATCAAAAAGAACAACTTACCAAGCAATTAAGAGCCGAAACTGACCTGCTTCAAGTGAAAGATGATTACTTCAATGATCGTATTGCATTTACCTTGAAAAACACCTCCACTGCTATAAGAATGCTTGAAGAGGATGGCGAATTGGTGCAAAAGATTTACCCAATTTACATGGACGCAAATCCAAGTAATAGTTTGGACTTTAGAGGCCAGTTCTACCAGCCAAACAAGGCAATTTTTGGGATGACTGTTGATACACTCTGGTTTAATATCACTGTAATTTGGGTTATGACCCTTTTATTGGTTGCAGCTTTGTATTTCGATGTACTGAGAAGAATAGTCTCTGGAAAAGGTGTGGCATAAATGTTTTTTGCACTTTCTAAAATTCTTTATACGCTAGTACTTCCTCTTACATGGATAGTTCTACTGGTTGTAATTAGCATTTTAGCAAAACAGCCAAGATGGAAAAGAATAAGTAGAAGAACAGCAATTGGTCTATTACTATTTTTTTCAAATCCATTGATTGCAAATATCGTAATGAAGCAATGGGAAATGCCTACACGGTCATACGAGGAAACGGATAAGGACTATGATTACATAGTTGTCTTGTCAGGCGTTGCAAACCCCCAGCAAGAGCCAATGGATAGAATTCATTTCAATAAAGGCGCTGACCGTATTGTTCATGCGATTGATTTGTACAAAAGAGGTCATGCACCCAAGGTTATAATAACCGGTGGTTCGGGGACTTTAACCGACACAACACTAATAGAAAGTGATAAACTAAGATATTTCGCCATTCAATCCGGTGTGCCCGCTGCTGATGTGATTTTGGAAAACAAAGCCAGAAATACTGCAGAGAATGCACTCTATACTGTACAAATGGTTGATGAGAGCTCCAAACTATTGGTTGTAACCAGTGCCTTCCATAGCAGAAGAGCAAAAATGTGTTTTACCAAGTTGGATAAAGATGTAGATATGTTCCCAACAGACCTCTACTCAAATCCCATATCCTGGACTCCAGACACCTGGTTAATTCCGAGTATCAAGGCTTTTCAATTTTGGAATATTATTATCAAAGAGGTAATTGGGGTTGCAGCTTATAAATGGAAAGGGTACATATAGAAAAAGCCACTCAGTAATACTGAATGGCTCATATATTCTTTAGAAAGACTGTTTTTACTCTTCTTCTTTTTTCTTAGCAGCTGGCTTTTTCTTTGCTGCAGGCTTCTTTTCAGCCTTTTCGCCATCTTCTGCTTTCGCTTTTGCTTTTGCAGGAGCTTTCTTAGGCTTAGCTTCTTTCTTAGGCTCTTCAGTTACTTCAGCAGTAGCTTCTACTTTAGCAGCTTCTTCCTTAGGAGCTTCCTCTTTTTTAGCTTTAGGAGCAGCTTTCTTTGCAGACGCCTTTGCTTTGAATTCTTCTTTTAGCTTCTCAATATCAACTTTTTTGATAACTGGAGTAGCATTCAAAAGCTTCATTTTCTGAGTTCTCTTTTTAGAGACAGCTTTATTCTTTCTACCTTTTCTTTCTAATCTTGTAACAGCCATTTCGTATTCTTATTCAAATGATTTTTTTCAAACGAGGTGCAAATTTACAGGATTAAGTAGTTTTGTGCAAAATTTATTTATAATGTCTAAGGAAAAACCTTCACTTCCAAAAGGAACCAGAGATTTTGGGCCGATTCAAATGGCCAAAAGAAACTATATCATTGATAAAATTAAGTCAGTGTTCAGACTCTATGGCTTTGCTCAAATTGAAACACCGGCACTGGAACAATTATCGGTGCTAACTGGCAAATATGGTGACGAAGGAGATCAACTACTTTTTAAAATTCTGAACAGTGGTGACTATTTAAACGCCAAGAATAATAAGGTTGAAGTTGAAGATTTGAACAAAGGATCAAAACACCTCACTTCCAAAATCAGTGAAAAAGGCCTAAAATATGATTTGACAGTTCCTTTCGCACGTTTTGTTGTAATGAACAGGAATGATATAACATTTCCGTTCAAGAGATTTCAAGTGCAACCTGTTTGGCGTGCAGACAGACCTCAAAAAGGAAGGTACAGAGAATTTTATCAGTGCGATGCTGATATGATCGGATCAAAATCATTGGTGCAGGAAACTGAAATTATATTGATGATAAACGATGTATTCGATTCATTGGAATTTCAGGACTATAACATTGTATTTAATCACAGGAAAATACTATCCGGAATCAGTGAAGCGATTGGAATGGCTGGAAAGGAGACTGAATTCTGCGTTGCAATTGATAAACTTGACAAAATTGGAATTGAAAAGGTTTTTGAGGAATTAGTTTCAAAGGGCTGCCCTGAAGGTTCGTTAAAAACATTGGAACCAATCCTCACTGGTAAAGGAGCAGAACAAATAGAAGTCCTTAAAGAATTATTGAAGAAGTCTGAAGATGGTTTATTAGGACTTCAAGAAGTAGAAGAAATCGAATCAATTCTAAAATCATCAGGGAGAGATAATTTACATCTTACTTTTGATGCCAGTCTTGCAAGAGGACTCTCCTATT
>JANSWY010000166.1 GCA_024743255.1 bacterium | reverse complement strand
TCCGTAGGGGACTAGTAATTGTCATAAATGACACTTTCAGGGAATAAAAAAGTTGGTTTAACGCTATTTTAGAGTTACTTGACATTCTTATTTATTCAGTTATTGTCTTAGATTTGTCATCATCGGTGTCATTATTAAGTACCTGGTCAACTGATTTTTGAAGTGAATACTCAACAAAGTTTGTGAAACTTCTCACTTCTTGCTTTGCAGCTTCTTGAACTTGTTCTCGGAGCTTCCTAGAAACTCGAACATTCAGAGGTACTTTATTATCTTTTGACATTTATGTAAATGTACTGCGAATCACATTACAAAACAAGTAAATGGTAAAATATTATTTGCAAAAATCAGGTGCTATTATCGTCGCTGTTACAATAAACGGAGTTCGACATAGACCTACTACTAAACTAAAAGTGAAGCCTGATAAATGGGTAAATCAAAGAGTTGTTGGTAAAGGTTCAATCAACATAAATTATGAGCTGGATAGGATATCTGATGCTGTTGAAAAATGGATATTTGAAAACCCGGTAAAAAACTACACTGATGACCAAGTTAAATTGAAGCTACAAAGTATAATTGAAAATTCTGACTTTGTCTCCAAACGCAAATCAATACAAGAGTACTTTGACGAATTCATCCAGGACAAGAAAAAGCAGGTAAACAAGAAAACAAAGAAAACACTCGGGGATAAAACCATTGGATCCTATAGAGCTGAGTTCGAAAAGTTGATGCAGTTTGAACCCTTGGAGCTAGAGCAAATCAACAAGCAGAAATACGACGAGTTTTTTAACTGGCTAACACTGGAGAAAGGGCATAAAATAAGCACCGCAGGAAAGTCAATCAAGAGGCTGAAAACTTTCTTTACTTGGTGTCATCATAAGGGATTACCAATTAATCAGGAGTATAACTTTTGGGCAGGTGTAGATTCAGAAACCGATGAAGAAGATCGTGCTTTAAATATTCAGCAGTTAAACAGGATTTATGAATTAGTGATAGATCCTTTAGATGTCATGGACCTGAGTAAAGAGCTAGGTTATAATTTAGATTCCCGTCATTTGACTATGTTATGCGAAAGCTTGGAAAGAACCAGACAGCAAGCAGTAGCAATGGCTTCTATCGGTTGCCATAAAGAAGATTTCTGGAGCCTTACAGATAGTAATGTATTTGGTGATATTATCAAATATGACAGAGGTAAAAACCAGATTAAATGCGTGGCTCCTTTTATTGACAATCACATCTTTCATGCAAGAGAATTTGCTAATCTGTCTGGTGGTCCACTGTTTGAAAGAAACTTGAAGATTAATGAACACCTAGTTTATATCCGGCACTTGTGTAAGATACCTTTTCACATTACTGCAAAGACATTCCGGAAAACATTTGGAAGTATCATCTATTATGAACTTCCAGAAACTGGAGTAAATAAACTGGGTGTTATTATGAAAGCTTATGGTCATAAAAGAGAAGAAACTACTAGGCGTTATCTTGGGATTCAGGATGATGATTTGAGGAAGGATCACGCTTTACTTTTCAAATAATAGTGTAATTAAGTATAATATCGTAATGTGGGAAAAACCAGAAAGAGGAATATAGATAAAAAGTAGTAGTGTATCTACTTTCAGTATTTTTTTGTCACATATCCAATCACAGAAACCTTTATAACCTAACAATTTAGGGATGAAATCAAATGGGAGTAGTACTGGCCCAAGAAACAATAAAAATCCGATGTAATTATTATTATTCATGCTTTGTTGTTTGGGTAATTATTTGATAGTCTCCAATCAAGGCATGTTGAACTCTTACACTGCTGATTAAACATTGTACACCACAGTGTCGATTTACTTTCAATCTTCTTAATTCCTTTTGAGTTTGATCTGGGTTCAAATGAATGCTCAAGAGGAAGATTCACAACAGTTCCATCATTGTCACACTCAATATATTGTTGTATAAAAGTTTTCATTTTGATCTATTTGAAATCCAATTCATAACCCATACTCTTTTAGGTCACTCAAATAAGCTCCTTTCACCCCATCTTTTTCTTTTCTTGGAAAGTTCGGTTTTGACCAATTCTTCCACGCCACCTTGTAACTTATCCCATAATGCTTCTGCATTCCCTGAGGATAGCTAATAAATTTATCCTTTTCAAGCTCTTTCATTAACTCCCTTTTCAGATCTGCTACAAATCGAGGGAGGTGTTTTTCTATATCTTCGTATTCTAGTATCATATATCTTGAGAGTCTTTATAATCTTTAATTGCTTGCTCTAAATCCTCTATCGTAGGCGTTTTTCCAGTTAATTCAACCCATAGCCAATACCCAAAACGGTTTATTTGTTCGATTGAAACTAGTTCAGTTTCTAATTTTAATATAGACCTGATATCCCTTGCGTGTATGAATTGGGCTTCTCCTTTTGTTAGTACATTAAAAGATGGAAGCATTAACTTTGATTTGATGAGGTCTTTGGTTTCTGGTCTCATTTATATTGCTGTATTTTTAATCAGTTAGATAATATTTTTCGGGTTTATGTGGGTTTACTGCTTCTTTAGTTCTCTCACGTAGATTATTAGAAATTTCACAGAGGTTAATAGAAAATAAATACACAAAGCAGTAATAGGTCCAGATTCATGGATTACAGCAAGTGAGAGAAGTACTATTAGTATCTGGATTATTATGTCTTTAATATTCATCAGTTTATTCCTGCTCATTTCTTCAAAATTTCTTAACATCAGCGTCAAACTTGTTAATCAGATATTCTGTCCTGTAGTTTTTAGCATCGATTTCAGACAGAAACACTTTATCAAATTCTATCTTATTGTAATTTTTTAAAACCCAGTTTAAGTTTTCATTAGGGTGACACATTAGACTGGTCTCATCTCTTACAGAATCACCAGCTAATAGTTCAATGGCTTCTAAATGGTCGTGTTCATTCACTGGTTGTTTATATCTTAACCGATCATTAAACTTCCAATGTTCAGTGCGAGATAATTTTCCTATTGGAATCGTCCTTTTATCATATAAGGAAATTAGCACCGTTGTTCTACTATGTTCGTCAACAACAATCGACATTCTAATATGAGCAATTGTATGCTTTACTATGAGGTCGTATTTTTCATTGTATATCCAAATCTGTTGACCTATTTTCAATCTTTCTTGATTAAGAAAAGTAGATAGATCATTCTCTTTGGCTCTTATGAAATTGAAAAGTCTCATTTCTTCAAATTATAATCTGGTAAAATAGATTTAGCTCCCATTCTTTCGAATCTCCCTGGTGTCTCTGGTCCGATTAATTGCAACTCCTCATCAATCTCTCTGAGTCTTTTCTTTGAGTACTCTAATTGCTCCTTAATCGGTTGAGTTATCTGGAATGATTCATTAGTTGCTTCCATTCTTTCAACCTGAGCAATGTATGATTCCTTAAGGGCTTTTTCTGTTCTCAGTTCCTCTCTTCTGGATTTCTTTTCGGGAGCCATTGTTACAAATCTGCTCTTAGCTTCTGCGATTAGATCCTCCAAATGGTTCGGGTTCTGAGCTGCCTTTCTTTCGAATTCCTTCTTGTAGTGTTCAGCTTGTTTCTTTTCCGCTTCTGATTGTTCATGGTGCTGCTGGCTTAGTTCCCTTTGCCGCTTCTCTGTTTGAGAGTTCCACCATTTCGACAGATAGTAATTCACTTTTGAAACATTGAGCCCGTAAAACTCTTTGTCGTCAATAATCGCCTGGGAGATAATCTTACATTGATCAGTCCATTTGATGTGTTTGAACTTCTTGGATTCAGCTTCTAGTAAATTCAGCAATTCAGTAAGCTCATCTCTAGTCAGGTTAGAAACCTGATCTATCCCTTTTGTTAGCTTCAGTTTGCCTATTGTATCCTTGTAGAATTCTCTCATGCTAATCTTAATTTTTCAGCGTTAGACATTTCTCTTGGTTGGAGTTTTTCAAATTCAGCCTTCCAATCTGTTTGAAGCCAAACACCATCCTGCCATTTGTTTTCCGGTGCTAGGTAATTTTTCCACCTATGCAATCTTTCCTCCTTGGCCTCTTTCACCTTGAAGTAGAAATCTGTCTGAGTGATAAATTCCTTCAACCTTCCAGCTTGATCAATTGCTGAAATGAATCGGCCTGCTTCCAGGAAGTGATATGTTCCTACATTGAACTGATCACAGAATTTCTCAGCTGCATCGTTGCAGGCTTCATCCCCCTTGACAATCCCCCTATTTTCATTTGTATCTCTAATTTCATTTTCATTTTCATTTTCCATTAGAGGCAATGCCACGGCATCTGCCACGGCTTTGGTTTGTTTTCTTTTTTTCCAGCCTTCTTTAGCTCTTTCTCTTTGTTTCTCTGAGTAAGCTTTCCTCCTTCCCATCTCTTTTTCTAACCTCTCACTATAATAAAGGCCGTTTTCATCTATCTTGAATTTATCAAGCACATCTTGCGACGGGTTTGCCACGGCTAATGCCACGGCTTTGGTGGTTAGCCTACCTTTTTGATGCTGAAGGCATAGCAAAGTGATATATTGACCTCTTTCTTCCATAGTTAAGTCCGCAACTCCGGTCATAAAATCACTACTGTAGAATAAAAATGCAGGGTCTTTAGACATGTTGGCTTTTTTCTTCTAGTTGAACTTTTAAACTCATTTCTAAACTCCTGACAAGGCTCTTGTAAGCTGGAGATTTGCGCATGTGTTTCTTTACACTTCTAACTGCTCTACCGGTAAATTGAGGCCCTCTTTTCAGAAAACTTGCTACTCCTTTATCATCATACCAAGGGCAGTGTTTTTTGATTAGATAACCACAAATCTCCCTTCGAATACATAGAGGATCATCTTTTGATCTACTCAGTATCTCATCCCGTGTACAGTTCATTTCGAAACAAACCAGGTTAATTATTCCATTTGGTATATGATCCATAATGCCGCTATTGTTTAGTAGTCT
>JANSWY010000041.1 GCA_024743255.1 bacterium | reverse complement strand
TATCTCTTTATGAGATTTCAAAATAGGGTTTGGGAGCGCTCCACCCAAACCCATTATATGATAGATTATTATACTGCAGTAGACTTCCACTTACCTCTCCTGAAAATCACAACACTAATTATTGCGTGAATAGAGTGGCAAATTGCTATTGTCGCTAATGTCCCAAGAACTTCAAGGTTCGTATAAACCGACAAGAAATAGGCCATTGGAATTTGGATTACCCAAAAACATACAATATTGATTATTAATGGAGTCATAGTATCACCAGCACCATTAAATGATTGACTAATGACCATTCCATAAGCAAAGAATATGTATCCAAGGCATATCACTTTGAGCCCTAACACAGCATACCTCACAACTTCCGGATCCTCAGTAAATATTCCTACAAAGAAATCGGCATACAAATAGAATACTATTGACACCAACCCAAGGAATACCATATTGTAAAGAGCTGTTTTCCATACGGATGCTTCAGCTCTTTCAGGCTTTCCGGCACCCAGGTTTTGCCCAACCAAAGTGGCCGCTGCATTACTCATACCCCAACTTGGAAGTATTGTAAATACAATTATTCTGAATGCAACAGTATATCCTGCCAATGCAGAAGCACCAAAAATTGATATAATCCTGATGAGAAACATCCAACTTAAAGACTCAACTAAAAACTGGAAAACACCACCAAAAGCGATTCTCAATATTTCCACTACAGTCTTAACTCGGATAACAACATTCTTAATTGTTAATCGAATTATTGAACCTCCGAAGAACAGTATAAAGAACTGAAACAGAACTCCGACTGATCTACCAATGGTTGTAGCAATAGCTGCTCCAGCTACACCCATTTCTGGAAACGGACCAATACCAAAGATCAATAGTGGGTCTAAAATTATATTGAGAACATTGGAAATAATTAAGGCCGCCATGGCCATGTTGGCATCCCCTGCTCCTCTAAAAATTGCGTTAATTAAAAATAGTAATAGAATACTCACATTGCCGGCAAACATAATTTTTGTATACCAACTCCCTTCCGCAATTAAATCCTCTTCGCCTCCCATTAATCTTAAAATGTCTTCCGCAAAGAAAAATCCAATTGTACCAAGAACAGCAGCAAAAGACACTCCTATTAAAATGGACTGAAATGCTGCATCTGACGCTCTTTGAATGTTTTTCTCACCTACCCTTCTAGCAACTATTGCAGTGGTAGCCATACTCAAACCTATTGCTATCGAATAGATTATCATCATGACAGATTCTGTTAAACCAACAGTAGCAACAGCGTTGACACTGACCTGGCTAACAAAAAATATGTCAATCACAGCAAACAAAGACTCAAAAGACATTTCCACTATCATGGGTATTGATAGCATAAAAATCGCCTTATTGATGCTTCCCGTGGTATACTCTTTTTCAACACCAAAAATTGCTTGAAAGAAGTAGATGAATAATTTTTTAATATATGATATAATATGAATCATTATGATAAATCGTAAATGGTAAAAAAATAAAATGAAATAACTGATAGAAAATGGACCTAATACTGGGACGTATTAGCCATTGGTGCTGAAGAGCGCTATTTCTATTATATCTATCATAATGACGCAAATGTACTGCTATTTTTCAGACATCAAAATTTTTTGATGTTAATTAATCCTTAACACGATAGAACGGAACCCTGGAAATAACCCGTGAAGTATCTGGTCGAGTTAACTTTAATTCCTGATATCCCATATCAAGATTTCTTATGTCGAGGTAACACAAAACCCCTTTTTGGCTGGTTCTTTGGTTATCATGAAACTTCATTTGGTAGTCTGTAACTAACGAATCATTTAGGAATAAATGGTAGTAATCCGTTACACAGGTTAGTTTAAGACTATCAACATTTCTAATCACTTCAGACAGTGAATCATATTGACAAGCTTCTTTTATCATGTCATGATAATTCATATTAATGTTGATAAAAACCCTTAGAACATTGGTTTCTATCACATCCGAAGGTATCTGAACGTTGAAAGAGGAATATTCAACATTTCGATCTTCATAGTAACCACTAAAAACATTTAAGCTCGTTCTTCTTGAATACAATTCTATATTCGTCCAATTATCCACCTGACCGCTGGATGAATTCATCTTCATAGCCATTGCAATGGTGCTAACAAAGAATATTAAGTAGAATAAAGAAATCCACCACCTATTAAAATTGGAAACCAAAGAGTAATAAATAGGACGGTAAATTGGCGATAAAGTCAGTGTACTTATGACTTTATGGACTGGATAATAATACTTCGAAAATATCGGAATTCTTTTCAGCAGCCCTGAGGTCACAAAATCAAGTAAATAAATACCTGAAATCACCAGGACTGTCATAAGATAATAATCAAACCATTCCGGTTGGTTGTATACTGTGTAATCACTAATTAGAGTGAATATAATAATTGGAACAAACAACACTACAAAGATGTAGAGGTATGCACCAATTATTGACATAAATAACATGAAGGCAATTGAAAAGAGAGAACTACAAAGCCTTTCTAACCTTTCAATGCTATCAACTGGAAAAGGAATTCTCAGAATGGTATTCTTAAAGCCATATTTGAAGGCAAGTTTTTCTTTATTTACACCTTTTGGAAAGACATAACTTAAACCTACTAATCCAATCCATAGTCCTCTGGCAATCAAGTGCAGAAACAATCCTGTAATTAGCCAGTAGACAGCAACCTTCATGAAACTCACAAAGTTATCCCAATCCTCCGTGGCACTGATATTATTCTTCACGTACCATAAAAAATTATCCAGTAGTCCAGGAACTCTAAAAAGTCCGAACAATACAATTCCGGAAAGAAGAATCTCCGGTTCCCAACTTCTTATTTGTGTATCCCTAAGCCACTTAGGAATTCTGGAATCATTTTCACTCATATCAAAAAGGATTTCATCAGGAATATACCCAAAATCGGTTAATTAGCATTTTTAGAATGACTATTATTCTGCATCAATGGTTGCATACTTCCAGCAGTGATTATGCTGTTACCTGTTGACCTGAAGTATTTTTTAGCCTTTTACGTATTCTTGGTCTTGTAAGCAGGACCAGAATCACATGCCAAAACTTACTCCACCTTGTTCTGGTATTTACATCACCTCCTGGAGATTCAAAGAATCCAATTACCTTTTTCAAGGTATTGTGGAGCAGTGTAAAGTACAACACCAGAGTCATGATCCAGATGAATGCTACATTGAAGTAAAAAGTAGAAATTTCTGTACTTCCAATTACCTTATTAGGAGCATAAAAATGAGCTCTCCCAATTCGGGAATATGGCATCATATAGATCGGATCCTTCTTTTGAATCAGTTGGTCTTTCCCGCGATAAACCATATTTAGATTATTCCGATTTCTTAATAAATCGGCCAGGAACTCATTGTGGTATCTTTTCTCCAATCTTTTCAGCTTATCTTTCCCAATCTCGTCTTTCAACCTGTTATACTCTTTATCGCGATTCTTCTGAGCATTCAGGTATCTTTTGGAGAAATGTTCCTTCGCATTTTGTAGGTATGACTCTAATTGTTGACCAATTATTCTATTATAGTAATCTGGTGTTAGCTCTTCCAGACTGACAAAACTCCTGTATTCAAACTCACTATTGAGATATTTAATACCATTGGATAATATTCTCAAAGATTTACCGGAATTTGACCAATTGGTGCTATCGGCCAATAACTCTCTGTTTATTGAGATCATCTCAGGCACTATAAAAGATCGATATGTCGAATTAACACTGATCTCCTGATTTACATCAAAGAAGTACTTGTCGTAATCATTATATCTGAATTGAGCTACAGCCAGCGCCTCATAAGCCCATCTGGAAGCCATCAAATCACCTACAATTGGCACATTCTTCTGGTTGGTTATGGAATGATGTAGCTCATCAAACTTAATCATAGCTCCACCAAGTAATAACTGCGGAACTAGTATAAACGGAATTAGAATATATATTGTAATGACAGAATTGAGGGCTGAAGAAATATTCAGTCCTACAAGATTAGCAAAACAAGACACTGAGAATAAGATAACCCAATAGTAAATGGTCATTCCATGTATCTCTAGTATATAATTTCCAATCAACACAAATGACAAAGTTTGTATAGCCGAAAGCAAAAACAAATAAGCCATTTTAGAATTGATATAACTGGATCGTGAGAGGTTAAGAAATGACTCTCTTTCTAATATTTGGCGATCCTTGTAAATCTCCTGTGCACTCACAGTGAGCCCCATGAAAAGAGACACTACAATAGACATGAATAAATACACAGGCAGATTGATATTCTCCGAAAAAGCATAACTCTCCTCAGGTGAATACTTAGAAAAATACCCCAGAATAAATGCCAGAACTGGTGCTTCCAGCAAATTGATCAATACGTATTGCCTGTTTGATATCTTGGAAAGGAAATTCCTTTTACTAAATATCTTAAACTGCTCCCAGGTAGAAGGGATTCTAAAGTTAGATGGAGGTAAAGTAGTTTCGTACTTCAACTTATCCAGCTTAGGAAGAATATTCTCCTTATACCGATCATGCCAGGTTTGAGGACTAACTCGCCTTTTCTTGGTTCGTCTACCTTCGTCATTAATTTCTTTAGCTTCAATGATTTGCAGTACCTGTTCTGGAATGACATTACCACATCTGGGACACTCACTTTCAGCCGCATTTACATGTGCATTCATTGATTTGAAATACACTACAGCATCAATTGGATTGCCATTATATATCGGATACCCTCCTTTATCAAGGATCCAAAGGCTATCAAACAGCTTAAATATTTCCGAAGAAGGCTGGTGAATAATGGCTACAACTAATTTTCCTTTCCCAGACAAATCCTTCAAAAGACGCATCATTTTCTCAGAGTCCATGGATGAAAGTCCGGAGGTAGGCTCATCTACAAAAAGTATGGACGGTTCCCTCATGAGCTCTAGTGCTATGTTCAGACGCTTTCTTTGTCCGCCGGATATGGTCTTGTTGAGCGGGTTTCCAACCTTTAAATCTTTAGTCTCCTCAAGGTCCAAATCATCAAGAACCTTGTTAACAGTTTTCTCAATCAAACTATCTGAGAAGTCACTGAAGCACGTTTTGGCATTGAAATAAAGGTTTTGGTAAACCGTCAATTCCTCAAATAGCAAATCATCCTGAGGGACATATCCAATAACTCCCTCCTTAGAAGCTTGCTCCAAAGGAAATCCGTTTATGTGTATTCTCCCACTGTTGTAATCCAACTTCCCGTTGAGGATATTCATCAGGGTACTCTTACCAGTACCACTCCCACCCATGATACCTACCAATCGTCCGGAATCTTCAGAAAATGAGAATTCCTTCAGACCGTTACTACCTGTTTTGAAACTAAACTCCACATTTTCTCCGGTAAGAACTACTCTTCGACTTGTCTGGTCCTCTATAAATTTCTTAGTAATCTCCGACTCATAAATCGATTTAATATTTGGTCCTTTAATGATAGAACCAGGTTTTAGGATGTAGGCTTTTGAAGGAATTATTTTGACTCCTTCAAGATACAAATTAAGTGGTCCATCATACCGAAAAATGAATTCACCCACACTCTCCAGACGAAGTACCAAAATGCGACCAAAAAGATTTTCAACAAAAATATGACGAGGCTGGTCCTTGGATTTCTTCTTGCGCATAATCCAAGCCATTTCCCCAGGCCACTCTGTCATTTTATTGTCAATGATCAGTACTTTGTCCTTATCAACCTTATTGGGATCAGAGCTAATAATGAAACTTTTTAGGTTGTTAACATCCTCTTGTTGCAGATTGAAATTAAGGGCAACCAGTGAAGCAAACTCCTCTTCTTTTTGAGCAATCTTCTTATCGGAAATGATTAATTCCATCAGCTGCATGAACACAATAAGCCGTTCTAAAAGATGCAGCTCCTTATTTAGCTGATTACAGATCTTAGCTATCTGAAGGATACTTGTACCATCTATATGAATATCATCTTCGTCATTAGATGAAGGTTGGACTTTATAAAAGTTGAGATAATCATTAAACAGATTAATGTATTCTGAAGTAAGCTGATTGTTGTTGAGGTTTTTTTGGAGGTAAGGCCGAATCACTAATTCACCAGAATCCACAACATCTGTATCTTCTTTCGCACTTTCAATTATTGCAAAAAGGTGGACTATGGCGTTTAGTATAGATTCGGTCATTCTATTGGATTAAATAAAAAAGCCCCAACAAAGTAGTTGAGGCCTAAAAATATCATTTCAGAAATGATTATCCAACCATTTCTTTTCTCATCTCTTTAACACTGCTGGCAATATCTTTGAATTGACCATCAGTCATAGTTGCACTCTCACCTAATTGATCGTAAACCAAATTGATGTAACGTAATCTTGGTAATACCTTTCCAACGTTCTCATCATCCTGATGCGCTTCCATTAGCTCAACCAATTTACTTACCTGAGTTCTTTGAGTTGCTAGTACACTTATCAACTCATCTTTGTTTTCACTGTTCTCTATCAAGTTACAAGTGATATAAAGACCTTCAAACACACTACCTGCAATCACAAGAAGAGAAGTCTTCTCCTCACCATTCTGATTTAGGTAATTGTATGTATCATAAAAAGACTCAGTCACGATAAGGATTAGCGAATCCAGATTTTCAATGTTAGACTCAATTCTGGTTGCCATTGACACATTGAAAGCAGACGTAATATTAAGTTCTTCAACAAGCTTTTTACTTACCTCTAGATAGTCAATTGTCTCCTGAGTCATATTAAAAGTAGCAGCATAACTTAAGTCAGCACCATAAACTCCAAGATTAACTGCCTTTTGCCAGGTAGTTACATACTCATCAACTTTCGTCTTATCGTTTACAATTTCCGGGGAATAAGATGTATTCGCATCTCCAAGCATTCTAGCTATTTCAAATGACGTTGGAAGCGGATAAGTAAATTCCTTCTCTACAAAAGTCTTGATTTCCTCCTTTTTCTCATTGTTAGCTTCAGAATCTCCTGAGGAAGAACCTCCACAAGAAGCGATAAAGAATGTAGCAATAAGTAATGGGAGATAGATGTATTTCATTTTCATGGGATTAAAATAAGAATCTTTAAACGTCAAAATAAATCAATAATTCTTATTCATCAAGGAGTTGGTCACAAAAAGGTTAATTCGAGAGATTCTCAGCAGGTTTTTTCACGCAAAGTGCGATTGCAGTGGATTTTATAATGTCTCACATAAGAATATTTTCAGTACTTTCTCAGACCTAGTTATATTTACATCAAAATTCATCAATCCTCTAGTTATGGATAACAGCATCCTAAAACGTCAACCTACATTATTAAATATTCCAAAATGCTAACATAAAAAAATGCGTTACATGAAAATTACATTACCAATTTTGGTCTTTATAAACTTAGGGATCAAGGGACTATATGCCCAAGAAAGTGTCAATACTACTGGTGGTGATGCCTCGAGTAATACGGGTTCAATCAGCTATTCAATTGGTCAAACAGTTTATGATGCCAGTAGTAATGATTCAGGCTCAATCAACCAAGGTGTTCAACAACCTTTTGAAATTTCTGTTATTACCGATAGTCCAAAGTTCAACAACATCCATTTAGCAATGACCGCTTACCCAAATCCGACATTTGGACGACTGACATTAAAAGCTTCTGGTTTTGAGCTATCAGATTTAAATATCCAAATTCATGATCTGCAAGGCAAAATCTTACAATCCACAAAATTGGTTACCGCTGAAACACAAATTGAATTTCAGGACTACAAGCCAGCTACTTATTTTGTAAGAGTAACCGCCAATAATCAACTAGCCAAAGTCTTTAAAATCATCAAAAAGTAAGAACCAATGAAACAAGTATTAATAATTTTCACTTTGATTTTTCAGTTTACTAATCTATTCTGTCAATCACCAGAAAAAATGAGCTATCAGGCAGTCATCCGTGATAGCGACAATAATCTCATCTCAAATCAATCGGTAGGAATGAGAATTAGTATTATACAAGGCTCTTTAGACGGTAACGAAGTATATACTGAAACCCAAGTTCCAATTTCAAATAGCAATGGACTAATAAGTATTGAAATAGGTGATGGTAATGTTGAATTTGGACAATTTGGAGGAATTGACTGGGGAAACGGACCGTATTACGTAAAAACAGAAATTGACCCTACGGGCAACACTAATTACAGCATAACCAGTACCAATCAATTATTGAGTGTACCGTATGCTTTATATGCTAAAAGTTCTGGAAGTTCTTATTGGGCCAAAAACGAATTGGGCATTAATTATCTTTCAGATCACGTAGGAATTGGAACTTCTAACCCATTTTACAAACTTGATATCAATGACAGCATATCTACAGGGAATCGTACTTTTTTGAATGTTGAAAATAAAGATATTTCTTCTACATCATCGGCTGCTTTAGAGGTCAAGGCTGGTTCTTTAGAAAACTACACTGTTTTAAGAATGCATGGAGACAATTATGCATATAGCTGGTGGGGAAAGCATGGTCAGCTTAAAACTACTGGTGATGGTTTGATAATTGAAGCCACGAAATCTGACAAATCAGGAGGTGACATTGTGTTCGTCAATGGTTCTACTGGTGGCAACAGCAATATTAAGACAATCAATATGAAAATTGATGGGGATGGAAACATTGGTGTTGGTACAGATACCCCATTAGAGAAATTACAAATTAAGTCTGGAGATATTTATCTTGAAGATGTAAATTCCGGCGTGATTCTGAAATCTGAAAATGGAGCATGTTGGAGAATGACCGTCGACAATTCAGGAATTCCAACAACTTCAGCCACAACTTGTCCGGAGGACCTTTAAAATTAATTAAAAACCTAATTGTTTGATGAATGTAAATTCTTCTGATGAGTTTACATTCATCAAACATTGTGTTTGTTACAAAGGCCTGGAAGTTTACACTTATTTTTTTCTCGGTTAAAATCAAAAACTCGTTGCAACTCTGCTTCCAATCAGTTTGTTAATAAACAAGCACTTGGAGATTGAAACTTCTGCATCTAATCCTTCGGCTCATACTCATACGGTAACAAATCACCAATCCTCTTGCTAGCCATTGCTCCATTCCACGATACTCCTTCTGGGTCAAAATATCCTGCTTTGGTAAATGAAGTACTATCATTGGTGATAAACCTGAGATAGGAGATTGAGTTGGCAGAAGAGATAAGGACGGTTTTCCCGTAAAGTAAGCTTTTGACACTCCGTTCCTCTGGTGTTACATACTGAAATAAATCAATTTGTTCTTGTCCACTTGCATCATAAACTCCTATACCGGAGCTCTTTAAATCATTCTTCCACAATTGTCTAAAAAACTCCATTCTTGAACCTTTATAAGCAAGATACCTCCTACGATCTATTCTTTTACGCCGATTATCAGGTATGCTATCTTCTTCAAATCTTGCATACCCACGGTAACTCAGGTTTGGTCCCTGTAAAACAAACTCCTCCAGGTGATAGTGAATTTTATATCCAAGAGACTTATTCAAGATTACAATTGGTTTGTCGCATGTAACTGAAATGCTATTATTAGTTTCAGAATATATTAACCTAATATCATCCTCATTTTGGATAATGCAACTCTTGGCATTTCTACTAGTCCCCAAAAACTCTTTTAGAAAGAAGTCCATTTTCACCTTTCGGGATAAGCCATCATCTGCAGAAACTACTACTTCACCTAAAAGCATCACCTCTTCTTCTAAGTGAACCTCATAAAAAACAGTAGGATCGTAATCCTTCATAATGTAGGTTTTGTAACCAACAATGCTGATTATTATTTCTTGCCCCAGGTTTGTGGAAACATCCAGTTTAAAATATCCATCAATATCTGATGTTGTACCAGTCATTGAATTATTAAAATAAATGTTCACAAACGGGATGGGCTCCTTGGTCTTATAGTCTATTACCTGACCGGATACATGTTGAGCATAAAGACTGGCTTGTCGAAATTGAAAAGCAGATAAAAATATTAAAACATTTAAGACAAGTAAGTATTTACAGAAGACACCCATAGTTTAAAGGAATTGATGACAGTTGCAAATCAAGCAAAAATCAAGCCTTTGCACTATTATGTTGTAGAAATTTCTATTCTGAAAATACTGGGAGTGATTTATTAAACCAGTCTAGTCAACATCAGATGCACTAACAATCACCTCCGCTAAACTTTGAAAATCCCACCTCAATGCATGTCGATTATATAATCTAAATCGTCCACCATCATCCCAAACAACAGTTAACAAACCTCTTTCTGCGGCATTTCTGGCGTAGAACTCGTAGTAATCTAATCTACTTTCTGTGGAATTTTCTTCAACTGTTCCCCACTCTCCCAAAATCACTGGTCTTTGCTCCTGCACAACCCACTTCTGGTATACACGCTCCAACTCAGCTTCCAAATCAGCTTTATCCTGATCAGAGCCCCAATTGATTGATGCTTCACCAGCATAAGCCCAAGGGAAATAGGTATGCAGAGAAATAATAATTTTCTCATCGTTATTCGGAATCTCCAAATCATTCATTGCAGCATCAACAGTACTTGCCGCCCAGGTTGGGATCATTATATGCCTTAGAGAATTATTACCACCTGTTGCTCTTATAGCATCAACGGCAACCTTATGAAAATCATTGATATACCCTCTTCCAGCTGCAGTACCTCCACTCCATTCCTCAGGTATACCTTCTATTCTTGGCTCGTTTAAAGTTTCAAAAATCAGAGAATCATTGTATTCAATAAAATACTCAGAAACCTGCGTCCATAAACTTCCGAGTCTCGCTTCTGTTTCAGCCGCATTAGAAGCACTTGGAACTACCCAGTCATTATCATGGTGCACATTGATGATCACGTGCATACCATTCTGAAAAGCATAATTCACCACATTTCTAACACGTATTAAGTAATTAGGATCAATAGTATAAGGATCTGTCTCATTCTGATCATATCCCCAGGTCACTGGAATTCTGATGGTAGTAAAACCCATCTCTCTCACATCATCAATAATATCTTTTGAAGGCAGTGGATTCCCCCACAAAGTCTTGTCTTTGGAAGTGACATCAAAACTATTCCCAAGGTTCCATCCCACACCCATTTCAGCTACCAAATCAAATGATGAGATATCTCTGGCTGTTCCCATCCCAGAGCCATCATGAGCCTCCAGTATTTCAGTTATGTCAAACTCATCACCATCATCATCCGAGTCGTCATCATCCATGTTGTCTGTGATATCGTCATCATCTGAAGTATCATCAGTAGTGATGTTATCATCAGAATTGCATGCAAAAAGAATAGCCGGAAATAGAAGTAAGCACAGAATGTAAGAATTTACCGAAGCACTATTTAATAGCGATATTTTCATAAGGTTTGAGGTCAAGTGAATAATGTGATGATACCTTAATACTATAAGGTATACAGCGACAATAAACTAAATCCTAAAAATCGCTAATGCTTCAAGTAATTCAAACTGAATGAATAATTGTCATGGTTGTTTGGAATGGAAACCAAGGTGATTAAATCCGAAATACTAATTTCGAAACCCTAAAAAACAGACAACAGACAACCGTCAACTGACAACATCCTTGAAAACCACCAAACCAATCAGAACCTACAATCCAACCCGCAACCCGTACCTCGCCTAGCCCGCCGGAGCTTTCTCCGACGGCCATAGCCTTGCCTCTCCGCTAAAGCTACGCAGCATGCGGATGGCGAAGGACTTAGCGAAGGAGAGCAACCCGCTAAACAAGCCCCGCTCTCTCCAACAACGCATCAACCTTCGGCTCTCTACCTCTGAATTTCTTGTAAAGCTCCATAGGATGCTCGCTTCCACCTTTGGACAATACATTTTCTTTGAAAGAAGTAGCGGTTTCCTTATCGAAAATTCCTTTTTCCTTAAATAGTGAGAATGCATCAGCATCTAAAACTTCAGCCCATTTGTAGCTGTAATATCCAGCTCCATAACCTCCGGCAAAAATGTGACTGAATTGAGTACTCATCATTGTACCAGGAACTTTAGGGAATAGTTCTGTTGGTGCCATTGCATCTTCCTCGAACTTACTCAAGTCATCCATAGATTGTGCTTCTTCCAATGATTGGTTGAACCAGGTCATGTCAAGGAAACCGAAGCTCAATTGTCTCACTGTAGCGTAAGCCTCATGATAAGTGCTACTTGCTTTGATCTTGTCAATGTATTCCTGAGGAATCTTTTCTCCTGTTTCGTAATGCTCAGCAAATAAATCCAGGCATTCCTTTTCATAGCACCAGTTCTCAAATATCTGAGATGGAAGTTCCACGAAATCCCAGTAAACACTTGTTCCAGATAGGCTCGAATACTTACTATTTGCCAACATACCGTGCAATGCGTGACCAAATTCATGGAATAAGGTAAGCACTTCATTGAAAGTCAATAATGATGGATTATCTGGTGTAGATGGAGTGAAATTACATACAATCGAAACCAAAGGTCTGATATCATTACCATCTCTAACTTCCTGATCTCTGTAGGAAGTCATCCATGCGCCTCCACGCTTTCCTTCTCTTGGGTGGAAGTCTGCATAAAATACCGAAACGTGGTTTCCTGATGCATCAAGCACTTCGTAAGCTTCTACTTCTGGATGATAAACAGGTACATTATCCAGCTTTTTGAATGTGATGTCATAAAGTTTCTCAGCAGTTAAGAACACACCATTGAGGACATTCTCAAGCTTGAAGTATGGTCTTAACAACTCATCATCAATATTGTATTTCTTCTTCTTTAACTTCTCAGAATAGTAAGCCCAATCCCATCTCTGCAGATCAATATCATCTCCCGACTCCTTCACAAATTCCTTCAACTCCGCTACTTCTTCCTCCGCTTTAGGCTTTGCTTTATTCAATAAGTCTTTAAGGAAATCCAAGACAGTGTCTGGTGTACTTGCCATTCTTTCTTCAAGAACATAATGCGCAAATGAAGCATAACCAAGAAGCTTAGCCATTTCAGTTCTTAAAGAAACAATTTTCTTGATGGTCTCTTTATTATCTCTTTCATCGCCTTTATTAGCTTTCGACATATACGCCCGATAAAGCTCTTCTCTCAGGCTTCTGTTATCAGCATTCTCCATGAATGGAATGTAGCTTGGCGCCTGTAAGGTAAAAATCCACTTACCTTCCTGCCCCTTTGCTTTAGCAGTTTCAGCTGCTTGAGCTTTGATCATATCAGGAAGTCCGCTTAGGTCGTTTTCATTTTCAATGACCATTTCATAATCATTGGTCTCTGCCAAAACATTTTCACCAAACTGAAGTGTCAACTGCGCCAACTCCATAGAAATTTCCTTAAACCTTTCCTGATCAGCTTCATTAAGGTTTGCTCCGTTTCTTATGAAGCTCTTGTAAGTCTTTTCCAGCAACATTTTTTGCTCAACATCAAGATCCAGCTCGTCTTTTGAAGCATAGACCTTTTTCACTCGATCAAACAGATCCAGGTTTTGCCAAACTTCGTTGGAATATTCTGAAAGCAGTGGCGAAGCATCTCTTGCAGCAGCCTGGATTTCATCACTCGTCTCAGCAGAGTTTAAATTGAACAATACATGAGCAATTACTCCAAGCTTCTCTCCTCCTTTGTCCATTGCAACAATGGTGTTCTCAAATGAAGGTGCTTCAGGATTATTTATAATTTCCTCTGTTTGCTTCCTTGACATTGCAATTGCCTCTTTGATTGCCGGCAGATAATGCTCAGGCTTAAATTTCTCAAAAGGAGGTGTATCAAAAGGGGTATTAAATGTCTCTAGAAGTGGATTTTGGTTATTACTCATATTTGTTGCTGTTAATCTCGGCTAAATTAACACGGGAAGACCTGAAAATAGTTCTTGATCAATTAAAAAATCAATGAATTGGATAATTCGAAAAAAAGCAGGAATTTCTCGGTAAAGATTTTGAGGTAATTATTTTTGCCTAACTAAAATTAATCCCGACGTGAGAAAGCTTATTTTTTTGATTCTGCTGGTACCATTTTTTGCAACACATGCGCAAACTGACAGTACCAATCAAGAGTACAACATTTCAACTCCTTATCATTCTGTATATAATTTCCTGTATTACCTACAGTCTGACTCATATGAACCAACAAAGAGCTTGCAATCTTTCAAGCAGCCAGGCATGTCGGATGAAGAAGCACTGGAGTTTGCTAACAAATTCAAACAAACACTGGACGGCAAAGGAATCTTCGTTTATGTTGATGAATTTCCAAAGGATCCAAATTATGTTGATACACTCACCAATAAAGCTCGTTATGTAATAGTAACAGAATATCCTGATATCTATTTTGAGAAGACTAAGTCAGGTTGGGTTGTTTCAAGAAGGTCACTGCAAGCAATTGAATCGGCTCACGGAGAGCTGTTCCCATTTGGAATTGATTGGTTATTGAAAATACTTCCAAAAATTGGAACAGGTGAATATCTGGGTCTTGCTGTTTGGCAGCATGTGATGTTGCTGATCATGATCCTGATGAGTTTCATCATCCACAAGATATTCTCATTCATTTTTGAGAAACTTCTATTGCAATATTTAAGCAAAAAGAATTACAACACTCTTGCCACCAAGTTTGTAAAACCAGTTGTAAAGCCACTTAGTATCGCTATTGTGATCTGGCTACTTTCCATTTTTGTGCCAGTGTTACAGTTACCAATTGCACTTGCAAAATGGGTTGTTTTAATTCTAAGAGCGATATTCCCATTATTTATCACCATCGTTTTATATCGATTTGTGAATCTAATGTCTTTCTATTTCGAGAAACTTGCAGAAAAAACTGCCAGTTCTCTTGATGATCAATTAGTTCCCTTGATCAGGAAAACAATTCGGGCATTTGTGGTGATAGTAGGTATATTCTGGATTCTAACCAATCTGAATGTCGATATTATCCCACTACTTACCGGACTTTCTATTGGTGGTCTTGCCTTTGCTTTGGCAGCACAGGATACGATTAAGAATTTCTTTGGATCACTGATGATCTTTATCGATAAACCATTCCAAATTGGTGATTGGATAACTTCAGGTGACATTGACGGAACTGTGGAAGAAGTTGGGTTCCGATCTACCAGAATCAGAACATTTAGAAACTCTGTAGTTTATGTTCCTAATGGAAATCTGGCAGACAGTACAATTGACAACCATGGCTTAAGAAAGTATAGAAGGTTTTTTACACAACTAGCATTAACCTATGATACACCAACTCATCTCATTCAGGTATTTGTGGACGGATTGAAACAAATAGTTGAAAAACACCCTGAGACCAGGAAAGACTACTATGAAGTTCATATGAATGACATGGCTGATTCTTCATTGAATGTGATGTTTTATATCTTTTTTGAAGTACCTACATGGTCTGATGAATTAAGAGCAAGACACGAGGTAATCCTAGAAATCATTGATTTAGCTAAGGAACTTGGTGTGAACTTCGCATTCCCTACTCAAACTCTTCATGTAGAAAATCTACCAGGACAGGCAACACTTTCACCAGAATACAATTCCTCCAGAGATGAACTTGAAGAGAAGGTGAAGAAGTTTATGGGAAACAGTAAGTCCTGATTAAAACCCTTATAACATCTATGTTTCGGCTTCCTAAAAGTTTCGGGATGCTGTTGCATGCATGTTTCGGCTTTCCACAAGTTTGGGAAAGGTGAAACATGTATGTTTGGACCTTCTGCAAGTCTGAGGAAGGTGAAACATGCAAGTTTGGGTTTTCTGCAAGATTGAAACAGTTGAAACATGTATGTTTTGCCATCTATTCTGTGTCGGCAAGATTTACAACTAATAATCCTTATCGGAATTAACTAATTCTTGTAGATTGCCTCTATTAGGAAAAAACAGCAACTCAACATGAAATTCGGCACAAAAGCAATCCATGCTGGTGTAGAACCAGACCCATCGACAGGAGCAATTATGACTCCTATTTACCAGACAACCACATTTGTTCAGGCTGCTCCCGGGGATCACAAAGGATATGAATATGCCCGTTCCAAAAACCCAACAAGAGAGGCTTTGCAGAAAAGCTTTGCTGCACTGGAGAACGGTAAACATGGATTAGCATTTGCATCTGGAATGGCTGCCATAGATGCTGTTATCAAATTACTCAACCCTGGTGATGAGGTGATTTCTACAAATGACCTGTATGGTGGATCTTACAGAATATTCACCAAGATATTTGAGAAATATGGCATCAAATTCCACTTCGTGAACATGACCGATTTGGATGAGGTGAAAGCAACAGTCAATGCCAACACAAAACTTATCTGGGCTGAGACACCAACCAATCCCATGATGAGAGTAATGGACCTGGATGGTTTATCTGAGATTGCCAAAGCAAGTAATATCCTGTTTGCAGTTGACAATACTTTTGCTACCCCTTACTTACAAAATCCGCTAGATCATGGTGCTGATATCGTGATGCACTCTGTCACAAAATATTTGGCTGGTCACTCTGATGTCATCATGGGAGCTTTAATGTTGAATGATGATGAGCTTCACCAACAATTAGCATTCATCCAAAACTCCAGCGGAGCAGTGCCAGGGCCTCAGGACGCATTTTTAGTTTTGAGAGGGATCAAGACATTACATCTCAGAATGGAAAGGCATAGCGAAAACGGTAGGAAAATCGCAGAATATTTAAAAAGCCACCCAAAAGTTGAGAGCGTCTATTGGCCCGGATTTGAAGGCACTGAACAATATGAGATAGCCCGTAAGCAAATGAAAGATTTTGGTGGTATGCTTTCTTTTATTTTGAAAAAAGATAGTCAGGATGCGGCTTTTGAGGTGTTGAAGAAGCTTCATTATTTCAGTTTGGCTGAGTCTCTTGGAGGTGTTGAATCTTTAGCGGGTCATCCAGCTAGTATGACACACGCCAGTATTCCAAAAGAAGAAAGGTTGAAATCCGGATTGAAGGATTCATTGATCAGACTGAGTGTGGGAGTTGAGGATGTGGAGGATTTGATAGGGGATTTGGAGCAGGCGATTGTGTGAAGAAAGTTGCGATGTGCGGGTTGCCCTCCTTCGCTAAGTCCTTCGCCATAGGCTATGGCCGTCGGAGAAAGCTACGGCGGGCTAGCGGGTTTATTGAGGCGCTGATTGGTTTGGTGGTTTTAGAGGGTGTTGTCAGTTGACAGTTGTCAGTTTTTTTGAATGAGTATGTAAAGTGATTTACACCATTGAATTCCCTAAAGAAAAAAAATTTATGAGTGTTAGGTTGTTTCTTCCCTTTAACGGGCAAGAGGTGAGAGGAAACGCGAGATTGTCAAGATTTCGATTGGTTTGATGCTTTTAGAGAATGTTTACGGATGTCGGTTTTTTTGATCACTTAATAGTCGCTCGGTTGTACCGAGCGACCAGTTTTAAGGATCGAGTTTGACTTGGAGATCGAAACACGAATTCCGTCTAAATTCATCTTTTACTGAAAACTACAGCCAGCTTTCTCAATCGTATAATTCCCTTTGTTACCACTTACCCAAAAGGTATCTCCATGATCTGTCCAGGATAATCTAGTTGCATTACTCAGAAGCCCTGAATTCTCAACTTTAGCGGTGTGTTTGTTCGTCTTGGTGACATAAACATCCTGCCCTACCATCTTAATACTTTCATACTGACCAAACCTGTTGACTATGCTGAGGTAAAAGTTAGTTTCATCTCTGGCATTCAGGTAATCTCCTTGGAGTTTTTGTTCGTACTCTGTGGCTCTTACTAATACCACCACTTTCTCATCACATTCGGCAATCTTGGCAATATTTGTTGCTAGTTGGCTGTAAGATGCTGTTTGTGCTACTTGCCAGGTACTGCCTCCATTCATGTCTTTACCCAAAGCTTCAAAAGTTTCTCTGTTCCCAGAAGTGGGTAAATATTGCATGTATGATAAATCTGATTTGAATCGAGCTTTATTGGCAATTGCCGCTTCTTTCTCCCGCTCTTCACTCATCTGTTTGGCCATGACTTTCAATTCTTCGTATTCTTCAAACGAATAACCTTCTCTTAAAAGCTCTCCTATTTTTTCATACTTACCCGATTCAAAATTGAAAATTTCAAAATAACCAATCAGTTCTCCCATATCTCCATACTCCTCATGGAATCGGTACTTTTTACCGTTGTTAATTCCATGTTCTGCTGCATCATCATATTGGCTTTTGCGTTTGAAGAAATCATCAAAAACCTTAGCAGAACGGATTTTATTTCCTGTTTTAGTGGATAATACATCAATTCCTTTATCGTCTCCTCTCAAGAGATATAGTTCATTTTTTGCTTTATCATGCAACATAGATTTATAGACATACCAATCGTGTGATGCAATCTCCTCCCCTTGCTTATTGTAAAACTTGTATTTTGAAGCATCGCTTGATTTAGAATAGTATTCAAATACATAGAGATCCTGAAACCCGTGTAATACAAAATTCCCATACTCAGCTTTTTCTACAGTCACACTCTTTTCTGTATTGATATCGTATAGCTTGAACTTGGATTTATCGAATTTTTCTTTCCCAAAATCCAGAAAAAACACCTTATTCTGAACATTAGGTTGGAATACCGGTGTAGACGTATACACCGTTCCAGATGTGGTAGTCCCAATAGTCTTTACATTTGATTTGGTAGTGGGATTATAAATAAAAAGAGGTCCCCAGGCCTGATATTCTCTTGTTCTGTAATCAAGGATTTCAAAAAGATATAAGTCCCCATTTTCACAGATCCCCATGAGGCGGTATTGTTCGCCTTTTCTATTTTGATGATACAATTCGAACTGATTAGTGCTGGTATTGAGTTTCATCAAACCATCGGATTCCTGACTGATGCCAAGATCCATATAGATGTCATCCCCAACGAAATACATGAAAATATTAGTGATCGGGATATCCCATTGCTCTACAATAGCAGACTTTTCGATATCCCATTTGTACAATGTTTTAGTAGGTTCTTCTGCGGCGATATAGGCAAACTGACCTTCCGGGCTGTAGATTACCTTCTTCACAAGGATCTTTTGGTCAAATCTTTGGGCTTGAGCAAAAGAAGTAATTGATAATAGTAGGATTAGAATGAATATTCTTTGAGGTTTCATATATAGGTTATTTAATCAGTTCGCCTTTTTTAGTATCTAAGATTCTCAGTTTACCTGCCGGATCCATTACTAGCAGCCGGTGATCCGACAGGACTACTTTTTTAAATTGATAGCCCTTCAACTGGATTTTGGATTGTATTTCACCATCTTTTACATTTTGGATATGGTGTATTCCTTCTGGACTGATAAGCGGATGTTTTTTGGTCATAAATTGACCTTCTCCCAACATAATCAATGTGCTCCCTTTATCAACATCCAGGGTCTTCATTTCATCATTTTCCCAGTTGAATTGTTTTACTGCATAATTCCCTCTTGCTTGAATGGCTAATAGTAATTTTTGGGTCCGGTCATAGTAGATGTCTACAGCTTCCGTTTTGATCGTTCTTAGTTTCTCTTTGGTTGATAGTTTATATATCTCAATACGATCATTAGGATGACCCCATGTTACAAATGAAAGGATGTATTTGTCCTCCTCAGGAACTTTAATGAAGTCTGCCACATAGCCAGTTTCTCCAAAATCGAGTTTTTCCAAGACCTTACCAGATTCCAGATCCATGAATTCAATGATATGATTCTTCACCACCATGATTTCCTTTCCAGCCTCCCATTCTCTTGTCTTAGTGACATCTCCTTTGCCTTTGGGTAAAACCTGTTCCATGGAACCAGAACTCATTTCATATTTGAATAACTCGTTATAGCCTGAATATAAATAGACTTTCGTTCCTGTTTGGTTAAAATATAGCCCCTTCACAGAGCTATCGAAAGGCAGCTTAATCTCTTTGACTGGCATCAATGTCTCTGCATCCCAAATGAGTATTCTGTCATCTTTCCCTCCTGTTGCCACTAACTTCTTATTTGGAGAAAGGACCATTTCTGTAATCCCTTTTTCATGGTACGAAATAGATGGTGTTGCGTCAGTAGTTTGAGGAGCCGCAATCTTTGTTACTGGAACAGATTTTACTGGTGCTGTAGCTTTCACAAATCCAACTGCACGACCGTAATGAATGAAAGGTGCCCAATAAACCGGATGTTTAAATCGTTCACCAAATCTACCCGCTATAAACTGACGCTTCATTTCGGCCATGGCCTCTGAATAGTTCATTCCTTTTTCTTCTACCAAAGCATACATCCCCTTCATAAAATACATGGTGCCCTGATCACTAACTGGCCATAATGATACCGCAGCTTCATTGGCGCCTGCCACCAAAAGTGCCTGAGTCAACCCAAACACCCCTTCTCCCCCGTAGATTTTACCAAGTCCAGTTTCACAAGCTGACAGTACAGCCAAATCTGCTTTGAGATTTAATTGAGTAATTTCATTGACATTCAAATACCCATCTTCTCCATTTTTTTCCTCTGGATAAATGCAAGTAGCAATCCCTGATAATGCAGGAACCATCGGAAGTGAAAAACCATGTGTAGCAAAGTGGACTACCCTGTATTCAGCCAGTTTTCCCTCTTTCGAAAGCTGTTTAATAAACGATTCATCGAATTGGCTTCCTCGGTAAACTGTAGAGTTAGGAACGATTTGGCTTAAGCCATTCACTTCGGCTAGTGTTCCAGGCAGGTAATTCATTTTACCAAAACCAATAGCAGCGTATTCAGCTCTTAAAGACTGTTTATTTAGTAATTTTTGATCAACACTTAACTTAACTTCATTTAATCTTCGCGCACCTCGAATAGGGTCCGATTGGATATTCATTTTATCATAGGTCGCCCCTCCAAAAGCAATCATACCTTTTCGATCATTTGAATAATTTCTTTCTAACAATGTTCGGTAGACCTCACCCGATTGCATATAGCTTAATTCATGCGTTTCAGCTAGATATCGGCCACTAGAAGAAGCCAGTGTTTCAAACGGAATAAAATTAAGTAAGCCATCTGGAGAAATCAGTAAGGTGCGTTTTGATTGTATTTGTGATTGAATTGGTGCAATAAGCAATGAATGAAGCATTGCTAAAAAGTCTTTTCTGATTGGGGTATAGGCATCAATCTCTTTCTGTAATATTTCTCTAGAAAACTCAATCAGCATCTCGAAATCTTCACCTGTTAGAAGTCTCGCCTTATCGGTTTCTCTGATTCTTACTCCTCCTTCAACTCTATTGGCGATTGCCGGCTTAAACCCTTCTTTTGATTTGTATGATGATTTAATCCTTGCCAGATATTTATTCTTAAAAGCGATAAACTGATCAAAAGCTTCATGTCTCACAGCATATGAACCATTGCTAGTCACCACGTGAATTACCACAGCTCCAGGCTCCATTAAGGTATAATAAACTGCTGCTTGATCTGGAGCAAGTGTTTTTTGGAATTGTGCAAGAGTCAGCTCCAAAGTTGGTTTGTTATTCCTCAATTGATCAGCTAGTAGTCTTGCTCTTTGGGATTCCTGTGCTCTGAATAGGCCTGTCTTATCTCCTAATTTGACTAAACAAGAAGTCAGAAAGGTGTATGAACTTTGTCGGGCCTGCAAAAATGTAATTCTGGAGTCTGGCGATACTTTTGACCGATGTTGTTCAATGAGGTCAATTGATTCTTGGAAGTATTTTGCAGCATTTCTGTAATCCTTATTGTAGAAATAAAGAGTGGCCAGGTTATTCAGATATAATTCTGCATCAAGATATCGGTCTCTGGCAATGGCATCTTTGCTGAGTTTGATATAAGTGTTTTTCGCTTCTTCCTGCATTCCATGTTGCCAATAGCTGATGGCTAGGTTTGATGCAATTGATGGAATTAATTGTGTGAAGTCATTATTCTCGGCAATGTTTAATGCTGTTTGCAAACTAGATCTGGCAGCTGACCTATCCGATGAAATGCTGCTATTGAGTTTGACAGTCCCTAAGCTATTATGACCATTGGCTTGATACCAGGCATCCTGATAAGTTCCGGTCACATTCATTAATTTGCGAGCTACAAGTTCCTGATTGTCAATTTGTCCAGCACCATTATAAGCCTGACTGGCCATTAACCAACTATCAGCTAAAGGATGTCCTAATTTCAAATAGGTCACTTTCTCCCAATTTGCCTCATCTATTTCACTGAAGTAGGAAATTGCTTCCTCGTAGTTTCCATTTATGTTGTTGATTCGCATGAGGCTGGTGATCAAGCTGGTCTGAATATATTTCTGAGTAATATTATCCGAGATAGACAGTTTCTTTCCCTCGATTATCAGTGACTTAGCTTCATTATAAAAACCCGATTGTGCTAAAGCCTCTGAGAATAATTTGATGTAATAAGATTTGAATTCAATCGAGATTGTAGAAGATTTGACCTTTTCAACTACTTGATTGATCGTAACATTTCCTTCATAAAAGCCATTGATCTGACTAAATAAGACCATAGCCTCCTCATGGCTATTTTTCTTAGCACTGAAGTAATTTTCTAATCGCTCATCTGAAAATATATCAGGCGGCAACCCAGCATTTCGGATGTCTTGGAAGTCTTTCTTAAAATATAACTGGTCTTCCAGACTGCTAAGATCAACTGAACTCTGAAGATGCTGATCTGCACCTGATTCACCTTTTGCTAAAGCTACATAACCCATGATGGCATAAACAGAAGCATTTGATTGGTTCAAATAGTAGGATCTTCTGGCAAATTTTCTAGCCTCATCGTAGTTCTTAAGAAGCAAATAACTCCAAGAAAGCTGGATTAATGCATTTTCATTCAGTGGCTGAAGACCGGATGCTTTTTTGAATTTCAGTGCAGCAATTAAATGTTTGCCTTGCTCAGAAGCTACCTGTCCTTCCTGCATTAGTGATTCAAATGTGTTCTGTGAATATCCACAAATTGTGATAAACAGAAGCGCTTTTAACGCAATTGCAATTTTTAGCTTCATTTCAAATAGTATAAGTTTTAATACACACCTGTCTTGGTGAACTCTTCCTATTATGTAGCAAATTGAACTATGGATTACCTCCGACAAGAGTGATATGTAGTATCTGGGTTTACTACAGTAATTCGATTTATAAAATCTCCCCTGTTATCAAGTGATGTCAAGTTAATTAGATTATCTAGAATTTACGTTGTGATAATTAATTACTCGATTAACTCCGCGATGTATGGGACGAAATTGAGTTTAATGAAATATGTTAAATAAAATCCAAAGCATAGAATTAAGGTTATTTAAATGCAATTCAAAGTTCCTTAAAAATAGTGTGAAGATTAATACCGTATTCATAGTGTATTATATACCATGAACTACGTAGAGTATAACTGCCGATTTCATGATTTTACTTTACAGTCGCTCGGTTTCACCGAGTGACGATTATAAGAAGGCCTCTGGCCTTTACATCCCAATCAGAGGCTTTTGAAAAGGACTCTGCGTGTTTCGGGGTACAGGTTGCGGGTTATAGAGAATGTTGACAGTTGTCGGTTGTCAGTTGTTTTGAATCAGCATATAAAGTGATTTCCACCCTTGTCTTCCCTAATGGGAAATTTCATGAGTACTAAGTGGCTTCTCCCCTTTAGGGGTCGGGGGTTAGAGGAAACACATCCCAATCAGAGTCTCTTGAAAAGGATTCTGATTAATTAGAAAACCGAACATTATTACAAATACTTCTTGTAGTATTTCATTACCTGTGATCTGTCCACAGCTTTTCCATGGCCTAGGTAATATCTATCACCTTTTTCTTTCAAAACCCTTTCAAAACTTAACTTCAATTGAGATAAATCGTCATGAAATGGAGGGTGTTTAACACGATTGTGAAACATAATTCCGCCAAGCATTATTCCTGATGCCATCATGTCCATAATGATCACTTCTTCATTCTCTAAAACAATAGATAAAGAACCAGGTGTGTGACCCGGAGTATGAATGATTTTACCATCTATTCCCCATTGCTTTAAATCGTATTCTTCATCACCTTTCATTATTATGTCAGGAGTAAATGGAGGAGCTTTCTCATTTTTTATCATTTGCCTGAATAGCCACCATTGTGGTTTGTTGAGCTTCATGGTTGATACATCGGCCATTCCTTTTAAGTAAGAATCAGTATCTAGTTCATGAGCTAAGATTGGTGCGTCCAAAAGCTGCTTAAGCCGAAAAGCACTACCAAAATGATCTATGTGTGCATGAGTCACCACTATTAGTGAAATATCATTGATATCAATTCCATGTGCTTTGACTTGAGCAATAATTCTGGATTGACTATTTGGGACTCCTGTATCGACTAATATGTGTTTGTTTTTCCCTTTTATAAGAAAACAATTGATCATGTCTTTGGACCAAATTGATATTGGAATTACTTGATTCATACTTTTGATGTTTTAAGCCAAAAGTATGTTTCAGCAATGCACAAAAAAATCACATTTGTTACTTAATGATCTCTTTCCTAATTCGGCTAAGGGATTGTGGCTTGATGCCCAGGTAAGAAGCCAAGTGCTTTACAGAGACGTTTTGAACAATTTTGGGCTCACTATCTAAAAACTTTAAATATCGCTCTGAAGCAGATAAAGTCTGAAACGAGTTTGCTCTTCGAGACATCTTTAGGATATAACTTTCATATACCCCTTTACAAAACACTGACCAGTTCGCAACTTCCTGAAATAATTTATCATGGTTGGCTTTAGAAATCCTTAGAAGTGAACAATCAGATATGCATTGGATGCTCTCCTTAGAAATAGAGTTGTAGGCAAAGGCTTCAAAAGAAGTCACAAGCTCCCTGGAGGTGGAGAACTGATTAGTTATCTCGTTACCTTTTTCGGAATAAAAGCCTCTGATAAAACCTTCAACTATGAAGTAAAGGTATTTAGCATTTGAGCCGGCTTTAACGATGTATTCACTTTTGCTTTTATAAACAGGTTCAAAACATGAAAGTAGTATCTCTTCTTCATCAAAGGAGATTTCTATTTTGCTTTTTATTACTTCAATTAGAATGTCTTTCATACTTCCAGTGCCTACCTAACAGAACCCTTGTCTATTGAACTTCCCCTCAATAATCACCCATATACCCTGAAATAACCCTAATAGCCACACCGACAACAACAAGAAGAATGATAAGCGCAATAACCTTAATTTTTGTGGTTTTATTTTTTACAAACTGGAAAACGACTACTCCAACAATTGCTCCTACTACAAAGTATAATGCGCTGTAAAAAAAATCCTTACCAGTGCCCAGTACCCTTAGCATAGTTGCTGGCAATATCAAAAACATCATTGACCAGAAATGCTTATACTTATCTTCTGCCATAAAAACTGAACGTATCTATAATTTAGTTTTCTTTCTTCACCAACGCTATGAACTTTTTGAGGTTGAGCGCTACCAGCAAATCACAGCATACAAACACAACCATTGCTAATGCGAAAAGGTAGCCACCATCACTCTGAACTTCTATTCCAAGAGTGGTGAGATGTGAAACTATTGCTCCGGCCATAATACCTACTCCCATTAACGCTCCAAAGTGAGTTGTTCTAGGATATATTAGAAGAATTCCTGCTATCAGTTCTGCTACTCCGGTACCAATTCTTCCCCATGGCTCCATGCCGAGTGTTGAGAAGATGTAGATACTTTCTTCAGCTCCTGAAAACTTAAAATAAAGTGTTTGAAGCATAATTAAAGCTGCGATGATTGATAAAACTCTTTCTAGTATAAATCTTGCGTTCATGTGTTTCGAATTTGGATTGGAACCTTGAATCTACAAAAATTCAAATTTCTCTGCGTCAAAAAGTCCCAAATCACTCATTTTTATCTTAGGGATGACAAGAAGTGCCATGAAAGATAGCGTCATATAAGGTGCTGTCAGTTGGCATCCCATTGATTTCACAAACTTGTCAATCTCCGCATAGCTCTCACCTATTTCCTGGCATGACTTATCACTCATCAGTCCTGCTACTGGCAATCCAATCACCTTTTCTTCTGAACTGGAAACCGCTGATAAACCTCCTCTATTCTCAATTAACAAATTAGCAGCGTGGCTCATGTACTCATCTGAAGTGCCTACCACAATGATGTTATGAGAATCGTGAGCCACTGTGGAAGCTATTGCTCCTTCTTTTATGTTGAAGTTCTTAATGAAACCAGAATGTATCGGGGCATTTTTGTATCTATTGATTACAGAGATCTTCAAAACATCATTAGCAACATCCGCTACCTGAAGCCCATGTTCAACAGGAATCTGTACATCCAATCTCTCCGTAATTAATTCACCATCCAATGCTGTGATAATGGGTTGTGCTTCCTCTCTTCCTTCTTTCTGAAATGAATCTGGTGAAACAGCTCCTATGTTGAAATTATTAATGACTTTATGAGTCTTATCAGAGAGTACTGATTTTCCATTCTCAGACACCAAATCTCCGTTGATATAAGTTTCCAGAATAGTGAACTGTTTCAAATTATCCACAACAATAAAATCTGCCGGATCTTTTGCTCTTAAAGTACCAACTTTCATATTGTAATGCTCAACTGGATGAATGCAAGCAATCCTAAGTACATCAAACAAATCATAACCCAACTCCAAAGACCTTGTAACCAATTGATTGATATGACCTTCCAACAGATTATCAGGATGTTTATCATCACTGCAGAACATCACTTTGTCAGGATGTGACTTGATAAGTGTATGTAGTGCATTATAGTTCTTAGCAGCCGAACCTTCCCGAATAATGATTTTCATGCCATACTTCAGCTTATCAAGAGCTTCTTCCAGGGTAAAGCACTCATGGTCAGTTGTGATTCCTGCATCAATATATTTTTTGGCATCCTCACCTTTCAAACCTGGTGCATGCCCGTCCACCGGTTTACCAATATCATGTGCAGCCTTAATTTTCCTTAAAACTTCTTCATCCTGAAATAACACCCCTGGATAATTCATCATTTCAGATAAATAATGAATTTCATCCAACTCCAATAACTCCTTCACAGCTTCTGAATCAATGACTGCCCCTGCCGTTTCAAATGTGGTAGCCGGAACACAGGAAGGAGCCCCAAAGTGAAATTTTAAATTCGCATCCTTTGCGTTTTCAATCATGTAATGGACTCCCTCTATCCCCATCACATTAGCAATTTCATGAGGATCTGAAATGGTGGCTACAGTCCCATGTGTCAAGGCGATCTTTGCAAATTCATATGGCACCACCATAGAGGACTCAATGTGAATATGTGCATCAATGAATCCGGGGAGAATATAGTTATTGGATTCTACCTCTTCCTTCACTATTGATTCAACGATTCCATTTGAAACATGTACAGTTCCTTTGAAAATCTCTCTATTATGCAGATCTATGATGTTGCCTGATACCTTCATTAAATTGGTTATTTAAAAAAATGAAATTAAACGGTTTTGGTGAATACTTCCTGAGAGTTGGTCTCAAAAAGAATTAATCCCTGCGAATTATCATCAAGTCTTGCCAATAATGTACCATCGGTACCCCAAACAGATGAATTCCCTGAGCATTGCATTCCATCAAATTCTCCTATGCAATTCACCATCATTGTTTGAATATTGAATCTTTTGGCAACATTAGAAAGTCTATCTGAAGCTTCCTGCACTCCTTTTGTATGTTTTGCTACACTTGTAAGATAAACCTGAGCGCCGTTCTCCAAACTTTTCTCCAAATGATCATCTACCGACAGCTCATAGCAAATAGCTAATCCAACATTACAAGAAGCCATTATGATTCCATTGGAATGACTACCCGGAATAAAAAACGGTTCCTCATCCTCATGAAGGAATTGTTTGGAATAAATCCATGGTTGCTTGTTTGGCTCAAATAATGCCAGTGATATGTAAACTCCTTTATCTGATTTTAGAGGGAAACCTGAGGCAATGGTGATATTGAGATCCATACTTGCTTGTTGGAGCTTTTTAAATCTTGAGTCTTCTAGTGTCGTAGCATTTTTGACTGCAATTTCTGGTTCATAGCCGGTCAAAGACAATTCCGAAAACACCACAATATCACATTTTTCATTAGATGCTAATTCAGCAATATGAATGTGATTACGGATGTTTTGATCAATATCTCCTTTGATAGGCTGAGTCTGAGCTAATGCAATTTTCATGATTTCCTTTCCAGGGAAAAAGAAAGCTATTTTGACTCAGAAATCAAACTAGTAAGATTGAATAATTACATGTTATCTCTTGAGGAAGTTTAATGCTAGTTGATTAAATGTAGTTGGGCTTTCCAGATTGCAAATATGCCCAATACCTTCCATTTCGATCAATTCCGCATTTGGTTGGAGTTTAGCAAAAGCTCTGGCACCAGATAAAAACACATAATCCTGAGTTCCCATGATTACAGCAATCTTGTGATTGATTGAACCTTTGAAGAAATATTTGAGAATCTCAAAGACTTCCTTATATAGCCCGATCCATTTAAGGTATTCATTCTTAGTAAGCTTCATGGCCTGACGTCTGTAAACTCTTCTTGCAAATGCATTTCGTTTCCTAGGCATGATGATATAAGAAAACATCTTATACATCTGCGGATAGGTCAAGAAACGATTCAAACCAAATGCCAGCCTTGCCAAAGTCTTCATGAAAAATGTACCTTTAAAAACTCCACCAGCCATTATTATTCTATCCACTCTACTTGGGTATTTCATCATAAAGTGCTGAATCAAAACCGAACCAAGTGAAAGCGTTAAGAAATGAGATTTTTTGATTTGAAGGTGATCCAGGACATTGAGAATGTCTGTGGAGATGAGGTCAAGTCTGTACACATCCAATTTGGGATATAAAGACTTTGAAAGGCCATGATCCCGAAGATCGAGTAGTAGGAGATTAAATTCCTTTTTCAAATAATCAACCTGATGATTCCAGGTTTTACTGCTTCCTCCTGCACCATGTACCATTACAATCCAATCGCTTGATGTAGAATGCATAATTACTTCGTGATGCAGTAAGTTATTTTCGATTTTCGGCATGCTGTTTTTGACTAAACTCTAGTCATGAAACAGCGTATCCATTTTATTTGTTTTTCAATTTTCAATAAATTTTGAAAACTAATAATTTCACTATAGATGTTCTTTTTGATTTATTTAATGAAGTTCACAATTTCCTGGACAATCGTTGCATTTATTTGAAGACTCGGATCATTGTAAGTCGCAACGTTAGCGCCTTTTTCTAATGGACTTTCTTTCAACACATGATTGACTCCCTCTATTGAAACAAATTTGGCTTTCTTATTTTGTTCGCTCAACATTTTTGCATCCTCAACGGAAATCTGTAAATCATGTGTCCCATTAATCACTAGAACTGGAATTTTCAGTTTTTTGATCTCTTCCTGTGGATCATAGTGAAGAAATGACATTAAGTAATCCTGAGACTCTCGGTTGAAAATAGCATTCAAATATTGAGGGACATTGTATACATAGTGACCCTGATATAAACTATCTAGCAGGGGAATAGCGGCCTGAGTTACAAAAGCTGGTTGATTTGACAATTGATCATGTAAAGTTTGATATAAACCCTTCGCCAAACCTGCGATGGAAATAAACTTATCAATCTTTGCCTCTTGGCAAGTTAGCATCCCAACTAACCCACCCTGACTATGCCCGGCAATAACGATCTTATCATATTTCCCATCCAGAAATTTCACCCACTTTAAAGCATCGTCCACATATTGATTAAATCTAAGGTTTTTAACATCATAAGATTCTGACAAGCTTTCTCCGACACCACGCTTATCATATCTCAAAGAGGCAATACCATTTTCTTCTAATTGCTCAGCTAACTGCTTAAGACAATCGTTTATATAAGTTAGTGTAACATCTCGGGTGTTTCCATCTCTATCTGTCTTTCCCGAACCGGAAATAATCAGCACAACAGTTTTACTTTTCCTGGGGCTTAAAAGAGTACCAACAAGAGTCTCCTCACCTGATTTAACTGATACGATCTCTTGTGAATGAACCAATTGACTTGAAAGAGCTAAAATTAATATGGTGCAAACAATTCTAATCATGGGATGTTTTTTACCTGAAAACTACGCACATAATGGCAGATATCTACCATAAAAACATGGCATTTTCCACTTAACGAATTCTACAAAGTCCAATTACAGGAATTACATATATTAGGATTCAATTTAAAAATTAACCAGACCCAATTCATGAAGAAGACCTTACTTTTAGTAATGATTGTGTTGTTGTTTACCTCAGTAGATGCACAGCGCAAAAAAAAGAGTTCAATCCCAACAGTTTCATACGACACTTCAATCTATAGCGCACTTAAATGGCGACTTGTAGGACCATTCCGAGGTGGTAGATCTTGTGCTGTAACTGGTGTAGCCAACAAACCAAATCTATACTATATGGGAACTACCGGTGGTGGAGTTTGGAAAACCATTGATGGCGGACAATCCTGGCAAAATATTTCGGATGGATTTTTCGGTGGGTCAATTGGTGCAGTTGCTGTTGCAGAATCAAATACTAATATCATTTATGTTGGGACCGGGGAAAGTACATTGAGAGGTAATGTATCATCCGGTTACGGTGGAATATTCAAATCAACTGATGGCGGTAAAACCTGGAAATCCATTGGTTTGGAAAACGGTAGACATGTTGGAAGAATCCGAGTTCATCCTAAAAACCCGGACATTGTATACGCAGCTGTAATTGGCAACATTTTCAAAAACAGTACAGAAAGAGGTGTTTACAAGTCCACTAATGGCGGTAAAACCTGGAAAAAGGTACTTTATGCAAATAACCAAGCAGGAGCAGTTGATTTGATTTTAGAGCCTGGCAATCCAGATGTTATCTATGCTTCAACCTGGAATGCAAGAAGAACTCCTTACAGCTTTAGTAGTGGAGGAGAAGGTTCAGCAATGTGGAAATCTACTGATGCTGGAGAAAATTGGGTGAATATCACAAGTAACAAAGGTTTACCTGAAGGTCCTATTGGTATTATTGGAGTAGCGGTTTCACCAGTCAACCCAGAAAGAGTATGGGCCCAAGTGGAAGCTCCAGAAGGAGGACTATTCAGGTCTGACGACTCTGGAAAAACATGGAAAAAACTAAACAGTGAAAGAAGTCTAAGACAAAGAGCTTGGTACTACACTAAAGTCTATGCGGATCCGGTTAATGTAGATCGTGTATATGTAATGAATGTAAGGTTCTGGAGATCGGATGATGGTGGTAAGACCTTCCAATCACTTGCAACACCACATGGAGATCACCATGATTTATGGATCGCTCCTGAAAACAATAAAAGAATGATTGTCGGAGATGATGGAGGTGGACAAGTCACCTTCGACGAAGGTACCAACTGGAGTACTTATCAAAATCAACCAACAGCGCAGTTTTACAGAGTTACCACAGACGATGCATTTCCTTACCGAATTTATGCTGCCCAACAGGATAATAGCACAATTAGAATTAAGCACAGAACAGATGGAAGATTCATAGGTGATCGTGCCTGGGAACCAACTGCTGGTGGTGAAAGTGCCCATATTGCTGTAGATCCATCCAACAATGACATTGCTTATGGAGGAAGTTACGGTGGTTATCTAACTCAGGTGAATCATGAAAATGATCAGGTAAGAGTGATTAATGTCTGGCCAGATAACCCAATGGGGCATGGCGCTGAAGACATGAAGTATCGTTTCCAGTGGAACTTCCCAATATTCTTTTCGTCACATGATAGTAAAAAACTCTATACAACTTCCAACTATGTCCATGTTTCAACAGACCAGGGACAAAGCTGGGAGATCATTAGCGATGATCTTACAAGAGGCGAACCGGATAAATTAGGTTCCAGTGGTGGTCCAATTACTCAGGATAATACCGCGGTAGAATACTACGCAACAATCTTTGCTGCCTGTGAATCCCCTTATGAAGAAGGTTTACTTTGGGCAGGATCGGATGATGGACTTGTTCATGTTTCAAAAGATGGAGGAGAAACCTGGACAAATGTTACTCCAGCTGGAGCTCCAAAATATTTGATGTACAACAGTGTTGAGCCTGATCCATTTGTCAAAGGTGGCGCTTATATTGCCGGAACTCTTTACAAGGATGGGGACTTTGCTCCTTATCTATACAAAACCAAAGATTATGGTCAAACCTGGACTAAGATTACTTCAGGCATCAAGGCAGATCATTTTACCAGAGTCTTGAGAGCTGATCCTGTAAGAAAGGGACTACTTTATGCTGGTACAGAAGCAGGCATGTATGTTTCATTTGATGATGGGAATTCATGGAGTACTTTCCAGTTAAATCTCCCACAAGTTCCAATTACTGACCTGGCAATTAAAAACAATAATCTAATTGCTGCTACTCAGGGAAGAAGCTTATGGATGATCGATGATTTAACAATTCTTCATCAATTGGGTGATAACATCAAATCCAAATCAGTACATCTTTTCAAGCCAATGGATGCTTACCGAATTGGAATTACTGGTGACTTTAAATCAACGAAACTTGGTAAGAACCACTCAAGTGGAGTTACACTTTACTACTACCTGAAAAATAAACTTGATAAGTCAGATACGCTTTCAATTACCTTTTTTGAAAACGATGGTGATACGATTAAAACCTTCACCAATTATGATAAAAAGAAAAAGCTTGAACCAAAGAAGGGAAGCAATTCATTCCTTTGGAACATGAGATATGAAGATGCAGAAGGGTTTGATGGCTTGATTATGTGGTCTGGTAATTTGAATGGACCAAAGGCCGCTCCAGGTTCTTACAAAGCGGTTGTTACGTTAAACGGTCAATCAGTTGAATCAGAATTCAAAATATTGAAAGACCCAAGAAGTACTTCTTCGCAAAAAGATCTTGATGAACAGTTTGATTTCCTTATTTCGGTAAGAGATAAACTTACAGCTACTCATGAAACAATTAAGGAAATTAGGTCTGCGAGAACTCAGATTAATTCGCTGAAGTCGAAAGTTAAGAAGCAGGAAAACATGACCGATTTGAGTGAGTTAATTGATACAGTCAGCTCACAAATGACAGCTATCGAAGAAGCATTATATCAGACAAAAAACAGATCCAGACAAGATCCACTTAATTTCCCTATTAAGTTAAATGACAAACTCAGTGGCTTGGCCAACATTTCAGATTGGGGAGAGTGGAAGCCTACAAATCAGGCTGTTGCTGTTAGAGATGAAATATTCAAATTAATTGATGATGAGATCAGCAAATGGAATTCTTTGAAGTCCAATGAAATTAAAGATCTCAATAAAATGGTCAGAGAGAAGCAAGTGGATGCTGTATCCTTTGAGTAGATCACTCCATAAACTCTTCTAACCCATCAGTAGGTTGCGGAAGGCCTCTGTAGTGTTCGAGATAAAGCATGGTTTCTTTGAAATCTGTGATTTTTTCCTCGTATGCATACAGAGGCTTTTCTCCTATTACGTTTCTCTTAACAATATAAACCGCTTCGAGATCATCTTTCTGCCATCTTAATCGGTAGTATTTTAAATCATCACTAAGAGCAAGCCCAGAATCTGAAGCATATAAAAACGATCCTTGTCTAATTCTCACGGTTGTAAGTGAATCCAAGCCTTTGATTTTACACTTACCTAATCTATTGAGTAAGTAGGGACCAATGTCTTCATCCATTTTATACTTAATCTTGCTTAGGTCCTCATCCAGGAATGTGAGCATTACACTTTCTGACCGACCATTACCAATATCAACTGGCTGTTCATGATTAGAAAAGAATTTAGCTCGGCCTCCAAAAAACTCCCCAAAAAAAGAGAAGTGCTGCAAATTGGTTTCTGCTAGTTTTCTTCCCAGGACATAATGTAGTTTGGATCTCCCTTTTTTGACAGGTTCTGGTTTATCTCCTTCCACTACCACTTCTTCAGCGACTACTGGTTCGTCCATAAGAGGTTTTTCCTCTTCCTGAGCACAACCGATAAGTAAAAGGATAATAAAAACAGGTGAGATTAGTTTTAGACGAGAAATTGACATTTTTTGAGATCTAGGTAAATTGGTTGAGTTATTAAACTCTCAATTACAGAATAGGTTGCACTGCTTCAGAAAAATCAGCATTCATTTCCTCAAACCTCTTGATTACTTTTTCTACAAAAGCATCACTTACAATAACATCTAAATCAGACTCCACCAGCACATCAAACTCACTGATTTTATAGGTCTGTTCAAATGATCCTTGCTCAAATTTTAATAGGTATTTATTGTTCCATGAATAGATCGTAAGGTTGTACTGATCTCCGGGAATTTCTTTAACAACTCTCATATGTTATCTAAATGTTACGGTAAAAATAATACTAGAAATCGCATAATAATGTTTAAAACACTATTAACTGTCATTTTAAAGGGTACCTTTGCTAGATATTATAATTACAAATTTTTAATGAATACAGGTAAAGTAAAATTCTTTAACGAATCTAAAGGTTATGGATTCGTTACAGACGATGAATCAGGATCAGAGTACTTTGTACACGTATCTGGTTTAATCGATGAAATTAAACAAGATGACAGTGTAACCTTCACATTGAAGGAAGGTAAAAAAGGTTTAAATGCAGTTGAAGTGAGATTAGCTTAATATCAAGACATAAATCTTTTTTTTAAAAAAGAACGCCTCAAATGAATGTTTGAGGCGTTTTTTTATGCTTTCTATTTAAGATGCTTTTACTTCACCAGTATGAGTAAGCTTAGTAGATTCATTCACAGTTGAAGCTACAGAACAATAGTTTTCTACAGCTAATGAAACTACCTTATTAAAGTCTTCATTAGTCATATCAGGAGAGGTAAGAATATATTTCACATGTATCTCAGTAAACTTTCTGGGATGGTTCTCCGCTCTGGTTCCTTCAATTTCTGCCTCAAGATTCACGAATGTCTTTCTTTTCTTCTTTACCATACTCACAATATCCACCGCTGCACAAGCTGCAATTGCGGATAATAATAATTGAGTAGGAGATTGATGATTCTTACTTTCTGGATCCAACATATCAATCATCAACTTATTGCCGGATTCATTCTCGGTCTCAAACTCTTTGTCAGAGACGTAGTTTAGAGAAACTTTCATCTATAGTTATATTTATAATGTGCCTTACTTTAATACCTGAAGCGCTATAATCACTCAAAATATCCGATTCACACCCAAATTTATTCCCGTTCATGTACATAATACAATTCATTCACCTACTTAATTCCGGTTTATCCAAGATTTTGCCGATTTACCGCATTTTTCTCATGTTAATGTAGGGTAGATTTTTTTTCAGCTGTATTTCAACAAAATTTGAGAAACGAATTAATAAAAACTACCACCATGATACCAGCTATTAATAAAACAGAACCAGTAATTGACTTCCAACCAGAAGTAATGTCAATTAATGAGGATGCATTATTTCTAGATTGCGCGTGGCAAATGCTCTCAAACATCGATGAGCAGATCAAAGAATCAAGAAATCTTGTTGAAATCAACAATCTTAGAATGCACAAAGAAGTAGTGTCAAACATGATTGAAAATTTCAACAGAAATCAAATGGCAGTAAACTAAGCCAAAACAATAACCCACCATAATTAGTTACGAATTCACAATCTTCCGTTGCACATTAGGTAACATATCACAATTAACTTTGTGGTAAATCTATCTCGCTTACACACCAATTAACTGGAAACTCTCAGAGTCGAAGAGTATTGGAAAATAGTGGAAATTAAAATCAACAGCTATGATTAATTTAAAGCGAAAAGCAACAGTAGAAACAATTTCAGTAGAAGATACAGCAGTAGACGCAAAGCAATTCACCAAGTGTTTACTGGAAATTCAGAAATCAGTACAAAAACAAATTGCTACCAGCAATAACACCGTAATGTCGGAGAAGCTTAGAATGCATCTTCAGGTGATCAATAGAGTATTGAATACTCCTATTGAAGGTTCCGTTGTGTGATATCTAGAGAACAAAACAATCTTCCGTACAATACAATAACACAATACATATTATATATACCCTTATATAATAGCTATAATATATTCGGAAATTGTGAGCTGCCTGACAAAACATATAATTGCACTTAACTCAGAAAATCAGTTTGTTTCAAAGATTCGTATACATAGAAAACTATTTAAATCCATTTATTCTGGATTATCAAAGAATATACGGGTTGATTCAAACGAATTTCGGAATATGAGTGTATCGAGTGATATTTACTCAATCAATTAACTATTAAACTATTACGATTATGCCAGCTATTAAAAATCAAAAAACGATTTCCGTCTCAGATACGGAATACATGACAGCACAGGAAACCGCTATGTTTCTTCAATGTGCTAAAGACATTGCAGATACATTAGACTACAAATTAAGAAGATCACGCGACCTGGTAGAGAGATCAAAACTGGACCGCCACATTAAAGTAGTCAACAAAATGATAGAAGACTTTTACAGCAGCAAGAATTTAAGATACAAACAAGGTGTATGAACACAGCTGCCTAAAGATATAATTCAGTCAGCTATGTACTAAGCCGTTCTCTACAAATGAGAACGGCTTTTTCATTTATTACGTCCTACTCTTTTGCCACTCAGCACTTTACAATCACTTTACTCCATCATTCTTCCCATTCGAACTGCAATTAACCCGTTGGGACCAACTTAATTTTATATCAAAAGGGTTAAACATACCTTTACCATAGTTAATCGCAAAACAACACCTTGACCAACATGAAACCAGCAATTAAAATCAACGACCTTAGCGTAAGAATCCTAATAGAAATGGTAGTAGACGAAAAGAATACACTGTTCAAAACTTGCGCTACCAAGATAGTAAACGAACTAGATACGCAAATCCAGGCAAGTTCCAACCTCAAGCAAATATCAAGATTACAACAACAAAGCAGTATGATCAACCAAATGATCAATGAATACGCTGTAGCATAAAAGAAATTAATTGAGTTTTTGACATTTGAAAAGCCTCCATATGGAGGCTTTTTTCTTGTCTTAAGGCAAGAAAACTTTCAAATCCACACTAAATCATAGTTGTCTTCCAACCAGTTCCAACCTCCTGGGGTCACTGCTGATATGTTACGAAGAACCAATCTCTTATTGATAACTAACAAACTATGAAAATGAGATTAACATTATTAGTACTCGCAAGCTTAATTAGCATTACAAGTTTTAGTCAAAACAATGAATTGGAAACAGAAAGAACAAGAGGAGCGATATTGAAGTTGAATCTTCCATTTACAGCAATTACAGCTGGAGGAGTAAAAGGTTCTGTGGAAATAAAAACGGGAGAAGCAGTTTCCTGGGAATTGGGAGGTGATATTACCCCTCCTGGTTATTATCAGGAGACCTTTTCTATAAATTCGGGTATGAGATATTACTTTGACAAAGATGCCTTCAAAGGTTATTACATAGCACCATTTCTAAGATACCGGGCCTATCAGGATCCTGAAGTTCGAATTAATGGAGGATATATTGGTTTAAAGTCTGGAAAGCAATGGCTACTTGGAAAAAAGAAAAGGTTTGTGATCGATACATCCGTTGGAATTCGATATGCCTTAATTTATGATAAGAATTGGACGGAAAACCCTGTTATTGAAGATGATCTTGACCAGCTTTTCTTTGATCTTTCCAATTATGCATATGATTTCTATATGGGAGGATTCAGGCCTGAGGCAAGATTAGCTATTGGTTGGAAATTCTAGAATCATTAAAAAACCCTGAAGTAACATACTTCAGGGTTTAAATTTACTTACATACCCAAAGCTTACCGCTTCAGGATCCTATTACCTAGGCCGATTCGGCCTCACTTAAACTTTTAGTATTATCCTCTGGATTTCTGTCAATCAATTTATTCAGTGGGTCCACCCCAGCTGAAGTAGGTTTCTCATTCACCTTGATCTTAATTTCACTTTCCTCTCCTGTGAATAAATGTTTCTTCAGGTAAATCAATTTATCATCGCCAGACTCATCTGTAGTGTAAACTCCCACATCAATCCAGTCATTGATTGCAACTGTAGTAGAGTTACCTAGACTGTCTGACTCCATCTTTTTGGTATTGAGCTTTAAAGTGACTAAATAATCGTCTCCTGTAGATGTGAATGTTGATTCATCCACCTTATTCTCATAAGTCACAATCTTCTCAAAGAAATCCGTGATGACATTTTGAAGACTATCCGGAGTTACTTCTCTCAGGTAATCTACCAATTCAATTGTAGTGGCATATCTGCCATTCTTTTCAAAATCACCCCAATCTCTTACCAGTCTTTGCAATGCTACATTCACACTATCTTCTCCTATGTAATCCTGAAGTGCATACATGATATTCGCTCCCTTACCATAGTGGATATAGCTCTGGTTTTCAGCAAGCTCAAGTGGCATTTCTTTCTTTTGTTCTCTTGCTCTGCCTCTCAGATATCTATCTAGTTCTTCACGAAGGAATTCTTTGATATGTTCCTGTGGATATTCCTGCTTCATCACCATTAATGCCGAGTATTGGGCAAGAGTCTCAGAAAGCACGGCTCCACCCTGAACTTCTGCTGGTGTCAACTGATGCCCCCACCACTGATGAGCTAATTCGTGAGCTGTTACAAAGTATGGTACATCCACATCATCTTCCTCGGTAACTTCTACCATGAACCCAATCCCTTCTGAAAACGGAACTGTATTTGCAAAAGACTGTGCAAAATTTGAGTATCTAGGGAACTCCAGAATCCTCATCTGTCTATATTGATACGGACTAAAGTTCTCAGAAAAATATGCGAAGGACTTTTTCATTCCTTTCATCATACTTTCTAGATTATACTCATGTCCTTTGTGATAATAGATTTCCAAATTAATCTCTTTCTCAACAGAGTCATCTATTATAGTAGTCTTGTCTCTCACGACCTCATATCTTGCAGAAACAATGTTGAAGAATGGCATCATCGGTTGATCCATTTTGTAGTGATAGTATTTTCTATCATTCTCTTCCCACTCCTTTTGTAAATAACCTGGAGCAATAGCAATCTGATCCTTAACTGTTCCGATAACAATCTCAAAATCTACTCCATGAGAATCATCTGTAATGAACCCGGTTCTGAGTCCTCTTTCATCACTTCTTGGAAGCTGTCTTTCTTTTGGTTCCAGATCGTTATCTCTTCTGTCATCATCTGTAGAAAGCTCCAATCCGTCACTATACCCCAAACTTGGGAAGTTTGAATTATTAAGGAATGTTCCGTTTCCAACAATTGATGTATTGTTTTCAGTCTCCTTAAAACCAGATGTGATGTAATCAAACTTAAATCTCAAAGTTGTAGTGTCACCTGGCTGTAAAGGACTTTCAAGTTCATGAATATAGAACCTGTAATCATCCCAATTTTCTGTTATAGTTGACTTTCTCCCAACTGTTACATATTCATGATGCATATCACGATCTTGTCCAAGTTGAATTTGGATCTCAGTAATAGGTTCAGACTCAAAAT
>JANSWY010000150.1 GCA_024743255.1 bacterium | reverse complement strand
TTCTAACACTTGTGATGCTACACTTCCAAATTGTAGTTTGTCAGCTTCATTGGACTGTAAACGCCTAATTTGATCAACCAATGTATCGCATGATTGAAGCGCGTTAAGGCTATTCTTAAGATCCTTGAATTTTAAAGTAACATTGTAATGCCAATCCTCATATGCCTGAGCTTTGAAATACAATGTAGTTAACATGGTAGTTGCATTAAAAGCACTTCCAACCTCAGGATTCAATTCAATATCTGTGTTATTAAAGGTTTTAGAATTGGAAATTAGCGATTTATGATACAGCCCGATTGCCTCCTCAAACTCTCCTTCCCGGTTTCTTATATTACCTAGTAGATTGTAGGTAGCAGCCACTTCCGGATGCTTTTCTCCATAGTGCTTTTTGTAAACTTCAAGTGCCTGGTTGTAATAGGATTCAGCTAATGAATATACCCCTATCGCATTTGAAGTGAGTCCTAAATTTGTATATATGAATCCTTCATTTGGATGACCTTCCGGGAACAGCTTTTTCCAAATCGTAAGTGCATCCTGAAAATTCGTTTCGGCCTTATTAAATTCCTGAAGTCCTCTGTAGATAATACCAATATTCACCTTAGTCTGGGCATATTTTTGGCTCTTCTCTCCAAATATCTCACCATAGATCTGAAGTGCCTTTGTGTAATTTTTCAGAGCTGCTGATGGATTGCTTGCTCCCAGAACTAATCCAAGGTCATTAAATGATGCAGCTGTCTTTTCATGATTCTCTCCATATAGCTTCATACGGATATTCAGTGCCCGGGTAATAAATTCATTGGCTTTGAAGTAATCTCCTTTATTCCACGATATAATTCCAAGACTATTTAAACTGGCAGCTTCTTCTTCGGTATTGACATTTGCCTGAGCCAATGCTTTTTCAAACGATTCATTGGCCAAATCAAACCGTCCTTTTCGCATATAAACCTCTCCCGCCAGCTGATGACAAGTTAGATCATTGGCCTCATCAAGTAGTTTGCCAGCTTCAACTACATTTCCCTGATCCAAAAGAGCCTTTATTTGCAAACAACTGTCTTGAGCAAATAAGCTGGTATTTACAACCAGTAAGAGTAACAATAATCGTTTCATCAGAACCTTATTACGTATGCAACAGAAGTGATCCAGTCCCTGGTTAGCTGATCTGGGTTTACATCTCTTTGATCAATTTTTACCCCATATGTAAGCTTCAATGAATTCTTTGTGTTAAAATGATAGGCAGCTCCCGCTATTCCTGACATAGCTAGTCCTGTGGTACCCTCTACTTTAATTCTTTCACCATTGGTTGGTGATCCAGGTATTATATCTAAAATCTCGTCTTTGGTCACTCTAAAGATCGGTAGCAACCCAAGTCTAAAGTCAAATTTCGAATATAGAAATGTCCTTTCAACTCTAAACATAACATCCACTCCCCGTTTAAGGTTGTTGGCCAGTGCATGATCAAGCAAATAAGATTGGCTTGGATATCCTGACCATTCTCCCCATCGGAAGTCATTTTCATTCTCAGTTAAGGCAATTTGTATTCCAGTGGCGAACATCCATTTACGGCTAATCATTGACATTCCTGCAATCGCGTCATAGCTTCCCAAACTTGTTTGATAGTACATAGGCAAATCACCACTACCATTCTCAGAAGAAAACTCCTGATCTGACTTTCCGGTTGGAATCTTGGCTCCTAATGTGGCGTTAATATGGAAATTCTCTGAGGAATACATATTTCGTGTAAAACTTAGCGAAATGTCACCTAAACCGGTAGTTTCACCTAAGTTCCCTGAAACCCATACATATGGCAACTTCACCTGAAAGGAAGATTTTGCACTTAGCCCAAATGTGAAATCTGCTGTAACAGCATTTATCTCAGGGCTAAGCGTAGTATTGCCATAATAATAATCAATGGCTAACGCCCTTAATTTAAAATTCAGTTTTTTATTATAAACCTGTGCAGGTCTCATCGCACCCATCGTACAGAATCCAGCATCACTACACCCTTGGGCTAATAATTCGCTGGTGGATACAAAAAATAAAACAACTATTAATATTCTTGAACAAAGTTTCATGTAATCCAAACGTTACTTTTCCTAAAAAGGCTGGCAGCAGTATCTTAAATTTAGGCTTTTTGGTCAGCTTGACAACAAATTTTCTCTTAAAAGTAGAAAAGCCTGCAAATGCAGGCCCTTCAATTTATTCATTTGGTTTGAAGTCAAACTTTAAATCAAATCGTGTCTTTCAACATCAACTTCCATTTCTTCTCCTCCACGTTTGATCTTCATTTTGAAGTTTCCGCCTTCATTGTTAATCAATTTCTTAATATCCGGAAGTTTCATTTCTGAAACAGGAGTACCATCAATTGAGATGATCTCGTCATCTACTTTCAGACCAATTTCTTTAGCCACTCCAATTTCATAAGTCTTATGAACCAGAACCCTTGTTAAATCCTCACTCATCTGAACATCAAATCCAGTAGTATTTACATGGAATGCTTCATCAATGAATTTATTTTTCTCCCAGTACATCTTATAGTTCTTGTAATCGAAGATGATATTAAATCTTCTCAACACATTGTTTCCGATGATTCCGAACACCTTCTTACTATGTTGAATCCCATGCTTTGCCTGGCTAATCCCAACCGGCATGTTCTCAAACTTCACATCTTTGATCTTAAATTCAACCACTCTACCTTCATAGTGCTTTGTCTCACCCTTACCAAGGCCTCCAGTTAAGTAGCTGTAGTGCTCTCCTGTTTTGTCAATGATATCATGCTTGTTCACGAAAGGTGTGTTGAAGTCTACTGTTGTTCCAGCTCCTGTATTCACAAAATACTCTCCTTTCAGTACCTCGCCATTATTCAATTTCACAGCACATTTGATGTGAGGGATGAAGTTAGTCAACTCCAGGTCAAACTCAATTCCATCTCCAGAGTACTCAAATGTATCATTATCATAAATTTCAAACTCCATTCGGTCATAATCGATTTGAACGATATGTTTGTCTAGTAAATCAAATCCAATGATTCCATCTACATTTCGACCGATTAATCGCTCAAGGTGATTTAATGATAAACTGTAAACCTCAATATCATTAACAGTCATTTCACCAATCTCCAAAACATTATGCAAAATCAACGCACCAGTGACACTACCGGAAGCACTTGTTCTTTTCACATCGTGATCTTTATCCAGCTTTAATGATTCAGCTATATCCGTATCAATTACTGTTAATCCATCACCTGTATCAAATATAAAGTCCAATGGTTCTGAACCATCAACCTTCACTTTAATGAAAATGTGATCTCCAAATACCTCAAATGGTATGGATTGAATTGGTTTCTGTTGACCAAAAGCAACAGCGCAAAAAAGTCCTAATACAACTGTCGAAAATATTTTTCTCATAGTACAGAGTCATTGTTAAATCTTACACAAGATAATATTCTGAATGAAATTTGGAAAGACTATTGGCAAATACCTTACTTAGATACTCATCTTTTTGTCAGAATATTTAAATTGGCTGATCTAATAATTATCCTTATGAGATTATATCCCCTAGGCTTGATTCTTGTCTTTTTTCTTGGATGTTCTACTCCTGAAAACCCTGTAGTTAATAACAAGCTTTTTCAAAAAATACCTGGAAATGAGAGTGGTGTATCTTTCAGTAACAACCTAAAAGAAACTCCCCAATTAAATATTTATACCTGGCGATATATCTATAATGGAGCCGGTGTGGCAGTTGGCGATATTAACAATGATGGTCTTTCTGATTTGTATTTTTGCGGCAACACCGGAAGCAACAAATTATACCTGAATAAAGGAAATCTCAAGTTTGAAGACATTACAAAACAGGCTAAAGTAGAAGCTCCAAAAGGATTTAAAACTGGAGTAACTCTTGTGGACTTAAATGCCGATGGCTATCTGGATATATATGTTTGTCGTGATGCCAGTCCGGATCCAAAGTTGAGATCTAACCTTTTATATATCAACAACCAGGACAACACTTTCACTGAAAAAGGCGCTTCGTTTGGATTGAACGATACTGGCTATAGTAATCAGGCTATTTTCTTCGATTACGATTTAGATAATGATTTGGATATGTACCTGGTAAACCATCCAAATGATTTCAGCAAGGCCACTACAACTCGTCTCAAGAAAGATGAGAATGGCAACATTTCCAGGTTTGATAAGTCCGATAATGATTTCATGCGAGATAAATTCTATAGAAATAATGGTGACAACACATTTTCAGAAGTTGCAAAAGAAATTGGGATTGACAATCATGCTTTTGGCTTGAGTGCAAGCGTTACTGATATCAATCAAGATGGCTGGCCTGATATTTTTGTAGGAAATGACTTCATAGAACCAGATTTCCTATATGTAAGTAATGGCAATGGCACATTTACAGAAAGTATCAACCGGTACTTCAAGCATACCAGTCAAAATACGATGGGAAATGACTTTGCTGATTTCAATAATGATGGTTTTGAAGACATGATTGCGCTGGATATGATGCCGGAAGATAATTTCAGACAGAAATCTCTGGGTTCATCAATGTTTAAGGAAAAATATAATGCCTTGCTAAAAGTAGGCTATGGTCATCAATTGATGAGGAACACACTTCAGCTCAATAATGGAAATGGGACATTTAGTGAAATTGGGGAGATGGCTGGTATAGCCAAAACAGACTGGAGCTGGTCTTCAATATTTGCGGACCTAGATAACAACGGATCGAAAGATCTGATTATCACGAATGGCATTATGCGTGACATGAGTAATATGGATTACATTCAATTCAAGACTGATTCCATTAATAAGGCTTTTAAAGCTACCGGAAAATACCCAATTGATGGCTCAAATTTTAGAAACTGGATGAAGCATATGCCTTCACAAAAAATTAGGAATTATGTCTATTCAAACAATGAAGACCTCACCTTTACTGATGTTTCCGATATCTGGGGTTTTGAGGACTTATCATTTTCTACTGGCACTGTAGTTTCAGATCTTGACAATGATGGTGACCTGGAAGTAATCATGAGCAACCTGAATGAAGAAGCATTTATTTACAAAAACAATAGTATTGAAAGCTCTAAAGGCAATTGGTTAAAAGTTAGCTTACAAGGTAACCCGCAAAATTCCCAGGGAATTGGAGCCACGATAAAGCTGTATAATGGTGATGATGTACAAATGCAGGTTGTAAAGAATTCAAGAGGCTTTATTTCCTCTTCAGATCACTTGACACATTTTGGGTTAGGCCTTTCAGAAACTGTGGATTCAATAAGTGTAATCTGGCCAAATGGCAATAATTCTTCAGTGAGTAATATAAAAGCAAATCAGATAATTGAAATTAAGATAGATCAAGCTATTCGTTCATCTGGAACTAAAGGTGGCTCGATTCTGACTGAGGTTAAAAAATTGAATTACCTACACAGAGAAAATAATTTCGATGACTTCAATAGGGATCCTCTCATTCCATTTATGCAATCAATTTCCGGACCCAAAATGTCTAAAGGAGATTTGAATGGCGATGATCTTGAAGATTTTTTTGTAGGAGGTGCTGCAGGTTTTCCAGGCGCTGTTTTTATTCAAAATAGCAGTGGCAGCTTTACAAAACACAACAATAAGTTTCTCTATGCAGATAAAGAGTTTGAGGATATTGGATCCACCATTTTTGATGCAAATGGAGATGGATTCAATGACCTGTATGTAGTAAGCGGAGGAAGCGAATTTATTGATCCTAAAATGCTGGAAGATAGGCTTTACCTAAATGATGGAAAAGGAAATTTCAGAAAGTCATCAATTCCATCCACCGAATTCAGTGGTTTTGAAGTGTCGAATGTTGATATCGATAATGATGGCGATCAGGATTTGTTTATCGGTGGTCACCTGATACCTGGTAATTACCCTTCGTTCCCGGATTCTAAGATATTGATCAATGATGGAGGATCATTTTCAGATGCTACATCTACATGGTTGGATAATCGGCAATTAGGCATGGTTAGCACTTCACTTTGGACTGATTTAAATGGAGATAACAAACAGGACTTAATAGTTGCTGGAAAATGGATGCCAATAAAAGTCTTCCTGAATGACGGACAAAAGCTGACTGAATCTACAGGCATTTTCGGGTTGAGAAATACTTCTGGATGGTGGAATACCCTTTACCCTATCGATTTTGATAATGATGGAGATATGGATCTTGTTGCAGGCAACATGGGATTAAATAGCTACTACAAAGCCTCTGAAGCTAGTCCTGTCGAAATCTTCACAGCTGATTTTGACAACAATGGAAAGACTGAAAACATCATGACTCATTACCTTAATGGTAAAAGATGGCCAGTAGCCAGGAAAGAACTTATCACATCCGTTTTACCTGGATTGAGAAAGGACTTTTTCTCTTATGAAAAATATGCGAATTCAACGATTGAAGAAATCTTTGGAACTGAAGCACTTTCTAAAGCCACGAATTATTCCGTCAATGAATTGAGATCATGCTTACTGATCAATAATGGCTCATCTTTCGACATCAGGCCTCTGCCAAATGAAGCTCAGGTTTCACCCATTCAAGGAATCGATAAAATAGATCTTGAGAATGACGGTATAGATGAGCTGCTTCTTGTTGGTAATTTCTATAAACCAGAAGTAGAACAAGGACCATATGATGCCGGAATTGGAGTAGTCTTAAAACTCTCTCAAAATAGTGCTCCAACTGCAATACCAGCACACAAGACTGGTTTTATAGCAGATAAAGATGCCAGAGATTTAAAAGTAATTCAAACAAAAAGAGGCCCTGTAATAGTTGTGTCTAATAACAACGATTATTTGCAATCCTTCCAATTGGAATTAAATTAAGTAGATTGTAAAACCACAGACAATCAGAACGAATGCTGTCCACCCATGGAACGAAAGTTCTTGGGATAAGCTTTATTTTTGACAAAGCGTGGTAAATAATATTACAAACAATTCAATATGCAGAAAACTTACTACGATCCAGCGGATCTAAAAAAATTTGGAAATATTAAAGAATTCGAGCCTAAGCTAGCGGAGAAATTTTTTGATTGGTACGGAGAAACTTTTAAAGACGGAGCATTAACTGCAAGAGAAAAATCTTTAATTGCCCTTGCTGTATCTCATGCCGTTCAATGTCCTTATTGCATTGACGCATACACTGAAGACTCTTTGGCAAAAGGAAGTACTGAGGCGCAAATGATGGAAGCTGTACACGTATCAGCCGCTATCAGAGGAGGAGCATCATTGGTTCATGGA
>JANSWY010000164.1 GCA_024743255.1 bacterium | reverse complement strand
TGTGAATCCTGTTTTCTATAATTCTGGTGCCGTATTTTACTTCGATTTTTACGATGCTATTGTTGATACTAATGTGAGTGTTAACTATTCCTCCTCAAACGGTACATTTAATAACTCTTCAACTTCAACATTCATGGGATACGATATTAAATCAACCGTGATAACAAAATTTGATTCCACAGGAAGAGTTTGGCGGGAATCTGTGCCATTCAATGAATCTATTCATCATGATTTAACCTCTCAATTCTCTCAACATTACATTGAAAATGATTCAATATTTCAGGTCTACATGCTTGGTGATTACTCAATTACATCCGCGGAATTTGATACCAATGGAAAAACACATGAGATGCAGTCATATGGTGTGGTTGATGGAAGCTTGAAATATTGGGACTTGTGGGAGAAAGGTTTTGGCTTATTCTACGCAGTTGAGGATATTCGAAAACCAAAAGGACCAATCACAAAGGAGCTGGTCTCAATTCATTTCTATGGTAATACACTTCAGGAAGCAATTATGAATACCAGAGAAAAGGAAAAAAAGGATTGCACAGAGGATGAAGTGAAACAATTGCTGGCAGGAGCTTTGGATGAATTCAATGATCAGGAAGCCATGTTTCAGCTCGAAATGGAGAGCAAGGTAGAACATCTGGCAAAAATTAAAGGGTGGTCGGAGGAGAAAGAAGCCGGTTATGGCTTAAGCCTGATAAGTACACCAGCTTACAAGAATTTATTCAATAAGAAGTTGGAAAGATCTAATGAGCTACTCTCTCTGATGAAAAGATTGATTGATGAGGAAAGAAGCCAGTGCGAAATAGCAGAAATCATACGTACTTACCTCGAAGAAGGTATTGCAATCAATAAACAGGAATGGGAATTGGTAATCGCAAAGGTCAATGAAGATCTTGGGGGAGAATTGAAAAATGTTAAGTTGGATAATTCCCTAAGTGATGCAGAATTGCAAATTGTTGGGCAATACATAGACTTAGATGATTCTGAGTATGGAATTGTCTTTCAGCCTAACGGGACTGTGTATGATTTGGTTGATGGGTTTAAGACTAACTCCCGTACCTGGAAAGTTGAGGATGGGAAATTATGCTTCTTGTCGATTTGTCTGAATTATAAGTTTGAGCAGGATGTTCTTTCTTATGTAGTTTTTGGAGAAACTGTACGCTACAAAAGGATCAAATAGTACCAGTTTACAAATAACCAAAGAGAGCATTTGCATGCGCCAAGACATTTAATAGCTGTACCGACTGATTGGTCGAACAAATTGAATTACCTTTGCGTTCTCTAGTTGAATTTAATTATCATTATACATCATAAAGTATATTTTTAAAAATGGGAAAAGCAATTGAAATAACTGATAACAACTTTGAAGAAGTTATCAATGGAGATAAGCCAGTATTAGTAGATTTTTGGGCTGAATGGTGTGGACCCTGTAAAATGATCGGTCCAGTAGTAGAAGAATTAGCTGGTGATTATGAAGGTAAAGCTGTGATTGGTAAAGTAGATGTTGATGCTAATCCAGTGGTATCTGCGAAATTTGGTATCAGAAGCATCCCTACTTTATTAGTATTCAAAAACGGAGAAATCGTTGACAAACAAGTAGGTGCAGTACCAAAAGGTGTACTTAGCCAAAAAATTGAAGCCCAAATGGCTTAGTTGTTATAGACAAAAGATTTAAGATAAAAGACAAAAGACTTTGATAGTTTTTTGTCTTTTTTTATGCTTAAAATTATCTGAATGTTTCTATGATTTGGGTTGTGTCTCTGATCGATTCATTACTTAATTTCAAACACCACATTAATCTCTGCTTGTAGTTTAATTTTCTGAAATTCAACATCAGAAAGGTATCCAGCATCGGTTGATTCGAAAGCCACATTACTATTGTACGCTCTTGCTCTGTATTGTGGAGTATATGTAGGCTGAGCACCGTTTTCAACCACATCAATCACTCCTCCCAATTCCTCATCAACAGCAGCCAATAAGTATTCAGCTTTCGTTTTTGCAGCCTTAATAGCTTCAATCTTCAGTTGCTTTCTAAATTCTTCAATTTTGGAATGTTCATATGAAACAACATTCATGGAGTTGATACCTTCAGAATCTAATTTGTTTACCAATTCATTGATCTTCTTCAAATCGGAGACCTTAAGCTTAAAACTCTTAGTAGCTAAAAAATCTTCACTTTTTCTCTTTTTCCAATTCCAGTTGTAACCCGAAATATTTTGAACCATTAAATTCTCCTCTGGAATTTTTAGGGCTTTTACTGCTGCTACCAGTTCGGATTCCAGCTTGTTCAGATCTACTTTCTTGGATCCAGTTTTATATTCTTTCAAATTAATCTGAACAAATATCTCATCAGGAACTACCTCCATAGAAGCACTTCCGCTGACGGATATTTTCTTTACAATCTTATCCTGTGCAAAAGTTGTAAAACTGATGGCCAATAAGCCAATGAATAGTATTCTCTTCATAATGATTTAGCTGTTTATTTTTAGAGATGCCTAAAATGATGAAATTCCATAAACGGAACTAAGAATGTTGGTTAAAAAATTCTAAAGGCTTATTCCAAAGCTGTTCTTTCACTCGCTCTTTGAAAAAACCAAAGTGACCTACTTTCTTCAAATTGTATTCTCCTGGTATAAGGTGCTCATGAGAAGTCTCCGCTTTACTGTATTGCTTCATTAGATCAATAACTGCAGATGCTGGCGCTAAGTTATGGTCGTCATCTACACTCACAAACCTCACCGGAAGTTTTATTCTTCCAAATAATTGCTTCCTTTCCTCAAGTCCTTGTAAAACTCCTTCCGGATGCTTACCCCATGACATCCATTCTCTGGCAATCAATGAAGGTAGATGTTCACCATTGCTTTTCATTCCCCAGTTAGGAAGGTAACCAAACACTCTCGTCAGTACAGGTACCACAAAATACCAGAAGTACAACACTTTTAACCTTTCCAAACCTTCCCAGTGCTTCCAAAATGCGGATTGAGAAGCCACAAAATATGCTGCCTTTACTCTTCCTGGATCACTTACGAATGGGAAAATTTGTCCCCCAACACTATGCCCAATAACATAAACACCCTGATATCTCTTTGTAGCCCAATCAATACAGGCATCCAAATCAAACCTGCCCCAATCGGACATATTTGATTTCACCTTGATATTTCCAGATTCACCAATACCTGTGTAATCAAAGGTCAGAACTCCGTAACCTTGAGATTGATAGTATTCAGAAATTTTGCTGTAATATTCTTGTGGGACGCCAGTAGCAGCTGATATTATAATTGCTTTGTCCTGATTATCGGTTTTATAATGAGTCGCAGAAATTGATGTCTCATTTCTGGTTTCAATGCTGATTTTCTTCATGCTCCAAAAGTGTTTTCACTCCAATGTCTCTAAAGGTCGATAAAATCAGAACGAATTACAATTCTGAAATTATTTGAAAAAAAATATAAAAATCTGAAACAATCAAATAAGTAAGTCGTTATGAGTACTAACATTATATGTACATACATTTAATTAATAACTTACAATACAATGAAAAAAATTAGTTTCTTACTTGCTTTCGCAATGGTAGCCTTTGCGTTTAGCTCTATCGCACAAAACACGGTTACAGTTGACAATGCAAAAAGTACTATCAAATGGGAAGGTGCTAAAGTAGGAGGTAGCCATAACGGTACAATCAATCTAAAGTCAGGATCTCTGAGCTTTGAGAATAACTCATTAGTAGGAGGTTCATTCGAAATTGATATGAACACAATCACTAATACTGACTTAGAAGGAGAATATAAAGGTAAATTGGAAGGTCACTTGAAATCTGATGACTTCTTTGGAGTAGCAACATACCCAACAGCTAAATTAGACATCACTAAAGTCACTCCTCAGGGACCAGGTAAATATAAAGTTGAAGCAAATATTACAATCAAAGGGAAAACAGAAGCTATCAAGTTCAACACAACAGTTAGTGAAGATTCAGGATCGCTAATTGCATCTGCGGATATAACAGTAGACAGATCTGACTTTGATGTAAAGTACGGAAGTGGTAGTTTCTTCGACAACTTGGGAGATAAAGTGATCTATGATGATTTTGACCTAAACGTTACTCTAGTTGCTGGATCAGTTACTGGAGATGAATAAAAATTCATATAAGTAGTAAAGTAAAATTGATGAGCTCCTTTCGGGGCTTTTTTATGCAACATTGCTGCATGTATTTATCTACATTCTGTTTTGTGTGGTATTTGCAAAATATTATTTTGCGTATCCTTGAAAAACAATAAGCATTTGGTGGTAACTAAAAATTCTTTGAAATGTTTTTGAAAGTCAGGAATTTTTTTCTCTAAATTCCGGGTCTTATTGCTAACCAACAATTAACGTTTTATGAACCGCCGGAATACAAGGTCTGATATATCAGAGGACCCCCCAATTCTACTTTCTTCATATACATTTTTTGATGTAGCACTAAGCTGATCTCCGATTACACTGGAGTCCGCTGCTGCTAACTCCATTCTATTTCTGAGATCTGAATTTTTGGTTGGAACCAAATTGCTAACTAAACCTATATAACATGAAAAACCTCTATTTTCACAGAGTAGTAGTGTGTTTTGCGCTATTATTCGGTGTTGGATTTGCGTACGGTCAAACACCTACACAGAAACAACAAATCATTCGTGATTACGATCAAAACAACTTACAACGACTACAAAGTCAATTTCAATCTGAAGCTGCCCGAAAAAAGCAGGAAGCACAAGATCTTGCCAGACAAAATGGATGGGAAATCATCAAAAGAAACGCTGATGGCTCTTTTGATGAACTAATTGCTGTATCTCCTGACGGGCAACCAATTTATTTTTCAATTTCTAATGTTGCTGCGGCCAGATCAACAAGAGCAAATCACCTTCATAATGGTGGAACTCTTGGACTGAATGTGGAAGGTCAGAGTATGACTGCACACGTTTGGGATGGTGGTCCAACAAGAACTACTCACCAGGAATTTGATGGTGCTGGTGGAAACAACAGAGTATCAATCAATGATGGTGTTACAGGCTTGAATGGAAATAGTTTCCATGCTCAGCACGTTACCGGAACTATTGTAGCTTCTGGTTTTGTAGCAAATGCAAAAGGTATGGCACCTCAAGCAAGAGCACTAACTCACGACTGGGACAATGACCTTGCTGAAGCAACTTCTGAAGCCTCGAGCGGTATGCTTGTTTCAAACCACTCCTACGGTTACAGAGCAAGCTTAATTCCAGACTGGTATTTTGGAGCTT
>JANSWY010000109.1 GCA_024743255.1 bacterium | reverse complement strand
GTCATCTCCAAAAATCCATTGATAAGAAGTGATATCTCCTGATCCATTTGTCGAAGTAAAAGTATTCTCATTCTCTGTACAACGACTATCATCAATGGTAAAGGTGATGTCTGGAGCTACCGTCGATGTTACAGTCTGAATTTCGGAATGAAAATCTACACCATCCTCATTCCGTGCTTTCAAAGTGATTGTGTATGACCCATTTGTGGCGTATCTTACTCCTATTGGAGTTTGTTCGGTAGATTCATAGATATTAGCTGAACACGCACTATTAAAATGGTAAGCATACAATTCATCACTTGTTGATACACCCATAAATATCTTGCCTCCCTCATAACTCACCAAATCCACCCCTGACAATATTTGTGAACCAGGTATACCTATTTCCCCTGGTGTAAATGTTCCAGCCAAGTCTTCAATCGCATACAACGTAGTATTCAAATCTGCACCTTTCCCAATAAAAAAATAAGTGGAATCACCTTCTTCTACTACATCCACCATCGAAGGTCCTATTGAACCCGATAAGGAAAAATTGGTAACTGTTGGAGAACTATTCAACAAATTGCTACCAAATTCCAACCGATGTAAAGTATTATTTCCTAGCGAAACAGCAAAGCCATACCAAATCCCGTTATAGTCTATAACACTCATATCTATAACGTTAGATCCACCTAAGATAGCTGAAGTATTGTGAACAATAATATCGGCAAGCTGCGAAGAAATTGTTGACCCGAAATCCAATAAAGTAACGTTATTATTATTGAAATTACTGATAAGAACTACTACTGTACCCCCATCATTTTGAATGGAAATACCTCTTGGTCTATTCAGACTTGAAAAGTTACCAAGGTTAGTAGCTTCAGGGACAGATTCAATTCCATCTTCAAATTCCAAACGTATAAGGTTGTATGGAGAGCCATCTGAAGTAATTAAAGCATACCAAATATCTCCTTCTTTAATCATACTTATTTCATCCGGGGCAAGTAATATACCTCCGAAACTACCAAGATCAGTCTCAGTTGGGGTGTTATTTGGGGAATCTCCAAATTCCAATCTAATTATACTATTGTTGCTTCTACTGGTCACAAATCCGTACCAGCTTCCCCCTTCCTCAATTAGCTCAATTCCTGCTGGAAGATCTGTCAATAATAAGTTTGACACTAAAGAAATAGATGGGGTGTCTACAAAGTCTTCAGCACAAAAATCCCAGTTGTAGACTGTAGTATTATCCGAATTATCTTGTAGTGATACCGGTTCATCTATACAAATCGGATCAACTAAGGAGAAATCGGCACTTGGTGCTTGTGAATACAACCATGTGCCAAAAAAAGTTCCAAAGCAAACTAATAAAAACCTTACTCCTTTATCTTTCATAAAATGCTTAATAAGCATTAAATAATTTGGTTCAACTCACGAAGTTAACGTTCAAAACAATCAATCCCCTACCTAATTATCTTATTTTAGATGTTTTCACAACAAATTTTCGATCAACATTAAATTTTGGGAGACATTCTTGAAAAGAATATCTGACATAACTGATGTTGTTTATTAAAGAAAAACATGTTTTGCAATCAATGTGGAATTTATTCATCTACTTTTGCAACAATTTCTGTTGAAGAAACAACAGAGCTAAATTCCTTGAAGAATATAGATGTCTACAAGTAAAATTAAGAGCGGGCTGAAGTGGAATGGCTTAAACCAAGTGTTGACACAAGTTTCCATTTTTGTTGGTTCCGTGATATTAGCAAGAATACTATCCCCAAATGAATTTGGAACGGTTGCCATGGTCACAATCATTAGTTCATTTGCATTAATGTTTCTAGACATAGGATTCAGTCAAGCTATGATCCAAAAGTCATCAATTAGTGTTAGACTGATAAGCACCGTTTTTTGGTTAAATAATGGCATTGGATTACTATTTGCTACACTATTTTTTTTATGCTCACCGTTGATAGCTTCATTTTATGGAATTCCTGATCTCCTTGGACTATCCAGGGTTATTTCAATAAGCTTTATCCTTGGGAGCCTACCACAAATACCCAGGGTCCTCCTTACACGCGAATTAAACTTTAAGTATCTTGCCATTGTAAATATGATTTCAGTGCCGGTTTCATACATAATCGGGATTGTTTTGGCTTATCGGGGAGCAGGTTTATGGTCAATTATATCCCAAATACTCATTTCTGGCACCTTGACAACAGTATTGTATTGGCTTAAAGTTAAATGGAGACCTCTTTTTCACTGTAACGTAAAAGATATTTATGAAATCTGGAATTATAGCATAAACACATTCCTGAATCAGTTTCTTGAATACTGGTCTAGGTATTTGGGATCTTTTCTTCTTGGCAAAAGTATAGGAGCATTTGAATTGGGAATCTACAACCGATCAATCACTTTTGTCTCTTTACCTGTAAGAAATTTCAGTCAAGTAATATCATCCACGATCTTTCCGATTCTAGCAAAGTCCATTAATGAAAAAGAGGATGTTAGATTGAGGTATCTAAAAATGTCCAAACTTCAATCATTTTTCATCGCACCTATGATGGCAGGTCTCTTTTGGCTTGCAGATGAAGTAGTTCTATTATTTTTAGGTGATCATTGGGCAGATATGATTGATATTTTGAAGCTGCTATCTGTATTGGGAATAATATCCTCGAATTTTGCTCTAAATGACACCACCATCAGCTCCCAGGGTGAAGCTAAACTACTTTTCAGATTTGGAATATTCGAAAAAGGTATGGTAGTAATAGGCACAATAGTTGGAATACAATACGGACTATATGGAATTGTATATGCCAGACTTATAACAAGCACATTACTACTAGTTCCAAAGTATTATTTATTCCAAAAAGTAATTGGCATTAGCACCTATGTACAACTAAAAAACTTAACTCCGTCCTTCTTATATAGCCTTTTGATGCTTTTAGTCTTGAATCTGTTTGATCAGTATTTCCAAATTCAGAATCAATATCTTTACTTCGCGACCAATATAATAGTAGGGGTTCTTACATACTTTTGTGTCGCTTCGATATTTAAAGATGACATATTGAAAACAATCGTAGCTAACTTATTAAAGAAAAAATAATGAATACATTCTCATTTGAGCTATTAACAGAGTTACTATCCAGACTTCAAAATTATCATACGGATAATCACGACGAGCATCTATTTGGGAAAAATAAAAACGATGTAAAGGAAGTTATATTCAAAAGTCTATTTTCAAAAAAATTTGAACTCAAATCAAACATTTCAAACTACAGGGAAAACTTACAACATCTTGCTGGGTACTTTGAGAAGTTTGAAACAATGTATCATCTCCTTGAAGATGAATTCTCGAAAAAACTTTTAATAGAGTTGCTATTATATAAATTGCTAGGCCCTAAAAAAGTAAAACTCTATCAAAATACTCCAGAATACTGGAAACGATTGGCTCAGTTAGAGAAGTCTGCCTCAAACAACAAGTCTATTCCAAGTAATTTCCGCAACTGGAACCTCTCATTTTTTGACCTAAATGAATTTGGTAAAGACATTAAACTTTATTTCACACCAAAGGGAATTCTTCATTGCTACTTTTTGGAACAATATATTTATGAACAATCAGAATCAGTAAAGGTGGAAGAGGGAGATACCATCATTGATGCAGGAGGGTGTTGGGGAGACACTGCTTTGTCTTTTGCTCACCAGACTGGAAATGGTGGAAAAGTATTTTGCTTTGAGTTTATACCAAAAAATCTAGAAATACTATCTAAAAACCTTGAACTGAATCCTGTTTTGCAAGACCGAATTGATGTGATCAAGAGGCCGCTTTGGAGTTCCTCTGGTGTTCAGACTTATTACATTGACAATGGTCCTGGAAGTAAAGTTTCATTTGAGAAAATGCAAAATCCTGATGGTGAAGTTGAGACTATTTCCATAGATAGGTTTGTTATTGACAATAAAGTTGAAAAAATCGATTTCATTAAAATGGATATTGAAGGAGCTGAAATACCTGCACTAAACGGTGCGTTACAAACCATCAAAGATCACAAACCCAAATTAGCCATTTCAATTTACCATAGTCTAGATGATTTTGTTGAGATCATACAACTCATTGATCAAACTAATTTGGGATATAAATTTTACCTTGGCCATTATACTATTCACAATTTTGAAACCGTGTTATACGCCAAAATTGATAAGTAAATGAAAACAATTACGAAACCTTATTTACCGAATCAAAAAGAGTACAAAAAGTTGATAGATGATATTTGGAATCGAAATATTTTGACTAATAATGGTCCGTTAGTAAATCAACTTGAAAATGAACTCATTGAATATTTAAAGCTTGATAACCTCATTCTTACTTCAAATGGAACAATTGCACTGCAAATAGCACTTAAGGCACTCTCCATTAAGAATAAAGTATTAACCACACCCTTCTCATATATCGCCACAACAAGTTCTATTCTTTGGGAGAATTGTGATCCAATTTTCGTGGACATAGATCCAGCCAATTACAATATTGACCCTAATAAGATAGAGGCGCAAATTACACCGGAAACTAGCGCAATACTAGCAACACACGTATTTGGCTGCCCTTGTGATGTAGAATCACTCGAAGAAATAAGCAAAAAACACAACTTAAAATTAATTTATGATGCTGCTCATGCATTTGGGGTAGAATACAATGGAAATTCCGTTTTAAATTATGGCGACCTTTCGACTACAAGTTTTCATGCGACAAAGTTGTTCCATACCATAGAAGGAGGAGCCATAACAACTTTATCTCAGAACCTGTCTCACATCTGTAAACGTATGAGAAATTTTGGACATAAGGATCTGGTCTCATTTGAATGTATTGGTGTAAATGGAAAAATGTCAGAGTTTCATGCGGCCATGGGCATTTGCGTATTGAAGGATATTGATAAAGTATTGACTGTTCGGAAACAGCAATATGAGTTATATAAATCACAATTAGGGCATATAAAATCTCTAAGCTTTCAGTCGATTGACAATGAAAAAGTCAAGTACAATTATTCATACTTTCCTATACTTTTCAATAACACGCAATCTTTAATAGACGCAACAAAAAGGTTGGAAGCTAATAATATTTTTGCAAGACGATATTTCTATCCTTCTCTGAATAAGATTGATTATTTAGATACTTTGCAAAGTTGCCCAATTGCAGAGTCGGTCGCTTCAAGGGTTTTATGTCTACCAATGTACCATGAACTTAAGGATCATGAAATAAAGGAGATTTGCCAGTTAATTGAAATAGGATTATGAAAGCTGCCATAATGCAACCCTATTTTCTTCCCTACATTGGGTATTTTCAATTATTTAATGCTGTGGACAAGTTTGTAATTTACGATGACGTCAATTTCATAAGTCGAGGATGGGTTAATAGAAATAAGATACTGCTAAACGGAAATGATCACACAATTACCATCCCATTGGTAAAAGCCAGTCAAAATAAAAAAATTAATGAAATAGAAATCGTACCTGATGATAAATGGAAGAATAAACTTCATGCAACAATTAAACACGCCTACTCCAAGGCTCCATTTTATCAAAGAATCTGTCCTCTTTTAGAGGAAATACTTCATTTTGATAGCACAAATTTATCCTACTTTTTATTGAACTCCATACAAAGGATTGGAGATTATCTGTCAATTGAAACAGAATTGATAAAGTCCTCCTCATTTTTTGATAATCAAGAACTAAAGGGACAAACTCGAATTTTAGATATAGCAAAAAAACTAGGTTCCAAGCACTACATCAATCCCATAGGTGGTCGGGATTTATATGACTTTAATTACTTTCGTAATTCGGGCATCCAGCTTTCTTTCATTCAATCTAACCAAATATCTTACAATCAACCGACAAAACCCCTTATTCCCAATTTATCAATTCTTGATGTATTGATGTATAATGAAAAAAATAATGTGAAAACTATGCTTGATAAATATATTTTGCTTAATTCCCCAAATGAAATAATTCAGTAGAAACTAAAAATTGAAAGATGTCAAAAGTAATCATTTTTGGAATTCTTGATACCGCTGAGCTCGCCCATTATTATTTAACAACGGATTCTGAACATGAGGTAGTAGCGTTTACAGTCAATAAAGAATATTTGAAGGAGACAAATTTCAAAAACTTGCCTGTTGTCCCATTTGAAAACTTGCTACGTACCCACCCACCGGAAGAGCACCTGTTATTTGCTCCAATGACAGCTAGGAATATGAACAGAAATCGTGAAAAGGTGTATCAAACTGGTAAAAAAATGGGTTACGATTTTGTAACATATGTAAGTTCTAAGGCAACAATATGTGATAATGAGATTGGTGAAAATTGCTTTATTTTGGAAGACAATACATTGCAACCTTTCACAAAAATTGGGAACAATGTAGTCATGTGGAGTGGTAATCATATAGGACACCATGGAGAAATTAAAGATCATGTTTTCTTTACAAGTCATGTAGTTCTATCAGGACATTGTGTTGTTGAGTCTCACTGTTTTTTTGGAGTTAACGCAACTATTAGAGATTACACTAATTTAGCTCAAGGCACATTGGTAGGAATGTCTGCATCAATCACCAAAAACACTGAAAAGTGGGGTATTTATATGGGTTCACCTGCCAAGAAAAGAGAAGGTAAGTTGAGTCATGAGGTATATTGATTGCTATGAAAAATTGGATCAAGAAAGGATTAATCTATAAACCGGATGGAAATATTGAATGGTCGAAAACCCATGCTCAAGTACCTGTTGCAGACATAACCAAAGATGGTAATGCTATTAAGGTTTATTTTTCAACTCGAGATAATCACCATAGAAGTAGACCAGGTTATGTGATTCTTGATATTGACAATCCCAAAAAGATACTAGACATCAGTGAAAAACCAATTCTGGAATTAGGTGAATTAGGTACTTTTGACGATTGTGGGGTTATGCCTTCTTGGATTGCTGACACCAATGGCGACAAGTACTTATATTACATAGGATGGAATGTTAGAAATACCATTCCCTATCACAATGCTGTAGGATTAGCCATTAGCAAGGACGGAGGCGACACATTTCAAAAATTTTCTAATGGACCACTTTGGGATCGAAATTATTTGGAACCCCATTATTCTGGAACATCATGTGTTCTTCAAATCGATGGCCTTTGGCACAATTGGTACCTGTCTTGTACTGAATGGAAGATAATGAATGGACGTTCAGAACCAAGATATCATATCAAATATGCTCATTCAATTGACGGTATCAATTGGGTACGTGAAGGGAGAATTGCTATCGATTATAAAGATAACAATGAAGCTGGAATTGTAAAAGCCTCCGTGATTAAGGAAAAAGGATCATACAAAATGTGGTATTCCTATCGGAATTTTGATAATTATAGAGAAAATACTGCTAATAGTTATAAAATTGGTTTTGCCACGTCAAAGGATGGAATAAACTGGTCAAGAGAAGATGAAAATGCTGGTATATTTGTAGATAAGAATGGTTGGGATTCGATAATGATGGCGTACCCTCATGTGATAAAAGTGAAAAATAAGTTATTGATGTTTTATAACGGAAATGGGTTTGGTCAATCAGGTTTTGGCTATGCGGAATTAGATGATGAATGATGGAGTATAAATACAAAGAAGAAGGATATATCAAAATCAATGGATTTTTCCAGAAAGATACAATTAACAGAATTCTTGAAGAATCTAAATTAGTTTTTGCACAGCAAATGATTAACCATGGGCTAGCAGAATCTGCAAAAATCATTGATGACAATGATTTATTTGAAAATATGATGTTTGAGCTTTTTAGGAAGAATTTTGAAGCATTTTCAAACTGTGGAAAACAGGTGCAGCACCTAATTTCATTGCATCGTCTATCATTGTCAGAAAAGATTGAAGCGGAATTAAGAAAACTGGGTTTAGGATTCCCAAACATATCAACTAGACCTGTCCTTTTCTTTAATCATGAGAATTTAGCAAAGGAGAAGGTATATCACACTGTATTTACACATCAAGATTGGAGAAGTATGCAAGGGTCATTGGATTCTGTAGTTGTTTGGATACCTCTGATCGACATAACCGAAAAACAAGGTGCATTACGGATCTTACCCAAATCCCATAAAAATGGGTTAGTAGCACAGACTTTAGAAAGAGGATTTGGGAAAGTAGAACTTTCTAAAAGTGAAAGAGCACAAATGATATCTGTAGAGGCAGAAGTTGGGGACGCATTATTCTTTTCATCACTATTAATTCATGAGTCTGGAGTTAACAGCTCAGGCAATATCAGATGGTCAACACATTTCAGGTACAATAATCTAGAAGACGATTCCTTCATAAAGAGGAATTATCCTCATGCTTACATCTACAAACCAATAACTGAACTGATTACTAAGAATTTTCCTTTACAAGAGGACGTGGATAAGACTTTTAAAAATGACTAAAGAAATAGTAGACATAAATGTAAGAGGTATTGACCTCAAACTTATGGCCTTCACAAGATCACTACGATTATGTGCAAGGATGAATTATGAAACTGAAAACCTTGATTTTATAGATGAAATATCTAAAGGTGAAATCTTTTTTGACTGTGGTGCTTGTGAGGGTCGTTTCTCAATATATGCGGGATTAAAAGGTTTGAAGGTTTATTCATTTGAACCGGAAAAACTAAATTTCGAAACGATTTCTGAAAATGTCAACTTGAATAATCTCAGTAACGTAGTGAAAACATTCCAACTGGCATTAGGCGAAAAAGACAAAGAAGGAATTTTGAATATTGGTCAACCATGGGCTGGCGGACATCAAAAAGTTGTGGAATCTAGTGACTCAAGAACTGATCTGACTTCATTCGAATTCAAATCAAAACAAGAAATTACTATAATAAGCCTGGATAATTTCTTAGCCAACAACCCAGATATTCCAAATCCAAACTATCTCAAAATCGATGTTGATGGATCAGAGTATGCCTTACTAAAAGGAGCTCAAAAAACTATATCAAACTCAGCGCTGAAAGGAATATTAATTGAGTTGAACAAAAACGATGAAAACCTGGAACAGCTGATTGAAGACTTTTCAAGTTGGGGTTTCAAGAAGATCAGTGAATTCCCAATTCCTAATGAGCCTGAATTAGCAAACTTTCTTTTTAAAAAAAGATAACATCATGTCATCACGTTTTATAGTAGCAAGTCATGGTTGGAGTGCCAGTAATTGGGTCGCTCATTCTCTAAATATGCATAAAGACATTTTATGCACTCATAGTGCCAAAAACATTGTAGCAAACGACCCTTTCGTTCACACAAATGAAAGCCTAAAAAAGGATATCAATAAGTGGCATAATGGTTATGAATTAAGACTAAATAGGTCTGTAGATTCTTGTTATGATGACCTTGAAAGAATCGAGCAAACTAAATTTACCGGAACAGTTCATGTCTACAGACTTAGAGACTTACCATCACTTCATGATAAGTTTCCATTCCAACAACCTTACAAAGTGTTTAACCTAATAAGAAATCCAATGTCCCTTGTTTGGTCTGGATATGGGCAATTCAAAGACTTATTTTTATATGACCTAAACGAGTTATACTGGACTTTGAAAAAAATCATTGATCACTCTAAAGAGTTCATACACGAAGTTGGCAATAGGCATCACATTAATATCGGTGAGACAGATAAACTTGCATTTATTGGTGCTTGCAGTGTTTTAAGCAGTCTAAGAAAAGATATTGATGCAATACAGGAAATTGAAAACGCAAACCATTTAGATTACAAAGGGGTGATTAAGATGGAAGAAATCACTCAGAATCCAGAGACGCTAGAACTCCTTCTACAGAAAATTTCGGATGAAAGCATAAATATTGATGATTCATATTTTGATTCAGTTTATAAGCTTGGGGCGATTAATAAGCATAAAAAAGATTCAAAAAAAATAACGGCATCAGAAAGGTTCAGTGCTCTCGAAGACTGGCAGAAAGAAGTTTTTGTCTTCTTTATGAAAAAATTTAATCTCACCGAAGAGTATTCAAAGTTTGGTTATGACTTAACGTATCTTTGATGAAAACCCCAACACCAAAGGTAAGTGTCTGTGTAGTTACTTATAACCATGCAAACTTTATAAGTCAATGCATTGAATCAATAGCAGGACAAATAACAAATTTTCCATTCGAAATCTGCCTGGGTGAAGATGAATCCAGCGATGGAACCAGAGATATATGCCTTGAACTGGCGAAAAAATACCCCGATAAAATAAGGTTGTTTTTGCGGTCTAGAAAAGATGCAATAATCATTAACGGAAAACCAACGGGAAGATACAACGGACTTGAAACGCTTAAAGCTTGCGGAGGTAAGTATATTGCTATCTGCGATGGTGATGACTTTTGGACAGATCCATATAAACTGCAGAAGCAATATGATTTTATGCAGACCAATCCAGATTATTTTGTTTGCCATCATCCTGTTACTCAACTCACCGAGACAACTGGAGCAACCAAGGAAACAACATGTCAACATTTACCAACTGATAATTTTACTGCAGAATTAGCTAAAGGAAACCCAATTCATAGCTGCTCTGTATTCTTTAGATGGTATGATTTCAGTACTCTTCCAAGTTGGACAAATGATATAAGCGCTCTCGATTGGAGTTTATGGCTACTGTTTTCGAATTTTGGCAAAATCAAGTGCCTCGAAGAAAACATGGCTTCATACAGAATTCATCAATCAAGTACTTGGTCAGTTCTAAATTTCAAAGCTGCTATCAAGCATAGTTCACATAATATAACAAAGCTGGATGAAGCATTTAATGGGCTATATACTAAGCAATTTAAAGTTGGAAAATTGCACCTGTACTACAATTCATTGTTTAAGTTGAGTCGTTCTGGAGATACCCTTACATTCTTTTCCTTCTGGATAAGAAGCTTCGTAAATTTGATATATCCAGTGCAATACAAATTAACGGACCTATTCAATCATTTAAAAGCATTCATACTTAATAAAGTAAATTAAAAATGTGTGGAATCTCTGGCTTAATAGGTTACAATAATATTGATGATAACATTTTAGATGCGTTCAATAACTCAATGCTTCATAGAGGACCAGATGGACATGGTTCATTCAAGGGTGACGGTATTTTTTTGGGTCATAGACGATTATCAATTATAGACCTTGAAGAGGGAGTGCAACCAATGTATTCAGCAGACAGGTCTCATGTCATAATTTATAATGGAGAACTATACAACTATAAAGATCTCAGATTTATCCTAGAAAAAGATGGTTACACGTTTCAGACCAAATCTGATACTGAAGTTGTATTATTATCTTACATGAAATGGGGAGAAGATTGTGTCCAATACTTTAGAGGAATGTTTTCTTTCTGCATTGCAAATAATATTAAGAAGGTCGCTTTTCTCGCAAGAGATCATTTTGGAATTAAACCTCTAATTTATCATCAGTCAGAAAATGGGTTCTGTTTTGCCTCTGAATTATCCACTTTAAAAGAGTTACCATTTCTTAAATTCAATATCAACTTAGAAGCGCTTGACCAATACTTTTGGCATCAATATATCCCTGCTCCCAACACAATTTTCGAAGGGTTTCACAAACTCCAACCAGGTCATTATTTAACAGTCAATTTTAATGGTCAAATTCTGGCAAATAAGAAGTATTGGCATTTCAAATTCGAACCTGACCATTCTAAAAGTTTTGAAGACTGGAAAGAGGAAACGGATTTAACAATCAGAAATTCTGTTGAAAAGCATTTAGTGTCTGACGTTCCATTTGGAGCTTTTCTTTCGGGAGGTATAGATTCCAGTCTTATAGTTTCTTACATGAGCCAAATTATGGATCAACCAGTAAAGACATTCTCCATTGGTTTTGCAGATGAACAGTTCAATGAGCTAAAGTATGCTAGGAAGATCGCAAAAAAATACAATACTGAACATTATGAACAGATCTTAGAACCAAATGCTCTTGAAATGTTACCTGATTTGGTTTCACATTATGCTGAACCTTTTGGGGATAGTTCGGCATTGCCAACCTACTATGTCAGTCAACTGGCATCCAGGCATGTTAAAATGGTTCTATCAGGAGATGGAGGAGATGAAGGGTTTGGTGGATATGAGTCTTATCTAAGATGGTTCAAAGATCAATCCTATCCTGGAATAAACGGATTGAAAAAATTGCTTTATCCTATAGGTAGATTGCTTTATCCAGATCGCTACCTTAAAAGAAACTCATACAAATATTGGATGGAGATAACTCGGTATTTACCATTTGATCAAAGAAAAGCATTGTACAATAAGGATTGGCAAAATACTGCAAAATTGGACAGTGATATTTTTAAGGCAGCATTTAAGGAAGCCTCCAGCTTTGATCACTTGCAAAAAGCTCAATACATGGATTTAAAAACATACTTGCCAAATGACATTTTGACCAAAGTGGACATTGCAAGCATGATGAATAGCCTAGAAGTAAGAACCCCATTGATTGATATCGATGTTTGGAATATGATATCAAAAATTCCAAGCTCTTACCACCTGAGCAAAAATGAGAGAGGAGTCGATGAGGGAAAAATCATCCTGAAGGAACTACTGGCTTCAAAAACAGATTACGACTTTGCATTTAGAAAAAAACAAGGATTTAGTATTCCTCTTTCCAAATGGTTCAAAAGTAAGCCAGAAGTATTAAAGGAAAGAATAATTGAAAGTACCTATTTGGGCAAATTACTTGAAAAAAGCAGCTTACATTCTATTTTGGATCAAGGATACAGTAATCGTATTTGGCTACTACTTTTCCTTGATGAATGGCTCAATCAATTTCATCAAAGGTCATGAAAATTGGCTTTATCATAGACTCGGGAGGTATTGGAGGTGCTGAAAAACAAGCAATGATTTTAGCATCTCAGTTGAAAAAAAACGGTCATCATGTTACTTTTTTTTGCCTAAACTCTAATGATCAAATTGATATTGTTAAATACCTGGACTCTCTAAATATTGAGTTTATTGACCTTCAGTTTTCCTTTACCTACTCTCATATCAGTAGATTTCAAAATATCATCAGATTGTGTTGGAAACTACGAAGGTATAACCTCGATTTATTGCTGCCATATACCATCAGACCGAACGTTAACATAAATTTTGCATGGCAACTTACTGGAGCAAAAGCATCAATATGGAATCAGCGAGATGACGGACATGGATTTGGCAAAAAATATAGAGATAAAATACTCTGGTTTGCACTTAAAAATACCAGTGCATTTATTTCAAATTCTGAACACGGTTTGTCATTCCTCAATGACTACATTGATATCAAGCAACCTAAAAAATTCATAAAAAATGGCATTGAGATTCCTGAAATAAAGGGTTCTAGACAAACCATTAGAGAAAAAATAGGTTTGAACAAGCATGATCTTGTAGTTATTATGGTGGCGAACCTAACTAAACATAAAGATCATAAAACACTGCTTGAAGCCTGGAGCATTTTTAGCAAAACAACCAGTTATAAAAATCCAATTTTAGTTTTGGCTGGAAAAAAAGGAGATTCCACAGAAGCCATTCAAGCTCAAATAACAAAATTGGAGATCGAAAAAATGGTCTATCTTTCTGGATTCAGAAAAGACATTCATGAATGGCTCAAAGCTAGTGATTTTGCTGTTTTCAGTTCAAAGTTTGAAGGTACTCCCAATGGGTTTCTTGAGGCAATGGCCTTAAGCATCCCAATTATTGGGACAAAAATTGAAGGTATCCAAAATATATTCGATCATGATTATAATTATTTAAGTGAGATTGATGACTTTGAACAATTGGCAGGACATATAAAATTATTTGCTGAAGATCCTGAGTTAAGGAAAAACATTGCTAAAGAAAACTTACTCTTAGTACAAAAAAAGTTCGGAGTTAATAGACTAGTAGATGAATTTGAAGAATTTTGGAAAGCTCTATGAAAAAAGTCAAAGTATGCTACGTTATTAACGACTTATCAATAGGGGGTGCACCTAAGGTTCTTTACAGTATATTGAAAGATATAGATTATGAAATATTTGAGGTGTCCATAATAGTATTATCCAGTAATCTCGAATTGCTAGACAATTACAACATCCACGAATCTATAGATATATATGAATTTGAGTATTTATTTGATTCTGACTACAGCCTTAGACGTTATCTTCAACTTTGCTTTTCACCGAGATTAACTGAAGGTAGAGCAAGCGAAATAATTGAATGTATTGTAAAAATAGCTCCTGACATTCTTCACTTCCACACTCAACCCAGAGAGCTAATGATAGGTATCATAGCACATAAAAAACATTCTATGGAATTAGTATATACCGATCATACAATGAGAATTAATCCAGCTGATTCCACTTATATAAAAAGAAACCTTTTAGCGCTATCATACAAAACTCTTTTCAGACATTACCATGTTATTTCTGTTTCTAAAAGTGTACAAGAATATCATAAAAGATATTTTCTATTAAACACTAAGAAACACAATCATATGTTTGAGAACAGGATTGATATCCCTGAATCTTATCCAGACAAGAAAGATTCTGCAATAACAAATGTAATTTATGTCTCTAGGCTAGCTGAAAAAAAAGGGCATAATACTCTACTTAAAAGTTGGGGATTACTTAATGACAATAAAGCTAAATTAACTATTGTCGGAGATGGGCCACTTAGAGATCAACTTGAAGAAATTGCTAAATCAAAATATGGTTCATTGAATATAGTATTCACAGGCATGGTAAATGATGTTAGATCATATTTATTGAATTCTCAAATTGCAGTATTCCCATCGGAAAAAGAAGGTCTTCCGTTAGCACTTTTGGAAAAAATGGCGGCAGGATTACCTGTAATAGTATCTGACATCCCAGAATTAACTGATATTATTAGTGACGGGATTTCTGGATTTCACTTTGAGAATAATAACCCTATGGATCTGTCCAAGAAACTTGGTATATTAATTCAAGACAAAAACCTAAGAGAGCTATTAGCTAAACAAGGCTTTGCGGAAGTAAAATCTAGATTTGGTGAAGTCTCTCTATCCCAATTGGCAAGTGATCACTACCTTCGCATCTTAAATATTAGCACTTAATCTTTATTATGATTAACACAAGCAGGACACGCTATTTGCATGGTAGACCGCAAGCTCATAAACTCCATGCACGCTTTGCGAAAAGTGTTGGGGGTGATTTTCAATATGTCGACCAAAAAATGCGTTGGCAAGACAAAAACCCAAGTTTTTTAAGATTAATCCTAAGTTGGGTTGTAAATGCTCTTTCCTATCCTAGAAAAGACTATCAATACTTTTTGGTAGATAATTTACATATGTCTCCGGTACTGATGAAAAAACTTGGGTTGTTAAGATCTGATCAAAAGATAATAGTCCACATGGGAAGTCATACGCTTTATTTCATTTACAGCAATTGGTTCTCAGGAATGTCAAACAAGCTGCAGCGATTCATGCTTAAAAATTATGATGCTATCATTTGCGAAGGTGAGATGGCTCAAAAATTGGTTACTAAGATATTGGAGCATGATGCCCCTCCTACATATGTAACATTCCTCGGTCCGCCAGCAGAAAGAGCATCACAGTTAACAAAAATTCAACCTGATTTAAGTTCAAAGGAAATTCTGCTCATATCCCATGGTCCTATTGGGTTTAGAAAGCATTACAAAGGGTTAGATATTATGTGTAGGGCTTTTGGACTTGCCTTAGAAAATGACCCTACAATGCAATTTAGAATTGTTGGTGATTGGGAAGATCAAGTGGTTTCAGAATGCTATGATCTGTTACCTGAAAAATTTAGGAAAAACTTACACTTTACAGGAAAGGTAGATGATATCAACAGATACTTACAGCAGGCTTCCTTATATCTGCATTGTTCCAGAGGAGATGCCTTCCCAACGTCATCTATAGAAGCAATGACTGCTGGATTGGTACCAATAGTAAGTGAATGGACAGGAACAATGCAAGTTGTCAAAGAAATTAATGAAGACTTAATTGTACCTCTAGACCCAAAAATAATTGCCGAACGAATCAATTGGTATTTTGACCTGTCACTCGATCTGAAAAAAGAACTATCGGAAAAAGCAAAGGAAGCTGTAAGGAATTACACGGAAGAAGCAGCGGTAAATCACTATCAAGTGGTGTTTGACCAAATAATTAAAAACTTTTCTTCAACAAAAAATCAAACTGCGAGTTCCCTACCAAAATAAATTTGACGCTACTTGAATCTACAAATTTCACTAAAACAATAGTTTGGAATCAAAGCAAAAGACTTGATGAAATTTGTTGATAATAGATGTAAAACCTAGCTTAGCCAAAAATTATTCAATCGCATTATTTGTAAGTACCCAAAGCAGTTTAAATAATTGGAACTCAGAGGTTCAAAACGAATAAGGATCAAAAAACAAACTGATTAAATAGAAATAATCAGCTATGATCAAAGAAAAAATAAAAACTCTAATTTGGTTTCTGAAGAGACCTTTAATGTATCCTCAACTAATCAACTTAGTACGGCTAAGATTAGCCCCAAACATAAAAGAAGATACCAAAAAAGAATCGACCGAATGGTGTAAGCAACGCGCTACCTCATCTAAAAAAGCAGTAGAAGTAATTTCTCCAGAGCACAAATTTATAAATCCCTCAGAACGCTATGCTGAAATATTTCAAAACGCTAGAGAGTTAGAGAAAAACCTTCCTGTTCAAATGGGGTTTGGTGGTGATATTAGTCTTTTATACAATCTATGCCAAATTATCGGTGCTAAGACAGTTGTGGAAACTGGAGTAGCACATGGGTGGTCTTCCCTTGCCGTACTATTATCATTTGAAAGCTTAGAAGGAAGGTTGATCAGTACAGATATGCCATATCCCAAAATGAATAATGAGGTATATGTAGGAATAGTGATCCCAGATAACCTTAAAAAAATGTGGCAATTAATCAGGAAACCAGACAGACAAGGGCTACCCGCCGCGTTAAATAAACTCCGCAAAATTGACTTATGTCATTATGATAGTGACAAAACATATGTCGGCAGAAAATGGGCCTACCCACTGCTTTGGAAACATCTAAGATCGGGTGGGATTTTTGTCTCGGATGATATCAACGATAACGTCGCATTTAAGGAATTTGCTGAAGAGCAACAGTTAAAACCTACAGTCGTTGAATTTGAATCAAAATATATTGGTATTCTGCAAAAGCCATGAAAATTTATTGCTTAATACCATGTTGAGTAAGTTTGACAGCAGAACTTGACCTTTTATAATAGCAACCATATTGATTATGACTAAAGATTCTCTGAAAGTTAGTGTAGTAGTCCCGGTTTATAAGTGTCACAAAACTTTAGAAGAGTTAGTTGAGAGAATTAGGAAGAATCTTGCTAACTATAGTCCTTTCGAAATCATATTAATAAATGATGGATGTCCAAACTCTTCATGGGATTTCATTCAATCTTTAAGCAGAAAGTTTGATAATGTAAAAGGGATAAAGCTTAGTAGGAATTTTGGACAGCACTTTGCTATTCATGCTGGATTAGAACATGCTACTGGAGAATTTGTGGTGGTAATGGATTGCGACCTTCAAGATGAACCTGAAGAAATCCCGAGACTTTTAAAAGCAGCTGAAGAGGGGTATGATATAATCCTCGCGCAAAGGTCTATAAGAAAAGATACTATTTACAAAAAACTAACCTCGAAGATATTTTATGGAATATTAAGCTACCTCACTTCC
>JANSWY010000186.1 GCA_024743255.1 bacterium | reverse complement strand
GGATAGCGCAAGCACTACTTTCCAATCCAAGACTGATTATAGTGGATGAACCAACAGCAGGCCTTGATCCTGCAGAAAGAAATAGGTTCCTGAATCTGTTAAGCGAGCTTGGCGAGAATACTGTTGTCATCCTAAGTACTCATATAGTGGATGATGTGAAAGAGTTGTGCACCAATATGGCCATTATTAATAAGGGTGAAGTACTTCTAAAAGGAAACCCAATTGAATCAATCAATGCAATTGAGGGGAGTGTCTGGAAGAAAACTATTGAAAAAAGCGAGCTGGAAGATTACAAAGCTAATCATGCTGTAATCAGTGAAAGGTTGATAGCTGGGAAACCAGAAATCAGAGTGTTTAGTGCGTTTCAACCTGATCCATCTTTCAATTCTGTTGAGGCGGACCTGGAAGATGTTTATTTCTCACAAATATCAGGAACAACAGTGAAAGCTGAACCTGCTTTAGTTTAATCATTCCCGGACATAAAACATTGAGATCATGTGGTTTAAAATAATGAAATTCGAACTGGCCTACAGAAAAAAGAGACCAGCAACTTACATATACTTCGGGATTCTATTTTTAGTAGCGATGCTAGCAGTCTCTACTGATATTGTTACAATTGGTGGAGGTACTGGACAGGTAAAAGAGAATGCACCTGCGACTCTTGCCTTTATGATGGTAATTACTTCAGCAGTATTAATGATGATCACCTCTGCAATTATGGGAGTAGGTGTACTCCGTGATTTTGAACATCAAACGGAATCAATGGTGTTTACCACTCCAATTTCCAAATTTGACTATCTGTTTGGAAGGTTCTTGGGTTCATTCATTGTAACTCTATTTGCTTTTTCAGGATTGTTGTTTGGTTTTATAGTTGGAGAAATTGCACCTTGGCGTGACGCTGATAAATTGTTGCCTCTAAACCTTTGGGCCGACATACATCCATTTTTGTTTTTTGTAGTACCAAATCTATTCTTTAGCGGGGTGCTATTTTTCGTAACAGGAGCACTGGCCAGAAAAATGGTAGTTGTCTATGTGCAATGGATAATACTATTTGTTGTTTACATGGTATCAAACACCCTGACTGCAGAAGTTTCTGATCAGAGTTTAGCTGCTTTGCTAGATCCGTTTGCTATTAATACAGTTGATTTTGCAAGACAATACTGGACTGTTGCAGAACAAAATTCAATGGTTATTCCAATTGAAGGAGTAGTACTTTGGAACCGAATTCTTTGGGTTGGAATTGGACTTGTTGGTTTAGTGATCGGTTACTTTTCATTCAGTTTTAATGTAGTTAAGAATTCATTCTTCAAAAAGAAAGTACAAGACAACAGAGATACTTCTAAAACATCAATGGATGTACCGAAAGTCAGATTCAAATTTGGTCTAGGAACCTATCTATTACAAGTTTGGACTCAATCTCTGTTCTATTTCAAATACATGTTGAAAGGAATACCTTTTATCACAATCACAGTGATGGGATTCTTTATAGTGATTCTTAATTCTTTCTACATTGGGGAAGTTTTTGGAACCTTTACTTATCCCACCACTTACTTGTTGGTTGAGCTGATCACTGGTGCTTTCACCTTATTTTTTGTGATTATCCTAGTGTTCTATTCCGGTGAATTGGTTTGGAGAGAAAGAGATGTTAAAATCTCACTTATCCAGGATGCCTTACCAATGCCTGACTTTGTAAACCTTGTTAGTAAATTTCTCAGTTTGATCATGGTTTATGTAGTGATGCTACTTGGGCTAATTGGATGTGGTGTTATCATACAGGCATTCAAAGGCTATTTCAACTTTGAGTTCAACGTCTACTTTGGTACGCTATTCACGGATACAATGTCATTATTAATTGTCTTCACACTATTGGCATTTTTTATCCAGGTATTAGTGAATAACAAGTTCCTGGGACATGCTTTGATGATCATCTTTTTCATCACAATGGAGGTGTTGGAGAACCTTGGGTTGGAGCATGGATTATTCCAATTTGGAAGGGCTAATCTCGGAAGATTTTCACAAATGAATGGTTTTGGTCATTTCGTTACCAATTTCAGTTGGTTTGATTTGTATTGGATTATGTTGTCAGTATTCCTTTTCGCCGTTGCTGTGATGTTTGCGGCAAGAGGAAGTGAGGCTGCTATGAAATGGAGATGGAAAGTAGGTGTTTTACGACTAACAAAACCATTATTAACCTTCGGGATTTCAGCATTTCTAGTATTCTGCATGTCTGGATGCTATATCTACTACAATACTAATGTTGTGAATACCTATACTAATTCAGATGATGTAAATGCTTTCTTTGCGAACTATGAGAAAGAATTAAAGCAATATGAATTTACTAAACAACCTAAGGTCACAGATATCAATTTGAAAGTTGAATTGTATCCTGAAACCAGAGATTACTCTGTGGAAGGCTACTACATATTGAAGAATTTTGAGT
>JANSWY010000017.1 GCA_024743255.1 bacterium | reverse complement strand
TACCATTGGACGAGTTACAGCCTCAGATTGAAAAGTATATTGATAGTCACCCGGAATGGAAATCAAATGTATATGGTCAGTGTAAATCCTGGTTGAATCAAGGTTTGCAGCCACGGGCTATGACCAGAGATTTGGATTGGGGAGTGAAGGTTCCTTTGAAGGATGCAGAAGGGAAGGTATTGTATGTGTGGTTTGATGCCCCTATTGGATATATCACTGCTACTCAGGAGTTGCTGGGTGATAAGTGGGAGCCATATTGGAAAGATGAGAATACCAAGTTGGTTCATTTTATTGGGAAGGACAATATAGTGTTTCACTGTATCATCTTTCCATCTATGTTGATGGAGCACGGTGGATATACTTTAGCGGATAATGTTCCGGCTAATGAGTTTATGAATCTTGAGGGAGACAAAATCTCTACTTCCAGGAATTGGGCGGTTTGGTTGCACGAGTATTTGGAGGAGTTTCCTGGTAAGCAGGACATTCTTAGATATGCATTAACTGCTAACGCTCCAGAAAGTAAGGATAATGATTTCACCTGGAAGGATTTTCAAGCAAGGAATAATAATGAGTTGGTAGCTATATATGGCAACTTCATTAATAGAGGTGTTGTTCTTACTCATAAGTATTATGATGGTAAGGTCCCAGCAATAACTGAATTGCAAGAGATTGATAAACAGGTTTTAGAGGACCTTAAAGTGTTTCCAGAGAAAATACAGAACTCATTAGACCAATTTAAATTCAGGGAAGGTCTGAATCATCTGGTGGATTTGGCAAGACTGGGTAATAAATACCTGGCAGAGACAGAGCCTTGGAAAAAGATTAAGGAAGATCCTGAAAGAGTTGCTACTATCATGAACATTAGTCTTCAAATAGCGGCAAACCTCACTATTTTAAGTCAGCCGTTTTTACCTGATACAGTTGAGAAGCTTAAGAGAATGCTTAATCTGGATTCCTTGAACTGGGGAGAAGCAGGTTCAGTTGATTTACTTGCAGCCGGGGCAGAAATTAATAAGGCAGAATTATTATTTGAGAAAATAGAAGATAAGACAGTGGAAGAACAAGTACAGAAGTTAGAAGATACTAAGAAGGCTAATGAAGTGTCGGAGGTAGAGGTAGCTCCAGCTAAGGGTGAGATTACGTTCGATGATTTCATGAAGATGGATATGAGAACAGCTACTATTCTGGAAGCTGAGAAAGTTCCTAAGTCCAACAAACTATTAAAGTTTAAAGTAGACACAGGATTGGATCAAAGAACAATCCTGAGTGGTATTGCCAAATTCTTTACTCCTGAGGAAATGATTGGAAAGCAGGTGACTGTACTTTGTAATCTTGCGCCAAGAAAGATTATGGGAGTCGAATCTCAGGGAATGATTTTAATGGCTGAAAATGCTGATGGAAGTTTGAAGTTATTGCAGCCACATGATGTAGCTGATAACGGAGCAGTGATTAGTTAGACTGACTCCTTATATATATAGGTATTGAAACCGCTTCAGTATTGGGGCGGTTTTTTTGTTTGAGTAGGGGTGTTGCGAGTTGCGGGTTACGAGTCGTGGTTATTGAGAAGCATTGAGGTATTATGCAAATTGTTTCGGGTTCCGAAGTTGGCCCAACATGTAACGAGCTGTGTATAGCAGTTAATGATCCGTTTATCCTCGTTGAAAGTTCGGTGAATATAGATAATGGTACGTTGGCTCTCGTTGAAGATACGGTGGACTCTGTTGAGGATACGGTGATTCCCGTTGAAGCTTTCGGCTATTCTATTGATGTTATTGATATTGTATCAGTTCCTTAAACATTGATATCCCGTATTTTATAAATGAATCAGGAGGCTTGAATCTTTATGCATAGCATCGAGCGGCTTGTGCAGTGCATCCTTGCCTTGCTGGAGAGCATCTTTGCCTCACTAGAGAGCATCTTTGTTGTGCTGGAGAGCATCTTTGCTGTGCTAGAGAGCATCTTTGCTGTGCTAGAGAGCATCTTTGTTGTGCTGGAGAGCATCTTTGTTGTGCTGGAGAGCATCTTTGTCCTGCTAGAGTGGATCTTTGCTCTGTTACAAAGCATATTTGATGTGCTTCAAGCAGAGTATTTTGTACTCCAGAAATTAGGGATTGACACAGTTAACTGTAGAGTCTCCGATCTAGTGAAAAAGAATTAGGATTTCAAAACTGTCTCTCAACTCGCAACCCGTTAACCCGCAACTCGAGACATTTCTACGTAATTTTACCTGTCTTAGGATTGTTATTTTATCAAAAATCAGAAACACTACGTAAAAACAATATTTTATGGTTCAAAAATAACCATCAACCATAGATTTTTGTGAAAAATTGAAAAAATGCGAAAGTTTTTTACTGTTTTTTACGAAAAATCATGAGATACACCTGTCTGTTTATGTAGTTTTCTAAGAAATTATAGTAATTTTTTTATAAGGTTTTCAAAATAGCTATAAAAAGACCCTACTTTTTTTAAAAATTTGTCAAATCAACATTCAGTGGGTGCATTTCGGATCAGATTTTTTCAAAATTACGTAATTGCTGTTGAAAATAGTGTAAATATCACCTGGGTCTATTGCCTTTTCCGTAATCCTGCCGTAATCTTGTTTAAATGTTTATAACGTAAATGCTAATTCATTGAAGCATTTGCAAAGTTTTAGCGGGTATTTTATTACTAACCTATAAAAAAGTAGAAATGTCGAACTTAATTACTTCTTTGTTGGATTCAAATGTGCTGCTGGCAGACGCCGCGGTAGCAACGGCAGAGGTTGCTGAAGCAGCAACATCTGAGGCCGTTGGAGACATGGGTCTCTTTACTGCAAACAATGTATGGATGATGCTGTGTACAGCATTAGTTTTTATCATGCACTTGGGATTTGCAGGTGTTGAAGCTGGTTTTGGTCAAGCCAAAAACACAGTTAACATCTTATTTAAAAATACTTTAACTCCTATCATTGGGTTACTTACATATTTTATATGTGGGTTTAACTTAATGTATCCTGGTTTCGCTGAAGGTGTTGGAAACGAGGTTTTTGGTTTTGCAGGTTTCTTCCTGACATTACCTGAAGGAGGAGCAACAACTTCTTATGTTGGAGGTGGCTACACTTACTGGACTGACTTCTTGTTCCAGGGAATGTTTGCTGCAACGGCAGCTACTATCGTATCTGGTGCGGTAGCTGAAAGAATTAAAATCAGTTCTTACTTAGTATTTACTGTGATTTTCGTTGGTCTTGTTTACCCAATTGTAGGTAGCTGGAAATGGGGATACGGATTCCTTGATGATATGGGATTCTATGATTTCGCTGGATCTACTCTGGTTCACTCTGTTGGTGGATGGGGAGCTCTTGCTGGTATCATCGTTCTTGGGCCAAGAATTGGTAAGTACGTAGACGGTAAAGTAATTGACAAGCCGGGATCTAGTGTTCCTTTGGCAGTAATCGGAGTATTCCTACTTTGGTTAGGATGGTTTGGATTCAACGGAGGTTCTGTGCTTTCTGGTGATCCGGCTGCAACTTCTTTTGTATTAGTAACTACTTCTTTAGCAGCATGTGCTGGTGGTCTTGGTGGATTCCTTACTGGTTTCTTAATGTTCAAAAGACTTGACCTTGGTATGGTGCTAAACGGTATTCTTGCAGGTCTTGTAGGTATCACTGCTGGTGCCGATGTAATTAATCCAGGTCCGGCTCTTCTGGTAGGATTCATTGCGGGTGTATTGGTTGTTTTATCAGCAGTTACACTTGATAAATTCAAATTGGATGATGTTGTTGGTGCGGTTTCAGTACACTTAACATGTGGTGTTTGGGGTACTCTAGCTGTAGGTATCTTCTCAACAAATCCAGATCACTCATTCTTAACTCAGCTTATTGGAGTAGCTGCATGTGGAGCTACAGCATTCATTCTTGCTTTTGCAATCTTCTTCATCATGAACAAGATTGGATCAGGTATCAGAGTGTCTGAGGAGCATGAGAAGGAAGGTATGGACAGTCACGAGCATGGTATCAGAGGATACACTATCGTGTACGATGAGTAATTAAACTCACCAACCTTACCTAAAAAATCACCCGGGGTGACTACTGCGACATATTCTACCCCGGGCTAATTAATCATATTAACTATTTAAGACTTTCAAAATTATGAAAAAATTATATACTACTGCAATACTATTGATGCTATTAGGACTATCTTTTTCTCTTTACGCTCAGGATTCTGAGGAACCAACTCTAAGTGTATCGGGTTCAATCGATGCTTATTTCAGAGCAAACCTTAATACAAGTAATGATCCTACCTCTGGCGAAACTATCGCTCCAGGTACTTCATTCGCTAATCTTCCTGGATTTTCTCTAGGTATGGCAAACATTGTAGGTTCTTACGAAGGTGAAAAAGTAGGTGCAGTTGCGGATCTTGTTTTCGGTCCTAGAGGTGTTGATGCTGTATTCGCATCTGCGGCACCTTTAAATATCGTAAACCAGTTGTATGTATACTGGAATGTAAGTGATAATGTAACTCTTACTATGGGTAACTTCAACACATTCCTTGGTTACGAAGTGATTTCTCCTTCGTCTAACTTCAATTATTCTACTTCTTATATGTTCTCATACGGACCATTCTCTCACTCTGGTTTGAAGGCCGACATTTCTTTTGGAGAAGGATTCAGCTTTATGGGAGCAATCTTAAACCCTACTGATGCTACAGATTTCAACCCAAGTGGTGATTACTTAGGTGGTGCTCAGTTAGGTTATTCAAATGACGCTGGTGGTGCTTGGTTAAATGCATTATTTGATGACGAATTCTTCCAGATTGATTTAACTACTGGATGGGATGTGTCTGATGCACTTTACCTAGGACTAAATGCTACTTCAGCTTCCGACAACTTTGTAGGAGGTGCTATTTATGCTCAGGTAGCTACTAGTGATGCATTGGGATTAGGAATTAGAGGTGAGTACTTCCAGGATAAAGGTTTAGGTCTGTTCGCAGAAGATGAGAGTGTAATTGATGTTACTCTTTCAGCTAACTACACTGTTGGTAGCCTTACAATCATCCCGGAATTCAGAATTGATAGTTTTTCTCAGGACATAGTAGTAACTGGAACTGAATTAGATACAACTACAGATGTGTTAGTGGCAACTGATGTTGCAGGTAGCTTGTCATCATTCGTGCTGGCAGCTGTATATACATTCTAAAAAGACTTTTAATAATCCTTAAATAATCCTTAAAAACTAATTAAAAATGTCAAAATCTAAATTAGAGTACATCTGGCTAGACGGTTACAAGCCAACTCAAAGTTTAAGAAGCAAAACTAAAATTGAAAAAGATTTTTCTGGTAAACTTGAAGATTGCCCAATGTGGTCATTCGATGGAAGTTCTACTGAGCAGGCTGAAGGTAACTCTTCTGACTGTTTACTAAAGCCGGTAGCTATTTTCCCAGATCCGGATAGAAAAAATGGTTACCTGGTAATGACTGAAGTGTTGAACGCGGATGGTACATCACATGAGTCAAATGGAAGAGCTACAATTGATGATGACGACAATGATTTCTGGTTCGGGTTTGAGCAGGAGTATTTCTTGTGGGATCCAGAAACTGATAAGCCTCTTGGATTTCCAGCAGCTGGATACCCAAGACCTCAGGGCCCTTATTATTGTTCAGTTGGAGCAAACAATGCTTACGGAAGAGAGATCATTGAAAAGCACTTAGATTTTTGTTTAGATGCAGGAATTAACGTTGAGGGTATCAACGCTGAGGTTGCAGCTGGACAGTGGGAGTTTCAGGTATTTGCTAAAGGAGCAAAATCTGCTGGTGACCAAATCTGGGTAGCTAGATATTTATTAGAGAGAACTGCTGAGGCTTATGGCCTTGCAATCAACTGGCATCCAAAACCAATCAAAGGTGACTGGAATGGTTCTGGAATGCACGCAAACTTCTCTAACTCTACATTAAGAGAGTGTGCTTCTCAAGATATCTACAGTGAAATTTGCGAAGCTTTCGGTCCGGAAGTTGAGTCTCATATCGAAGTTTACGGTGCGGATAACGACCAAAGACTTACTGGTGCTCACGAGACACAAGCAATCGACAAATTTAGCTATGGTGTATCTGATAGAGGTGCTTCAATTAGAATACCAATTGCTACTGTTGAGAACGGTTGGAAAGGATGGTTGGAAGACAGAAGACCTGCTTCTAACGCTGATCCATACAAAGTAGCAGCAAGAATTATAAAAACTGTAAAAGGATAGATTTTAAGGGTTATTCTTTTTATCAGTCGATCCCCGTTTCTTTGAAGCGGGGATTTTTTTGTTTTTAGTTCATAGTTTTTGGTCTATAGTTCCTAGTTCTTGAATATGGATGATTAAAACAGATTATTAAATTGAAACTATGAACTGTGAACTAAGAACTAATTAACTAATTTTAGTCATGTTTTTTACTGATGCTGAAATTAACAATTTTGCAATCCACAGTATACGGGAGAGCTTAGGAGAGAAGGAGATATTGTTGTCCGAAGATGAACTGTCTCTTGATGAAGATCTTACTTTGGTGCTGAAGACCTATCTCTTTAAGAAGTTTGAAAGGCCAAACAGTCTATTCCACTTTATTCATGAGCACGACTTGAGTATGAATGAGGTTTTTGTTTTTTGTCAGATGATTTTTGAGGGGGAGTCTGATTTTTTGGAGGTTTCTCAGGCGGTTTCAAATTTCCTTTATACCAAATCTAGGTCAAGTAGCATTAAGACGGGTGAAGTATATATCACTAAAATTTCTGGAGTTGTGTTTGAAGATCAGGTTGTTGATGCAATTGGGATATTTAAGTCAGAGAACAAGGATACTTTTTTGAAAGTTTATCCGGATGCCAGTGGTTTTGGGATTAGTGCAGATCAGGGGATTAATATCAACAAGTTGGACAAGGGAGCTGTAATTCTGAATGTGGAACATGAAAATGGCTATGTGGTTGGTATGATAGATAATACTAATAAGCAGGAGCAGGCAAAATATTGGAAAGATGACTTCCTGGGTGTTGACTATCGTTCAGATGTATTTCATCAGACTCAGCAAACGATTGATGTTGTAAAGGGATTTGTTGAGCAGGGAATGCCCGAAGCTGATCAAATTGAGAAAATAGACTTTATGCATAGGTCTTTTGAATATCTGAATGAGAACGAAGCTTTCAATCAGGAGGAATTTAAAGAGATCGTCTTGCAGTCACCTGAGACAAAAGCGGGGTTTGATGAGTTCGTACAGACTTTGCCAGAAGAATATAATTTTGATATGGAAGAGGATTTTCGAATCTCTAAGCCAGCTATCAAGAATAATAAGAAGTATATCCGATCTGTCATTAAATTAGACAAGAATTACCATATCTATGTACATGGAAGAAGAGATTGGATCGAACGAGGTATGGATCAGGAAAAGCAATTACACTATTATAAGGTCTATTTTGAGAATGAGTCATAGACTTATTTAGGCTAACGACTCAAGATTTTTGCTTACTTTTTTTCTACTTTTTGATTTCCGGTAATTGCATCCACCATTTTTGTGAAGCTTACTTTTTCTCCTGTTTCAATAGACTCATAGTAGAAGTGTAACCCATCTAGTATAATCCTTGATTCTCCAAGATCGTATCTGTGTGAAATTACAATATCACCTTCTTCAAGTGGGACTCCATTTATATCTGATATCTGTGGAACTGTTGGCTCTTTGGGCTTCTTCTTAAATAATCCGAACATGTTTGCTATTTAGCTTTTGGCTTTTTGGCTATTTAGCTTTTTTCTTAGCTAATTGAAGCTGCAAATTAATGGATTTCTGCTGATTCAAGAATTTGTTGGCCAACTTCTACATGATCGGATAGTAAACTTACAAATAGACCTTGCTTATTGATACCATGCAGGTGCTGTAGACTAACCTTACCAGTTTTATAAAAGTAGTTGTCAGAAGCATACGATTGATAATCTTCCAGAAATGGAATTTGCTCTATCGAATTGAAGTCTGAGCTACTAACAAATACTTCTACTAATGCATTGATATCATAAGTCGAATTAAAGTCCCTTTTGTCTATCTCTTTATACCTAAACCCATTTAATACTGCTCTAAGATCTGCGAAGACTGCACTCCCTGTTGGGTGACTTCCAGCTCCTTTTCCAAATAGTAGTTGCTGGTTTGTGAATGTGCCATTTACCTCAGCATAATTATTTTCCAGTTCAACACCATAGGCGGTATTTGAAGCATCTACAAAAGTAGGGGCTACATAGGCTGTTAGTTTACCATTTTGCTCAATTACCTTAGATAAAAGCTTGATCTTGAGTCCTTTGTTGATTGCAAATTTCACATCTTCATCCTTTATGGAGCGAATTCCAAACATTGGAATTTGAGATATGTTCACATCCAACCCATAGGCATGTGCAATTACAAGCTTAAGTTTATATTTAGCATCAAAACCATCAATATCTGCAGTTGGGTCTGTTTCGGCAAAGCCTTTTTCCTGGGCATCTTTCAAGGTCTCTTCAAATGACTTTCCTTCCTCATGCTGCTTGGTCAGGATGTAATTTGTTGTGCCATTAAAAACACCTTGAATAGAGTTGATATGATCAAATGAGAAATGACTTTCCAGATTAGTAATCAATGGAATTGCACCACATACAGCTGCGTCATAAAGAAGTAAGCCATTTGTGTCTTTCACTATTTCTTTTAATTCCGTGTAGTGAGTAGCCAGCATCTTTTTATTGGCCGTAATTACTGGATACTTTTCAATTAGGGCTCTTTTTACAATTGTGTATGCCTCGTCAGCATCATCAATTACTTCTACTATGATATTAATATCGCTATCATTAAAAATATCATTCTTGTTATCTGTGTAAAGAGATCTATCCTCTCTGCCTGGTTTGTTCAAATCTCTAACACAGATCTTCTTTATAGTAATAGGATCTGAGTCACGATGATTGACAATATCCTGCAGGCCTCTTCCTACACACCCATGTCCAAATAACCCGATTGTCAGCTGTTTCATGCCGCGATTTCTTCTTTTAGATTTTGTTGTTTACTTTCTTGTCGTATGAAATCATTTAGAATAGGTGTAAGCTTCTCTGTTTCAGTGAGAAAGCCATCATGACCATAGCCTGATTCAATGATTTCTAAATGAGCGTTTTGAATATGGTTGAAGAGCAGAACTTGTTCTTTAACCGGGAATAAGTTGTCTGTGTTGATACTAACAATCAGGGTCTCTGCTTTAATTTGACTAAGCGCTTCCTTTACAGATCCTCGTCCTCTTCCCACATTGTGGCTATCCATTGCTTTGCTTAGGTACCAATAAGAAAAGGCATCAAATCGATTTGCAAGTTTGTCACCTTGGTAGACCTGGTAGCTACTTGCCTTGAAGTTATCAAATTGATCATTTGTTTCTTCTCTCTGAGATCTGTGATATGTCTTATAGTCTCTGTAACTCAATAAAGCAATGGATCTTGCAGCTTTCATGCCTTCTATTCCAGCATCAGGAGAATTGTTTTTCCAGGTAGGATCCACTTGAATGGCCATTCTTTGAGATTCATTAAATGCGATTCCCCAGGGTGAATGTTGGGCGTTTGTTGCTACTGGGATGAGCTTTGACATTAAATCAGGCTTATGAATTGCCCATTCCAATACTTGTTGCCCTCCTAAAGAACCTCCAATTAACGTATGAATTTTGTTGATCCCCAGAGAAATTCTTAAAGTATCTAAAGCAGATACTATATCTCTAATTGTAAACACTGGGAAGCTATGATAGAAAGGATCATTTGTATTTGGATTAGTAGAAAGGGCTCCAGTTGATCCATAGCATGAACCAAGAATATTGGCGCAAACGATGAAATGCTTTTCCGGATTTAGGGGTTTCCCTTTTCCGTAAAGACCTGTCCACCATTCACTTACATCCGAATTTGCGGTGAGCGCATGGCATACCCAAATTACATTATCGCCTCTTTCATTCAGGGTTCCTGCAGTATGGTAGGTTAACTGAAACCCGGGGAGAGACTCTCCGGATTCCAATTTAAATTCCTGATCATATTTGAATATATGCTTATTCATTTTGACTTAGATATCAGCGAATACTTCCTTCTTTTGTTTTTGATTAGCGACATCCAAAGCAGCTCTTAAATCAGCTTTTATATCGTCAATGTGCTCTATTCCAACTGAAAGCCTCAAGAGGGTAGGAGTAACTCCTGTAGAAAGTTGCTCTTCTTCGCTTAACTGTTGGTGAGTAGTGCTTGCTGGGTGAATGATCAAAGATTTAGCGTCTCCAACGTTAGCTAAGTGACTTACAAGTTTAACATTGTCAACAAGGGTTTTTGCAACCTCATAATCTCCTTCTAATGTGAAGCTTAATACGCCACCAAAACCATTTGTTAAATACTTTTTGGCGTTTGCATGGTTCACATCATTTTCTAATCCAGGGTAGTTAACATACTGTACTTCCGGTTGCTCGTTTAACCATTTTGCAATTTCTAATGCGTTATCAACTGTTCTTTGAACTCTAAGTGATAGTGTTTCAATTCCCTGAAGTAGTAGGAATGAATTGAATGGGCTCAATGCAGGTCCGAAATCTCTAAGTCCCTCTACTCTAGCTCTGATAGCAAATGCTATGTTTGGTAGGCCTAGTGGATTATTTTCACCAAACACATCCCAGAATACTAATCCGTGATAACCTTCAGAAGGTTCTGTGAATTGAGGGAATTTACCATTACCCCAGTTGTAATTTCCTCCGTCAACTATGATTCCACCAATGCTATTCCCATGTCCTCCAATCCATTTGGTAGCTGAAGAAACAACGATGTTTGCTCCTAAAGCAATTGGTCTAGCTAAGTAACCTGCAGCACCAAATGTATTATCTACAACTACTGGAATGTCATGTTTCTTAGCTAATGCAACCAGCGCTTCAAAATCCGGAACAACGAACCCAGGGTTTCCAATTGACTCAAAATAGATTGCTTTTGTGTTTTCGTCTATTAGTTTTTCAAAGTCTTCAGCTTTATCGCTCTCAGCGAATCTTGCATCAATACCGAGCCTTTTGAATGCTACTTTAAATTGATTATAAGTTCCACCATACAGATAAGGGGATGTTACAAAGTTGTCTCCAGCCTGCAAAATATTATTTAGTGCAAGGAATTGAGCTGCCTGACCTGAGCCTGTTGCCACAGCTGCAACTCCTCCTTCTAGTGCTGCAATTCTTTTTTCAAATACATCCGTAGTTGGATTCATGATCCTTGTGTAGATGTTTCCAAATTCCTTCAGCGCAAAAAGATTAGCACCATGATCGGAATCATTGAATGTATAGCTGGATGTTTGGTAGATAGGAACTGCTCTCGAGTTTGTTGCGCTATCTGGTTCCTGTCCAGCATGAAGTTGAAGTGTTTCGAATCTGAATTGATTAATTTCTGACATGATCTTTTAAGAATATTTTTTTAACAATAATTAATTAGAAGGCTAGGGGATTTAGTATGTGCCAATACAAGCCAGGTACTGGCTGTAATCCAAATCAATATTGTAATGTGAGAATTTTGGATTTACAGGACGTTGTTAGCAACAACAACACATACAAATCCTAGATGCGGAAATTGAGATATCCGTGATTGTAGTTTTAAGAAACTTTGTAGAAGAATTACGACTTGTAATAAGATTTTTCATTTCTCTAATTCAATTTATATTCTCCCGAATGTTTACGGGATCAGGAATTGGCACCTTTCGGAACACCCGCAGGTTGCCAGAGGGTCATAGAGCCTGTCTCTTACCTCTTCTTTATAAACTATAGCTCAATAGATTTGAACTAATCGTCGTATTGCAAAACTATAAACAGATCATTTTTAGTTCCAAATAAAATACGAAAAAAATAATCGTTGGTTATGAAAAAATCTGTAATTATCAGATTTTCAGGGTCTTTTGAGGGTTAATATTTTTAAAAATATTGTTAATCGTTGAATTGATTCATGGTTCTTTGGGGGCCAATTGTGCAAAAAGAAAGGATCATTTCACAAGCTTTGTCCATTTTCAAAGGAAGTTCATCCAGTTCTGATTGACTAAAATTTTCCAGAACATACTCAACTTGACGTCCTTTGGCGAAGTTATCATCAATCCCGAATTTGATCCGAGAATAATTCTGACCACCTGTTACAGCTTCGATATTTTTCAGTCCATTGTGACCTGCGCTTGATCCTTTTGCTCTGAGTCGGAGGTTTCCAAAGGGTAGGGCAAGGTCGTCAACAATTACCAGCAGGTTTTCCTTAGGGATTTTTAACTCTTGTAACCAGAAATTGATTGCTTTACCACTTAGGTTCATGTATGTAGTTGGCTTGATTAAATGGATACTTCGCCCTTTGTATTTGATTTCAGATTTGTATGCGTGCCTTTGAGTAGTGAAGGTGGCATTATGTTCATCCGCAAGCCTATCGAGTACCAGAAAACCAATGTTGTGTCTGGTTAGCTCGTATTCTGGGCCAATGTTGCCTAAGCCAGCAATTAAGTACTTCATGTGTGCAATGTTAATAATAATGCATAAAAAAATCCTGCCTCGTAATTGAAGCAGGATTTGATTTTATTTTTTGAGAGTTTCTTACTCTTCTCCTTCTGCTTCAGCTTCTTCAAGTTCGTCAGCACTCTTACCTCTAAGAGCTCTTGGAACTTCTACAGAACAGATAGAAACTAGAGGACTGTTTACAATTGTGTAATTTCCAGTCTCAACTTCTCCTACTTTCACAGATTTACCTAGTGATAATCCACTGATGTCAACTGAAATGAAATCAGGCATGTCTTTAGGTAGCGCCTCAACTCTAAGTTTTCTTTGCTTCATGATCAATTTACCACCGGCCTGTACACCAGGTGCGTTTCCAGTAACCTGAACTGGAATGTCCATTTTAGCAACTTTGTTATCTTGTAACAACAAGAAGTCAGCATGAAGGATCATTTCACTTACTGGGTGGAATTGAATGTCTTGAAGGATGCAGCTATACTCATCACCTTCAACGTTTAATGTTACAAAGTGAGCGTTTGGAGTGTAAACCAAGTCTCTGAACAAAATGGCAGGTGCCGCGAAGTGCACTTGATCTTTTCCACCATAAAGTACTCCTGGTACCATTCCCTCGGCTCTTAATCTTTTTGATTCAGACTTTCCGAGATTTGCTCTTTTATACCCTATAATCTCTAAAGTTTTCATTTGATATATAATTAATTAATTAATAAATAATGAACTAATTGATTCGTGATCATGAATTTTTCTGATCGCTTTTGAGAATAAGTCAGCTACTGTCAATACTTTGATTTTAGTGCTTTGTTGCTTAGGAGGAATAGTATCTGTAATGATCAATTCTTCCAAAGCAGAATTCTCAATATTTTCGAATGCCTTACCTGACAATACACCGTGTGTACACACAGCTCTCACAGACTTAGCACCTTTTTCTTTTAATAAATCTGCTGCTTTACAGATTGTTCCGGCGGTATCAACAATGTCATCTACCAAAATCACATCTGCATCAGTCACATCTCCAATCACTTGCATGGAAGCAACTTCGTTGGCTCTTTTTCTATGCTTGTCACAAACCACCATATCAACCTGGAAGTACTTTGCGTAGCTTCTAGCTCTTGCAGTTCCTCCTACATCAGGAGTTGCAAAAAGTAGGTTGTCAAGTTTTAGACTTTTGATATATGGAACAAGTATGGAAGAACCATTCAAGTGATCTACCGGAATATCGAAGAATCCCTGAATTTGGCCGGCATGTAGATCGCAGGTCATCAATCTGTTTGCTCCTGCAGATGTCAATACATTTGCCATCAACTTAGCAGCGATTGAAACTCTTGGCTTATCCTTTCTGTCTTGTCTTGCATAACCGAAGTAAGGAACAACAACAGTTACATATGCTGCACTTGCTCTTCTTGCTGCGTCAATCATAAGAAGTAATTCCATGATGGCATCAGAGCTGTGACAAGTAGATTGAATCAAGAATACATCACAACCTCTTACGGATTCATCAAAATAGAATGATAATTCACCGTCGCTAAATTTTTGAGAACTAGATTTTCCCAGCGGTTTGCCGTAGAAGGAGGAGATTTTTTCTGCCAATTCCCTAGAGCCAGAACCGGCGAAGATTTTTACTGATGACATTATAGAATCGCAGTTTTAAAATAAAAAATCCCGGATTTCACCGGGATTATTTTTAGTTGTCCGACTAGGGCTCGAACCTAGACTCTTCTGGACCAAAACCAGACGTGTTGCCAGTTACACCATCGGACAATTTTGATGCCCCCTTTATTTGGGAGTACAAAAGTAGTTATTTGTTTGAATTAATGAAATGTGAAGTTACTTTTTTATTAAAAAATCCTATCATTTTTTAATATTCATTTGATACCTATTGATAATCAATCAAATACACGAGTTAATTCAGAAATAATTTCTGCATGTTCAGGGAATTCTCCTGCTAATTCTTGTCTGTTGGCTAATTCGAAATCCATGAAATCAAATCCCGGGGCTACAGTACAACCCACCAAGCCGTAGGAGCCTTTCTTGTTTACTCTCGAAGCGAACCAGCATTCTGCAGGGATTAAGGCCTGAAAAGTCTCTCCATTTTCGATATTTCTTCCGAGTTTGATTTTCTCTAAAACACCATTTGGTTTAATGGTGAATATTTCAATCATATCACCTTCATAGAAATGCCACATTTCATCTGACTTGATTTTATGAAATGCCGAGAAATTACCATTTTCAAGTAAGAAATAAATTCCGGTCGAGGCTGTTCTGGCACCCGGGAATCTGTCGGGTAACCCTTTGGTAGAAATCAGATCTGGTGATCTGTAAGTTTCTTTAAAGTATCCACCTTCCGGGTGTGGTTGTAAATCTAGTTTTTGGATTAAAGTTTCTTTAGCTGACATCATACTTGTATTCGAGGGGCAAATATAGAATTAGGAAAGGAAAATCAGAGCCAAAGGACTCAATTGTTAATAAATCTGAAGCTGATGCAATTCAAAAATTACTTCAAAAGTTGTATCCAGCCTTTACAGCTATCAGAATTTTCTGAGAATTTGGCCACATAGTAGTAAGTTCCAGCAGGTAGATTGTTACCGTCCCAATCATTAGAATAATTATTGGATTGATATAGCTCATTGCCATTTCTATCAATAATTGTCAGGTCGACAGAAAGCTCGGAATTAATCACAAAATAATCATTGAATCCGTCACCATTTGGAGAAAAGGCATTTGGGATGAATATTTCGCCGTGATTAACTTCCTGGGTGTAATCTGATAAACAATCATGGTCTAAGTCCAGTGAGATAGTGTAGATTCCAGAATTCTCATATTGATGTTGGGGATTGCGATCAGTGGAAGTAGTTCCGTCTCCAAAATCCCAATGATAGTTACCTTCATAATCTGGGAGATTCTCCATGAATTGGTATGTGATGGATTTGCAATTTTTCACTAACGGCTCAATGACAAATGGGTCCTCCACATCAGGAATTACAATGACATTGGTGAATAGATGTTGTACGCAACCATTAATGGTAATTATCTCTACTCCATACTCGGTAGTAGAATTGGGTGAAGCAGTAGGAGAGGCGGAGTTTGGGTCATCCAGTCCCGTAGTTGGAGTCCAGGTATAAGTTTGACCTCCTGTGGCTATTAATTGAGTATTCTCTGACTCACAAATTATAGTCTCGGGGCTAATTGAAACCGGATCATCGAATACTTGAATTATCTCTGAAGCAATTTCTTCAGTTGTACAGGTTGTATCATTTTTAACTGTAAGTGTGACGTTGTAGGTTCCCGGTACTTCATAAGTATGAATCACGGTATCCTGATTCTCGTTATTTGTATTTCCATCACCAAAATCCCAAAGGTAGGTGGAGTAGTTGGTACTGAGGTTGGCAAATGAAACTGCAAGTGGTACACATCCACTAGCTAACCCTGGATCGGTTCCATCTGGGTTGTTAGTGCTTAATTGTGCGATTAATGATGCTGTAACTTCTACATTGACTGATAGTTCCTTGTTACATCCGTTCGGAGTAGTAATTATTACTGTGTACGTTGTTGTAGTATCAGGATTTGCAATAGGGTTGCTAATTAGTGTATCACTTAGTCCAATGGATGGACTCCAAAGGTATTCTGACCCCCCCATTGCTTCAAGCATTATTTGATCAGATTGGCAAATGCTTAGGGAGTCTGTAATTGATACTTCATCATTAAACACCGAAATGATTTTTGTCTCAATATCCTGAACTTTGCAAGTGGTTTCATCCAAGACCAGGAGGGTAACTTCATATTCGCCAGGCAATTCATAAGTATGTATTACCTGAAGTGAGTCGGTGGAAGTAGTTCCATCACCAAGGTTCCAGAAAAACTCGAGACCACCTACGCTGGTATTGGTGAAGACAATTTCTAGGGGAGCGCAACCAAATGTTAGGCCAGGGTCTAAACCGGATAAACTGTTGGTACTGAAACCAGCTTGAAGAGAAGCTAAATCAAATTTGAAAGACGCATTGTTGCATCTTGCGCCATTTGTTGTTGCCCAGGCACCAGAGGTAGTAGGGAAATCATCCCCAGATGATCCGCATGTACAAACTGATTGATAGATGATTCCCTGTTTATCGAACCTACTGGTTCCACCATCTACGTGATCTCCAGGAGTGTTTTTTGCTCCAAAATAAGAAGCGTACATTAGTTCTGAACCGTCCGCTGAAAGTACCATCAAGTAAAAGTCACTTCCATCGGTCACATTAATCATGGCGTCCTCGGTTACTGGCATACTGAATGTGTTGCCGATAGATCGGGCAGAATTTCCATTATTTGTATTTACATTGCCTCCCCAGCCACTTAAAAATATATTCTCGCAATCATTAGCAAGAAACGCAGTAGGGGATATATTAACACTTCTGGTACCAGAACCGAATACTGTTGAGAATTTAGTGTCAGTTAAAGAACTATCAAATTTGTGAATGAATTGGGCGCTGTTGTTGTTTGCATACGCACCACTAGATACTGGATAGTTCCCATGTGTCTGACCGGTTGCATACACATTGTTGTCGTCATCAACATCAATAAAATATACTTGATCATAAGCTGCAGTTCCAAGGAATGTGCTATTGATAATGCTATCATTTTCCACTGACATTCTTGTGATAAAACCATCTACTATTCCCTGAAAGTTGGATTTATGACTGTTTAAGGTCACGGGAAAGTTGGAACTGGTGGTTCCTCCTCCGACTAATATGTCTCCTTGATTATTTATTTTAATTGAGTGAGCAGCATCGTCTTGGGATCCGCCAAGAAAAGTACTCCATCGCATTTCGTTGAGATCTGAGTTTAGTGAGAAAACAACGGCATCTGAATTACCTCCCAGGTGTTCAGGTTGTATTGAGCTTGTAACTGGAAAATCTGATGATTCTGTGCTAGATGCAATGTAAATATTATCTAAAGAATCAATTATTACGTCACCTCGTTGGTAATCTCCATAGTTAGTAATTAAATCATTGATGTAATTTCCTACAGCATTCATTTTTAAAATCCCATCATTACCGCTTCCGCCAACATAGGTTGATGCAGAGATATTGCCACTTTGATTAAGTTTAGTTACAACAATGTCCGCACCGGTGTAACCGCCAAAGATTGCGAAACTTTCTCCTCCATTGAAGGTTTGGTCATAGGCATTATCGGAGACCGGGTAATTGGGTGATCCTGTGGACCCCATGATTACTAATTCGCGTTGATTATTCACTACTAAGCTGTGTGGAGATTCTTCACTTGAACCACCAATAAAAGTTGCATAATGAAGATTGCTGCCGTCTTCTGTGTACTTAAGAATGGCCATATCGGTGCTGCCTCCAGAAAAGGAGCTTCCATTGGTTTCAGGGAAGGATTGCCCGAAAACAATTCCACCGCTGTATAAACTTCCTAAATCATCGAAACAAGCGGTATATCCAAAATTATCTGAGCCTGCTCCTGAGAATGTTGAGAATACTAATTCCGGATCAATTACTACTTTTTGGGATGGATTGTGACTGTCTATTTCAAAACCTATTTCGTTTTTATGATTGATCTTAAACTCACACTTAATCGGAACTTTTCTGCCGGAGCTGTTTATTGCGTAACTAACAGGCCTGTTTTCCATTATGGAATGTGAATTTGCGGAGATGAAGGAGCAACCATCTTCAAGGTGTAGCTCTACATTGTTGCTGTATTTGAATTTGATGTCATTTGGGTTTGCCCCAGGTTTTAAGATCAAATCATATTTTAGAGATCCATTTTTGTGGAAATAGAATTCAAGATCTATGTCTTTATACAGGTTCTGAAATGCAATAGTCTGAAATGCCTTACAATTCTCAGCCCAGTTCTTCTTTTCTCCTAGATAGTAGTTGTAATTGGTAATTGATTGATTCTTTGTTTTGATCAACACGTTTTTGCTGGCTCCCTCAAACTCTACATCTATTCGAGTAAATGTTTGATCATGGTTAAAGTGTGTAGCGATATGATCATGAGGATCTGTTTCTTGAAAGTCCTTGAGGAAGTAAGAGACTTTAGAGTTATAGATGAGAATCATACCATTTGCCACATCTGCTTTGAATTTTATATCATCAGGCCATTGCCCCTTATTTTCAATAAAGGCTTGATTATTGGATGTAGCTTGTCCGTCTACTGTAAGTATATAACCTACGAAGCATATCAGGATTGCACCGAACCTTAAAAAGGATTGTACAGGATAAGGCATAGACATGGTTTAGACAATTTAAATTATCTAAACCATTACTGAGCCATACCAATATTGGATTTAATCAGTTTTTGTAACGTTGGAGACCCATTCAAAAGCATCTTTGAATGCGATAAGCCATGGAGAAACTTCATGGCTTAATTTACCAGCCGGATAATGTGGCCAGTTCCATGGGAACATGCTTCTCTCGAGGTGTGGCATTATTGCCAGGTGTCTTCCATCATTTGAAGCCACTGCAGCCGTTGCGAAATCAGATCCATTTGGATTAGCTGGGTAGCTGTCATGACTGAATTTTGCTACAATGTTGAAGTCAGATTCATTTCCTTTAAGATCAAACTTGCCTTCACCGTGGGCAGACCAGATTCCGAGAGTTGTGTTACCGAGATTTTTCAGTAGAACCGTATCATTTTCAGCAATATCCACAGTAGTAAATTGGCATTCAAATTTACCAGAACTGTTATGCTGCATTTTTGGATGGTTTGATTTATCCGAATAGATAAGTCCAAGTTCCATCATCAATTGGCAACCGTTACATACTCCTAGACTTAATGTATCAGTTCTTTTATAGAAGTTTTCAAGGGCTGCTTTTGCCTTTGGGTTATATAGGAAAGTTCCTGCCCATCCTTTAGCACTTCCAAGAACATCAGAATTACTGAAACCACCAACGAATACGATAAGATTTACATCAGTTAGATCCTCTCTACCTGACACGAGATCAGTCATGTGCACATCTTTCACATCAAAGCCAGCAAGGTGCATCATGTAGGCCATTTCTCTTTCAGAATTAGACCCTTTTTCTCTGATTACAGCAGCTTTGATTCCTGATTTTGAATTTCTGCTGAAGTTTAGGTTTAATGAGCTGGATTGTCCATCAAATCCTTTAGGGAATTTGTATTGAATAGGTTGTTTCCCAAGGTTTGAGGCTCTTCTATCAGCTAGTGTCTCAGTTGATTGGTGACGATCAAGAAGCTGTGACGTTTTGAACCAGATGTTTCTTTTTTCTTCAATATTGAATGAATACGAATCTGAACCATAATTTACTGAGGCTGTTCCAGAGTCATTCGGCTCTCCAATGATGATTGCACCTAGTTCTGAAACCAAACTCTCGGCAGTAGCATTGTCTGCAACTTGTAGGATAAATGCGGGATTTTCATTGAATAGAGCATTTATGACATCTTTTCCTCCAATATTAGTAAGGTCGATGTTCATCCCTAGTTTTGAAGTAGGGAAGCACATTTCAAGTAATGTTGAAATTACTCCACCAGAAGAAACATCATGTCCTGCGAGTATTTTTCCTTCAGCAATAAGATTCTGAAGTGTCTTGAATGCCTTTTTGAAATGATCAACGTCAGAAACGTTAGCAGATCTTTCTCCAAGTTTATTTAGTATTTGTGCAAGAGAGGTTCCGCCAAGCTCGAAATCAGATCCTGAAACATTTAGGTAAACCAATTTTGAACCCTCATTATACTTTAAATCAGGGTTTACTGTTTTTCTTATATCGCTAACTTCTCCTACAGAAGAAATGATCACTGTTCCTGGAGAATAAACAACATCGCCATCAGGGTATTTTTGTGTCATGGAAAGTGAATCCTTTCCAGTAGGAATATTGATGCCCAATTCAACAGCAAAATCACTAACTGCTTTTACAGCTTCATATAATCTTGCGTTTTCGCCCTCATTCTTTGCAGGCCACATCCAATTGGCACTTAAAGATACTCCTGATAAGCCACCAGAGAGTGGTGCCCAAACTAAGTTTGTAAGTGCTTCTGTAATGGCTATTCTACTTCCGGCAGTAGGATCTACTAAAGCTGCAACCGGAGCATGACCAATGGAAGTTGCTACACCTTTATGGCTTTTATAATCTAAAGCCATTACTGAAACGTTGTTCAGCGGCACCTGAATTTCGCCAGTTGTTTGTTGTGTTGCCACTCTTCCGGTAACACATCTATCAACTTTATTTGTAAGCCAATCTTTACAAGCAACAGCTTCTAATTGAAGTACAGAATCAAGGTACTCTTCAACTTTCGAAGTATCGTAAGTAACTTGGCTGAATGAGCTGCCTGATTTTTGATCAGTAAGAATAGTCTTGGGTGAAGAACCGAACATATGACTCAGTTCCCAGTCCATTGGGTTCTTACCAGACTTTAAGTTTTCGAAAGTAAATTTCTTGTCGGCGGTAGTTTCTCCAACAGTATACATTGGAGCTCTTTCACGCTCAGCAATTTTTTCTAGTTTTTCAAGATGGTCTTGCTTCATTACAAGTCCCATTCTTTCCTGGCTTTCGTTACCAATAATCTCTTTATCAGATAGGGTAGGGTCTCCGACAGGAAGTTTATTGACATCAATTACACCTCCGGTATCTTCAACAAGTTCTGATAAACAGTTTAAGTGTCCACCAGCACCATGATCGTGGATTGAAATAATTGGGTTTTCATCTTCCTCGGCCAATCCTCTAATTGCATTAGCAACACGTTTTTGCATTTCCGGGTTGGCACGCTGAACTGCATTTAATTCTATGCTATTACCAAACTCACCAGTATTCACAGAAGACACAGATCCTCCGCCCATACCAATTCTATAATTATCTCCGCCAAGAACGACAATCTTTTCACCAGGCTCGACCTCTTTTTTAAGAGCATCCTTTTTCTTTCCGTACCCAATTCCTCCAGCAAGCATGATTACTTTATCGAAACCATACTTCTTGCCATTCTCCTGATGTTCAAACGTTAAGACACTTCCACATATAAGTGGTTGTCCGAACTTGTTGCCGAAATCAGAAGCACCATTAGAAGCTTTGATTAGGATGTCAGTTGGTGTTTGGTAAAGCCATTTTCTTTCAGGAAGACCATTTTCCCATGCTCTGTCTTTAGTAAGGCGACTGTAGGATGTCATGTAAACAGCAGTTCCTGCCAAAGGCAAACTTGCTTGTCCTCCAGCCAATCTATCTCTGATTTCACCTCCGGATCCAGTTGCTGCACCATTGAATGGTTCAACTGTTGTAGGAAAATTGTGAGTCTCAGCTTTTAGAGAAAGTACTGATTCAAAATCTTTAGTTTCATACCAATCCGGTACATCCGGAGATTCAGGAGCGAATTGCTCGACAACAGGACCTTTGATGAATGCTACATTGTCTTTGTATGCAGATACGAGGTTGTCGCCGTTTTCCTTGGAAGTTTTCTTGATTAGCTGGAATAGGGTAGTAGGCATTTCTTCACCATCAATGATGAATGTGCCATTAAATATTTTATGTCTACAGTGTTCAGAATTCACTTGTGAGAATCCGAAGACCTCACTATCAGTAAGTTTTCTGTCTAGTTGAACACTGACTTGATCTAAGTATTCTATTTCTTCAGGACTAAGTGCTAATCCCTGCTGATCGTTGTAAGAAGCGATATCTTCGATTTCTTTTACATCCTCTGGCTTGATATCCAAAGCAAATACATCCTGATCCAGTACTTCATAGGTGCTTTGAAGCATTGGGTCAAAAGATTTGCTGGTTTCATATGGGAAGAATTCTTCAATTCTGGTAATGCCTTCAACTCCCATGTTTTGGGTGATTTCCACTGCATTTGTACTCCATGGAGTCAACATTTCCTTTCTTGGTCCTACAAATTTTCCATCTATTGTAGAGGTGTCTGTTGGCTGGGCATCACCAAAGAGCCATACCAGCTTTTTAGTAGTTGCTTCATCGAAATTGGAGGTGTGATCTACTGCGTAAACCAGGTCAGAATTTTTCCTAAAGAATGTAATCATGGAATGCACTTGTTTGAAAGCGCAAAACTATGAATTCTAAGGTTTAAGTTCTAGGGAATTGAAATCAAAGTTTTGGGAGACCGAAGACTGAAGACGGAAGACTGAAGTTGGGAGACACAAGTTGGAGGTTGGAAGTTAGAAGTTGGTGTCGAGAATCATGGTCAGGGCTCTACGAAATTTTGACAATAAATGATTCATAATAAAAAAGGCAGCCCTTTCAGAACTGCCTTCATCAAATAATAGAATTGTAATGTTATTAGCTATTAAACTTACCTTTTAGCATAGCAAGTTTCGCTTGAAGATCACCTTCAGGTTGTCTTTCCTGTTTTCTGTTGTCTTGTCTACGGTTATCTTGTCTTTTGTTTTGAGGCTTTTTCCTTGAAGGAGCTTTTTCCTCACCTTTCATAGACAATGAGATTCTTTTTCTGGCTACATCTATGTCAGTTACCGTTACTTCTACTTTTTGAGAAACCTCCACTACTTCATTAGGATCGCTGATGAATCTGTTAGCCATCTCACTTACGTGAACCAATCCATCCTGGTGAACTCCAATGTCTACAAAAGCACCAAACTTGGTAATGTTGGTTACAATACCTGGAAGCTTCATGCCTGGACGTAAATCCGTAATTTCATTCACACCATCCTGGAATGAGAAAGCTTCGAATTTCTCTCTTGGATCTCTTCCTGGTTTTGATAGTTCCTCAACAATATCTTTAAGAGTTGGAAGTCCTACGGTATCTGTTACGTATTTGTCCAGTTTAATTTGACCCTTCAACTTTGGGTTTCCAACAAGCTCTTTTAATTCTACATTTAGATCTTTTGCCATAGACTCTACAATGTGATAACTCTCTGGGTGAACAGCGCTTTGATCCAATGGGTTTTTTGCTCCTCGGATTCTGATGAAACCAGCAGCTTGTTCAAATGCTTTACCGCCTAGTCGGGCTACTTTCTTTAATTCGTTTCTATCCTTAAAAGCACCATTTTCATTTCTGTAATTCACAATGTTCTCAGCCAATTGTGGGCCTAACCCAGAAACGTACGTCAAAAGCTCCTTACTCGCAGTATTCAACTCAACACCAACTTTATTTACACAGCTCATTACAGTTTCGTCAAGGCTATGCTTTAATAAGTTTTGGTCCACATCATGCTGATATTGTCCTACACCGATTGACTTAGCATCTATTTTTACAAGCTCAGCAAGTGGATCTGCCAATCTTCTTCCGATTGAAACTGCTCCTCTTACGGTAACATCATGGTCTGGAAATTCATTTCTAGCAGTTTCTGATGCAGAGTATATTGAAGCTCCACTTTCATTTACCATTACAACAAGAATTTCTTTGTCCAATCCTAAGCTTTTGACAAAGCTTTCGGTTTCACGACTTGCTGTTCCGTTTCCAATAGCAATTGCCTCAATATTATACTGATCAACCATTTGTTTCACAACTGCTCCGGATTCCATTACTCTCTTTTGAGGTTCGTTTGGATAGATAGCTGTGTGATCAAGTAGTTTTCCTTGCTCGTTTAGTACAACCAGTTTGCAACCTGTTCTAAATCCTGGGTCAAGTGCTAATACACGTTTCTCGCCTAAAGGAGCTGCCATCAATAACTGGCCAAGATTTTCTGCAAATACTTTAATCGCTTCTTCATCAGCTTTTTTCTTGGTGCTGAGTCTTGAATCGGTTTCAAGAGATGGTTTTAAAAGTCGCTTGTATGCATCTTTGATCGCAATCTCAACTTGTTCAGAAGCGTCATTATTTCCAGTTACAAATTGCTTATTTATGATCTCAATAGCTTCTTCTTCCTCTGGAGCGATATCTAAAGAAAGAATCATTTCTTTTTCACCTCTTCTAAGTGCAAGTAGTCTGTGGCTTGGAATGTCTTTTACTGATTCATCCCACTCGAAGTAATCTTTAAACTTCTGTCCTTCTTCCTCTTTGCCAGGCATCACTTTCGCACTAATGTGTCCGGTTTCTGAGAATAAGTCTCTGATTTTTGATCGCACTTCTGAGTTTTCATTGACCTGTTCTGCGATGATATCTCTAGCACCCTGAAGAGCTTCTTCAATCGATTTAACACCTTTCTCCTCATCAATAAACTTCTCAGCTTCAGACTCTGGTGAGATGTTTCCTTGTTCGAATAGAACTTTAGAAAGTGGCTCAAGCCCTTTTTCTTTTGCCTGAGTTGCTCTTGTTTTTCTTTTTGGTTTGTAAGGAAGATATAAATCTTCTACTTCAGTTAGAGTTTCAGCATTAATGATTGCCCTTTCCAACTCTGGAGTAAGCTTTTCCTGATCTTTAATGGTCTTTAATACAAACTCTTTTCTCTTATCAAGTTCTCTGAGTTGATCTAATCTATCCCGAATAGCGGCAATAGCAACTTCATCTAAACTTCCAGTTACCTCTTTTCTATATCTGGAGATAAATGGTACGGTTCCGCCTTCATCTAATAACTCAGCAGTCGCCTTAACTTGTCTTTCGTTAATGGATAGCTCAGCGGCTATCTTTTTATAGTGGTCAATACTCATTTGGTTCAATAAGAGTTTTAAAAATGCCGACAAATATAATGTCTTGATTATTGAGAAACGTTGAAGAAATTGTAGAACTTTTCCACATCAATAAAAATTCTTGTTAAAGTAAAGAAATGACAATCTTATCAAACCAAATTTCCATTGATACAGACCTTGATAAAGCATTTGGGTTTATCTCTACTTTTGAGAATATGCCGATGTGGAATTATTACATTCTAGAGGTGAATAAAGTGGGGAATGAAGGAAAGTATCATGTCATCAGGAAAAATGATGAACAGAATTTTGAACTACTTGAAATTGAAGAGAATAAGAGATTTTTATTGAAACTGCAATCTTCGAAGTTGATAACTGTGACAAGGGAAATGATTTTTCATTTTGAGAAGAAAGTACTTCTAATTGATAATATTAAAATTGATAGTATTCTTCCTGGCTTTATTGAGCGGTTTGCTTCTAAAAAAATACAAGAGGCAGTGGGAGATAATTTGGAAAAGCTTAAAGAATTGCTGGAAACAGGAAAAACAACTTTGCAGGATGGCAGGGAAACTACAATTAGCTAGTCCTTTAATCCTTGCAATTCCGCCCATTCCGTCCAGGATCCATCATAAACAGATTTTTCATTCGTTAAACCTGCTTCTTCAGCAGCCATTAGGATAATACAGGCCGTAATTCCGGAACCACAACTAAATGTTAATTCTTCATCTCCGAGATCAAGTTTATTAAATTCAGAAACCAACTCCTCTTTTGATTTCATTTTACCGTCTCTCAAAATATCCCCGAATGGAAGGTTTTTGGATCCCGGGATGCTACCGCTTTTTAGACCCTGTCTTGGTTCTGGAGTTGATCCATTGAATCGTCCAGCTGATCTGGCATCAATTATTTGAGATTTAGGGGATTGAATGTTTGAGATAACAAACTGATAATCTTTTACAGCTGCAGGATTAAATACAGTATTGAAGTCTCCTGTTGCTGTGTTATTAATCAGATCTGAGACAATTGGATAATTATTCTTTTTCCACTCAGGTAAACCTCCATCCAATACATACACATCTTGATGACCCATGGTTTTAAACATCCACCAAACTCTGGGGCTAGCAAACATTCCTTTATTATCGTATACAATGATTTTACTGTTTTGGTTGATTCCAAGATTTCTGGACTGCTCTTGGAATTTCTCAACCGTTGGGAATGTGTTTGGAAATGGACCAGATGTATCACTAAAGTTATTCTTGATGTCAAACTTCCTTGTTCCTGGAATATATTTATCTTTATATTCCTCAATTACGCTTTGACTTGCATCCAGAATGATGAGATTAGGTTGATCCAGATTTTCTGATAACCATTGGACTGAAACTAAGTTGCTCATAATTCTAATGTTCAAGTTTTAGCCATTCACCAACCATTTCATGGTGTCGGGCTTGTATTACATGTTTTTTGCTATCAGTAAGTTCAATAAACTTATCGAAAAAGGACTCTTTTATGATGTTGTCTTTACTCCCAACATAAACATTTACAGGAATATCATGCTTTTGAACTTTGCTGGCAAATTCCTCAATCGGAGTTCTTAGATGTTTTAAATAAGTCCAGCTGTTATAAACCTTGATGCGTTGACTCTTTGATTTCAATTGCAATCGGGCAAATTTGGTCATGCTTGGATTGATAAGATTATATCTGTCCAGAAAATCACACAAACGGAAAAACATGTCTGGGTTTTTCATTTGATGTTTAAATATTGGATTTCCAATAATACTTACCGCAAAACGATACCAATATGTGTAGTGAAAACCATCAGAAGCTATCACCTGGCAGCTTTTTATCCTTTCAGGATGATCACAAACAGACCTGATCAGGAATCTTCCACCGAGACTAAAAGAAATTAAATGAAAATTCTGAATATCATATTTCTCTGTTAGAACTGCAATGGCTTCATTCCAATGAGACGGTCTCATATGATCATGCGGAACCTCCGAGTCTCCGTGAAATGGTAAATCAAATGATATAACCGTGTGATTAGGGTACTTTGTGTGAACTTGGTCAAAGAGAGAAGCATCCTCACCAAAGCCATGTAGGCATACAATATACTCAGGTCCACTACCTGTGATTTTGTAGCTCAATTTTGAGTTCCTGTTTATAATGATCTCATCTCTCATCTTACTTATTGCAATATGCTCAAGGCTCTATTATGCAAATATGCAACTGGATCAACATTTTTTGCAAATACTGCAACTAACAGATTTACATAAGTCAATTTTTGCATTTTCATCACAAAACATATCAATGATGAAGGTGAAAAAGGCAATATATCAGCAGTTGAATCTTCTCAACTTCACCTTAACACCAAAATCTTAATATGATATGAATTCAATAATCAACAGAAAGAAAGCAAGAATCACCTTATTGCTGGTTGGTATTTTTTACTTCATGCTTTTTAGTGTTTTTGCCCAGAACAAGGAAACCATTGCTGTCATTAGTATCGACAGTAAGAACATGGAATATGACAATGAAGCCATGGCAAGCATGATCAGATTGGAGTTGGAGAAAATCGATGTTTATGAGGTTATGGATAAATATGATGTGAAGGATATGATGGAAAGCTATCAGATAAGTCCTGAGACATTTGGTAAGAATGCAGTTGTTGGAGCTGGCAAATTATTGGGAGCAAATAAAATGCTTACTGGAAGCGTGGAGCGGTTTGGAGAAAAGATCATTATGATACTACGTCTGGTGGATGTGGAGACTTCCAGAATTGAAAAGACAAGTGTGATGGAGTTTCTGAATGTTCAGGAAGAGATACAATCCATGTGTATGATTGCTCTTAATGAATTGCTGGGACTTGAAAATGACAAGCATCTTGTAGACCTCTTGATCAATTACAATTTACCGATTGCAACAAAAAATACACTTGCTAACCTCAGCGGACCAAGAATGGGAATGATTTTTACTGGTGGCGATGCCGGTAAAAGGCTGCAAGATTCAGAACAGAATGGAGGATATGATATGTTTCCGGTTAGTTCGATGTTTGGTTATCAGTTTGAGAAACAATATTTAACATCCGGAGATTTCCAGGCGTTAGTGGAGGTGATTCCAGCAATCAATGGTTTGGAATCAGGAGCATTTATTCCATCATTATCGATTTTAAATGGTTTTAGGTTTAATAATTCCGGGTTTGAATTTGGGGTAGGTCCAATAGCTAGAATCTCAAAAGTGAAAGAAGGGTATTTTCAGGATGGCAATTGGATTCTTGCCGAAAGGCAAGCACCCCCGGAAGGAGTGGAGACTATTAAGCGAATAGATAACAGAGGAACACATGAATTATCAATGGGGTTAGTCCTTGCATTTGGAAAGACCTTTCATTCTGGTTACTTGAATGTACCAGTTAACGTTTACGCTATTCCAAAAAAAGAGGGTACCACTGTAGGAATTACCTTTGGGTTTAACACCACCAAAAAACCAAAAATCTAGGTTGAATTTGGGAACTGAATGCTCCGTTCATGATAGATAGTTTCCTTCAGTTTCCATCAAGTTTCCAATATGAAGTGAAATAGAAGTGATACATAAGTTAATTTTAAAGCACTTTTTCCGGCTGAGAAAAAGTGCTTTTTTTGTGTTTATAAGGGTTTTTTTTAAACTTTTTGAAAAAAATCGATAATTAGTAAAACAATTTGAGCCTTCATACGTCATAAACTCTGGAAACTATGGAAATTACTAAAGTTTCCGTAGTAACTTTAGGCAATTAAACTATTAGTGTGAAAGAAAAGATTATTGAAGGGTCCAGCCAATTGTTTATGAGGTATGGCTTTCGTAGTGTCACGATGGATGACATTGCGTCCAATCTCGCAATTTCCAAGAAAACAATTTATCAATTCTTTAAAAACAAAGATGATTTAGTTACCACAATCAGCTCAGCACACATGGAGATGGAGAAAAACGATTATTCAAAAATCGAATCTGAATCCATCAATGCAATCGATGAAATCTATGAAGTATCAAAATGCTTTAGAGATCATATGCATGAAGTTAATCCAAAAATACTATTTGAGTTGAAGAAGTACCATCCGGAAGCATGGGCTGTGTACACTAAATTTAAGACAGAGTTTATCAAGAATCATATTGTAAGGAACATTAAGCGAGGAATTGAGGAAGGGTATTACAGAGCAGAATTAGATGCTGAAGTACTTGCTGCATTTAGAGTGGAGCAGGTAGAAATGATTTTTGACCCACAAGTATTTCCTAAGGACATGTTTGATTTTCACAACGTTCAGATGCAGTTGTTTGATCATTTTGTCCATGGATTACTTACAGAAGAAGGAAAAAAATTACTAGATAATTATTTACAATCACAATCAAAATCGACGCTCATATGAGAGTAGTATATTCGTTATTATTTGTTCTACTTTTCACTGTAACAGTGGAAGCGCAGGAGAGTGAAAATGCGTTTACCATCCAGCAGTGTATCGATTATGCCAAGGAGCATAATGAATCGCTTAAGATTGCTGATCTTGACAGACAAATTGCCAAGGGAACAATCGGAGAAACCAGGGCGCTTGGCCTACCACAGGTCAATGCATCTATTGGTGTACAACACAACATCAATATCCAGACAAGCTTCATTCAGGATTTCATTTCGCCTGCCACCTATGAGGTGCTTTTTCAGGAGGAGTTGCTTGAGAGAAGGGATCTTGGTCCACCTGCTACATTCCCAGCTCAGTTTGGTGTTCCAAACAGTGGCAATGCTGGTATTAGTGTTTCGCAATTACTTTTTAACGGATCATATTTCGTAGGTCTGGAAGCGGCAAGATCGCTTAAAGACTTAAGACAAAAAGAGTATGTTCAGTCTGAAATTGAATTGGTTGAGAATGTTACTAAAGCTTACTATCTGGTATTGATTACGAGGGAAAATGTGGAATTGCTTGCTAATAACTTCGCAAGACTCGACAAGCTATTCACGGAGACTTCTGCAATGTATGAAAATGGATTTGCTGAGAAGATCGATGTTTCAAGGTTGAAAATTCAAAGAAACAATCTGAAAACAGATTTAGCAACCTCTACTGAATTGTTGAAAGTTTCATTGAGCACGCTGAAGCTTCAAATGGGAATGCCAATGAGTCAGCCATTAACCCTTGTTGATGATTTGAGCTCTGTTAAAGACGGCCTACAAGAAGTTGATGCTTTAAATGGTACTCCTGCTGATAGAATCGAGTATTCAATATTGGAAGAAAATAGAAATTTGGCATTATTGGATATTAAAAACAATAAAGTGCAGTATTTGCCAAATGCTTACTTAGGCTTCAATCACGGTTGGACCAGCGGTACAAATAGTTTTGGTGATCTGTTTAACCTAAATGATGAGACTTGGTTCAAGTACACAAATATTGGGGCTACCATCAATATTCCAATTTTTGACGGACTTGAAAAGAGATATAAAGTTCAGCAAGCTAAAGCAACATTGAATCAGGTTGAACTGGGAATGGATCAACTTGAGAATAGCATTCAACTGGAAGTTCAGGCTGCAAGAATTAACATGAACAATGCCATTCAAAATCTTGAAAATCAGGAAGAGAATGCTGATCTAGCTGAAGAGATCTATGAAATTACGAGAATTAAATATTTAGAGGGTGTAGGCTCAAACCTGGAGGTTATTGAGGCTGATACTGAATACAAAAATTCTCAGACTAACTATTACAACGCATTATATGATGCGATCATATCTAAAATCGAATTACAAAAAGCCCTAGGCATCCTAAAATAATTACGGACCATGAGAAAGTTCAAAAACTACTTTAACGCATTATTTGCTACTATTATCGCTGCTACTATACTAACTGGATGCGGTGGAGGAGATGCAGTTTCCGTTCAGTCAATCATTGAAGCTGGAGATGTAAACCAGGCTCGTGAAAAAAGAAAGGAACTGTCGACACAACAAAGAAGTCTCGCTGATGAAATCTCTCAGCTGGATGACTTTATTAACAACAGTGGGGAACAAAGAAATATCCCATTGGTAACGACATTTAAGGTGGAGAACAAGCAGTTCAAACACTACATTGAATTACAAGGAAATGTAACAACAAAACAAAACGTTTTGATCTACCCTGAAATGGCAGGAACACTACTTAAAGTTCATGTTACAAAAGGACAAAGCGTCAAGAAAGGTCAATTGCTGGGAACAATTGATGACGGAGGTATGAGAAACCAACTTAGTCAAATGAAGACTCAGTTGTCGCTTGCTAAGACTACTTTCGAAAGACAAGAGAAGCTTTGGAAACTGGATATCGGAAGTGAGATTCAGTATCTTCAGGCTAAGACGAATTATGAGGCACAAGAAAGCGCTGTTAAACAGATGGAAGAGCAACTAGGAAAATTCTCCATCAGAGCACCTTTCACTGGAATCATTGATGAGGTGATTTTGGATCAAGGTACTGTTGTAGTTCCTGGAATTGGCGTTGCAGTATTCAGAATCGTTAACTTGTCTGATATGTATCTTGAAGTGGATGTTCCAGAATCTTACGTGGCAAGTATCACAAAAGGAAGAGAAGTTAAGGTTTATTTCTCTGCTTTAGGTGAAACTATTGACACCTACGTGAGACAAACAGGTAACTTCATTAATCCTGATAACAGATCATTTACGGCTGAAATTCCTGTTCCAAATAAGGGCGGTATCATCAAGCCTAATATGACAGCTAAAGTCAGAATCAACGATTACACTAGTGATGAGGCAATTTTGATTCCTCAAAGTGTAATTAACGAGAATGCAGAAGGTGAACAATATGCTTTCCTTGCAAAGGATGTTACAAAAGATAAAATTGGTAAGGCTGAGAAAAGTGTCATTACTACTGGTAAAACTCAAGGGGATTATGTAGAAGTACTGACAGGGATTTCTAATGGTCAAAATATCATTGAGGAAGGGGCCAGAAGTGTAAAAGACGGCCAGGATGTGAAAATCATTACTGAATAAGATTATGGAAGATCAATCTAAAAAAGTAAATAAAGAATTTGGATTATCGTCATGGGCCATCAATAACCCATCGGTAGTGATCGTAATGATCGTGATATTCCTAATCGTTGGTTTATCATCCTATTTCTCTATGCCCAGGGAGGACTTTCCTGAGGTGAAGGAGACAAAGATTTATGTAAGTACACCTTTCCCAGGTAACACTGCGGAAGATATCGAACGACTAATAACTGATCCTCTGGAAGACGAAATCAAGAATATCAGTAATGTAGTAGAGTTTACTTCGACATCTCAGGAAGATTACTCCATCATAACAGTAGAGTTTGATGAGGGTGTCTCTGTAGATGTTGCCAGACAGAAGGTGAAAGATAAAGTTGATGGTCAGGTGGCCTCTGAAGATTGGCCATTATTTAATGGTGCCAAAGTGGAGCCAAATGTATTTGACCTTGTACTTTCTGAAGAATTTCCTATTCTAAATATCAATCTTACTGGAGATTATCCAGTTCAAAAGTTGAAAGAGTATGCGGAATACCTTCAGGATGAAATTGAGGAATTAGAGCAGATTAAGGCTGCTGACATTAGAGGTGCTCAGGAGAAGGAAGTTGAAGTTGCAGTAGATATCTATAAGATGATGGCAGCAAGGGTGAGCTTCCAGGATGTCTTGAATGCTATTGCTAATGGTAACATGACAATGTCAGCTGGTAATATGAAAGCCAGTGGACAGAGAAGGACAATTCGTGTGCTTGGAGAAATTGAGCAACCTAAAGATTTGGAAGACTTTGTAGTGAAGTCTGAAGGTAATGCTCCTGTTTATTTAAAAGACATTGCAACAGTTTCTTTTGAAGAAGAGGATAAGACTACATATGCCAGAGAGTTTGGTGACAATGTGGTTATGCTGGATATCAAAAAGAGGTCTGGTAAAAACATGATCCAGGCGGTTGAGCAGATCAGAGAGATTGTAGCAACAGCTCAGGCGGATGTATTTCCTCAGGATTTGAATATTAGTTTCTCGAATGATTCATCTAACAGGACTCTAAATCAGGTTTCTGACCTTGTAAATAATATCATCTTCGGTATTATTTTGGTGGTAACAGTATTGATGTTCTTCCTTGGGTTTAGGAATGCGCTTTTCGTAGGATTTGCAATACCAATGTCTATGTTCATGTCTTTCATGATCATTTCATTTATTGGGTATACCTTGAATACCATGATCCTGTTTGGATTGATTATGGGACTTGGAATGCTTGTAGATAATGGAATTGTGGTAGTTGAAAACGTTTATCGTCTGATGGACGAAGAAGGACTATCCAGATTTCAGGCAGCTAAGAAGGGGATTGGAGAAATTGCATTTCCAATTATCATTTCAACTGCAACTACCGTAGCTGCATTTATTCCACTTGGAATGTGGCCTGGAGTTATGGGTGAGTTCATGAAATTCTTCCCAATCACACTATCTATTGTATTAGGATCATCCCTATTCGTTGCAATTTTTATGAACTCTATGCTTGTTTCACAATTAATGGAAACAGGAGAGAAAGAGCTTACTACTAAGCAGTTGATTAGATTATCCGTTATTTTGATAGGATTTGGAGCTTTCATTATGATAGTTGGAGGAGACGCCAGAGGTTTAGGTAGTTTGATGATCTTCACTGCTTTCATGTTCTGGATTTACAAATTTGTGTTGAAGAGACTTGCATTATGGTTCCAGAGTACTATTCTGGTTTGGTTTGAGAATTTCTATGAGAAGAGATTGAAATCAGCCCTTAGAGGAGGAAATGTATATTGGTACTTCAGCATCACTGGATTTTTACTAATCGCTGCATTTATGGCATTTGGTATGTCCCTGGGGTCTCAAAGAACCAAAGTAGAATTCTTCCCAGACAATACCCCAAATCAGATTATTGTATACATTGAATATCCTCAAGGTACTGCAATCGATAAGACAAATAAGATTACATATCAAATCGAACAAAGAGTTTACGATGTAATCAGGCAGTCTAAGTACATGAGTGGAGATTTGAATATTCTTACTCAATCTTCAGTTTCTCAGGTAGGAGAGGGCGCAGGTAACCCAATGACTGATGGTGGTTCAGCTGCTGAAATGCCTCATAGAGGTAAGATCACAGCTTCAATGAGAGAATTTAAGTTCAGGGAAGGTCTTGATTCTGAAAAACTTAGACAGGAAGTTCAGGAGGCATTAAGTGGTGTTTACCCGGGAGTTGCCATTTCTGTTGAGAAAGACCCGATTGGTCCTCCAGCTGGATACCCAATCAATATTGAAATCAAAGGTGAGGACTATGATCAGTTAATTGCTTTTGCTGAAGGTATGAGAAACTTCATCAATACTAAGAATATTCCAGGTATAGAAGAGTTGAAGATTGATGTTAACAAAGGAAAACCTTCAATGGAAGTAGTTGTTGATAGAGAGAAAGCTGGAGAATTAGGTGTTGCTGTTGGTCAGGTTGCCAGTCAATTGAGAAGATCTGTCTTTGGTGAAAAAGCAGGTGTTTTTAAGGAGAATGGTGAAGATTATGATATCAATGTTAGATTCGATAACGACATCAGATATAACACAAGTGCAATATTTGATCAAAAAATAATCTTTAGAGATCAAAGCTCTGGAAGAATTAAGGAAGTTCCTGTTTCAGCTGTAGCTAAGCAAAGAAATACCTCTGCTTTCAGTGCTATAAAACATAGAAAGGGTAGCAGGGTAGTAACCGTATATTCTGGACTTCAGCCAGGTTACACAGATGCTGCGGCAATTGTTAATCAGATTAGAACAGAGATGGAAGGGTATCCAATTCCAGATGGAATTAAAACCCCGGATTACACTGGTCAGATTGAGGAGCAGAACAAACAAATGAGCTTTCTTATGGGAGCATTCTTTGCCGGACTTGGACTGATCATGTTGATACTGGTATTCCAATTTGGAGGAATATCGAAACCAACAATCATTATGATGGCGATCTTCTTATCACTGATTGGGGTATTTGGAGGAATCGTGGCAACCGGTTGGCCATTTGTGATCATGATGACCATGATGGGTATCATCTCATTGGCAGGTATAGTAGTGAACAATGGAGTGGTACTACTTGACTACACACAGTTGCTGATTGATAGGAAGAAAGTTGAATTAGGAATACCTGAAGAGCAGTACTTGCCGAAGGATATGGTGATGGAATTAACAGTAAAAGGAGGAAGGGCAAGATTAAGACCCGTAATACTTACTGCGATCACAACTGTATTAGGCCTAATTCCATTGGCAATCGGTTTAAATGTAGATTTCTTCTCACTATTCACCAATTTCGATCCACAGATCTATATTGGAGGTGATAACGTAATCTTCTGGGGGCCATTGGCATGGACAGTAATCTTTGGACTGATAGTCGCTACTTTCTTAACACTGATTATTGTACCGGTACTATTCACAATAGTTTATAGATTGAAATACTGGTTATTCGCTAAAAAAGCAATGACTTTAAGTGTAACTAATAAAGAACAAACAGCTCAAGCAGCATAATCTTTTTGAACAGGTCACTATAGGAATGCGTTAATTCCTGTGTGACCTGTTTTATTTTTTATATTACCATATGCAAGTATTAGGACTCTCCATCGCAATAACAATCTTTATTCTTCTTGATCTCTATGTATTTAGATTGCTAAAGGATGCAACTGTAAAAAGTCATCGATTTGTAAGGAGAGCGCTGTATATAGTTTACTGGTTCTTCACAGCTGTTGTGGTTACGAGTTTTGTTATTGGAACACAACTTGACCCATTCACGCAAAGATTCCTTAGAGTCGTTCTTTTTTCAATTGTATTTATCAATATCACATCCAAACTCTTAAGTGGACTATTTTTATTTATTGAAGATATCGTTAGAGGCATTCAATGGATAATGAAAAAAACAGCTAAGAAACAGACTGAAGAGGTTGATGAATCAAGGTCTGGATTTTTGAGAAAGACAGCACTTGTAGTTGGGTCCTTGCCTACTATTACAATGGGATTCGGAATAGGAGGAGCTTACGATTACCGGGTAAGAAAGAAAACACTCTATTTTAAAGATTTACCAAAAGCGTTTGATGGTATCAAGGTTGCACAATTGTCTGATATTCATTCTGGAAGTTTTTACAATAAAAAAGCTGTTCTAGGAGGAATTAATACAGTGCTTAGTGAGAAACCAGATGCTATATTTTTTACAGGGGATCTTGTTAATGACCAAAGTAAAGAAGTAGAGGAATACATTGATGTGTTTAGTAAGTTGGACGCGCCTCTAGGGGTTTACTCGGTAATGGGAAATCATGATTATGGAGATTACCGAAGATGGCCTTCTGCACAAGCTAAGCAAATGGATATTCAGAACCTGCACAAAGCCCATGAGCTTATGGGTTGGGACTTATTATTAAATGAGAACCGAGTTCTTAAAGTTGATGGTGAAGAAATTGCGCTACTTGGAGTTGAAAACTGGGGTAAAGGAAGGTTTTCGAAATATGGAGATCTTGCTAAAACATATGAGGGAGTTGAAGACCATCCATTTAAAATTTTATTATCACATGATCCCAGCCATTGGGATGCTGAAATACGCCCGAAATACTCTGATATTGATTTGACACTCTCAGGTCATACCCATGGATTCCAATTCGGAGTTGAGATTGGAGACTTCCGATGGAGTCCGTCAAAATACATTTATAAGCAATGGGCAGATCTTTATCAGGAGGGAGAACAATATATCTATGTAAATCGGGGTTTTGGTTTTATAGGGTATCCTGGTAGAGTAGGAATTTTGCCAGAAATCACAATGCTCGAATTGAAACGTTCTTAAGAAAATTACATTTTCTATCCAACCATATTAGGGTTTTGGTTGTCTAAGAGGTATTAAGGTTAGTAAACAACTATTCATTAAAGACATTTGTCACAGGTTGATAAGGTGATTTTTGTTAAATAGGTGATTTTAAAGAGGGGATGATTTTTATCCCCTTTTTTGGTTTTAAAGCTTTATTTAGATTAATCGTCCTGAAAGTTTACATTCTATAGGGATGCCACTCTCTGAAGTGTTTTAAGAGAAATATTTCAGGAATTCATGAAAACCTTACTTAATCCCAATTCTAAGGCTATTCTCCTTATATTCTTAATAAACAGCTGTGTCTCCACTATCAATTTTGAAACAAAAGATGATGACGGGGATGATAATCTTGTTGTCTACGGTGAAATTACTGATAGCCCAGGACCCTATTCTGTTGAGATTTATAAATCAACTCCTTTTTTTGAGGCAAATACAAGTATCGGAAATGCAATTGTTAGAGATGCCAATGTTGTTTTACATGATATTGAAAATAACTATTCTGAGGAATTAATATTAAGAAATGGGAAATATTGGACCTCAGAAAATGGAATCAGGGGAAAGGTAGGCAATGGATATTTTTTGTCAATTCAGGTTGAGGACAAAGTTTATCAATCATCAGTCCAGTATATATTACCAGTAGCAAAGATTGACTCAGTCTCTTATGAGGTGGTTTATCTTCCACAGGTTGTGAATAATATTACGAAAGATTTCCCCTATGCTCAGCTATATGCATATTTCCAGGATGACCCTAACATGACCAATTATTATATGTGGAAGTGGTCTGGAACAACTCAAATCAAAACATTTCCGGAATTGCACTTTTTTAGAGAGAACAATGTAGAGGTACTTGACCCATTGCCGTGTAGTGGTGCTTTTGGTGATGCTTGTACTTGCTGTGATTGCTGGGTCCAGCATGGTACCGAAAATCCCTTAACCGTATTTAGCGATGTTTATCAAAACGGGAGCTACATTAATAAACACCCCTTGTTTTTAGTGCCGATTACTTCTAATTTATTCGACGTGGAGTTGCGTTTAAGTGTCAGACAACAATCTATCAATTCGGATATCTACTCATTTTGGAACCAAATTGCTGGACAGCAGCAATCACAAGGAACCATATTTGCACTGCCTCCAGGTACTGTGAACGGAAATATTCGAAACATAAATGATGATGGGGAAGTGGTTTGGGGTGCATTTATCGCATCAGCGGTCTCAACTCATTCACAATTCATTTCCAGAAGTGATTTTGACTTCCGATTTCCGAAAGATACCATCAAGGAAAGCTGCCTGACTGTTAATAGCAGCACCAACATTCGTCCGGATTATTGGCAGGATTAATAATCAATTGCCCTATAAAAAACGTTGCATCATTGTGATTACTTACAGTTTTTGATAATCTTAGTTCAATAAGAATGCAATTGGATTTATGATTAAGAAGCTAGCTAAGAGATTTCATGACCTGAAACAACTTGTTGAGGTGGACATTTGGAGAGTCAATCTTAACCGTAAGTCATTCAAGTTTCTACTTCTTCGGAATCTTAAGGTAACAATCATAGCCGTAAAGGGCTTTTTCAATGATAGTTGTGGAATTAAATCGTCGGCACTGACTTATTTTTCACTCTTGTCGATTGTGCCAGTATTAGCCATTGCTTTTGCAATTTCCAAAGGGTTTGGATTACAGAAATACCTGGATGGGCAACTAGAGCAATTATTTCAAGGTCAAAAGGAAATTCTTGAGCAAACCACGGAATTTGCAAACAGAATGCTTGACACAACAAACAGCGGTCTTATTGCAGGTATAAGTATTCTGTTTCTGTTATATGCTGTAATAAGTCTTCTAACCAATATCGAAGATATTTTTAACGACATCTGGGAGATTAAAAGGGGGAGAAGTATTGAAAGAAAGTTCACAGACTACCTTTCAATTATAATTGCCGGACCCATTCTTCTCATTCTTTCCAGTAGTTTAAATGTATTTATTAGAACTGCAGTAGAAAGCTATACAGACAGTTTTGAAATTCTACAGAGTGTGAAACCATTTATTCTTATTCTGTTAAAACTTACTCCATATGTATTATTCTGGCTCCTGTTTACATTGCTTTATATGGTGTTACCAAACACAAGAATAAAGTTTGGGGCGGCACTGAAGGCAGCACTTTTGGCGGCAGTCATTTATACTGTGACACAGTGGGGCTATTTAGAGTTTCAAATTGGTGTTTCCAGATACAATGCTATCTATGGTAGTTTTGCCGCATTGCCACTATTCTTAATCTGGCTACAAATAAGCTGGATGATCGTATTATTTGGGGCAGAGGTGGCGTTTGCTTTACAAAATGTAAATACCTGGGAATATGATAGCGATAAGCTAAGAATTAGCCAGAATATGAAAAAGAGAATGGCACTTCTTGTTGTTTATCATTTGGTGAAGAATTTTGAGAAAGGTGAAGCACCATTAAATTCAGATTCATTAGCAGACAGAATTCAAGCACCACTTAGATATGTTAATCAGGTTCTTAAGGAACTAACTGAAGTAGGTGTTGTCTCCGAAGTGATTACTAAGACGGATGAACCGGCATATCAACCCGGAACTGATTCCTCAAATTTAACCGTTCAATTTGTGATCAATAAGTTAATTGATAGTGGATTGAAAGACGTTCATTTGGTTAACTCGGATGAGAGAACTCAGATAGAAAAATGCCTGGAGTTAATTGATTCCGATAAGCTGAAGTCAGAAGGTAATATGTTATTGAAAGATATCTAACCTATTTGCTTCTTTGCTTCATGGACCATGTGAAGTAGAAAGTACTTACCACAGTGCCGTCTTTTAATCTCCCAACAGTTTTTAGTTTTACAGATACCGACTCTCCAGTATTGATGCATCTTTCAACTGCTTCAGTTACTTTGTCCCCATCTTCGCAAGTAAAGTAAGTTCTCCCGTTTGCTTTCTTGACAAACTCTGATTCTAAATCAACAATAATAAAAGCGATGGAGGGTTTAATCCCTTCAATTCCCAACAAGACTAATGCAGCAGTGGAAAGTTCAGCAGCCATACTCTGTACGGCAAAATAGATAGACTTAAACGGATTCTTATTAAGAAACTTAAATGGTACACTTGTCATACATTTGGAGCCCTCAAGTTCCCTAAGTCTTAATCCTGCTATCCAACCAGCGGGTAATTGCGTCATGAGGAAGAACCAAAAGAAAAATGGGTTTAACATTTTCTTTCTGAACTTCTCTTTAATTGGGTTTTGTGTTGTCGTTGTTTCCATTACCACCAGATTGTATAGATTAGAATTAGCATAATTATAACAGCTAAAGCCATTAAATTAAACACTTTCTTTGATTTATATAGTGAACTATGAACTTCAATGGCATTATCATCATAATCTGTAGGATGTGTCAGAAACAATGAAAGTGCAACCATTGCTGCTCCCATAAAATGTATTAAAGTTTTTCCAAGAGGTGTATGTAAACTCAATACTGTATCATGGAACATTTCTTTATTTCCGCCTTCCATGATGATGAAAAGAAATAAGCAGCCTAAAACCATCAGAAAGTTTTGATCTTTCCACTTGAAATCTTCCTTATCCATAAGACTGAAAAGAATCATCAAGAAACTAAGCAGAAAGAACATGAATCCCATTCTGTCTAAAAATGGTGCATTTGAGAATGCTATAAATATTCCAGTGAACCAATTGTTCTGCATTGATTGATACAGTTCTGCATTTCCTGACTTAATTACAATAATCGATAATTGAATTATGGCAGATACGAATGTAACAATTACCACAGCCATAGCACCTTTTGCAGTTCCTTTCTTCCAGAATAGACCAAATAAGAATATTACAGTAACTCCCGGCGTAATAAATCCTGAAAATTCCTGTATGAATTGGAACATTTGATCAAATCCACTCAAAAGCGGTGTTACCAGGCAAGCGATGATAATGGCAACCAGTCCAGTAACACGTCCAATTGTAACCAGATTATTTTCGGAGGCACTTTTATTTAAATAGTTCTTATAAATATCCATTGTGAATATTGTGGAAGTACTATTCATCATGGAGCTGAGTGAGGAAACTATTGCTCCAATTAATGCTGCGAATGTTATTCCTTTCAAGCCCATAGGTACCAGAGCCAACATTGCCGGGTATGACTTATCGTTCTTTATGAGACTTTCACCAGTATCACCATCAACGGAAGTCATTAAATCAATTATCTGCGTGTTGCCGTTTTGCACCAAATAAAATGCAGCAATTCCTGGTACTACTACTATCAGCGGCATTAAGACTTTCAAGAATGCAGCAAACGCCATTCCTTTTCTGGCTTCACCTAAATCCTTGCCTGCAAGAGCTCTTTGAGTGATATATTGATTGCAGCCCCAGTAAGCTAAGTTTGCAATCCACATTCCACCAATTAAAATAGTAACCCCAGGTAGGTCTACATAATTGGGATGCCCATATTGAAATATCATATCGAATTTATCAGGAACGTCTTTTGCTAATATTGAAAAGCCTTTAATAAAGCCTCCACCATCGCTAACTAAATTCAAGGCTATATATGTGGTCATAATACCACCAATCACCAGAAAGATAACCTGAACAATATCTGTGTAGGCAACAGCTTTCAAACCTCCATATATGGAATACAATATTGAAAATGCAGCTAGTCCGATAACGCCGTAAATAAAAGGGACTCCAATCACAGTTTCGAGAGTTAAAGCTCCTAGAAACATTACTGCTGTAAGATTTACAAAAACGTATAATAGAAGCCAGAAGACAGCCAAACTTGTCTTTACGCGATTGTCATACCTTAACTCAAGAAATTGAGGCATTGTAAAAATCTGCTTGTCGAGATAGATTGGAAGAAAATACTTTGCAACGAGAAGTAAGGTCGCGGCAGCCATTAGTTCGTATGCTGCAATGGCCATTCCCATTACATAACCGGAACCAGACATTCCGATAATTTGCTCCGCAGAAATATTTGAAGCAATTAAAGAAGCTCCAATAGCGTACCAAGGAAGGCTTTTGCCTGCTAGAAAATAGTCCTTAGATGTTTGTGATTCGCCAGATTTCTTTCGACTTACCCAGATACCCAGACCAATAATGAATAGTGCGTAAATAGTAAATACGCCAATGTCTACATTTGAAAATTCCATATGAACTGTTGAAACAAAAACTGCATTATACTACAATATTCCTGTATTTGCAATCCTTATTCGGCCATTTCAGATGAAGTAAGATTTGAAAAGAATATGCTGTTGAAGATGAGTTTGTAGGTAGCATGTGACTGACCTCTGAATTGTGGACGGAATCCAAATACTATGTATTGGCCTTTTCCATCCGCAATTGAAGCCATCGCAATTTTACCCCCAATATATTTTTTAGGGTTGGTTGCATAGCCACTTTTTAGAATATTCTCATTACTATACGATACAAGCTTATTCACTGCGGGCGCAGGAGCTTTGTCAACCGTATATTCCAATCCGCCTTCACCTTTGTTAGATTTTTTAATGATGTCAAATGCATTGCTTCTAGAAAAGGAAACAGATACTTCTTCACTCATGCCTATAGTGAGTAAATTTTTCATGTTTACTTCTGCCGATATTAATGAGCCTGGAATAAAAAACTTACTGCTTTCTACACCTTTCGTAGTGCTTTTAAGAGGCAATCCAAACTGGTCAATGACAAAGTTGGAAGCCTTATCAAACGAAATAAGGGTACCTCCATTTTGTACATATTTTTGTAGTTTCAATGTTCCTTCAATTCCTAATCCTCCACAAAACTCAGGAGGCATGGTGCCTTCTGTATAACCATTTAAGATTCTATTGGAAGACTGACTTGGGAGAATAATGGCATCATAAATGGATAGATCGGATTGTGAAATATTGTCATCATGTAGTGTGTCCCAATCAAATTCATACTGGTCTAGAACGAATCTTGTCCAACCTTCATCCATATTAGCAACCCAAGATTTGTAGATACCAACCTTTTTTGTAGTGATCAAGTGAATATCTTCCTCGGGTCTTGATTTTATAAACTCGCCATTAATGACTAGTTCCTGTCCCATTTTTTCTAATCCTCTTGAACTAATTTCAGCAATGTAACCCTTCGATTTTTTATCGAAAAATACTTCGATACCCTCATTGGTTAGTCTGTTGATTAGCTTATACGAATCGTTATGTTCTGCACTAAATTGGAAATAACTGCCCTTTCCTGAAGAAGTGATTCCCTTTTTTAAAGCATCAGTTACAGGAGAAGATTCTAACTCTGTTTCATTGTCCACCACAATTACTTCCACATCCATTTGGTACGGCAAAGTCCAACCTGCAAGATCATAAGGAGGCTTCACTGGTCCACCAGGGTATTTCTTTTGTATAGGGTATTCCTGTTTTGATAGTAAGTCTTTGATGTAAGGATAGAAGCTTTGGTTGCTGTAAATTACAACACTTCCTTCTTCAACTTTATTACCCGCTACTGAAGTAGATTTGTCTAGTATTTCAATTTCTATGCCTCCATTTTTTAAAATTTCTGCTAGGCTTAATACCTCTCCATAATCCTTTTGATTCTTTGGTAAAATGTAAGCATATGGTTTTTGTTGATCTAAAACATCTCTTCCAATTTCATAAATATTTCGGAGGTATGATTGCTTTCTATCAGCCGCTAAGTTTAGAAGAGCCATTGATGCTTCATACATGTAGGAAACAGCTCCTGAGAACTTGGATTCGCCACCTTTCCATGGGTTAGAATAAAAAATGGAAGAACCATCTGACGGGAATTGGCCACCAATATATTTCGGGACTGAACCCTCATTGTACATTCTCGGGGTAGGAGTTGCATGTGCAGTTTCAGTTAGAATTCCGATCATATTATGAAAGTAGGGGACAGTTCTCATACCTCCATTCCACCACATACTGAACCTGTAATTTGACACAACACCGGGCATTCCTTTAATGGCTAACCTATTGGCCATAGACATGCCAACAATGTTAGTCCCAGTCACAATTGCAGGGTGGATGTTTGGGTTAACTGGATCAGCAAAAGGGGGGACAAATATTCTCGCCCAGGAAGGGGATGTTTGGTGATGATTCAGGACAATCTGCGGATACCATTCATTGTATAGAATGTTGTTAACTGCTTTAGTTTCTGATAGGTTATTCATAAACCAATCCCGGTTGTTATCATGTCCTGCATAATAGTGATACAGCCACGGGGGAGAGGTAGTCTCATATGGTGTCCCAAGGTTAGCTTTGTACCATTTTTCTACTATTTCCAGTCCATCTGGATTCATCACGGGCATTATCAATGTGATAACATTAGACCGGATATTCTGAAATTCTTCTGAATCATTTGTAGCTAGATCATACAATAATTGGGGAATCATCTGAGAAGTTGCCCTTTCGGTTGCATGTAGCCCAGCATCTATCCATACTATGGCCTTACCTTCTAGAGCGTTAGTCTGGCTTTTATCATCGCTAATTTTTGCAATTGCTTGCTCTTTTGCGATCCGCTTGTATTTTGACAGATCTTTTAGATTTTCCTCACTGGAAATGGTAATCAGCAAAAGAGGTTTACCTAATTCAGACTTTCCAATTTCTTCAATAATCACATTGTCGGATGTCTTTGCTATGTGATTGTAATATTTATATAGGCTATCATAACCAATTAATTTGAAGTCGTCACCTGGTTGATATGAGAAAAACTCCCTTGGTGTATTCTGAGCAAAGGAATGCAAAGTAACAAGAAAAAGGAATGACAATTGTAGGAGCCTAATCATTTTGGAATTCGTCTATTTAAGATTTGAATATACCAAAAATGAAAAGAATGGAATTATAAATTATTTGAAATGCAATACCACGGGATAGTCGGTATTGTTATTTAGTACTGCCTGTGACCTTTTCTTTACCGTATTCGTCAGTCAGAATTTTTTTCTTCTCTTGGTTCATAAAGTAACCTTCTAGTCTTCCTTCAAATAGTTTAACTATGAAGAAGGTTGCTACTTTAATGAAGATGGCAACATAGGGATGCCAGTTTAATGAATCCATTAAACCTTCAAGGGTGAATTCTTCAATTATGAATAAAGTAATTGCAATGAAATAAAGAATGGTAGAGGCTCTTCTACCAACTCTGGCTTGAGCTAGTTGGGTAACTGTAGTTTCTAGCTCAAGGTTTTGCTTTGTGATTTCCTTGTTCTGATCTCGGATTTGCAGGTTAGCGCTATCAAGCTTTTTCTGCAGCCTGTCGGAAACCCTGGTGATTACTTTTGCCTGGGCAATTAGTTCATCATATTGTTCCGAAAAGGATTCGAGATCTTCTTTATAGATCGTATGAGCTTCAATCTTGTCTTTGAACTTCTTTAAGTTGTTAACTTCGTCATGATAGAGCTCTTTCATCTCGTCCTTTCAGGTCCTACTTACTCCTCAATTTCCATGAAGTTGAATTCCAGATCAAGAAGGTCGCAATAGTCTTCTCCTGCTTCCATCATGTCTTCATCTCCTTCTTCATAATACCAATTGATGATTACAGAAATTCCTCCATCTTCAAGTTTGCCAAGCCTTTTGAATACGTCAAACAGACATTTCGACGAGCTTGTGTTGAAATATTCGAATGCGAAGTTCGCTGTGAAGCTGTCTTTTCCACTACTAGCATATTCCTCCAGATTCTCAATCACTTTTGCATAAAACTGAATTGAGTTTTCCGGACTGGATCTTCCTCTCATTTCGAGCATTCCCTCGTCAGGGTCGAAATTAATAAGCGGGGTAACTTTCGTTGGTTCTATAAATATCTTTTCCATATTTAATCAAACACCTTAATTAAGTTCTCGTGGTAATCTTACTTGCAATGTGAAGTATGTAACATCATCATTGACTGGTTGAAATTTATATCTCAGTTTCTGTCCTCCTGTCTTTCTGGCAATATCAATGAATCCCAGACCTCCAGTTCCTTTGTCAGAAAACTCTTGTTCGCTAAGTGCCGCTTTGTACATGGCTCTTAATCCATCGGCATCAACTGAGTTTATATCGTCCAACCTTTTTTGAATTTCCTTTGTTTTGCTGGAAGGTACATAATTTCCAGTTTGCAAGCTATAAAATCTTTTCCTAGCTGCAATCAAAATTAACGCAGATTTCGAATCATAGGAGCTGATTAGTGTTTCATCTGCATTTACTTCGTCTAAGTGATAGTACAAATTTTGAATACACTCAGTAGATACATTGTAAAACTTTTTCTTGACTTTACGATCCTGCTCGAGCTCCTCTAGCCTTTCTTCAAGAGTAGATATCATCGATGTTACTAAATCAAAGGTCAGCTCACCTTTGTACATCAGGATGATATTCTGATCGTAAATATTTTTATAACTTCTTAAATAATCCATAGTATCACTTATTCACGAAATATTTTCATGAAAAATTAAGTATTATTTTTTACTTATTCCAAAATTATAAATATTTAATTTTCAACAATTTGGAATATAATTCTTAGATTAATTATTTAAACTTTAAAACCGAGCAACATGACGTCATCAGTTTGCTCTCCTTCACCTTTCCAATCCATGAATCGGTTTTCGATTATTTCCTGTTGTTCCTTCATTGGTTTATCTCCAACTTCAACAAACAACTCTCTTAGGCGCTTAGCCATAAATTTTTTATCTGACGGTCCTCCGAACTGATCTTGAAACCCATCGGAGCAAAGATATATCTGATCTCCTTTTTCTAATTGTAGATGACGAACATTAATTGGGTTTTCGCCTTCCTTTCTGGCGACCATACCTCCCAGCATTACTTTGTCGGCTTTCTCAACCATTAGTTCACCATTTCTTAATATGTATAATGGAATACCCCCACCGGCATAATCAAGTTCAAACGAATCCAGGTCAATCACACACAGACCCATTTCCATTCCATCTTTACTGTCATCACCCTCTTGCTTCAATTCATACTTGATTTCCTGATCCATTCTCGTGATGATCTTGTCAGGATCAAGGTAATTCTGATAGTAAACAATATTAGTCAATAGGTTATTTCCCATCATAGACATGATTGCACCCGGTACACCGTGACCTGTGCAATCTGCTGCTGCCACGACGATATACTCATTAGCACCTCTTGTCATTCTTTCAAACCAATAGAAGTCACCACTTACTACATCTTTAGGTTTATAGATTATAAGTGACTCTTTGAAAATGCCTTTTAACATTTTCTGATTAGGTAACATCGAACGTTGAATTCTTTCAGCATAGTTAATACTAGCTGTTATTTGCTCATTGATGTAATGGATTTCATCAGTGGTTTGTTCAATTTCTTTTTTCTGATCAGATAATCTTTGATTCAGATTCTTCTGCTCCTCAATTCTATTAACCAAAGTAGTAGCAGTGTTTTGGATTTGTTTGGCAACACCACCAAGTTCTGCTGACTCATCAATATCAAGTTTGATCTCAAGATTACCTTTCGCAATTTCTTGTGCAGCACCTTTCAGCTGTTCGATAGGTTTTACTATTGCACCTGCAGCTCCAAACGCAATACCACCTCCAACAACGATTACAGCAGCTATCACTATAATGTTTCCTGGAAATAAGTAAAATACGCCTCCACTAATAATCAGTAGAAAAACTGAAAGAAGGACAAGTTTGGTTCTGATGTTCATTGTGTTAATGTCAGTTTGCTCAATTTATTTTCTGCAAAAAAATGCTCTTGTTTATTAAGATAGTCTTTCAAGCAGTACAAAAATATCAGAAAAAATGAAACGAGATAGTCCAAAGGGTAAATATTGCTCTTGATTTAAATACTTTTAAAAAATGCTTATCTATTAATTCTAGTCAATTAATTTTATAATTGGACTATTAATAGGATAAATATCTAAGTTCATCGAATTTAGGTATTGTACAAACTTTGATATGATGGCTGAATCATTATGTTTGCAGAAAAAAAAGCACATATGAGGGGTATATTCCTTCTTTTTGTTGGTATTTTTTTGCATTACCAAGCTCGCACTCAGGATATTACGATTTATAAGAGTTCTCATAATTATGAGGTCACTGTTTCTAGATTGGACTCTATCCTTCAAGCGAAAGGTCTAACACAATACAAAACGGTAGTGATGGACCTGGAAACTGATACTATTTCAACTCAGAATAGAGTTTTTTCTTTTGAGGATAAAGACCTGTCGCTAAAGATTGCAGCCTGCGAACCGTCAGCGACCTTAGATTTACCATTACGTATTGTTGTATGGTCAGAGGAGTCTGAAGTTTACCTCGGATATATTGATCCATCATTCATGAAGCGCCGATTTCGGATAACAGATTGTAATGATCAGATTAAGGGCTTAACAAGAATACTAGTAAGAGTAATTAACGAGTGTATTCGGAAGACTTAGATAGGTTCAACCATAAAACTGAACTGCAACCGCTCCCACAAAAACTTAATTTCTCCTGAATTTTCAATCTTAAATTGCATTCTTTCAACCAAACTGTCGAGTTTAACAGGTGTGACTTCCATACGAATAGCATCTTTAGAAGGGTCATAGTTGTAGGCTCCCCATTGATCCCAAACCTTGTTGATCATCACGGTCCATTTTGATTCTCCAGGTACAGTAAACAATGAATATTTTCCACGCTTTAGAATCGTGTCGTTTATTTTAAGGTCAGCTGAGGTTTCGAAGATAGTAGCATCATTTGCACCGGTTCTCCATATTTTATTGTACGGAACCAAATCTCCCCATATTTCCCTGTCTTTTACACCAGGTGAGCTGTAAATTATTTTTATCTGGGCTTCACCAATGTTGTTTTCGGTACTTTTTAGTGGGCTTGGTCTTTTTGAACCAGTTTCACCTTCTGCATTTCTCATTTCTCTGCAGGAAAAACCTACCAGGGCAATTGCCAATACTAAGTACGCACTCTGAATTCTCATAATGTTATAAGGGGCGAATATAAAAAAATCTAAGTATTATGTAGGTTGGCTGTGTTCAATTACTATACGACTGTTGTTCTAAAACGATCATTTTACAAATAGGTTTCATTTAATAATTGCTTGAAAAACAGTTGTTTATGGATTTGGGTATACTTTTTGTTAGTTACAAAGAAAAAATCACAATTTGATCATATGGGCGTAATTGGTATTGAAATCCCTCGACTTGATGAGCATCAGGATATTGAGGTTGAAGTTAAAATCAACGGAATAAAGAAACAGTATAACTACAGAGTAGAGATTTTTTATTGGGAGGAGTGTCCTTTTCCTACTGAAGATCGTGTAGAGTGTATTAAGCAACTGGTTCAAACGTATCACAATGGTTGGGATCTCGCACACATTGGAATTCCAACAGATGATTACATTCCGATTACATTCAGGAAAAAACGAAAGTAAGCTGCTTTTTTCGTTTGTTTAATTGCTTTGGTTTACCGAAACTTGCTTGAAGTCAATATCAAAGCTTTTAAATATGAAATTATTATCCGCTTTATCTTTTTTCCTGTTAGTTACATTCGTTTCTTATTCGCAGTGTGAGTCATGCAAAATGTTGGATGATGAAAACTCTGACTATTGCTTTACTCATAGTGAGTTTGATGGTTTTTGTATTCAATTCGGTGCAAAGTCTGAGACATTCAAATTTAAAGGAGTGAAGAAAACCAAGGAAATCAAGATTGGGTCTGTAGATGACCTTTCATATCTTAATTCCATTGCTTCTGATAAGAAACTTAAGTTGTCAGCAACTGATATTCTCTTCATCAGAGAAGCCCTGGCCTCTTGGAAAGTTGAAGAGAGGAAATATGGTTATAAGTACGAAACTAGCGGATTAGGTATTAAAATGATCGAAGAAGGTGATGGGGATTTGCCTGAGAATGGTAAGACCGTGACAGTTCATTACACAGGGTTTCTTGAGGATGGAACAAAATTTGACTCATCAAAAGATCGTAATCAGCCATTTTCATTCAGACTTGGACAAGGTCAGGTAATAAAGGGTTGGGATGAAGGAGTCTCAAAACTAAAAATAGGTAGTACAGCCTGGTTGATGATTCCTCCAGATTTGGGGTATGGAACGATTACCAGAGGACCAATACCTGCAAATTCAGTTCTTTACTTCGAGATAGAGGTGATTGAATCTAAGTAAATACTCAATCTAAAGTATCGTAAATAAATTTCTACGGAAAAAGGGGGTGTTTAACTAAAGGTCGATTTTTGAAATAACCTCCTTCAATAATTCTCCCACGGTATTTTTACTGATCAGTGATTCTCTGTAGTCCTGTGCAAGGAAGTCAGAGGCTACAGTGTGATCCAGCATCTCATTCAAAGGGTCATAAAACCCATCAACATTCAAGAGGGCACAGGGTTTTTTGTGATACCCGATTTGTGCCCATGTAAAAACTTCAAATAGCTCTTCCAAAGTTCCAATACCACCTGGAAGAGCTATAAATGCCTTTGATTTATCTGCCATAATTGCTTTCCGCTCATGCATTGTTTGTACTGTGATTAACTCAGTAATACCTGCGTGAGCAACCTCTTTTGTGAAAAGCTTTTCAGGAATTACACCGATTACTTCGCCTCCCAGGGCAAGCATCTCGTCTGCAATCACTCCCATAAGCCCAACTTTTCCTCCACCATAAACGAGTCCAAAGTCATGATCCACCAGATGCTGAGCAACTTCTTTAGCGGTATCTACAAATACGGGATTATTTCCACTTCGGGAACCACAAAAAACGGCAATGTAACCTTTCATTCTTAGAACGGAAGATCGTCATCAGCTTGTGGACCTGGAGCATTTGAAAGCCACTCCGGTGGATTCATATCACCAGCATCAGGTGCAGAGCTTTCTGGTTGAGCAATATCATTTACTCGTTCTACTCTCCATGCTTGTAAAGAGTTGAAATACTTTACTTCTCCATTTTTATCAGTCCATTTTCTTCCCTTCAGGTTAAAGGAAATATTTATCTCCTGGCCTGCATCAAAGGAATCAAGTTGCTCACAGTTAGTTTGGATAAGCTCGAATTTCAGGAATTCTGGGTATTGTGGGTTCTCTGCATATTCTACCACAAATTCTCTTTTACGGAATGAATCGGTGATATTTTGAGTCTCACCTTTTTCTAATAGTTTGCCTTTGATATTCATGATGCAAATATAGAATTCTCCGGTCTAAAAATCGAAGGTTAATTGGGTTCCTAAAGATTCTTTTTCTTCTGAGAAATTGGAAGTGCCCAATCCAAGCAATCTGATGCTTTTTGTAATCAAATTTTCTTGTTCAAAGATTTCGCGGTGCAGTCTTTTGAGGTCTTCTAAACTATTAATAGGTTGATCTGTTGTTTTACTTCTGGTAATTTGGTGAAAGTCGGAGTATTTAATCTTAATTGTGAGCGTTTTACCAAACGTTTCTGATTTTGTAATCCGTTTGAAAACAGTTTCGGCGATTTTATCAAGGGCTTCTGAAACAGCAGGTAAGTTTGTTAGATCCTCTTCAAATGTATTTTCAGCACTAACAGATTTTCTTTCTCTGGATGGATTGACCTTGCGATTATCTTCACCTCTTGATACATCAAAATAGTATTTGCCTGATTTTCCAAAGAGTCTGGTCAGATCATCCAATGTCCTTTTCCTCAAATCATAACCAGTAAAGATTCCCACTTTATTCATCTTTTCTGCAGTTACTTTACCAATACCGAAAAACTTGTGAACAGGTAGTTTGGCAATGAACTCCAATGCTTCTGATGGCAGAATGACATATAAACCATCTGGCTTGTCCATATCCGAAGCAGTTTTGGCTAGGAATTTATTGTAAGATATGCCGGCAGAAGCGACCAGATCAGTAGTTTCTTTTATTCTATGTTTGATTTCTTTCGCAATGAGTGTTGCAGATGGTAAACCTATTTTGTTTTCAGTAACGTCTAAATATGCCTCATCCAGTGAAAGGGGTTCAATTAAGTCCGTGTAGTCATGAAAAATCTCATGTATTTGCCTTGAAACTTCTTTATATACATCAAATCTATGTTTGACAAAAATGAGGTCCGGACATTTCTTTTTTGCTATTACGGAACTCATTGCAGATCGAACTCCAAATTCACGAGCCTCATAGCTTGCGGCAGCAACAACACCTCTCTGGCTAGATCCTCCTACAGCTACAGGTTTACCTTTCAGAGCCGGATTATCTCTTTGCTCTACTGAAGCGTAGAAGGCGTCCATATCGATATGTATGATTTTACGATCCAAAATTTGAGAGAAAGCTAATATATTTGGCAAACAATATATCAATACGATACGTTGGGAATATTAGGTTTATGAATCGATCAAAAAAGATATTTTTGGCAATAGCAGCCATTTTTTTAATCATCATGATCATTTTTGGTTATGATATCTCTCGAAGAACCACCTGGCCAGGTGCAAAGAAGAATTTAAAGGAAAGAATAACTGAGTAAGATGAGTGAGAAAAGAGGTAAGAAGGTAGATCTGAGTAGAGTTGATATGGACAGAATGAAAGAAATGACTGTTGCAGATCCAGGTCTTATCGAATTTGCTCATACTGTGGGTAGTGCATTAGTTAAGCCGATAGATCAAGGCAAAACCAAGGGCAAGGCTATTGCTGCGATGCATGATCAGACCCATAGGCAGTTCAAGCAGCTGTATGATCAAATGCAGACTTTGGTAAATCAAGCCAGAGATTTGCAACAAAGAGTTGACATTTCCGAGAGGATTTATCTTGCTCAAATGAGCTTTGAGCCGGTAATAAATTACGACTACTATCTGTATGAAAGAAAGGATGGTACGGACCTTTTATCTATGGTGTCCCCACAAGAATGGGGTAAAAAATTCCCCTTCAATTTGTATATTGCTCATGTAAAACTACTTTCTGATCATACCTGGGAGGTTATAGAAAGCCCGGGACAAGATTTGTAGTTGGGAATAGATTGAGTAATACAAACACCGCCTAATTGAAAGTAACACATTTTTTACTTGGGATCTTCCTATTGGTCCTGAGTCAATCCTATGCACAAGATGATATTGATAGTTTAAAATATGAACTGGAAATTTCTTCTGATGATTCCTTGAAAGCGGTTCTGCTGGTCAATATTTCAAGAGAGTTTACCTCTTCATATCCAGATTCTGTCTATTACTATGGAATGAAGGGATTAAAGCATTCCAGACAATTTGGTTTCGATTTATATGAAGCCAGAGCTGCACAATATATTGGGATTTACTACAGAAGAAAAAACAACGCAGATAGCGCCTTATATTATTTCAATATTGCGAAAGTAGGTTTTGAAAAAGCTGGCTCTGAAGTGCTTCTCGCTGGATTATATGTAAGTCTGGGGAACTATTTAAAGTCACTTGATAAGATTGAGGAGTCGCATGCCTCATATTACAAAGCCCTGGATATTTTTGAAAGGCTTAATCACCCCAGGGGAATAGCTTTTGCATATGCCGGAATAGGAACGCTTTATGCCTATCAAAAGGAATACAAGAGGGCAAAGGAATTCTTTAATAAATCATATCATAAGCTAAAAGCTTTAAATAATATCAAGTCTACATCGTCGGTAACGTCAAACTTAGCGAGTATGTATTTAAAGTTGGATCAATTAGATTCGGCCTACTACTTTTTGAAGATTACACAGCCAATAAAAGAAAAGTTGAATGATCGAGTTGGTCTGGCTACATTGTATAATAACCTATCGATTGTTTTTACAGAGAATAAAACCTACGATAGTTCACTTCATTACCTGAATAAGTCACTACACTATGCAAGGTTGGTTAATAACCGAGAAAGCCAGATAATAGCATATAATAATCTTGGTGAAGTAGCCACATTATCTAAACAATTTCGAATTGCGGAGCTGTACCTGGATTCTGGTTTTAGATTGGCAACAGAAATAAATAGCATCAAAGAATTAAGTCATAATTGGAAATACAGATATCGGCTGGACTCAACAAGAAAAAACTACTTCGATGCATTGGAAGCCTATCAAAATTTCAGAACCTTGGATGACAGCTTGTCAAATTCTGAACTTAAATCCAGGATGGCGGAATTTGAAACTAAATACGAAACTGAAAAGAAGGAGAGGGAATTGGATAACCTTTCTCAATTAGCCGAAATTCAGTCGCTGCAAATCAAACAGCAACGATATCTTTTGGTAGCGGGTTTTGCTTTGTTACTGCTCATAGTTGGAGGGGGCTTTCTATTCTATAGACAAAAGAAAATACTACAAGAGCAAACATTAAGTAGTGTTGAACAGAAGCTCTTAAGGACTCAAATGAATCCACACTTTTTATTTAATGCTTTGATGTCAATTCAGCAATATCTTTTTCAGAATAAACCAGAGGAAGCTGGAGTTTACATGTCGAAGTTTGCCAAGTTAATGCGTCAGATTCTAGAAAACTCCAGACAAGATTATATTTCAATTGAGGAAGAGGTTAGTACCCTTGAAAATTACATTCAATTGCAGAAGGTTAGATTCAGGGATAAGTTCAATTATGAGATTATTGTATCTGATGAAATAGATCCTGGTGAAACTCATATTCCTCCCATGTTTGCACAACCATTTGTTGAAAATGCAATTGAACATGGGTTAGTTAACAAAGATGGTGATGGATTATTGCAAATAAGTTTTCATCAGAAAGGGGATATGATTCATCTTGAAATTTTTGATAATGGTGTAGGTCTCACTCAAAGTGAGGTGATGAAATCCAAATATAAGGAGCATAAATCGCTGGCAACTCAAATAACCAAAGAGCGATTGGAAATATTTAATGCTATATTTAAGAAGAAAATTGAGCTATTCATAAATTCTGTTGTTGATGAAGTGGGACAAGACTGTGGTACAAGAGTAAGTTTAATGGTACCATCAGAAATGCAATAATAGAAAGAAATTATGCGAGCTGTTATCATAGATGATGAGGATTCTGTAAGAGAAACAACCAGAACACTAGTTAATATTTATGCCTCCGATATTGAAATTGTAGAGGAAGCTAACTCAGTTGCCAGTGGTTATGAAGTGGTATCACGAGTAATGCCGGATTTGGTTTTTCTCGATGTGGAAATGCCAGATGGGACGGGATTTGACTTGTTAAGTAAATTTGATGACCCAACATTCCATATAATATTCATAACAGGTCATAATGCTTATGCAATAGAAGCATTCCGTTATAGTGCGATTGACTACTTACTAAAGCCACTGGATCCAGAAGATTTGATCAACTCAATCGGGAAAGCTCGACAGAAAATTGATGAAAACCTCAATAAGCTTAAACTACAGACTTTTTTAACAAACATTTCTCAGGCCTCAGATTCGCCCAAAAAAATTATTCTTTCCGATTCGGAGAGTGTCTATTTGATTGAAACATCAGAAATTATCAGATGTCAGGCGGAAGGAAACTATACTCGTTTTTTTATTCAGGGAGATCAAGAAATTTTGGTTTCGAAGACTCTTAAGGAATACGATAATCTATTTAGTTCAAAAGACTTCTTTCGGGCACATCAATCTCATCTAATTAATCTTCAGCACTTTCTTAGATACGACAAAAAGGAAGGCGGTATTTTGGTGATGAAAAATGGTCATACAATACCAGTAGCGGTTCGGAAGAAGGATAGTTTATTCGAAGCATTGAAAAATATTTCCTGGAGTTAAATAAAGAAATGCACTTTTTTCGAAACAATTCAATTACACAAAAGGTCTTCCCTACATCTTTTCAAAATATTAGGTTATGGTAATAGTCGATTAGGCGTTGCAGGTAACTGAAACTGTGTCTCTTTGGATCTTTAGCCAGCTAATGGCCTGTCGGCTATTGCTTTTTACCATAAACCACCCACCAGTAGGGTATTTTTCTGTTTGCACGTATAATACCAAAAGGATTACTGATTTACATTTTAAGATTTTACGAAAGAACTACTCAAATTTACATTTACAGCAACGACAGCCCTGATTAAAACAGTTAGGGCTTTTTTTATGTTCTTTTCATAAACGGAAAAAATATTTTCAACATCAGCCAACCATTTTTGTAAACAACTCCGTTTGGTTCAAAATCGATATTAAAAACAAGTCTAATGAATTTAAAATTTCCCATTTATTCCTTGATAATCATTTTCGGGCTTTTTCTGTTTTCATGTGCAAACGATAATGAAGATGGATTAGAAGTAGATTGCTCAGGCAGTAATATATCTGTTTCTGTTTCTACTGCCACCGAAGCAACTTGTACCACATTAGGTTCCTTGGAACTTGCCGTAACAGGCAATGAAGGTAATGTTTCTTTCAGTCTGGATGGCACCAATTTTGATCTAAGTAATGTAATTACTGGTTTAGCAGCAGGTAATTATAGCATTACGGTTAAAGATGAAAGTGGATGTACGGCTTCACTGGAAGCATCAGTTGCTGCATCCGACGATTCAATAGAAGCAAGCTTAACTGTATCGGAAACAATTTGCGGAACCAATGCTGGTCAAATTGAGATAACAGCAACAGGAGGTACAGGATCTTATGAATACAGTATTGATGGAGAAACTTTCACCACTGAATCAATCTTTTCAGGGCTAAATGCAGGTTCTTACACAGTAGATGTAAGGGATGGAGGATGTGAAACTACTTTGTCTGCCAGAATCAGAACTGGTGTCAGTTTGGAAAATGATATTATGCCAATAATTAACAGCAACTGTGCAATCACGGGATGTCATGCAAATGTGACTTCTCCTAGATTTAACAGCAAGGAAGATGTTATGGCTGCTGCCGCAAGAATTAAAGCAAGAACACAAGCTAAAACAATGCCACCAGCAAGTAGACCAGAATTGTCTCAGGAAGAGATTGATTTAATCGCATGTTGGGTGGATGATGATGCATTAGATAATTAAAAGAAATTTAAACAGTTTACAATTATGAAATTATTTTTTTCTGGAGTATTGATGCTTTTAGCTGTTCAGCTTAACGCACAAAAGTTTGTCTCAAACGAAAGCTTTATAAAGTTTTATTCTGAAGCACCTCTCGAGGATATTGAAGCAACAAATGAAACGGCCAAAAGCGTAATTGATATGTCAAATGGGGAGTTGGTATTCTCAGTGGCTATCAAAGATTTTGAATTTGAAAAGTCTCTTATGCAAGAGCATTTTAATGAGAATTATCTGGAATCTGAGAAATATCCTAAAAGTACTTTTAAAGCTAAAATTCAGAATTGGTCTGGAGCAAAAGGTGAATCAACTGTAAAGGCTGTTGGTCAATTTGAAATACACGGGGTAACCAAAGATGTTGAAATCGAAGGAAAGATCAACTACTCAGATGATAAAGTGGTAATTGATGCCGTGTTTCCAGTAAAATTACAAGACTATAAAATCAAAATTCCTAAAGCGGTATTTTACAATATAGCTGAAGAAGTGGAAGTAACGATTAAGTTTACTTACGCACCTTATAGTTCAAGCAATTAATTCCTCCACACCAAATACCTAATTGATGAAAAAGTTTGTATTAGTATGTTTCATGTTGATCCTAGGTCACTGGTGTGTGGCTCAGGATGAATTGATGGATATTCTTAACAGTACAGGCTCAGACTCTGATAATGAGTATGTAACTGCAACTTTTAAGAGTACCAGACTATTAAATGGTCATAGTGTAGAGACTCGTACTGGACACATATTGGAGTTTGTGATCAGCCACCGTTTTGGAAGAATTAATTCCGGGGTGAAGAACCTTTATGGTTTAGATCAATCCTTTGTAAGGTTTGCTTTGGAGTATGGAATTACGGATCAGCTGAATGTTGGATTTGGAAGATCGTCATTTGATAAGTCATTGGATGGATTCATCAAGTACAAAATTCTGCGACAATCCAAGAAATCGCCTGCTACCATCACAGCATTTACAAGTATGGCAATTGATACCAGAGAATTCACAGCAGAGGATCCAAGATCTGAATTTAAGTATAGATTAGATTATACTTATCAGTTGATGTTGGCGAGAAAATTCAACAGTAACTTATCCATTCAGTTGATGCCGACTATGGTTCATAGAAATCTGGCACCTGGTAGCGAGGATAATAATGTTCCGTTAATTGGCGTAGGGGGGCGCCTTAAGTTCACACCAAGAATGGGTATTAACTTAGAGTACTATCACCAATTGAGAGATCGACCAGAGGGTAATTTTAACTCAACATCTTTTAGCTGGGAAATTGAAACTGGAGGACACGTTTTCCAATTAATTTTCTCAAATGCAACTCAGATGATTGAGAAAGGATTCCTTACTGAAACTGAAGATGATTTCTGGAATGGAGATATTCATTTTGGATTCAATATTTCCAGAGCATTCAATCTGAAACCAAAAGGCTAAAAATAAAAAGAGGCTGGATATTTCCAGCCCTCTTTACTTTGAGTTGTAATATGAAGAAATTTCTGACGCAAAGAAAGAGGAAAAAGTCTAAATAGTTGATATTTAGATTGTTATATAAGCGTTGTGTTTATGATGCTGGTAGTTAACAATAAGGAAACACACTAGCTAAAAAGTCCATTCAATTCAACATCAATTTTGCTTACAATGTCAGCATAATCTTCTGGGTTCGATACAAAATCCAGATTATTCACATCAATGATCAATAATTTCCCATGATCATATTGGGAAATCCAATCTTCGTAATGTCTGTTAAGGTTTTTTAAATAATCGATCGTAATGGCATTCTCATACACTCTTCCACGTTTCTCTATATTAGCTACAAGCCTTCCAATATCAGCTTTCAAGTAGATCAATAGATCCGGAGGCTGGATAAATTCCTCCATTGATTGGAACAAGTGAAGATAATTTTGATAATCTCTTTCATTGAACTTGCCGGAACCATATAAACTCTTAGCAAAGATGTAAGCATCCTCATAAATAGTTCTATCCTGAATTACCGTATTCTTTCCAGCTCGGACCTCTTTGATCTGCTTGAATCTGCTGTTTAGAAAAAAGACTTGCAAATGAAAAGACCATTTTGGCATATCCTCATAAAAGTCCTTTAAATACGGGTTTTCATCTACTGACTCAAATTCCGCTTGCCAGCCATATTGTTTGGCTAGTTTTTCTGTTAAAGTTGTTTTACCAGCTCCGATATTGCCCGATACTGCTATATGTTTAATTGATTGCTTCATGTACTACTAAAAAGTTGCTCTCAAAGAGATACTAAAGTTACGACCAGGGGCACTTATTCCAGAAGAATATGGTCTGTAATGTTTATCCAATATATTTTCAATGCCCCCATTGACTTTTAGAAATTTATTAATTTGATAGGAACCTCTTAGGTTCAAAGTATACCAGGCGAGTGACCCGTCTGATGTGTAGACCCAAGTTTTGTCTTGCTCTGAAGGTGCGAGGTTTTCAAAACTTCTGGAACCATTGTATTCACTGAAAAATTCCAGTTTTACCTTGTTCTGCTGGTACTTCAAAGATGTTTTACCAAAAACAGGAGGAGTGTGTCTTAGTGGGTCATCATTTGAGATGTCTCTTCCATCTGTATAGTGCAATGAACTTGTAATTGCCCAGTTAGGATTTAGTTGATATTGTATTTTTCCACCAAGTCCATAAATATGCGCCTTATTAGTGTTTTGTTGAGCGAAAACCTGAAATTCCTCTGTGCCAATTGTAATCGTGCTGGAACCTTCTACTTCAAATGGAGCTCTTACAATTGCGTTGTTTAATCGGGAATAATAAGCAACTAAGTCAGCAGTAAACTTACCTTGAATTTCCTTTTTGTAGGAGACCTCCATATTATATGAAGTTTCTGGTCTTAATTCATTATTGGGTACAGTTACCTGGTCATCATCCAATTCAAAAACTTTACCTACGTCATCAATGTTAGGGGATCTAAATCCACTTGAAACTAACCAACTAAAAGCATCCTCTTCAGTGACTTTGTATACAATCCCAGCTGTTCCATTCAATGCTGCATTTGATAAATCAATAGTACTTGATGACAATAATGAAGCTTCGCTATCGGAAGTCTCTCCTGAAACATTGACCTGACTAAACCTTGCCCCAGCATTCAAAATAAGATTTTCTCTAAGAGGCTTTTTATAATTAGCATATGCTGCATAAGAGAGATACTCACTGCCTAAATCCGGGTACCTCGATGCGGTTACAGATTCTTCACCCGTTGTTATATTGGTATTATAAGCTTCAGAAGCTACATCATTAAATAGGAATTCTAAACCATAAAATAAGTTTCCAGAGCCCACCGATTTGTCAAAATCAAGATTGACATTAAAAATATTTACACTTTCAATCTGAGTTCTCTTGTTTTCACTATCCACTCTTCTATCGTTTCTGCTTTCTTCATAATCCTGATAAGAGAATACAAATTTGGCTTGATCATAAATTGGATTGGACTGATAACTTGTAGCACTAACCCTATGCATCATCCATTTTTGTGGGCCATAGTACCACTCAGCATTTCTTAAAGAACCATCGTCATTTGTTTGAATAAGACGATCGTATCTTGGTATATCGGAAGTGGTAGAGTAGTAAAAACCATAATCAAGTTCAAATAAACTGGATAACCTGAATTTGAGTTTATTTACAGTATTGAAAAGGTTGTAATTGCTGAATTTCTGGATATTTGGATTGTTATTCGAAACAACACTATCAATTCCATTTATTCTCTCAATAAAATTTAGTCTCTTGCCGTAATCGGGAAATTCACTTGTACGATTAGTTCCGGTTCTGAGGTCAGAAAAGTCTGAATAGGTTACGGAACTAAAGAGAGCAAAATTTTCTTTTCCTAATTCGAAATGTAGGTGATTAGTTTTCTCATTGGCTGCTGTTGCATATCTGGAGAAAGCAGTAGCATTGAAGAGAGTGGCGTCAGTACTAGAAAACTTAGGGTTAATCGTATGAAAGTCTAAAACACCACCTAAGGCATCACTACCATATATTACAGACCCAGGTCCGAAAACAACTTCTGCACTTTCCAATGCATTTGGATCAATATTGATCACATTTTGGAGATTACCACTTCGGTAAATGGCGTTGTTCATTCTTACGCCATCAACAACCAGAAGGACAGAGTTGGCAGCAAAACCCCTCAACATTGGGCTACCACCGCCAAGTTGACTTTTTTGTACAAATACTTCCCCAGAACTATTTAGAAGGTCAGCGGAAGTAGGAGGGTTGTCAAACTCAATGGTTTTTCCATTTATTTGTAGAATGTCATTCGGAATCTCTGATTTGTCTTGTTCCCACTTATTTGCAGATATCGTCACTTCTTCAATTGGGATAATTCTCTCCTCCATTAAGATTTTAAAACCTCTCCTGGCAATATCTTCATAACTAATTATGACTTCCTGATAACTTGTGTGTTGAATGGTTATGATATCAGAATTCTGGAATTTGCTAAAATCAGCTCTGCCTTTTTCATCGGTTTGAACTGATCTGGATGCGTCAGAATTATAAATTAGGGCACTGGGAATAGGTTTTTTGGTTGCCTTATCAATGATTCTTATCTGCTGAGCTTGCGCAAAAAATGTCAGCAAAATCATTAATGTAAAAAATAAATGTTGTTTAATCACCATCAAATCTTCTATTATTCCCCTCAACGGCCGCAAAAATACTGCCGAAATTAGTTTATTTATGTCGCACAGGAATAATTTTGTTACTTAATTTTTGCAGAATGCCAATCATTGAAACATCATCTTACAAAAAGAAACCAGCGTTACTTCTAAATGCTCATTTCGAAACCATTTATCCAAGCGCTTTCAGGAAAGTTGAAGGCGTCAATTATAGCCGTGAAAGACTTGAATTATCTGATGGAGATTTTCTTGATATTGATTGGTTGAAAAACAACAATGATAAAGTTGTAATTGTGTCTCATGGCCTTGAGGGTAGTGCCAATAGACCGTACGTGATGGGGGCTGCTAAGCTATTTTCAGAAAATGGCTGGGATGTTCTGGCATGGAATTATCGAAGTTGCAGTGGTGAAATGAATAGGAATAAGCGACTTTATCACCATGGAGTTACGGATGATTATGAAGCTATAGTCAACAAAGCAATCGAAGAGGGATATTCAAAAATTGGCCTGGTAGGCTTTTCAATGGGAGGTAGTACTACTTTAAAATTCTTAGGAGAACAAGGAGAGAATGCGCCTGAACAGATAGTAGGAGCTTCCGTGTTTTCTGTGCCTTGCAATCTTTACAATTCTGTCGAAATGTTGCTGCTGCGATCAAATTGGTTTTACAAAAGGAGGTTTATCAAGAAGTTAGTTAAGAAAGTAATTGCAAAAGCGGAACAATACCCTGATATAGATGTCACCAATGCTGAGCAAATTGATACGTTTGAAGAGTTGGATGATCGTTTCACCGCTCCCTTACATGGATTTGAAAACGGAATGGATTTCTACAAGAAGTCTACATCAGATCAATTTTATCCAAATATTAAAAAGCCAGTGTTGTTGGTCAACGCATTGAATGATCCAATGTTAGGCGACAAATGCTATCCAATTGAACTTGCAAAAGATCATGAGTATTTATACCTGGAAACTCCAAAACATGGAGGACATGTAGGTTTTATGGTTTCAGGCGATGAACACACCTGGAGTGAACGAAGAGCATTGGAATTTTTATCTGAGTTGGTTTAATGAAAAAGGGACCAATGTTAGTCAGTCCCTTTTGATAAAACTTGCTGTTGGCAGAGGCAATTCAGTTATTACCTAATTATTCGTCTCTTAGGCACTCTACAGGATTCAATAGACTAGCTTTTAAAGCTCGATATCCAATTGTTAATAATGTGATTGCAGCAATAATCAGGAGTGGCCCTGCAAAAACAAAAAGACCAAATTCGAATTGATAAGCGAATTGCTCCAACCAGTTATTCATTAACCAAAAGCCAATTGGTAGTGCAATAACTGCAGCAAGGATGATAGGAGCAAGGAAATTTCTAGAGACCAACCACATCAGATTTTGAATAGACGCTCCAAGTACTTTTCTGATTCCTATTTCTTTGGTTTTTCTTTCAATAATAAATGAGACCAGACCTAACATACCAAGACAGCTAATAAGAATTACCAGCCCTGTGAGCACTTTAAATAATGTACTTAGTCGTTGTTCAGCTTCATATTGCTGCTCGAAGCTTTCGTCAAGGAAGCGATAGGAAATTGAGTTGATGGGATCAATTTCTGTCCATTTATCTTCAACAAACTTTAAAGTCTCTTTGATATTTTGCCCTTTCATTTTCACAGTAATTCTATAGAGACTATTCTTAGTTTTTTGAAGTAACATCGGTTTGATAGGAGTGTGAATTGATTCAAAATGGAAGTCTTTAACCACTCCGTATATTTGTCCATCCACTCCACCATATCGAAGCTTCTTCCCAATTATTTCATTAGGATCTTGAATCCCCATTGCTTTAACAGTTGCTTCATTGATAATATAATAGCCCAAAGAGTCTACGTCCATATAAGACTGAAAGTCCTCACCAGCAACTAATTCCAGACCAAAAGTTGATGCAAAGTCCTCATCAACTCTGATATACGGAAGCCTGAAGCTAAGAGCTTGAGCAGAATCTCCTTTGTAAAACTGAGCTCCTTGTGAATCTGCTAATGTGCCTGAAGGAATTCTGGATGATATGGTTCCTTTGTCAATATTGGGGTGATTAATTAGTTCATTCTTTAACAGATCAGCCTTGTCTCCTAATCGGAATGCTGAAATATTGAGCATTTGATCCTTATCATATCCAGGGTCAGAATTGAAAATGAAGGATATTTGGGAGTTTACAACTATCAATGCAAAGATGAGTCCAACAGCAACTACATATTGAAAAGTCACTAAGGCTGACCTAAAGTTGAATCTGTTATAAGTCATACCTGACTCTCCTTTTAAGGAAACAATTGTGTTTTTAGCTGATAAATAAATAGCTGGATAAAACCCTGCAATAAACCCAACTCCGATCATCAATACAATTATGAGAATCACTAGCTTAAAGTCTTCAAAAATTCCAAATGTTAAATTTTTACTGACATAATCATTCAGATAGGGCAGGGCAAGGAAGACAAGAACAATTCCAACTACTAATGAAATCATTGTAATAAGGAATGATTCTGTTATAAACTGCGCGAACAAAGATTTTTTATTCGCTCCTACCACTTTACGCACTCCAATTTCCTTCATTCTTCTGGAATACTTTGCAGTAGCAAGGTTCATATAGTTTATACAAGCTATAATAAGAACTAATATTCCTACTACCGAGAAAATATATACTTGTTGTAAACTGCCATTATTTTCGATCTCCCCCTGGATATTGGAATTCAAATGGATAGAAGTAAGCGGTTGAAATACAAAATCGTAGAACTCACTTGCCTTTCTTCCATTAAATGGCTGTATGTATTTATCAAAGAATTCATTACTTCTTGCTTCCATTGACTCAGGCTGAGTTCCCTTTACAGTTTTGACATATGTGAGGTAATTGTAGTTTCCTCCAACGTTATTAACCGCTTGATCACCAGCAATTGCCGCGTAAATGGCGAAAGGAGCTAAATATTCGAAGTGGAAATGTTGCTGTTCGGGCATGTTTTCATATACTCCTGTTAAGTTGAATAACATACTCTGTCCACGGCTTTCTAATTTGACCGTCTTAGAAAGTAAATCCATTTCTCTCCAGTTGTTTCCATAAAGTTTGATAGCTGCACTTTCGGATATCACAATAGATTTAATATCATTGAAAGCTGTCTCTGCGTTTCCAATGATGAATGGAATGGTGAATACATCAAACACGTCTGGATCAGTGAAGATCACTTGCTCCTGTGGGAACCTGGAATCTCCAATTAAGATATCAGGAAATGCCCATGGGAAGAACCTGGTAGCGTGGGTGACCTCAGGGAAGTCTTCTTTAATTCTAGGTGCATGTCCCGCACTCGCAAATGCCCATTGTCTGGACATTGACCCATCGCTATTATAATTCTTGACAGTGACCCGAAATATCTCATCTTTGTTTTCATGATGCTGATCATAGCTTAATTCATCTATGACAAAGAGCGCGATCAGTATAAATGATGCCAGGCCAGTACTGAGGCCTATAAGATTGATAGCTGCGGAGGCTTTGAACTTCCAAATGTTCCGCATTCCGATTTTGATGTAGTTTTTAACCATGTCTATTTGTATTTTGAGTTTTCTAAAGGGAGTCCAGACTTTCATCATTGCTGGACGAAACAGACGGATGACCTGCCAGGTGTACCATAACCTGGTTTTGCTTAAGGAATGATTTCTAAAATAGATTTGATATTCTTCTTCCAGATCTCCTGAAATATCTTCCAGGTAATCCGGGTTAATGAACCATTCCAAAAATGCGGTAATTCGCTTAGGGGGAAGGTGCTCCATGAATTATTTATCGAATTCAAATGCAACATTGGGAACAGCAGCCCACAGTAAGTCTCTTGTTGTTTTTGCGTGATCCAGGGCGTTTTTGCCAAGTTTGGTTACTCTAAAGAATCGTTTTCGTTTTCCTCCTCTTATGGCTGTTGCTTCACCAAATTCAGATTCCAGATAACCCTTTTTTTCCATTCTTCTTAAAGCAGTTTGTAATGCGCTTACACTAACTTTTCTATCAAGCCTGGACTCGATTTCGTGCCTGATGCTTACACCATAGGCGTCTTCATAAAGAATAGCTACAGTAAGCAAAACAATTTCCTCGAATTCACCTAGTTGATATTCTCTCATAGGATTGATTATTTAATTACTAAATGTAAATTTAATAATAATATTTCTAAATGTAAATTTAATTGTTACTGAACGATGGTGGTAGTAATGAGAGTTTGTAGAGTAGGGGAATTGAATTGTGTTAGGGAAGCTGTTGTCAGTTATCTGTTGTCTGTTTTTTTTCTCACAACAGATAACTGACAACTGACAACAAAAAAAACGGGCTCCATTGAAATTCAACGGAACCCGTCTTATTTGATAGTGCCCCGTGGGAAACTATCAAATTCCAAGTCTGAGTATTTAAGAACTGCATTTTTCGGTATGCCCCCCTAAGAGCTCAAACCGTCCAACTTTAACCAAATTAAAAAATCATCTTTTTCCGACACTAAATCCCGTAAGAAGTAGTGAATTTCCAAGTTTCATTCTTAACTTCGCCTCTCCATTCGGATCGTCCTTGATCCCCTTACTTGGTTTAATAAAGGTAGCTATTCAAAGCTTAATGTCAAGTCTTTCTGATGTAATGTTTTCCACGAGTTTACCACCTGATTTCCACGTAGTTATGCACGTGTTATCCACAATTTAGTACTTTGGTATACTAGGATCAATTTCATCTGACCAAGCAAGTATTCCTCCTTTTAAATTGTATAGATTATCAAAATCATGATCCATTTGAAGTACTGCTATCGCGTTAGCACTTCTTTTTCCACTTCTGCAGTGTACTACAACAGGTTTGTCTTTTGATACTTTATCAGCGTTTTCAGAAACTGTGCTTAAAGGAATAAGTTCACCATCAATGTTGGCTACTTCATATTCATTTGGCTCTCTTACATCAATTAGCTGGAAATCTTTGCCAGCATCTCTCCACTCTTTAAGCTCTGTAACAGTAATCTCTTTAATCACATTTGCCATTTTATATACTATTTATCTTTTAAAATCTCTTTAGTACTAATTCAGAAACAGTTTCACCAATCGATAAGGATGAAGTGGCTGCAGGAGAAGGAGCATTACATACATTTATGTAGTTTTCTCCTTCGGAAATTAGAAAGTCATCAATTAGTCCCCCATCTCTGTCACAAGCCTGAGCTCTTACACCAGCTCCGCCTGGAACAAGGTCTTTTTTAGTGATCTCTGGCATGAGTTTTTGAAGCGCTTTGGTGAATGCAGATTTAGAAAATGAACGATACATTTCACCCATACCTGTTTTCCAATATTTACCAGCAACTTTTCGAAAACCAGGCCAGGCCAGACTTCCCATTAGCTCACCCATATTGATATCTGTCTTTCTATAACCTTCTCTTCTGAAAGCAAGAACGGCATTTGGTCCTGCTTCAACTCCTCCATTAATCATCCTGGTAAAATGTACACCGAGGAATGGGAATGCAGGATCAGGAACTGGGTAAATCAGATTTTTAACAAGGCCACTCTTTTCGTCAGAAAGTTTATAGTATTCACCTCTGAACGGTATAATCTTATAATTAATATCCGCGCCTACCATCTGAGCTACTTTATCAGAGAATAGTCCGGCACAATTTATTACAAGACCAGTTGTGAATGTTCTATTGTTAGTTACAACCGTCATTAATCGGTTGTTTTTGTTGGGCTTAATTTTAAGAACCTTTGTGCCGGGAAATATTTCACCACTAAAGTGTCTTACTATTTCAGCGTATTTATTCGCCACTCTTACATAATCAATGATTCCTGTTTGAGGAACAAATATTCCCTTCACTCCATTTACATGAGGTTCAATTTCTTTTAATTCACCTTCTTCCAACATCTTAAGATCAGAAAGTCCATTTTCGTTCCCTCTCTTATAGATATTGTCTAAAGCAGGTAATTCATCATTTGAAGTGGCTACTATTACCTTCCCACATAATTCGTATGGTATCTCTTCCTGATTGCAGAAATCAATCAGTTGATTATATCCATCAATGCAGTTTCTGGCCTTCATACTTCCTGGTTTATAGTAAATACCAGAATGTATCACGCCACTATTGTGACCTGTTTGATGTGTAGCGAGTTCGCTTTCTTTTTCTATGATAGCAAGTTTGATGGTTGGATTGGCTTGCTTGATTTTCAAAGCAGTAGCTAATCCCACAATTCCCCCACCAATAATTACGGCACTGTACATGCGGCGAATTTAATCTTTATTACAATCTTTCGTACAACTTATTCTCAGAGAATTTATATACTATTTCCGGAAAACTTCAATTGTTCGAATATGAACATATTTATTGTGGTAACTGTTCGGATTAGTAAAGGTTGTTAAAATATGTTAATAAAATTGTTCAACCAGTTGTAGCGAAAATATTTAGCTCATCACATCAAAAGTTCCACTCATCACGAATATGGGAATAAATGCAACTTATCCGACAATATCCCATAAAACCTATAAGGTCGCCTATTATTTAACTACATAACTTAAAACTCAAATGAAAACCAGGCAAATTGTAATTGTCGGGAGTCTCTTTGTGCTAATTGGTGGGTCGCTTTCTTTTGCCGTAATTGCACCAAGTTTCAAACCAGAACCTCCTAAAAAGGAAGTAGCGGAAGTTAAACGCTATGTGAAAACAACCCCAGTAAGATATGATGACGTTGCTACGGAAGTGGTAGCTTATGGAAGAGTTCAAACTGCAGAATCTTTGGATTTGATCGCAGAAGTTTCTGGTCGTATGTCTCAGGGTAATATCAAACTTAAGGCGGGAGAAAGCTTTAGGAAGGGAGCATTGTTGTATCAAATCGATGATACGGAGGCAAAGCTTAATCTTCAGGCGCAGAAAAGTAATTTTTTGAGAGATTTGGCTGCTATTTTGCCGGATTTGAAGATTGATTATTCGGAAAGCTATTCTAAATGGGAGAAATATTTCAACAGCATCGATATTGAGAAATCACTACCAGAAATTCCCAAAACCTCAAATACCAAAGAGAAGACTTTTCTGGCTACAAAGAATATCTACAATTCTTATTATAGCATTAAGAGTGGCGAAGCGAATCTGAAAAAGTTCAGGTTCTATGCTCCATTTGCAGGCAGCATTTCAATGGTCAACTTACAGTCTGGTTCATTTGTCAATCCTGGAGGAAATATCGGAAAGATATTGAAAACTTCCAGCCTTGAACTAAAAGTGTCAGTCGAAACTAAAGAAGTACCATGGATAAGAAAAGGTGCTGAGGTATTGGTTACTTCTGATGAGCAGAATGTTGCCTGGAATGGCTACATAAGTAGAATTGGAGATTATGTGAATCAGAATACTCAATCTGTTGATGTATTTATTGCCATTCAACAAAATGGGTCAAGATTGTATGACGGGCAATATCTTCAGGCAGCAATCCCAGCTGAGCAAATCAAGGACGGTATGATAATTCCTAGAAATGCTATCTATAATAGTAATGAAGTGTTTGTATTGAGGGATTCTGTATTGAAGAAGAAGAATATCAATATCCTCAAAACTAATCCAGAAACTGTCGTTTTCAATGGATTAGAGCCAGGAGCGGATTTGGTAGTGGAGCCATTAATCAATGCGCACAATAATATGCGAGCATTTAAACTTGAAGAAGCTGAACCAGAGCTCAACCTTCAGGGAGAGATCAAGGGTAACGATCAGGTATCATCCAAATAACTCATAGTCATGTTTAGTTCGATTAAAAACTTAGTCGCCTACACGGTGCAATATCCGATTGTGGCTAATGTAATCATTGCGATTACTTTAATAGGAGGGATAATCAGTCTGGTAAATACCAATAAGTCGTTCTTCCCTTTAAGGAGTGATAAGGTGGTGTCAATATCTGTTGCTTACCCAGGAGCCTCGCCAGAGGAAATGGAAGAGGGTGTTACTCAAAAAATTGAGGAAGCCATTTACAGCATAGCTGGAATCGATGAAATTAATTCAACTTCCTCTGAGAATGCTGCTAATATTTCTGTAGTTACGCTTGATAACTACGATATAGACGAGCTGTATACCGAAATCAAAAACGCTGTTGATGGTATTAGTTCTTTTCCGGCAGGAGCGGAGAAGCCTATTATATTCAAACAAAAACAAATGAGCACAGCCCAGTGGCTGGGGTTGACCGGTGATGTTGATCTCAAGACACTGAAGATGTATGGTAAGATCGTTGAGGAGGATTTGTTAGCTTCAGGGGTTGTGTCTCAGGTGAATGTTGTTGGGTTCAATCCAGTAGAAATATCAATTGAAGTAACAGAGCAAGATCTGAATAGATATGGGTTGACTTTCGATCAAGTTGCTGGTGCAGTTAGGAATAACAATAAGGATATTTCTGCGGGATCAGTCAAAACTGTAAGAGAGGAAATTCTGATCAGATCAAATGGTAAACAGACTGAGGCAGATGCAATTGGTGATATTGTTCTTAGATCAAATCCAGATGGCAGTAATCTGTTGCTGAGGGATGTAGCTCAAATAAAAGAACAGTTTTCCGATCAACCAAATAAGGCACTACTTAATGGTAGTGAGGCCGTATTTATTGAGGTTAAGAAACTTGAATCAGAGGATTTAGCTGTGATATCTGATCATGTGAATGCATATATCGAAGAGTTTAATGATAAGTACTCAGCAGTGAAACTTGAATCTACCTGGGATTTTAGAACAATGCTGGATCAAAGATTAGACCTTTTAACTAGCAACGGAGCTGTTGGATTATTATTGGTTCTTGTTTCATTGGGACTATTCCTTAGTTTGAGATTATCATTTTGGGTAGCATGGGGTATTCCATCTTCATTCCTGGGTATGTTCATTCTTGGGAGTTTCATTGGTTTTACTATCAATATGATTTCATTGTTTGGTATGATCCTGGTAATAGGAATTTTGGTAGACGATGGAATTGTGATTGCGGAAAATATTTATACTCACTTTGAGAAAACCAAGAACCCAATAAAGGCAGCAATAAACGGAACAATGGAAGTGCTTCCAGCTGTATTTACTTCCGTTACAACAACGATCGTTGCATTCTTACCACTTTTCTTCTTGACTGGCGGATTTGAATTTCTAAGAGATATGGCGGTAGTAGTTGTCTTTAGTCTAGGATTTTCATTGTTGGAAGCATTTTTTGTATTGCCAGCTCATTTGGCAAGTAAGAAAGTATTAAGTGTAAAGAAAGAAGATACCCGAAGCTTCAAGATAAGATCAAAGATCAATCAGGTAATTGATTTTATGAGATATGATCTTTATGGAAATGCTTTGAAGTTTACAATGAAGTATAGAGCGATTTCCTTCACGGCATTGGTTTGTTTATTCATTATCACCGGAGGATTCTTTGCAGGTGGATTTATAAAAGCTACTTTCTTTCCTCAGATACCTTTCAATAGCTTCAATATCGATGTAGCATTTAAACCTGGAGAAAGGGAAGCCAAGGTCGAGCAGTATATAGACAGATTTGATAAGGCTGTTTGGGCAGTGAATGAGGATCTAAAAGAAGAGCTAAATACAGAAGACAATTTGATCAATTACACATTTGCAGGAATTGGAAATACTTCCAATGGTTCCGAATCAGGTTCTCATGCTGGAAATATCAATGTATTCTATAAAGAGTTAGATGATTACGGAATCAATGCATTTGATTTAATTGAGAAGATATCTGATAAAATTGGTCCCGTACCAGAGGCTGATAAGTTTAGAGTTGGAGGTAGTAACCAATTTGGTAAACCTGTTAGTGTAAAACTAATAGGGAAGAATGCTGTTGAGCTCAGAAGCGCAAAGGCATTTCTGAAAGAAGAACTGGGCAAGATCAGTGAGCTAAAAGAAATTCAGGATGATGAGGCTATTGGTAGGAGAGAGATGTTATTTGATCTTACTACACAAGCTTATTTCCTTGGATTAAATCATAATGATATAACTAAACAAATTCGTCAAGGATTTTTTGGGGAAGAAGTTCAGCGTTTCATGAAAGGTGATGATGAATTAAAGGTTTGGGTTAGATATCCGGAATCAGGCAGAATCACTGTTGGGCAATTGGAGTCCACTAAAATCAAAACCTCAAATGGTGAGCAGTTTCCACTAACTCAATTAGCTGATTATACAGTGGAGAGAGGTGTAGCAGGTGTTCGTCATTATAATACAAACAGAGCAGTTACAGTAGAAGCTGACATGGTTGATCCATTTGGCGAAGTGCCACCAGTATTAGAAAGAGTACGAACTGAGATAGTACCTCAACTTGAATCAAATTTCCCATCAGTCAAAGTTGATTTTGGCGGACAGGCAAGGGAGAGTAATAGAGCGATGAGCCAGATCTTATTGTTCTTTGGAGGAGCATTCATCTTAATCTTCTTCATTATCATGTTGACATTCAAATCTTTCTATCAAGCAGTGATGATCATCATGATGATTCCTCTTGGTTGGCTAGGAGCAATGTGGGGACATGGAATTGAGGATCACCCTGTATCAATATTAAGTGCATGGGGTATGATAGCGTTATCCGGAGTGATTATAAATGATGCAGTTGTATTCCTGGCGAAATTCAATTCTCTGATCAAAGATGAAGGTAAATCTGTATATCAGGCGGCATATGAAGCTGGAATTGCGAGATTCAGAGCGATTATGCTGACTTCACTTACCACAGTTCTTGGACTTTGGCCATTAATTATGGAAAAGAGTTTTCAAGCGCAATTCCTTGTGCCAATGGCAATTTCAGTTGCCTATGGAGTTTTAGTAGGAACATTCATTATTCTATTATTCTTTCCTGTAATCATATTAGTATTTAATGATGTGAGAAGACTTGCTACATGGCTTTGGACAGGCAGAAAGCCTACAAGGGAAGATGTAGAAAGAGTGCTAATAGACGAAAGAAGATTAGAAGAGTATAGGGAATCAGCTTAAACAAGGGATCATGAAATATATATTAATAATTGTATGCGGATTGGCTTCCCTTGGTTTAAATGCACAGGAAAGCCTAAGCTTATCTCAAGCGGTAGAGTTGGGGTTAGCGAGAAATTATGATATCCAAATTGAAAGGGGAAATGTAGAAGTTGCTTCAAACAACAATAGCTGGGGTGAAGCTGGTGCATTGCCAAATATTACGTTGGATGGAACATCAAATAACTCCATAACCAATCAGAATAACGGTAATCAGTTTTTCAGTGGACAGACGTTTCCTGGTTTTCAATTAGACAATCAGATCAATACGAGCATTGTTCCTTCAGTGAATCTAAACTGGACTTTGTTTGATGGAGGAAGAATGTTCATGAATAAAAAGCGTCTTGAGAACCTTCAACTGGAGTCGAAAGGTAATGCAGATATTGTGATTGCTAATACAGTCCAGGCTATTGTATTGGGTTATTACCTGGCTGTACTTGAAAAGGAGAGATTGGATGTGTTTCAAAGGCAATTGGAATTGTCGAGCGATAAATACAACTATACCAAGGTCAAGACAGAACTAGGTAGCGCTGTTACTTCTGATCTTCTATTGGAGGAAAGTAATTATCTGAATGACTCTATTAACTACATCAATCAGGAGTTAAGTTACAGAAATGCCCTTCGCTCTTTGAATATTCTTTTAGCAGAATCAAATATCGTGAGAGACTATACTTTTACGGACAAGCTAGAGGATGAAGTAGAAGTTCTGGATTATGGATCCTTGGTTTCTAAACTTGAAGGGGGAAATCTTGATTTAAAGAAGCAATACCTTACTCAGGCAGTATTGAATAATCAGGTTCAAATGGCAAGAGCCGATAGATTACCAACTATTTCTACCCAAGCAGGTTATCGCTGGACGAGATCTGTGCAGGATATCACTAATGCCAGATACACTGGTGATAATCCAAATTTTGCTCTACCAGATGAAACAGCCATAAATAAGCAAGGAGTTTATTTTGCGAATTTCACTTTGTCATTCACACTGTTTAATGGCAATAGAATTAACAGGGCAATTGAAAATGCTATGATACAAGAGGATATTGGTAATTTAAGAGTGGATCAATTGAAGTTGTCTTTGAATAAGGATCTTAGTCAGTTTTATGATCAATACAACGTAAGACTAAACTTGTATCAGATCAATCAACAGCTTGAAAACTCCGCAGGAACCAATCTTGAGATCTCTCAGGAGAAATTCAAGTCGGGGACCATTAATTCATTTGATTACCGGACAGTTCAGAATAATTATCTGAGTGCTTCCATTCAACGATTACAAGCGTTGTACAACCTAATTGATTCGAAAGTTTCAATAAGGCGGATAACAGGAGAATTAACTAAGAATCTATAAAATTTGAAGCCAGGTGTAATGCCTGGCTTTTTTATTAGTGATGGATTCATTTATTTTCGGAGTTGAATTATCATAAACTATATGGAGAAGAAATCGATTTTGAGCACTGACAGGATTGTAGGAGTTTCTGCAATCGTCATAAGTCTAGCGACTCTTACTGTTTTAATCTTTCAAACTAACTTGATGCATGAACAAAGGCGCCAATCAGTTTTTCCATATTTGATGATTGGAAACTATGGAACCAACACACCTGATTTCAAAATTGTCCTGGAAAATAAGGGAGTGGGACCAGCATTAATTGAATCGGTAAAAGTGAGTTACCATGATTCCACTTATTTAATGGACTTACCAAACTTTCTTTATCAAAATATCAGAGAAATGGATTCCATTTCAAACATCTATCACAGCAATATTTTCGAAGGCTATCTTATTAAACCTGGTGAACAAATTCCAATTCTACAAATTGATAATTCTCTACAAGACGCAACTAAGCTCTTAAATGTGTTTAGAGACTTACAACAAAATGGAAATCTTGGTTTTGAAATAGTTTTTAAGTCAATCTATGACGAAAAGTGGGTGCTAACTGATAGAGATGCAACACCTAGAGCTATAAATTAATTATCAGATCAATTTGATTAAAAACCCTCAACCCAGTTAATCAAGGCCGCTTTTAGGAAATGTCGGGTGAGTGTCGGGTTAATGTGACAGGCATTCAGCAACAAAATTCGTGTGGTAAACATATACTTGCATAAGTGATTTGAAGTCGAGTAAGTCAAATCATGAATTGAATCAAAGTATTAGACTTTACTAAAATGAAACAACCACAATTAGGAAGCCTTATCACCAAAGCCAGAAAGGAAAAACGGCTTACTCAGGAGGAGCTGGCTGAAATGTGTACGGTTAACGTCAGAACAATTCAGCGCATCGAGGCTGGAGAAGTGAACCCCAGGTCATATACACTCAATATCATTTACGCGGCTCTTGAATTTAATCCGGAAGGAGTTGAAAGAACTTTTCTTGGAACCTTTAAGAACCTTTTTTATCCAACTCCACAGTCTATTAGTAATACCAATCAAAAAGTATTGCTGATTGCTGGTATGATCGCTGGAATTGTCTGGCTTTGTATGGGGATTTTTGATCTCTACCTACTTTTCACTTATGGTGAAGATGGGGATGTAGATATTATTACTGGAGGGATTTATATCTTGATCTATTTCTTTTCTGCCTTTCTTTTCTACAGAGGCTTTCTGTTTCTCGGAATAAAGGAATCGAGTAACATACTCGTAGTGGGAAGCTACTTTGTACTAGTTGTAACCTTGATTCTGTCAGTTGTCCAGACAATAGCCCTATTTCAAGGTTGGTTTATGAATCCCTTGTTGGCGATTAGTGAATCGGTTTTTTCTGGAATCTCGGGAATAGCACTTGGTTATGGAGTTTATTCAATCAGAGATAAGTATGGTACACCCGCAAAGTTGGGAGGAATCTTAGAAGCTATTGCAGGATTCACTTTTGCGATTGTTATTCTGGCACCAATTGGGCTCATGCTACTTGGTCCGGCAATCATTTGTGAAGTTCTGGTTCTTTATCAAGCTAGTACATTAATAATTGAAATAAATAATAAAAACGATGATGAATCTAATGACTAAAAGAATGTCAGGCTTGCTGCTATCACTCCTGATAGGTTGGCAGGTAAATGCATGTACATCATTTTTTCTCCATAAAGGTGATCAAATGATTATGGGTCGAAATTATGATTTTGACTTTGGAGATGGCTGGATGATTGTAAACCCAAAAGGCCTACAAAAAACAGCTGTACACTATCCAAATGAGGTATCAGCCAAATGGACAGCCAAGTATGGTAGCATAACCTTTAGCCAGGTTGGTAGAGAAGGTCCAACGGAAGGAATGAATGAAGAAGGTTTGGTGATAGCTTGTTTAATGCTTCCAGGATCACAGTATCCGGCAGTAGATAATAGACCCATGACGGATGAACTTCAATGGATGCAATATCAACTTGATAATTACACAACTGTTGAAGAAGTAATCGCCTCTGATAAACTGATTAGGATTACAAGTCAGGCATTTACAAAGCTTCATTACATGGTTGCAGATGCTAAAGGGAATTTTGCAGTAATAGAATTTTTGAATGGCAAAATGGTTGCTCACCTTAATGATTACCGAACCAAAGGCTTTATTTGCAACGATACATTTGAAAAAAGCGTTGCTGATATGCAAAAGTACAATACGTATGGAGGTACCCAGGCAGATTTAACTAAATATCAGAAATTCAATCCAGAGGAGGCCGTTTCAATTGGAAGTTCATCAATTGCCAAGTATGATGGAGGGGATTTGGAACAGTTCGGTTTTGAGATTTTGGAAAATGTGAAAGCATTAGAGGGCTGGAATCCGAATAAGCCTCAGTATGGTTCACAATGGAGTGTTATATATGATTTAAAAAATAAGTCTATCGCTTTTAAGACAAGAGAAAACAGAACAGTTAAGAAAATCCGATTGAAAGATTTTGATTATACCTGCAGTGCAACAGTGAAAGCTAAGAAACTAAATGATTTAGGTTTGATTGCTGGACCTTCTGATTTATCTGCTATTACAAATGAATTGAATCTTACAATATTGAGAACTTTTTGTAATAGATGGTTTGGACCTGGTATAATGCCGGAATATATCTTGAAAAGCTCAAGTGATTTAATATACAAGTATTCATGTTCTGATAAATTAGTATCCGGAAACGATTGATAAATCTAAATTGGGAAAGGCGCCTTCCTTTTTTAGAATCTATCACTTATCATCTCAAGAACCCTCTGCATCTCCTTCTTAACTATACTTGACCCGTTTGTATAATTGTTATTCATAAAACTAAATACCAGGGTTTTACCAGATTTGGTTTCAATATAACCACTTAAACAATGTACATTGCTCAATGTACCAGTCTTAGCAAATACATATGGTTGATCAGCTTTATACCAATTTTTAATTGTGCCAGAAACTCCACCTGCAGGTAAGTAACTTTTTGCTTTTTCAATACCCATTTCGTTTTTTATAAGCACCAATAGTTCTGTCATACTTCTTGGCGTCACAAGGTTGTATCTACTTAGGCCGGAACCATCTCGCCATACTGGTAGCTTACTGAATGATTTGAAGTCGTGAAGTTTAATTGATTGAATGAATTTGTCGGTATCCCATCTGAAACCCGCGTGGTTTGATGACATGAGCAGTAACTGTTCTGCAAGAAAATTGTCACTTGCTTTGAGCATTCGGTGATAGACCGCAGGTGCGTTCAATGAAGTAACTGTATTTGTCAGATTCAAAGTAGTATCCCAATACTGTATTTTTCTGCCCAATTCTTCATGAAGCATTTGAGCAACTAATCGATTTGATGTTTTATAGGGG
>JANSWY010000129.1 GCA_024743255.1 bacterium | reverse complement strand
CTCCCAGTCCTTTATCGGATGCATCAAATGCTTCTGTTAAGATAATTCTATCCTGAACTGAAATAGAGTAAGCATCCACAGTAGCGCTGAACCCTCCCGAATTAAAAGCAAAACCAACACTTCCATTGAATGCAGTCTCTTCTTTCAACTGATCAATCCCAAAAGACTTGGTAACTGTACTATTATTGGCGGAAAGAAGAGAGGGTACCGAAACACCAGCCACTATATTATTGAATATCAAATTGTAATAGATCTGAGCCAAAGAAGGCGCCCTGAAACCTGAAGATATCGATCCTCTAAGTGAAAGTGCTTCTGAAAGTTTATAACGTGAGGCCAATTTATAATTGAAAGTCTCTCCAAAATCACTGTACTCTTCAAATCTTAAGGCTGCTCCTACCAGAAAGCTTTCCGTTAAATTGAATTCTGCATCTGCGTAGAGTCCAATATTGGTTCTGCTTTGGTCCACTTCATTCTCTGGACTATATCCTGGGAACCCTTGAGATCCTCCGGGTAAATCATCTCCATTGGTATCAAATGCTACAATTTGAGTTGATGGGTCGGTTACTAGTCTTCCATTCACATCATAAAGGCCGTATGATGCTTCTTCACCAGCGAAAATCTGAAAGTTCTCTGTTCTATACTCTAAACCAAATGCAAGGTTTGTACCAGCAGCTACGTTATCATAATACTTGCTAAATCCAAGGTTTACAGTATTTTGAGAAAGACTGTGTCCTCCAGCATCAAATTCTGTTGGACTTGCGTCACCTAATGAAGCGTTGTTAGTTCCTTTTATGTAGTAATGAAAATTGTTAATACCATATGTATTACTGAAATCAACTTTCCAGTCATTAGACATGGTATGTCTGATACCGGCTGTTCCTGCACCATCAGTAATGATTGAAGTGATTCTTGGGGTGAATCCATTCGGATATAAACTTGGAACACTTCTGTTATCTCCATCTGCAAAACTGCCTCTTGAGAATGCATAAGCGTCTGTGTATCTGTAATTTCTTCCTCCAAAAACATATACCTCGGTATTATCTGAAACCGGAACTGCTGAATTAATCATAAAATTGAAGCCATTCACAGCGGCTGAGCCATAACCCATTCTCCATGAGAAACCAGGTCTTAATGTTCTTTCTCTGTTGAGGTATTCCGTGGTGATATTGGCATATCCTCCTTTGTCGCCAATTGCTATTCCATAATTCAAGTCCAGCTTAAAGGTGTTTCCATCAAAGCTTTTGTCTTCTCCGTCAATTCTATTTTCACCTTCCACATTGCTCAATGTCTCGCCACTTTCTTCGGCCCAGCCGTCACCAACAGCAGTGCTGAAAGCACCGTATGTAAGAGCTCCGGAGAACCCATCAGTCTTATCTTTCAGAACGATATTGATTACACCAGCAATTGCATCTGAACCATATTGTGCTGATGCTCCATCTCTCAACACCTCAATTCTCTTAATTGCGGATACTGGAATTGAATTTAAATCTGTACCTGTATTTCCTCTACCCCTTGTACCGAAGATATTTACTAATGAAGATTGGTGTCTCCTCTTACCATTAATCAATACCAAAGTCTGGTCTGGCCCGAGACCTCTTAAAGAAGCAGGATCTATATGGTCTGCTCCATCTGATCCTGATTGCTTGGTTGCATTGAATGATGGTGCTGCGTATTGCAGGATATTATTAATAGCTATTTTTCCATTTTGGCTTGATAGCTCAGCAACATCCAATACATCAATCGGAACTGGTGTATCGATTTCTGTTCTGTTCTGGTTTCTTGTTCCAACTACTGTAAAAACCTGCAGGGCTTCAATGGACTGTCTTAAGGTTATCGCGTAATTGGATTGGCCTTGTCTTACAGTAATGGTCTTAGACTCATATCCCACGAAACTGATCACAAGCTGATCTCCATTTTCTGCATCCAGAGTGAAATTACCATTGGCATCTGTTACTGTTCCTCTTGTTGTCCCTTTAATGATAACCGTTGCACCAATTACAGCTTCACCAGTTTCGGTATCTTTTATGGAACCATTGATCTCTTGCTCAGGTTTTGCTACAATTTTCGACTTACGAATGATGATGGTTTTATCTTCTATTTCGTATTCAAAACCCTTATTGATTATTAGTTGATTCAGGATTTCCTCAATTGTAGCTTCATCAGTATCAATTGACATATTGGGAACTCCCTCAAATAAGTCACTTTGATACAAAAACTTAAATTCTGAATTGCGCTTAATTTCCCTTACCACTTTTTTAAAGGGTACTTCCTCCAGGGACAGACTAATTTTAGTGTTCTGAGAGTAGACACTGGCTGCTGTAACCTGAAAAAATGCAACTGTTAAAAAAACTATCGTAAGTTTCACGATCAAAATTATCTTAATCACCTCATTATAAGGTACCTTTGTAGATGTACTATTCATATGTTTGACATTATTGTTAGACATGTGCCAAAAGGGAGTGTTGCAGCACTCCCTTTTATGCTTTTATTTAGTTCACTATTACACTTCTATTCTTAATCTCAAATCTTACAGTATTGGTTTTTTCTATTAATCTTAAAATGTTCTCGAAGGACTCGTAACGTTCAATCTCCCCAGTGAATTTGATGTTTGATGCCTCTGCATTGTTATAGAATACCTGAACATCGTACCATCTTGATAATGTTGTAAGCATATCACCAAGTGGTTCATCTTCAAATACAAACAGATCATCTTTCCAACCACTGAAAATGAATGTATCTACTTCCCTATTCGAATACTGGTTAGACCTCTTATCCAGATGCGCTTGAAAACCTGGAGTTAATATATCAGTCACTTCAACAGAATTGATTGAAACTTTTACTTTTCCCTCAACCAATGTAGTGTGTTCCGTGCTTTGATCAGAGTATGCTGATACATTGAATTCCGTTCCCAGGACAGATACAACTTGTTTGTCCGTAATCACATTAAATGGTCTGGATTTATCCTCTGCTACATCAAAGTATGCTTCACCTGAAAGAAATACCGTTCTTTCCTCATTTGAGAAGTTTACAGGGTATTTCAATCTAGATTCAGAATTGATCCAGACCTTAGTACCATCTCCCAAAACAAGAGAATATTTCCCTCCTCTTGGGATGATGAGTTCGTGTTGTTTATTGGAATAATTGCCTGGGTTGTTTCTATAAGTCAATGTCCCGTCTTGCGATTCCATTTGAGCATCCGATATTGAAAAGTTGGATCCTGCCTGATCATCAAGTGCTAACTTGGTTCCATCTGATGTGATTAAAACCGCCTTAGAACTTCCGGGAATAATTGCATTGCTCTTTACCACTTCTTTAGCTACAATTTGAGGTTCCTTATCATCGATAGAAAAGTACCAAACTGTTAGCACCGCTATTAGGGAAGCAGCAAAAGTAGACCAAATCCAGCGACGGGGATTTGGTCTTTGGGTTTTAGTTAAATGCTGATCGATACGAGACCAAGCTTCTTTAATGGATTGGCTATTATACTCATGTGCGGTTGCACCTTCCTCATAGTGAATCCTGACACTTTCGAAGTATCGCCTGTTTTCGTCGCTGGCACTAAGCCATTTGAAGAATAATCGCTCCTCATGTTCACTTAACGTTCCATGAATTTTTCTCCAAATTATTTCAAAATCAATTGAAGGTTCGCTCATATCTACTTTAAAGACAGGAGCATTTCAAAAAGGGGTGACAAGGTTCAGAAGAAAATTGTAAAAAATATGGATAATGTAGTAGATGTCATGGTGACTGCCTGTTTCAATTTTGCTTTTCCTCGCTGCAATTGCGTTTTTACAGTATTTTTTGACACATCAAGAATTTCTGCTATTTCACTGATTTTTTTATTCTCAGTATATTTTAGCTCAATGATTTTCCTGATCTGAGCTGGAAGAGTATTGATGGCATTTACGATTTTCGTTTCCAGCGACTCGTTGACTTTATTACCGCTTTTTGCCGCAAGCAAATTGGCTTCAACATAAAGCAATTTATGTTTATCCCTTACTTTGATACTTTCCAATCTGTTGAGACATTGGTTTCTCACAGCTATGTACAGATAATCCTTTACTGATTTTTCAATAGTCAGTGTTTCTGCTTTTTCCCAAAGCTTGATGAAAGTGTGCTGAACCACATCTTCGGCTTCTGCCAAATTGAATAAATAAGACTTTGCGAAATTTACCAATGGAGCATAGTGTTGTTCAAAAATGAGCTTTAAAGTACGCTCATCCCCATTCTGAAGATTCTTCAATGCTATGTTCTCGTGCTCCAACAATCCAGGTGGTAAGTAAGGTGATCGTAAAATAAGAAAATATTAAAAAAAAGTAAAGCCCAATTTAACCACCTGGTAATAAAAATCACTTAAGAGGGTAATCTCTTAACAATAAATTTCATCTGTCCCCGGTGATTAGATTCATGTTCGCAGACGTGGAACCACTTACAATAATTATTGGTTGGTTGTCCGCCAAAGAAATTTTCCTGCTTGTTTAACCAGTCATCATCTCTTTTAGCAAACTCTTCTTTTGTATGGTTTCTTACCTCTTCCAGTTTTTCCAGATAATAATTAATATCATTTCCTTTTATGCTTCTTCCTTTTTCACCAAGACTGCTTGATGCATCCCATTCCTCTTTAATTTCATCGCTCCAGGTCCCCCACTCCATTTCTTCAAATGTATTGAGTTGGTAATACCTTTCAGTAGCCGCAAGGTGTAATAGCATAGCACCGATTGAGTTTGATTGATCATCAATTTGAAAATCCAATTGCTCCTGTGACAAATCCTTGACTGTTCCTATTACCCATTCCCTCATCATATTCATTGTTGACAACAGAGTCCCGATTTGGGGAGAATAGCCTTCAATTGGCCCTACTATATACAAGCTTCCATCCTGCCGAATAAATGGTGAGTCATCGGCAAATGTTAATAAAGGTGTGGCTGCAAGACCCGCTGAAATAGCTACAGTTTTTTGAAAAAATGATCTTCGCCCGTTTTCTTGTGGACTCTTCATGGTATAAGGTATGTTTAGTTATTTAATAGAATTCCCAGTATAATTTAAGCATTCCACAACTAACATTTTCCATCCAATTGCAACTTATCTCTTCTTGATTCCTAATCAATGAAAAAAAAACCGCTTATCAAGTGTAACCTATTCAACTTTGTAAAGTCTATCTTTCGAGGTACCTTTAATAAAACTCAAAAAATACTCATTATGGTCAAAAACTACTTAGCAGTGGCCTTCAGGACTCTACTGAAGGAACGCTGGTTCTCCGCTATTAATGTATCCGGACTTGCCCTTGGGCTCTGCGCATTCTGGATGATTCAACATTATGTGACATTCGAAAAGAGTTATGAAAACTTCGTTGATCAAGGCGAGGATGTATATCGTGTGCAGCTCGATGTGATTAGAAATGGTCAATTGGTCTTCCAAAGCTCCGAAAATTACCCTGGTGTTGGTCCGGCAATGAAGGATGAATATCCTGAAGTTCTGGATTACGGTAGATTCTATAATATGGGATCTAAGAACAATGTAATCATCACCTGGGAAAAAGCTCCAAATGGTCCTGTGACATTAAAACAGAAGAAGTTCTTATATGCTGACGCATCTGTACTTTCAATTCTGTCATACGATATGGTGAAGGGAGATCGGGAATCTGCTTTGGAGAAAACCCACAGTATGGTCATCTCAGAGAGCATGGCCAAGAAATACTTTGGGAATGAAGAACCAATTGGTAAGTTTCTAAGATTGCAGGATGATGACTTCAATGACGAGTTATGTCAGGTTACCGGTGTATTCAAGGACTCTCCAAAAAACACTCACTTGAAGTTTGATGTGTTAATTTCCTATGAGACTTTATATGCCCGAGATGATGGAAGTGGGTGGACTAACTGGAGATATAGAAATGGTTGGAGAAGAAAAGACATGTACACATATGTAAAGCTTGCTCCAGGAACTAACCCAGAAATACTTGAATCTAAGTTACCTACCCTGGTAAATAAATTCGAACCGGATTTAGTAAATCAGGGAAGAGAAGATATTCTAACATTACAGACTGTCGCTGACATACATTTGACTTCTAAGCTTAGTGATGAAGCAGAAGTAAATGGATCTGAATCTGTCATATTCTATTTATCGATTATTGCCTGGTTCATTTTAGTGATTGCATGGATCAACTATGTCAATTTGAGTACCGCTAAAGCAGTCAATCGTGCTAAAGAAGTTGGGTTGAGAAAAGTGATGGGCTCACAAAAGAGTCAGCTTGTAACTCAGTTTATGGTTGAAGCATTTTTAATAAATGCTTTTTCAATAGCTATTGCAGTTGGATTTCTGGCTATTTTCATGCCTGTTTTCAATACTATTGTTGGCATGCAAGGAGCTTTTGCAATTTGGACACAAACCTGGTTTTGGGCTTCCCTTGGAATATTGCTTTTGGTAGGTTCAGCACTTTCAGGAATCTATCCGGCTTTTGTACTTTCATCCTATGATCCTTTGACAACTATAAAAGGAAAATTCAAAAACTCCAATGAAGGAAGTGCTCTTAGAAAGGGGTTAGTCGTGCTTCAGTTTGCTGCTTCTATTGGGTTAATAATTGGTACGTCTGTGGTTTACAACCAAATGAATCACATGCAGAACTCTGACCTTGGTTTCAATGCAGATCAAATCATGGTGATTCAAAGACCTGCAGTTAGGGACACGTCTAGGCAAGTTGCTGAGAATGACTATAACTCCTTCAGGAATAATGTGAGTGGGTTAGCCTCTGTTAAGGGATTCGGTGCTACGTTAGTAAACCCTGGAACCAAGCTAAGATTTAAAACAGACATGAGGTTAAACAGCTCTGCTCCAACAGAAACATCTGCATTTGCATTTAATATGATGGATTATGATTACATGAACATCATGGAGATGGAGTTAGCAGCTGGACGAATGTTTTCGAAGGAATATGCTAAAGATATTGATACTGCTATTTTAATTAATGAAGCTGGTGCAAGAGCGTTAGGTTTCTTGGATGCTCAAGAGGCAGTTGGTAAATATGTAAGCCTGGATGACTGGCAATGGAAACCACAGATAGTCGGTGTAATGAAAGATTATCACCAGGAAACTCTAAAAGAAAAGATCATTCCTCAGTTTTTCATTTTAAGAGATTTTGGAAATGAATTTTACTTAGTGAAACTTGGCAGTGGAAACATAACCTCAACTGTTAAGACTATCGAAGAACAATGGGCAAAGAGCTTCGATAACAACCCAATGGATTACTTCTTCCTTGATGAATATTTCAATAGTTATTACAAGGCTGAAAGGCAGTTTCAAGATATGTTCTTATTCTTCTCGATTTTAGCTGTAGTAGTTGGTTGTATGGGACTATTTGGACTATCATTATTTACTACAGTTCAAAGATCCAAAGAGATTGGAATAAGGAAGGTTCTTGGAGCTTCAGTTGGTAACATCATGAGGATACTTGTATCAGATATTCTTAAGCTCATTTTGATTGCAAATCTGATTGCCTGGCCGGTGGCATATCGTGTTATGAGTCTATGGTTAGAGAACTACCCATATCATATAGAATTGAACCTTCTATTATTCATTGGCTCAGCTATTATTGTGATACTGGTTGCCATGTTTACAGTAGGAGCTCAGACCTTCAAGTCTGCACAAACTAATCCTGTAGATGTATTAAAATATGAATAAAGCTAAGTAGTTTTTTCCTGGTGTGGATGAGCTCTGAAGCACCAGGATTTTTTTTATTCTACTAACAACAATTGTCTTTTAAACTCATCTCCCATTTTCACTTCTACAATTAGAAGTCCAAAATGACCCAAACCTTCAAGTGATACTTTAACCTGATGAGCTCTGAACCTTTTAGATAGCAGCACCTGACCTTGTTGATTGACTAGTCTTACCTGCTCGATTTGTTTAGAACCAGATAAGTTTATCTCGTACTTCGCTGGATTAGGGTATACTCTAAATTCGGCAATTTTATCATTAATACCCGTAACAACCCCACCTATTTCATCAAAAGTCTCATAAATTTCGCAATGTCTGGCTTCTCCAGGGATGTTGTTATCCATCCATTCCGCTCTGTCTCCGATCCAATTTCTCATAACACTTATGATGTCTTCATGAGTTAAGGGATCTACAAAATATTGAGGATTAGGCCACAAATAAGTTCCAAGTACAGGCCACCTTTGGAAGTTTCTTTCCTGTGCTTCTTCTACCTCCAAAGCCTTGTCATCAATGATATTATTAATTGATTCTGTACTCAACACATTTTGTCTGAGTGACGTCCATCTACAAGCAAGCGCATTGTTGAAAACCGTATCTTGCAACATCTCATGCCACCAGAAAGGACTGTTGCCAGGACACTGATAATACTCCCATCCTGTAACGTCATCTCCGGCACAATAATTACCATTTCCAAATGCCAAATTAAAGTCCCAAAGCGGGCCTGCCGACACCTTCCCTCCTTTGCTATCCTTGTCCTTGTAGAAGTAAGTACTTAGTCGGTAAGCATCTACATTTTTACTCAATTCATTTACAATAAAGTTGTCTACAAATGACCGTAAGTTGATGTATTCTGTGTATCGTTTTCCTTTAGCGTTTCGATAAGTTGAAGAGGCCATAGCTTGTTCAAAATCATTCATATAATTCTGTAAATAGACCCTCTGCTCTGGTTGTATATTATCTTCGTTTGGATAATAATATTGGAACCTTAGTCTTTCCTCCGACTGGTACTTATTATACACAGAAGTCCAGCCATCTTCATCTCCCCAATCTATTCTAAAAATGTAGCCCCCAGTTAAATCGTCTCCAGATATTTCATCTTCTCCCAGTTTAGCAATGTCCAACCTGTTGTCATCTCTTTTGATCTTTTCAAGCATAAGATAGATGCCCTCATAATCATCGTTTAACACCAACTCAACAAACCGGGTCCGACTTGCATATTGGCCCAATTGATTTCCCAATTCCATGACCAGCGCATTGTTGATTAATGTCTTATCAGCATACGGGCCGTGAAGAACAAAATCTTCCTCAAGTGGAAAGTTTAGGAAGGCGGCATCTACATCTTCACCATTGGCATCCCATGTTTCAATTCCATAAGATCTCTTTGCAAAGTATTGGGAGGAATTACCTCTTATCTCAATACCGCAGAATCCATTGTATTCATTGAATTCATCTTCAATAAAATTTCGATTTCCCTCTCCATTGTAAATGATTCCAAAACTGGCCATTACCTTAGGTTCATCCACTATTGTTCTGCCTTCAGTATTGATCACAACAATTGGCAAATCAGATGATTCGAATTCTAATGGAGGATTAAACCACCATGGAACATCTCTGTAAGTTTGATTAGAATTAGTAAGACCGACTGATAAAAATGGAATAGCCGTCATATCAGAGGAGTTGATATTATCATTATGTACTTCTACAGCTAGCGTATTAGTTCCCTCATTCAGTAATCCAGGATCAACATCATATCCATCTGGTGCAATACCGATATAAAGAGTTGCTTCATGCAATCCATCACTTCCCTGATCGAATCCAGGATTACTCCCTGAAACCAAGTTTCTTCCAATTTCTACACCATTTAAATAGGCTACAAAACCATCATCATAGTCAATATGAAACAAAACCTCCTCAATGTCAGCTAAACTTAGTATTTCAAATTCCATTCGGAGGTACACCGATAGTGTTGTCTCAATGGTAGTCTGGTCGTCATCATCTCCATAACCAAATCCGGAGGGACCTGAAGACCAGCTGGAATCATCAAACCCTGCTTCCTTCCAATTTGTAGGTAACTGACTATCTGGAACGAAATAGTTCCACTGATCACCTTCTAACACAACAGATTCCCAGTGATCAATCTGTGCAAATAGCTGATTAGAAATCAGAATTAGAAATGCTGTTAGAAGCTTTGTTAAAGGGTATCTCATCATTTAAATGTTAAAAACATATGATTCATAAACAATCAAATTTAGCATTTAGGAAATAAACCATTGCGGATTGGTTCAATTACTATTCCTGAAGAATTACTTCAAAAACACATCAATCGGACTTTTGGTTAATTCTTCTTGCCAGAATTAGATCTTGCAATACTCGAATCGCAATCATTGTTATTGAAACAATGGCTAATGTTAAAAGTACCTTTATTAGCCACTCAGAAGTAGCTAATGGATATTGCTTGCTTAACCTTCTCATATAGGTCACTACAAAAATGGCAGCTATAAATAAACTGCCCACAGAGAAAGCCCAGTAAAAGAAACCAGTACATTTTTTGAGAGTAACACTAAAGTATGCCCCCACTACCAGAGTGATGTAACCCAATGCTCCGGGTAGGTTGTTTGTAGAAAATACCTCAAAACCAGATAAACTATGATAAGTATATAAATAACCAAAATGTATCAAATGGTTGATGGCAAACCCCAATACGAAAGTTCCAAATAAACCTTTCCAATTTGGCTTATCAAATATGGTTCTTAAACCAAAAAACATAGTGAATGTAATAGCGACGAAATACAATAAAAAAGACAGTCTTGCTGAATACCTTGCCGCTAGTTGAAAAGTCAACGAAGGTTCATAATTAGCAAGTTGATTAGCATACAGATAGATGTATATCTCCAGTGCTAAAATTGCTAGAAATGTAATATACCTTGAAACCAATATTTTATGTCTTTAAACCCTGGTAAGAATCCTTTAGCAATAAATGAAGAAAATATTTTTCTCAAAACTGAATTCCAACAATTATTCTTATCTAAATTACGATCTCCAACGCAACTAATGATTGCTAAAGAATTAATGCAATCTAATGGGCAAAATGCGACCAATTATCCATCTATAATGGTTCATATACCCACATTTTTAAATCATGTTGCAAACTACCTTTGAGTAAATTTTTAAAGAATGATGAATCGGCTAAAACACTGTGCGTTGGTATTATTGGTGACATTGAGTGCACCGTCATTTTCTCAAAATGAGAACATAGAAGAAAGAATTGATCAGCTACTCTCAAAGATGACACTGACTGAAAAAATTGGTCAGGTATCGCAAAGAGGAACCTCCTCCAGAGAGAAGGGTTTGAGTGAAGAATTAAAAGAAGCAGTAAGGCAAGGGAAAGTTGGTTCGCTGCTTAATGTGATGAACACTGAGAATGTAAGAATTCTTCAGAAGATTGCAGTAGAAGAAAGTCCGAATGGAATTCCTCTCATTTTCGCGAGAGATGTCATACACGGTTTCAAAACAATCTTTCCAATTCCTTTAGGTCAGGCAGCAACCTGGAACCCTGAATTGGTAGAGCAAGGGGCAAGAATAGCTTCAATTGAAGCTTCTGCAGTGGGAATCCGATGGACATTTGCTCCAATGCTTGACATTAGCAGAGATCCTAGATGGGGACGAATTGCTGAATCTGCTGGTGAAGATCCTTATTTAACATCTGTCATGGCAAAGGCCTATGTAAATGGATTTCAAGGAGATGACCTCACCGACCCAAGTAGCATGATTGCATGTGCTAAACACTTTGTTGGTTACGGAGCTGCGGAAGGCGGAAGAGACTACAACACTGCTATTATTCACGAGCAGCTACTTCACAATGTTTATCTGAAGCCATTCAAAACAGCCGTTGATGAAGGAATAGCAACATTCATGACCTCATTCAATGAATTAAATGGTGTTCCGGCTTCTGGAAATAAGTACATTCTTGATAAGGTTTTAAGAGACACCTGGAACTTCGATGGGTTTGTTGTTTCTGATTGGAATTCTATCACTGAGATGATCAATCACGGTTTTAGTCCAGATGCAAAAGCTGCCGCCGCTTCCTCTGCAAATGCAGGTCTTGATATGGAAATGATGTCAAAAGCATATGAGAACCACCTGGAGGAATTAATTAACGAAGGACAGGTTAGCATAGAGCAACTAGACAACCTCGTTAGAAATATTCTCAGAATAAAGATCAGAATGGGGCTCTTTGAAAACCCGTACTTTGTGGAGAATCAGGATATTCTTTATAACGATGCACACCTAAAATCAGCAAGAGTGGCAGCAAGAGAGAGCATGGTATTGCTGAAGAATGAAAATGCACTACCGCTTTCCAAGAAAACCAAAGTAGCTCTTATTGGTCCATTGGCAGATGCGCCACATGAGCAACTAGGAACCTGGACCTTTGATGGAGAAAAGGATCATACAGTTACAGTGCTTAAAGCCTTTGAGGACTCAAAGTACAAATTCAATTTTGCGAAAGGTCTTGACTACAGTAGAGACTTAAGTGAGAAAGGCTTCAGTGAGGCTATTGAGGCTGCTAATAATTCAGATGTTATATTATTCGTTGGTGGTGAAGAGGCCATTTTATCTGGAGAAGCTCATAGCCGTGCTAACATTGATCTTCCGGGAGCACAAGAAGCATTAATTAAAGAATTAGCAAAAACAGGCAAACCTATTGTACTGGTTATCATGGCAGGTAGGCCGATTACTTTAGGTAATATTATTGATGATGTTGACGCTATACTGTTTGCATGGCATCCTGGAACAATGGGTGGTCCTGCTACACT
>JANSWY010000153.1 GCA_024743255.1 bacterium | reverse complement strand
TCACTTGTTTGAGGTGTGGTTTTGCTATCACCATTGTTTCCCCAAATAAAATATTCTCCATCTCCTAAATCTGATGCGCCTTCAATTTTTACAATTGATCCTGAATTTTGGCTGGTGCTTTGTGTTTGGTTTAGACCATAGCTTAGGTTGATACCTATACCAGCAATGTCATTGTTGTAAGAAGCATCATTAAATATTGTTGTACCGCCTGCAGTATAGTCTTCAGAAGAAATATCTAAAGTAATACCATATTTTAATGCCAAATAAGTTTCAACATCCCTTCGGTCTGCATCAGCAAGTCTTGCGCTGTAACTTAAAATTTCTGCGACATAACCACTATAGCTTCTGTCATCGTTGAAGGAATCTCCTACTCTTATTGGTCCATCAGATATGTTTGAAAATGTTCCAGCTGTAGTCGCCGTAAATGAGGCTCCATTTGCATAAAACTCCTGGGCTGTTCCGCCTACATTATTTCGAGAATTCAGAACAACTACAGCATCATTTGAAATTGACGCACTAGTTGCTGCTGCATCGTATGCTGCAGTTGCAAATGTTTGTCCAAATAAGTCACTTCCAACAACATTTTCATCGCCAATGTAGAAACCTGTTGTAGCTCCTGTTTCGAACCCAAGTATGTACCCGTTTGCGAGTGTATTAGTTATTGTATTGTCAGGTTTTAGCACTACGAAATAATCTTGAGTATAAAATCCGTCAATGGTTTCGATATTATCGCTATCAAAATAAAGTGCGTCGTTATAGTTGATTTCATTACTTGTAACTGTAGGTTGGTTGGCAGCATTTCCTTGGGCAAGCTCCTTACCATTTCCACTTTGATCAGCCCAGACACTAACCAGGTTGGATGATTGAGTAATTCCAGCATCGGCTCTTAGCCATAATGCCAGCCCTGTTCCACCTGGAGAGGTAGTTTGAATATCTCCGGCCAGAGTGAAAAAGTCACCATCCGCGAAATCAACCCCTGTGAATGTAATAATATCTCTGCCACCTACATTTGTTTGAGTATAGGAAGCATTTGTTACACCGTCAGTATCAAAATCATCTGGCACTGTTTGTCCACTTGCCATTGTCACCAACACAAAAGTTGAATTGTCAACATCAATACCTAAACTGGTTACATCAAAGGCAACAGTAACAGTTCCAACTCCATCTCCACCAGTTTCGTCAACTGTCCATACTTTTTCTAGTATATCAGAAGTACCTGCAGGAGCATTTGTAGTGGTGAAATCATTGTTGTTTCCATTATTACCCCAAACCAGATATTCTCCATCTTCTAAATCTGATGCACCTGACATGCTTACAAGCGAACCAGAGTTTTCACTTTGAGATGATTGTTGGTTTAGATTGCTTGAAATATCGTATCCAATCCCTGCAATATCATTTGAATAAGCTGTCGCGCTGTAAATACTTGTACCACCTATGGTATAGTTTTGAGAAGTAATATCTAATGTGAGTCCGTATTTGATTGCAAGATAACTTGCTACATTTCTTCTATTTGCGTCACTCAACCTTCCAGAGAAACTAATTACTTCTGAAATGTATCCGTCATAAGGAGCATCTGAGTCAGCATTAAATTCATCTCCAATATCGTAATCTACGTTATCAAGGTTTTGATAGGAACCTGCATTTTCCTCTGTTACCGTTACTGAGGCACCATTCAAAAATATTTCATGGCCAGTTGCTCCGGTGTTTTCTCTTGCATTGATTAATGCTGGTTGGTTCAGGTCAATACTTGTGTCAACATACCCACCTCTGTAACCACCTGATCCTACAGAGTAAGTAATTACCTCATTATCAATAACAACACTGGAAGGTCCGAGTCCTAATCTGGCAAATGTTGTCTGGTCATAACCAATTATTGTTCCAGCAGCTGATCCTGAGTTATAAATTTCACTTGGAAGTACAACTACAAAATTCTCTTCAGTATAAAATCCTGCATCTCCTGAAATAATATCGCTTCCATCAAAATAAATGGCGGGGTTTCCGTTGAGACCATCTTCTACGAGAGTAGGTTGAAATGAAGGGTCCAACTGAATTGCATTATTTGCACCTCCACCCAGATCAGTCCATTCACTTACTTCGTTACCAGAATGTGAAACACCATTACCTGCATCTAGCCAAACTGCCAGACCAGTACTTACATCACCAGGGTTGGCTGTAGGGTCAGTATCAACTCCTAAGGTAAAAAACTCATCATCATTTATAGTTACTCCTGAGAAAGTTACAATCGATCCTGAGATAGTAGGTGAGCTAGTCACTGTACCCGAGGATAGGCCAGTAGGCATAGTTGATCCACTTGTTGCAACAATTAATGAATAGTTAACATTTGTGCCAAATCCCATTGTTGCTACGTTAAACGAAATATCTACCGTTCCTACATCATTTGTTTCATCAACTCTCCAAATTCTTGAAAGCCTTTCTGTAACTCCACCTGGAACATCACTGGTAGTAAATGTGAAAGCACCACCATCATTTCCCCAAATTAAGTAATCACCGTCTTCAAGGCTCGATGCATTCGAGACGGTTATTATTTGACCACTATTACTTTCAGAGCTTGACAGATTCAATCCTTGGGAATCATTTCTACCTATACCAGCGATATCGTTTGAATAGCTTGAATTGTCAAATATTGCAGCTCCTCCAACTGTATAATTTTGAGCGGTAATATCTATAGTTAGACCGTATTTTAATGCAAGGTAAGTGGTAACATCTCTTCTGTCAGCATCTGCTAACCTTCCTGAATAATTGATTACTTCTGATACATTACCGTGGAAGAAATCATTTCCACCACTTCCTCTTACTCCAAGAGTATAAGCAACGTTATCCAGGTTGCCAAATGTTCCACTAGTGGTAGTCGTTACGTTTGCACCATCTATATACAGTTCCTGATCATCAATACCAGCAGTATTTCTGAAGTTAATGATCATTGGTTCAGAATAAGTCGTAGTTGTACTGGTCACACCACTTCTGTAGGTGCTTGCGTTGTTTGACCATGTCAGTACTTCGTTTGTTAAATTGGCAGTATGGCTTCCAAAGAAAATACCATAAAAGTCCGTTCCATTTAATCCCAGAACTGCATCATCACCAGATGCACTGTTGTAACTCTCAACGGGATCTACAACCATAAATATATCATCAGAATAAAACCCAGTACCGTCTAATCTGTCATCAGTTCCATCAAATAAAACTGTAGGATTTCCATTTAAGTGACCAGATACATACGTAGGTTGCTCCGAGGAAGTAGCCTCTGAAGCGTCATTCCCGCTACCACTTTGATCTGACCAAGAAGAAACTAAATTGCTAGATTGACCAATTCCAGCATCTGCTCTCAACCAAACCTCAAGATTTGTACTTTGATCACCAGGAGAAGTAGCATCAGAAACTGCTAATGTGAAATACTCCTGATCATTTATTGTTACCCCCGAGAAGGTAACTATATCTCTTCCGTCAACATTTGAGGTAGTCCCCGCAGCACTAACTGTTCCACTGGAAAGATCAGTTGGTATGGTAGCCCCGCTTGTTGCAGTGATTAAATTGTAAACTCTTCCTGATAAACCCAAAGTAGTTAAGTCAAAGGAGATGTCAACTGTACCTACATCATTTGTTCTAGAAACTCTCCAAACTCTTGTAATTCTGTTAGAAGTACCTGAAGGTAAATTAGCGGTAGTTGTAGTAGTTGCTCCTGCATCGTCTCCCCAAACAAGGAAGTCACCGTCATCTAAACTAGATGCGTTGGATATTTCAACAATATTACCTGATGAACTTCTAGAAGAAGTTTGATTTAGACTCTGACTATCGTCTCTACCGATACCAGCTATGTTGGCGTTATAGCCTGAGAAATTTGTGTTATCAAATATGGAAGTACCTCCAACTGTGTAGTCTTGTGAAGTGATATCAAGTGTAATGCCGTATTTTAGTGCTAGGTATGTTTCAATATCTCTTCTTTTCGAAGTACTGACTGCTCCATAAAACATTACCACTTCAGCAATATCTCCTTGCAACCTGAACCCAGCTCCTCCGGTTCTTGCACCTAGTATCACGTCTTGAGTTTCGGTATCTGTACCAATAGCTCCAGAAGTTACATCAGTTGCTCCTGATAAAAAGGAATTTACTTCTCCAGTGGTAGTAACACTAGAGCCAATATTCCATTGGCCAGTGGCAGTTCCTCCACCTTGTTGTGTTCCTCCACCTCCAATTATTTGGAAGAAGTTGTTGCCAGTAACACCATATTGAAATTGTCTATCAACGTCTGTAGCACCACCTCTTGCAAGGATAGTTCCAGTATTTCCATTATCTACATTGTAAACCGAGAAGAAACTCCATTCATCAGTCGAAGGAGTCAGATCCAAAACATCTCCTAACGTAAGGTAATCTTCAGTACCATCAAAAGTGGCAACTCCGTAACCGTTTACTGCATCAATAGAATATGTTGGAACGATTCCAGTTGTTGCATGATTACTATTCCCACTAAAATCTCCCCATCCATATACATTAGTCCCATCATTCACCAGAGAACTATCTGCTCTAAGCCATAACAAAACGTTTTCGGTTGCATCACCTGGAACACCAGTACCAGAGGGTGTAACAAAAGCGCTTGATATGGAAGTACCCGTAATTTCAAAGTTATCAAATGCTACACCAGTCTCTTGAAATGAACCGTCTGAAGCAAACTGAAATCTAAATCTCACATTGTTATTAGCAGAGAGAACTGACGGCAAGGAAATTGATGCGGTTTGCCATGCGCTGTTGTCATCAGACCAACCTGAAATACCATTGCCAATTGCATCAACGTCATCATCGTTATACCAGTTTGTACCTTCGGTAGTTGATCCCAGAATAGTCCAGCTGGTTCCGCCATCTTCACTGTATTCGATATTGAAACCATCCCATGCATCTTCAGTATCATACCTAAGATCAAAACTTACGGTAAGATTATAGTAGTCTGATAAATCAATTACAGGACTTTGAATTACAGCGTCATCATTCGCCGCATATCCGCCACCCGTATTTGGGAAGCCCCAATAGTTTCCATCTGCGCCCGTGGTGAAATCACTATCTCCACGGACCCAATTATCAGTTCCTGTGTTTGTCCATCCATCGTCACTAGATGTGAAGTTGTATGATACAACGGTAGTCTGAGCATTGATCTCAGAAAAAATAGTTACTATCGTTCCAAGTAGTAACCAGAAATGCCTAGAGTTCATAACGGTGTGCAATAAAGGTTTAAGTAGTAAGTTCCAACAACTTGCAAAACTATTAAACATTCGATGAAAAATTGTTAATTTTCGATGAATTAATAGTATAATTAGACGAATATCTCGCCTTAATCACATCTTTGCGACAATTAATAAGCTTATTTCGAAACTGGCAGGAATAAGCAAAACATGCTTATTTCTTACTAAAATAGGCACTTTCACCTAAATTTTAACCGAATACAATCTAATTTTTTTAATCGAGATCATTGCTTTGAGAAATATTCCCAAATTTCAACATGTGGTGTTGAAATTCTCAGTTTCTTCCAATATTCCAACCAAATTAGCGCGAATTAAGGATTTTCTATTGCCAACTGTTTTCTTTGTAATCTGCATGATTTTTGCAATTTCTGAATTGTCATACCCTTCGTTCATCAACTGCCAAATTGTAAAATCTCTTTTATTCAGCCGATTTGATATCATTCCTGTAATAAATGACTTATCCAATGCAAATTCTGCATCTGGGTAGGAATTAAATTTCAAATCATCAGATAGACTTATTAAAATATCATTCCTTCTATTATGCTTTCTCCAGTATGAAATACAATTATTTTTTATAATTTTGAAAAACCATATTTCATGAGAATCGATCTCATTCTTGTTTGGATATTGAATTATTTTAGTAAAAGTGTCAGAAACTGCATTTTCAGCTAAATCCGGTTGTTTTAGCAATCTTAATGCGTAGGAAAATAAAGAAGGATATAATGTCTCAAAAATCAGTTTGAAAGACTTTTGATCTCCCGAAGTGTACCTTCGCCACAAAAAGTATAAGTTTTGGCTTTCGTTCATAGCTATAAGAAAACGGTTATAAAATAGCGTTTCGAAAGGCCGGTGGCTAAATTTTAGAAAACTTAGATATCACAATAATAGTAGGAATTAATCAATTTAGGTGATCTTCTTTGGGTTTTTTGATAGAAAGGAAATCAAATGTCGATTTGTAATGAATCGTGACCCTTCTTTAGTATATTAGTAGAGTGCAGCTGTGGGCAAAGGACTATCTCAAATAGATTTAAAAGATGCACAACTTCCGCCAGACACATTTTGTGCTGCTACTAGCAGCATTCCTACTAATGTTTGCCACTCAAATAAAAGCTGAGAATTCTGATTCACTATTCAACAATGCAATTCGATTATTGAAAGTGGATTTGGACTCCAGTGTAATATTATTTCAAAGTTCTCTGCTGAATAGGAACGACTCTACTAAACTTAGACTGTATGATGACTACATTGGAGAACTTCTCTACATGGGAGAATTAGAAAACCTTGATCATTTATTTAGGGCTTCTCAAATTATACCAATAGATCGCCAGTCATTCCGATATCACGGCTCCATATTGGATCACAAGTCGGAATATTTTAAAATGCAATCAAAATTTGATTCATGCATTTTGACAGCTGAACAGTTGTACAATCAAGCGGAACTTTACAAATATTCTGATTACCAAATAAGTGCCTTACTGGAAATGGGTGGTGCTTATGAATCATTAGGTTTCTACCCCAAAGCTCTTGATGCTTATTTTAAAGCTCTTGGTATTGCTGAAAAAGACAATGAGAAGCAGAGAATTGGAAGCTGTTATCAGAGTCTAGC
>JANSWY010000013.1 GCA_024743255.1 bacterium | reverse complement strand
TTCAAAATCATAGCTGCCACTGGCTACCGTGTTTTTGATTTCATCAAAGTGATTGGAAATATTTCGGATGACGTAAGTCTCTGAAATATCTGTAGAGGTAATATGTATGGCTTTCTCAAATACTTTCAGGAAGTCCTTTCGGATGGTTTGTGAGAAGTCATTTTTATCAGCAATGGTCAGGTATTCCTGTACTGCATTTAAGTAGTCTTTGCTTACTTTCTTTCTGCCGTTTTTCTGAGCGGTTTGGTTTGTCCAGTTGCTTTTTAACTCACTGTATCCTAAAAAGATACCGTTCAGGAAAAAGGACAAATCAGGACGAAATGAAAAATGCTGCTTGCCCTCATAGCGAAAGATGTACGGCAACTCCTGGACTACTGAGAATACATTCTGGTCAAATAACTTGTCTTCTTCAAACTCACTTCCGCTCGGGTAAAATAGATGAAGCTTTACTCCCTCAAACGTGACGGACTTATTGGTATTGATGAAAATAGCCATGTTCATGGATGACTTTATTTTTTCATCCAAGAATTGGCAAAAGGCGTTTAGCAGGTCTTTTTCACTTGGGAACTTCTTTAGGAGCTTGCGGTAATTGCTTTTATTCAGGTCGGTTTCCGATATGAAATGCTTTAGGTCTTCTGTGATGAAGAACAAAGGCGAAACGGTATTTGCCTTTGCTTCCTTGTAGCGAAGGCCGTCAGGTCTTTCGCAAAGGAAGTTGACGAGGTATTTATCTTGTAGGTCTAATTCATTCATCTCAGTCCTGTGTTACTTTTATTTTGCCTGTCACCACATCATTGATAAGCGTTTTTCTCAGCTCTTTGAGTGTGGTGATTTGGGTCTGTATATTTTTTATAATCTTGGTGATTGTATCGAGTTTAGAATCCAGAAACTGGACTATTTCTTCTTGCTCTTCTTTGGTGTCTGGGATAATGACTGTAAAGTCATTGACCTTTTCCATTTTCAAATTAATTCTCGTGAAGCCTTTACCTTCTATGATCAAGAGCTGACGGTAATAATCTGAGAGCAGTAAATAATTCAAAAAGAAAGGATCGCACTTGCGATGATTCAATCTGTAACCCTTACAAAAACTATTTAGATAAGTTTCTTCAATGTCCTCTGCTAATGCTGCTGTTTTACCTATGTCCTCATACCCCTCAGAACTCATTAAAAAGAAAAGATCTCCTTTTCTGACCTTATTCTGTTTTTCGTTTTCTCCAATTATAACAGTGCCTAAATGATCTTTTTTCAGATAGGTATTGCTGGCAATATTGGTGAATGGGATGAAGCCTCTATTGTCAGTGTTGTTGTCCTGGTTGAAGTCATCACCACTCTTTCCTGATAGTCCACTGTATAGCTTACCCAAGTCCTTTAATCTGTAATTTTGCCAAGAAGCAGGGGTCTTAAACCCCAGTTCGTTTTCCTCCAGTACAACAGATTTTTTTAAACCTTTTGTTACTGTATCGTTGATGAGGCTTTTGCTCAATTCCTGATAGTAGGTGATCTTCTTCTCTAAAAGCTCTATTTTCTTATCAATCGCTTGGGTTTTGGTATCAAGGTAATTTGCTATCGCTATTTGTTCCTTTATTGGTGGTGCTATGACAAATAGATTCCTTACAGCATCTTGATTTATATTAGGGTCTTTTCTTGTGCCATCAGCAAACAATTTCCAATCATTTCTGAAATATTTTAGGAAATAGAGGAAATATGAAGAATTGAAGTGTCGAGAAGGTAAGACAGCACATACAGACTGGTTAATAGTGGATTCTTTTTTAAGAATGGCATTTTTGCCAATTGTGCCAAACCCACCATACATGGCAACCAAAACGGTATCTATTGGTAGGAAATTCAATCGACACTTCTCTAAAGCAAAATCCGTAATCTTATATTCAACATCATAAAGCTCTCCATTATTTAAGTCGGTAGTTCTAATCCAATTGTGAGTGCCATTCTCATAATAGAGATTGTTGCTGCTTGATGGAGTAGTGCCAGATTTGGTTCCCGAAAAGTCTTTCACTCTTTCTATAGTCCAATGATTGGGAATTTGAGGAAGCCAAAAGATTTCTGATTCTTTATATGTATCAAAAGTTTTCAGACTCATAGTGACAATTCCTTTTCAAGCTGTGATAGTTCATTTTCTAAATTGGTCAGATCAGTACTGATCTCGGTGACTTCTCTTAGTATTTCAGGCCGATAGAAAACCTTATTGAAGTTCACCTCAACACCAATGACATTATCCAGATACTCAAAAGGCTTGGTGATGTATTTCGCCATAAAATCAGCAATCCATTGAAGGTTCTCTGCTTCATCAGGAGAGTAAGGAATGATCTCATAGTCTTTTTGCAGGTCTTTGGTGAGTTCTGCTGTTATGACAATACTGGCTTCTTTGGTCTTGGTGGCTTTCTTGTAACTGGATTTGATAACTATTTTACCACAACCTAATTCTGTTTGCTTGCCGTCCGTTTCTTCTATGAGTGTATCCTTGTCGGCATCATACCAATAAGTGGATTGTTCGGTCTGTACCTTTAGGTTTTGTTCCTTGTAATCCAATGATGCAATCATTGGTTTTACTTCCTCATCAAAACGCTGCTGAAGGTTTTTATATGTGGCTTTATCAAAGTCGGTGATCTTAAACTCAGTGATCTTGCTATTCTCTTCACCTTCAACCGTAATCTGAGTAGGGGAAAGCTTGATTGATTTGGCTTCTACTTGATCGCCTTCTTTATTTTCTTTTACGAGCATTTCAATGTGTTTTCCATTTTCATCCACATTGGTCAGCATAATACTTTGGCGATTGTAGTAGAAATGCCACTTGTCAAATACCTTGGTAAAATTGTTATCCTTAAACTCCGTGAAAGCCTTAATGATCTCTGCTCTGTTGTCAGGGTTCATTTGCTTTCGCTTCTTACCCTTACTTTTCTTTAGAGGTTCATATAGCTCACTTGCATTGACGAGAATTACTTTGTCTTTCCTGTCAGCAGGTTTGTTCTTATTAAAGATCCACAGATAGGTATAGATGCCAGTGTTGAAGAACTCATCAGTTGGCATTTGGATAATTCCTTCCACCCAATCATTGTCAAAGAAGTGCTTACGGATATTACTCTCACCGCTACCTGCGTCACCACTAAATAGCGTAGAGCCATTGTGAACAACTACGGCCATTCCTTCACTATTCAGTTTCCAGAGAATGTGTTGGGTAAACAAGAATTGTCCGTCAGAGATAGAGGGGAGTGAAACGAAACGATCTGTCGTATCATTCTTAATGTCTTTGGCATATCCTTTCCAGTCCACTCCATACGGTGGGTTGGCTACTGCAATGTGAAACTGCTTGTCAAAGAACTTACCTATTTCTGTGAGTGTATTGCCGTATTCTATCTGAGTGTCCTTTCTGAAACGGCTTTCAATCTTTGCTAGTGCGAACAGGGCATCACTCCATTCTTGCCCGTAGGTAGCCGTAGGGCGATTGAACATTTCTTGTATCTTATCCTCTACACCAAAGAGGAGGTTTCCACCTCCACAAGTCGGGTCATAGATGGTAAGGAACTTGCCATTGTCTTCTATCTTGGAGGCGATCAACTCAGAAATCAAAGAGATAATATCATCTGGGGTATATTGCTCTCCTGCTGTTTCTGCTGATATATCAGCCCATCTACGTTTGATGTGTTCCTCAAGAGTAGTGATTTCTGAGTTGTTGAATGGGGTCAAATCAACTTCACTCCATGCCTGTACCGTCTCGAATAAGATTCGTTTCTTTTTGAGCTGTCCGCTAATGCCTGAAATGTCCAGGAACTTTTCTTCTTCCGTTCCTTTATCCACACCTAATAAGTATTTGGTTTCTGGATCGAATGATTTCAGGTAGAGGTGAAAATCAGAATCAAAGGCTTTGTCATTCTTACAAATGTCTTTGAGGGATTTGCCTTGTTTTACAACATAATCGTTATAACCAATCCCTTCGAGCTTAAACTCCTCGACAAAATCATCTAAGTTGTCCTTACCTATTTCTTCTTCAAGTCTTGTTGCTTGCCTAATTAGTCTACTCTCCACCATGAGTAAAGCGAAGTAAGGCATCATGTATTTAGGGAAATCACTCTGTTTGATTCCCGCACCTATCAGTAAATCGGCCGTACGCCAAACGTCTGATTCGTGTTTTAGTATATTATTATCACTCATTAATGTGCAATCTCCGTAATCTCGATTTTAATTGAAACAATACTTCAATTAATGGAAGGAAAACCTTTTTACGAAATTAATATATTTAGTCACTCTGTCGGAGTCTTGATCTAATAATGGTCTCAAATTTTTAGAAGCTTCAATTCTACCTAATATTTCAACCAATTCAGGAACCCCCTTTAGCTTACTTCCAATTGTTCCAGGGTCAACATAGATCAGACTATTTAACTTTTGAAAGACATCTTTCTTTCCCATATTGATTGCAATAAGAAACATGATTATCAGAAAATCCTGCTCTTTTTCATTTTGATCATAAGTTAGGTGCTCATGAGCTCTTATTATCCTATAAATATTGATAAACCTCTTAACTAGCCTAGGTGTATCTCCCGCGATTGGAGCAAACTCTGATAATAGAATAACTTCCTTCTCATCAAGTTTTAAACTAGGAATTTGAGAATCTTCGTTTGTGGATTTAACGGACGGAGTAAATGCTGTAATAATTTGATCTTCACTCTCAGAAATTTGTTTCTTTTCACTATTTGATTTTGAACTTTTACCAGTAACAATTTCATCACTGGCCATATTTACATCTGTAGTCTCAGACTCTTCCTCTTCTTCTTCAAGTATTTGATTTTGAAGCAATCCTTTTGTTAGATCCTTAATTTCTTTTTCAGAAGCAATCTGTAAATGAAAAGGAATTTGAAATATTTTTTCAATGTATTCTTCTGGAAGAACTTCTTCTATATTCTTTAATTCGCCAACTTCATTCTGAAACTTACTATATCTAATAAGGAATTGATAATGTAAGGCATTAGTGAGGCATCTTTTATCAACTCCCACAATAACATTGAATAATGGAAAAGCCATCAATAAATGGACAGCTTGAATTACTTCCAGCACCTTTGGGTCAGGACATCTGTCCAAGTCATCGATATATAATATTATTCTCTCAAGTGTCTTCCCTTCTTTGAATTGCTCCGATAAATACTCCCTATCATCAATTAATTGCTCTTGTGCTATATCAAGGTCCTTGTTGTCCTCCACAATTTCGTTTGGAGGATAAAATAAGTCACTCAGTGTTTCAAAATCTTTTCTAATGACAGATATAATCCCAAGGCGGTCTATATACTCTTTCTGGTTAGATTTTGAAGAGATAAAATCGGCAATTGCTAACTGGGTAATGTCCGACTTTAAGGAGTATTCTCTATTAATACTGATTTCGATTTCTTCAATGATTGGATCAATCTCATCGATTGCTTTCTTCAAATCATTTAACTCCTGATCATTTGTTGATGAGTTGGCTATTATGTCATTTGCAAATTGCTTTAATTTTTTAAGTGCGTTCTTTTTCTTACTGAAAAACCTTGATATAGGTATCAATGCAGGTACCATAGCTGCATATAAATTAGCCCATATTGAACTTAAGAAAGGAGCTAAAGAGTCGTAATAAAACTCAATTAATTCTTTACCTAGAAATATTACAAAAGTAATTGGTAGGTAAATAGTTAAAACTGATATAGGATTTCTCTTGATGTAGGAAAAAACATTCAAACCAAATTTAACCTTATCAGTTAAGGATTGGGCTGAATTTGATCTTGATTCAGATTCCGAAATTCCATTCTCCTTTAGAAAATCTAATATCTCAGTTTGATATCTACTAAATAGAAATGATGATATCTTTTTATTTCTTTCTGCTACTAGTTTGGACTTAAGTTCCTGAAGATGCGATTTTTTCTCAGTGAATTTTTTTAAGTCACTGTGCAGTATATGTAATCGCTTACTTATTCTAACCTGAACTTTTAATCTTTCAATTTCACCTTTTGTTTCATTTCTAATAAACTCATTCAACTTTTCAAACAAACTGTGAGCTAAACCAGCCCATAAATTAGCATCTAAATAAGACCATGCATTAAACCATATATGTGCGACCCCTACGCAGAACTCTTTTTCATTACTGTTTGAATCAAGTGCTAGTTTCTTGTCGACTGTACTTTGTTGCCCAGAAAGTTCATGAATATGCCTTTGTAGATGCCTCATAAAAAAGCTCTTTCCTGATCCCCATTTCCCGAAAAGTGCTATAGCTACCGGAGGATTAATGTCTTTTGAAGCTAATAGCAGAGCAAATGCTCTTACGTCATTTTCAATATTTAATAAATCATTGTTTTGGTATGCATGATCATTATGGAATCCAGATTTAGAAAGTATCCCTGCAATCTCTTTATCATCTAACATTTGACGATCAAATTCAGTCAAATTAATTATATCCTGAAATAACTCAATACTAATTTTAAAAGCTCCAAACTGTTCAACACCAGGCAAATCAGCAAAGTCTGATGAGATGTCTTTAAACGGTATTGGTTTTCTAAATAAATATCTAACAACTAACGGTATACCATATGGATCATCGCTTGGTTGCTCTCGAATCTGACCTAGACCAAACACTTGCTTAAATTCAACTGAGTATATTAGCCCCCAATTTTCATTTAATTTTTGGGGGATGTTAATGTTAAATTCGTAAATATCATTTACTGCGGAATTCTTAGTGAAGGATATATCAAATGCAAACCAATATAAATCACTATCGTCTGATCCATATAAACTCTCTTGAACCTCCTGAGTCTGTTTTTGAATCTTAATTTCTAATTGTTTAATGGCATCATACAAATTGGTGTTCTCTCCAACAACCTCAAAAACAATTTCATTAATAAATTTTGGTTGGATTTTTTGAAAAGTTCTTCTAAAATGTCCAAATCCTGGAATATCAACAGAAGTGGGCAGTTCAAACCAAAGTACATTTAAGAGGTGTCCATCTTTAAGGTTTCTGCTAACAATTCCAACTGCTTTGATTCTCAAATAACTTGTTCCTTGATTCTGAAAAGTTGACTTTAGAAAAATCACGTCACCAGGTTCAACTGAGTTAACAATTTTCGTTTCATTTTTTTCGTGCCCATTTTCCCATTGTGAATACTGAATAAACTTATCAAATTGATCCTCTTTCCCCCAAATGTGGCCAGCCGTATAAAAACCTCTATTAACTCCAGAAAAAGCATTTTTCAAAAAATCATCCGGAATGTCATTCTTTGGGATTTTAGAGTCGATTAACGATGGACTATATCGTTTAAGAATCGAAGGATGATGTACAATTTTTTCATTTATCCAATCTTGCAAAATTAATTTGTAATGACCACTAGTAATCCTATCTAGAGCACTGTTCAGATAATCTAGATCACTTTTTGTTAATTCATCAAAGACAACTATTATTAAACTATTTGACTTATATTTTGGGTAGAAATCTTCTATTCGTGCGACTAATGATTCAACAAGCGTTTCGACTCGCTGACTGAAAGGGATCACATCTACTACGACCTCTACCAAATTATGATCAGTCCCATCTCGATCAATTTGCCAAAACGACGGTGTCGGGCCAAGTGAGGGCTGAATGGTTTCCAAATTTAGGTTTAACTCTTCCTTAAGTAGAAATCCGGTGAATTCTATCAAGGTATTCTGGTTGAATGCTGAGAAGTCATATTTCACCATGGTTATTGAAAATTATAAGTAATTTGAATCAATTAATATTAAAGCATTATATATCCAGAGCAGATGAAATTCATGTATTTCCAAAATATCATCAAAGTCGGATCATGAGCTATTTCTTATGACAACAGGTGAAATCCTTCCAGTCGATTGAATTGCGCGTAATAGTCATGTTTAATTCTAAAGTTGTAATTTATAAATCGAATGAGACTAACTTAAATGGAATTTGGGTTGATTACAAATAACACTAATCTTGTCTTAGAATCTTTTTTTTGAGGGTAACAAAAAAGAGTCTTGGAGATTTTCACAAAAAAAACGGAATGAAAACACTCCGCTTTAAATCCAACTATTTAGTTACATTGTGTAACTGTGTGATCTTTAATCACCTTCCGTTCCCTTTTTTCTATTATCTCCAATTCTCGACAAATATTCAGTAATTGGGATATCTAGAGAAGGACCAATCACGAATGTTGTCGTATCATTCAATTTGACTCTTGAGATTCCGATAGCAAGATCTAAGCCATTGAAGAATCTTATACCCAGAGCAGTACCAAAATTTGTGCCATTAATCCCTTTTTCTGATTGCAACTCTTCTATCTGATACAATAACCCTGACGCATATCCGATTACGTAAAATTGTGAAACTAGAGGCTTAATGTTATATGCATTCTTCCCTTTGTTTTTCAACACTTCTTTTTCAAAGTCATGTAATCTAAGTTTAAGTCCTACTTTTTCGGCAGCAAATGAAAAATCACTAGATAAATTATCCTTGTCACCTGAGATGAATGAGTAATTGAAACCTAATGTTAAATAAAATGAAAGTGGTGCTGAAGAGTTGTCGATATATTTGTCTGCTAGGAAATAAATAAGGTCTTCCACTTGTATATCAACTCTGTTCAAGTCTGTATTGACAGACAAATAGGCTTGGATATTTGTTAGATTATTTAATATTTCTGCAGTCGATGAATTTAGATAAATATTTCCACAATCGACTATTAATTTTGTTATTTGATCATACGATTCAGCTTTGTCGAGATTAGTCAGAATCTGAAATAGACTTGCTAATTTATCATCGATAACATTTATTTCTTCTCCAATCAAATTTCTCATTTCTTTTTGAAAGCCATCAAGTTGACTGTTTAATATCGCAGAACTTAATAGTTCTAAATCGGAGATTATTGATGAAAATTCGTTTCTAGTTTTTAGGTTAAGGGTTAACAAGTCCGGTATAATTGACTGAATCGACAATACCCAATTATCATAATCATCCCTACCATTTTTCAACCTTACATTTCTCATTCCGAAATATGCCAGTTCACTTAGCTTAGCAACTGTTTTAAGATCATTTTGGGTCAACTTCAGGCTATCTAAATCAATTGAAATTAAAGTGTTATAAACTGCTGTAGCCTTACTTTCAATAAACCCTAGACTATCCGAGTTCTTTTGAAGAGAATTGATTGATGCTTGCAGTACCTCAAACTCATTGATAACATTATTAAATTGACTTGTAGACTGTTCTAATTCAAACAATTGTAAAGATACTTCGTCGTATTTGGCTTTTATTTGGTCGATTGAAATATTGGGAGCACCATTTCTTATTCCTAAAAGCGCAAATTCCTTTATTTGTTTCATTGCATTAGTCTGCTCTTTTTTCAATAATCGAGAATCAAGTTTCATACTGCTTAATTGATTATAAATTGTTAGTAAAGACTCATTAATATTTTCCCGGTCAGTTTTAATAGGATCAAGGGTAAACTCTTTCTGTTGATTTAAAATAGTACTTGCATATTTGAAGTTTGTGGTAATTATACCATCCAAATTTTTGTACAGTGTTTTTAGAATCTTCTTAATACTTTCATCCTTGTTGAGTGCTAAAAATTTTCGGTAGTGTGAACGTTTCCGAAATTCGTAATCATCAAATTGGGTGTGAAAGAATCCAATTTCTTGAAGACTTTCATTGTTACGACAAACTTCATTAACTAGGTCAAGGTATATAAATGACAAGTTTGTTGTAAAGTTATTATTCTTATCCTTACTGTCTTTATGAGCAAACGATCCCAGTTCTTTAAGTTTATAAAGCCAAGATACTTTTGGGAAAAATTTTCCTGAAAATGGAGTAGTCCTCTTCTTAGTAGTATCTGAAGTATTTGAGTAGAGCTTACCGATAGATTGAAGGTAGTGCTGTTTTAAGGTGTCTGTTGATATGTTCAACCTAAGGTATGCCTCACCTATGCCCAAGACAATTGCTAATTCAGCGCTCTTTTCTAGAATTTGTTTCTTAATAACGCTTTTATTTTTGTGATCGAGTATTGATTTCAGTAACTCATCTGCATAACTATATGTAGTATATGGGCCCGACTGCAAAGTCTCGTTTAAGATGAATCTCCGTGCAAATTCCTGTTTTACCTCACTTTGTTTTTCCTGGATTATAGCTCCAAGTAATTCAACATCTATAACCCCTTGCTCAAATAGAACTTTATCTGCTCCAATTGATAGGCTTGGAGGGCCAATCTGTGCAAGGGTAGAGAAACTTATTCCCAAAGAAAAAATAATAATTATTGTGCGCATTTGTTTAACCATTTGTTTATCAACAAGATAAAGACTGAAAAGAACTAAACAAATACCCATTTTCAGGTATTTTAGCGCATCTATTATTTTGGTTTAATATCCGATTTATTAACAAATTCTCTGAATACCTCAAACGCTCTTTTATAGATGTCAGCTTGTCTCCCAAATTGTACTTCAGAGGAATCTAGAAGTTCAAACAATTCTCGAGAAGTCAGATCACTAAAGTCGTTTTTCACACTTAATGCATCCGCCTTTGTATCATAAAATGCAGCAAGACGATAATGGTACTTGTTGAAGGATAAAAGAAGTTGAATAATAAAAACAAGAAATATTACTATGCCATATCTAAGTGCAATATTTGAAACTGAATCTCTGCTATCTTTTGCTAAATTGTATTGGTTTACTGAGTTTGCTATTGAGTCCTTGGATACTTCAATCTTTGACAACTTCCTCTTAAGGTGATTCATTAAATTGTCAATTTGCCTAGAAGAATTGTGAATATTGAAATAGGAATTCAACTGATTGCTTTGTTCCTTCATGGTGAGAGTGCCATTATATGCTCTCTGGGCCAAGGTAGAGCTGTAGTTTAATGTATCGTTTGTTTTCGTAAACTCCCTGGTTATAGAGTTTTTTAAATAATTAGCATCGGCTCCCAGTTTAGAAAGGTCAGAAGATACTTGTTCGTATTCTTTTTGAATTGCATTTAAATTTGATTGCCTTTCTACAAGAAAACTGTCCAGACCTGTTTTATAGTTATCCGCCAATACTTTAATGTCTGTAATTCGTCTATCTATCAATTTAAAATCATTATCCAAACCTGCTCCAAATAGCCTTCCAGATATTAATCTCCTTCCGCTTTTAGTCAATTGTCTTAATGAGTCAATTTCATCAATGTACTCTCTCAAGTTGTAATAATAAAAACGGGCTCCTTTAGTTATACCAGCATTTGTAGTATCTAAAATTGATAAGTTATTTTTGATATTTAAAGCACGCAACCCTGATGTAAAAGCACTTTCCTCAAAACTTTCAAAAGAAGACTTGTAATCATTACCTTGTTTTGACACAAAGTTTTCTACTTCATAAGTATCAAAATCACCAATATTATTTTGTAGCTCCTCAATAGATTTATCTAGATTCACCTTTTGACCTTCAACGGTAGCTAGTAGACTATCAAAATCAGACAGTTCATTTTCTAAAGCTAATCGTGTCCCATCAATTAAATTGTCAATTTCTAATATTGATTGACCAATTGACTTATTGTGATTTTTATAGGTTACGTTCATAGCTTCTGCGGATGACTCTAATGTCTCGAGCTTGGAATTACCATATTTGTTATACACATAAAGCGTTGCCACAATAGAAATGAATATCATGATTGTATAGAATAGGGCTATTAATCTATGGCGCCCTGCACGTTTTCTAAGTTGCTTAATTAATTCTGATAGGTTCATTCAATATTCAAGAAAGATCTTTAACCTATAAAAATGGATAGTTCAAAATCAAACTTCAATACCTATAAATGGGTATTTTGTCGAATGTTTCAATTCATTGATCGAAACGTAAATTAAAAGGATCAACATTAAAACTATTAAATCGTATCTAATAGAGAAATTTTAAGATCTTATTGGCTCTAGGGAGTTCGATTCTCTCCTTCATTTAAGTGATAATGAAGATAAAAATAATAAGGCTTCCAGATTCAAGTTACTTAATCTGATTGTTAGAAGGGTTCCAATACTAGTTATTGGATTACTTGTAAGTATACAAGTTAATTTTAAAACAAAATTCAAAATTTTAAAACTGGAAAACGATATGGAGATAATATTTTTACAAGAGGTTATGAGCCAAAGCATTGAATAGGCTTCAATTTGAGGCCTATTTCATTTTAGTTTAGATTTCATAGACTTTCTCTCAGCAAGTTAGACTTCATGATTACATCACGAATGGCGTTTGTTGCTTGTACTTTTCGGTGGTGTACAATGTATCTTTGGATAGCAAATACCAATAAGAACCCTACGATGATTAATCCTACGAACCAGGAAAGACTGGCAATCTTTGCCTCTTTCTTTTGTTGCTCGAGAGTTAAAAAGTATTGTTTCGTGAGGAGGTCGATCTGATAGCTATCTGCCAATTTCTTTGAGTACTCTCTCTCATCAAGGTACCTATCAATTTCAGACATATAAGTTTCCAGGTATTTCAATCCTCCATCTGTATTTCCTAATGCGTAATTTGCCTTGCTAAGAGTACTATAAACTACCGCTGACTCTCCTGAAAGTTTCTGGTCCGGATAAAGCTCTTTGGCCAACTCAGCGTATTTCAATGATTCATTATACGACTGGATATTTACCAACATCTCACTGTAATCGTTAAGTGTTATGAAAAGCTGCTTGTGCTTCAGAGCTTCTTCGAAATTTTTAGCAGCTAAGTCATAGTTACCTTGCAATAGATATGTATTGGCAATATTGTGATAGACTTTTGCTAACTGCTTTTCAGGCTTCTTCAGGTCTTTTGCAACTAATATCGCTTTCTGGTAAAGAACGCGAGCTGAATCATATCTTTCAAGGTCTTTGTTAATTAAACCTAATTGGTTGATTGTTTTGAAATATTTAAGCTTGTCTTGAGAGTTAAATGCCTTAAGCTTGGCTTTTAGGAAATAGTCAGCGGACATAGCTAGATCTCCTTTGTATTTATAAACATTGCCCAGGTTGTAAATGAAGTTTGCAACCAGCTTCTGATGATCATATTCTTCTGCAATAACCAGACCTTCATTGTAGAATTTTATTGCTTCATCATAGTTACTGAAGTAAGTGTAGACCAGCCCTATATTATGGTGAATTGAAGCCCTATCAAATGAATGGTCATTTGGATCCATTTCGGTTTGCATCACTCTAAGAGCTTCCAAATAGTGAACGAGAGCCTGAGAGAGATCGTTTTGTTTATAGAGTGACCACCCTTTTATAAAAAGGGAGTTGGCTTTTCCCCAAGAATTATTTTTGTCCTTAGCTAATTGATATGTTTTCTCGGCGATCAGTAGTGAGCTATCCCATTGTTGGGTTGCGAAAAAACTGTATGCTTGATCGAAATTGGATTGGATGTCTTCTTCAATGCCTGAATATGCGTAATATGAGAAAAGACAAGCACCGACCCACAGTATTAACTTTCTCATGTGAGCTAAGATAAAAAAAAAGGCAAGATTACCTGCCTTTTTCACCATTTAGCTTTAAAATAAATTAACTGCCACTTGATCCTGGAGGTACTTCATCGTTATCGTCGCCATCTGTTGCAGGTGACTCTAATTCTGTTTGTTCCATTTCTGATATTACATCATCCTGGGTAGAGCAAGATGTGATAATGAATGAAAATACCATGGCAAAAAGGATTAATAATATTGACTTTTTCATGAGCATAATTTTTTGAGATTTTAATAATTAGTTATCCCGCAAAAATTATAATAAATGAAGTTGATGTCAAAAGTATGCGTATAACGGTTGGAATTGAGTGTTTATCTCGCAATTAGGCCTGATCTATCAGTTAATATACGGCAAAAACAGGACCCTGAAATAAGAATAAATTAGGAAAGAAACTGACTAGAAATCCTTATATTTAATAGATGGCCTGGTATGAAATTTTAGCTTTTATTTTGATTTGGATTGGAGGATTGTGGTTGTATGGCAAACGTTATAAAAGGTGACTTGAGGGTTGGGGGTGGTTAGTTATTCTTGCAGTTGTTCCTTAAAGAAAATCATCGATGCGAGAAGCTTGTTTATTTCGTCAGTCAATTCCCATGCCTCTCTCGTTAAATGAACGTATTTAGAATCTGGCACTATGATTTCCCAAAGCTGGCAACTCAGCTTGTGCAGTCTAAGCATTTCTGTTTCCTTAAGATCATAAGACGATTTTCCCACAAAAGTTTCAAACTTTAACCAACAATCATAAATGATGTTGTACCTGTAATCATTCCAGGAGATATTAAAATCTTCTGAACCTGGTAATAAATAAAGATGCACCGGAAGCATCTCATTTATTATTCTTTGAGTGTTTTGTAATTGATTCATAATTCAAAGATAATTCTTTAAACCATCAAAATCGGTTATGTGCAATGGGGCTGAAGATTTTTGTTGGTGATCTCAAATTATGTATCTGAGTTGGGATTGAGTCTTTGTCATTAAATTCTCTTATCAGACTTGTTTGCAAAACTAATCGTATTACACATTTCTCTAAGTCTGCTTCTTACTCTTAAGCCGTAGAATTTTTCAAGATCATTGCTATCCAGATTTGTTGTTATATGTGTTAGCATCTTTTGTGTAATGAATGTGTCGTATCTGGAGAGGAGGATCTCTTGCATTACATTACAGTCATTTCCAAAGTACTTCAGGTTATTTTCTACTCCTAGATCATCAAAGCAGTATGTTTTTGGTATCCATCCTTGGGGTTTGTAAATGAAAGATTTGTCACTGTACTTCTGGATTATTTCATATCCTTGTTGACTAAACTGGTAAGAAATTTTTCTAGTTGCAATCATGATATGCTGCTCATGTGGAGGTTTGATGTATTTCATGATGTTCATGAGAGATGTTTTGCCACATCCAACTGGCCCCATCAGTAATATTCCTTTCCTTAGATTAATATCTAAAGTTTTAGCGTTCTCTTGATCCTTGAAGAAATAGACGAATAACTTGAAAATTATTTCATGGTCTTCTTGTAATACCTTGAAGTGGGAACCATAGATTTTTTTACCTGTTGACTCCAGGAATCTGAGACATTCGTAGAAGTCAAACATTGGGGAGCGAAACACCTTTGTACCCACCTGTAGGGAGGAATTGGATTGTGTATATTTCGCCAGGTCCGCTTGTACATTTTTTTTAGAGTGGCTCTTCATAATTTTTTTTCAATTGATGGTCTTTGTTTAATTGTTTAGTCTGTTTATTATGTTTTATATATGGTCGCACGACTGTTACAGAACTATTATCACTAGTATTATCAGTACTATTATCAAAATTGTACATGTGTATTTTACTTCCTGCTAGTGGATTCTTACTTGGCAAATATTGAATGTAATCCCAAGCATCTAGCTCTTTGATGCATTTGGTATATGTATTGGCTGACCCTATTTTGGACATCTGCATAACCTCTGTTCTGAATATTGAAAAGGGGTTGTTGAATCTATGAAGATTCCAGCACTGAAAGAGCGCTACATATAGTGCTACATGTGTACTTTTCAGTCGCTGGTCTTCAAAGACTTTTTCGTACCAGGCATTCATGTGGCGGATGTAGTTTACTCCTCCTGCCCTACGGACTCCCTCCTCAAAGGGTGAATTTGCCTGGTCCACTCTAATTGATCTTATTTGATTCCAGAGTTTCTACAATATCCTGATAATCGTAATAAATAACCCCTCCTATTTTTGTGAATGGGAGGGTTCCGTTTACTCTAAGATTCTGTAGTGTACCTGGTGAGAGATTCAATAGTTTTCTTACCTCTGCGGATCTTAACCACTTCTTAGTTTCTGGTTGATGTTCTGTAAGAATGGTTTTGATTTCATCTAGTAATTCTTCTTTGAAATCTCTCAAATCGTCTGATGTAATAATAGTTGCTGTCATCATTTGTTATTGTTTAATTATCGATGTTCAAAGCTGATGACAATTGGAATTAATTATTCACAAGGTGACCCCAAGTTGGTATTAATTTTATTGGTTTTCTTTTTTGATTTTTTCTAACAAACTGATTTTCAGATCATCTATGAATTTGGTTGGGTTCTTTTTTAGTTTGATATCGGTGTAGGTGCGGTAATAATTACCAAGTTTGATATCAAATAGTTTTTCTACTGTTTGAAATACCTCTTTTAGTTCCCCTGGGACCGCTCCTGAGCTGTGGAGGCTATATATTAATTCAACCAGGTCTGTTTTAGATTTATCCCACTTTAACTTATCCTCCGAATTCCAAGTTGGTACAAAGTTGGTATTCTCGATGTTATGCAGTTCACTTCTGAGAAATCCAATGAATTTATCTCTTGCTAATAGTTTTGAGACTGTGACATCTGCTGGTGAAGAGAAGTTCTGGTCTGAAGGTGGCTCCAGTCTTCCATGAACTAGTGGTTCAAAATCTTGCCTGACAAAATAGATCAGATCCAAGTGTTTATAACCAAGGGTCATATAGCTGTGTAAATCACAATGATTTGATAGGTATTTGGCTGCTTTATCAAGCTGACTATTGATGTGTAATTTCTTAGCGTCATCACTTCCCTTTGGTAGAGTGCGGTAGTATTCAAAGACTTCTATTTGATACAATAACTCTGAATGAATTTTTGGTTTTATCTTCTTGAAGAAGCCAATTTCATCCTCGAGGGTTTCAAATGTGATAGCATCATAGTGTTTTCTGAGCTTGGCCAAGAAGTATTGACAGGCTTGAATACTATATGTACAGGTGTCTATTCTAGACTTGTTGGACTGGTTAATATCAATAAGCTTCTGTTCCAAACCTTCAAGAAGCTCAGAAAATGGTTGTGTCAATCGCGAACAGTGATTAATGTTACTCTAATGTTTCCGGACTAAAATTACATGAAACGGTATGATATATTATAATAAAATCCGGTTTTATTGGATGTGGGTTGTTAAAATGTATTAAGAAAAATGTGAATGTGCATTAAAAAAGCCCTGCTTCTGAATTGAAGCAGGGCTTTAAATGAATCTAAATCTTGATAACAATTAGCGCGTCAATGTATTTACATGACTGTTTAGTGTTCTACTTACTTCCGCAAGATTCGTGCTAAACAGATAAACTGCATTTTCACCATCTTGAGTTGCGATAGCATATATACCTCCTCCATCATGTTTTGAACCAGCCAACGGCTGATTGAATACTCCTGATTCAATGGATAGTTCTTTTATTCTTCGTAACATAAACTCATTTTCTGAATTCACAATTGTTGCTTCTTGTTGACACACTTGCAAATCTGACAAATTCAATTGTGTTAAACTCTATGAACCATAGAATCAGTTTTATAGAATGAATACATTCTAATTCTTTCATCATCAAAGAATTGAAATATTCTCAGGTCTACATTAACTCCTGTTGGCAAATTTGGCTCTAAGACTTCCATGAATCCACAACTAAGTGCAACATCGAACTTATAAATTGATCTGGAGATCGAATCTAAGTTCTGTTGAGAATAAAAAGCTTCTAATAATCCACAATCAGCAGTTGTAAGACTATCTATAAACTCAAAACTACTTTTTTTAGATTGCCAAACATTAATCAAATTATTATTGGCTTCAACACACTCAAAAGCCTGGCTTTTTGCTGATATAGTAGAGATGAAAATAAGTACCACTGCTATTAACTTTTCATTTAATACTGTCTCAAGCATATATTATCTTATTAATCCTTGATCGTATAAGGAATATTCTATCTGGTCTCCAATTATAGTTTTGTTAAATGGGTACCAAAACCATAGCTTTTCAAACGAACACATATCTAAAATCCGCAATTCCAATGAGGGACGATCTAAAAGCTTTTCAAGGAATTTTCGGGTCACAATAGCTTTCATAACACATACCTCATAATGATCAAGTTCGTCACTATTGGACATTGGGTAAACTAGTGTTTTTTTCTTTTTAGGTACTAACCTATACTTTATATGGACCGTATCCATAATCATAATACTCTCCCAAATACTATAAATCGAATCATAATAAATTTGTTCCTCTCGTATACTTGATTCATTGGATTTATTTAATTCTTCAATTTGACTTTGGATGTCAATTGAGTTCCCAGTTAGGGACCTATAAAAAGAAATTAACACTAAACTCGATATGTAGTCTGGTTCTGATACACCCAGTGAATCGAAGTACTTGTAGAGGCCTCCTTTGGATTGCCACAAACCCCATTCATTTCTTATATGTAATCCTAACCTGTTGTATTCTAGCGCCCAATAATCATCTTCTGTTAGTCTTCTTATTTGAGCCTTATCATGATCAGTGTAAAGTGAATGTAGTTTTTCAATTGCTTCACTTAAATCTTTTGGGATTGTTTCAATCCTTCTTTTTTGAGACCATGCCGTTGAATCTATCATGAGAAGAGAAATAAATACTAGGCTGATTCTCACATAGATTTTGCATAAAATCTTACAGTGGCTTCTCAAATCTTTTTTCTTGATTCTAAATGTCATTTTAAGGTTGAGAGTAAATAACCCCATCTAGAATCTGGCTTGATTTCAAATGAACCTTCAACATAGTACTCTCTTGGTAAACCTTTTAAATCAATTATGTATGTATATACTCTTCTATATCTTATTACTTCGACCAATAAAACATTCATTCCCTCATGATTATTTTTTGCTGCAAACAGGGGATCAACAATATGACTTTTCGTGGATATTAAATCCTGAAAAGATCCAAAGATATCATTGTACTCTAGTGAACAAACACTTAAAGAGTCACGCGCATCATAGATATAGTTGTAAGAGATCTTATTCTTAAAGTCGATAGAAACTGATGACTTGACATTTAGATTTTTGAAATAGTGAATAACAATTGACGAATCATTTTCAATTCGTGACCTGTAGTTATTCGAAGTCTTTTTGTAAAATGTCAAAAATATGTCTTGTATTCTTTTATAAGTATTAAGGTTATCATTCGGCACGAAAGGCTGCTTATGATGAAGAGAATCGAATTCTCCCAAATGTTTTTCATAGTTACAATCCTGGGGCTGAGTGCAGGAGAAATGTAGAAGACCAACAAAAATAAGTGTTACCATATGTATAGTGGAAAAAAGTAATGATAAGAAATTGGAAAATTAAAGAGACCTATTTCGATTTGAGACTGGTCCCTTTACTTCTTTGCTCTATTTAAATCAAAACTAACCTTTTGTCTTATGGCAGTTAATAATCACCTAATTTGATAATGTTCATTGATAATATTGTAAGTAAAAGTATCACCAACTTTTGATTTACCATCCAAACCTATCCATAGACATTCATAACCACCGAGATCTTGAATTTTGACTTCAATAATGTAATTATTAATATAGTTTTCAAGAATTTGAATTTCTTTCCTTTCCACTGCACCAACAATAATTAGCTCCTCTAAGTCACTTGGAATATCGCCAATTGGATGATGATAAACACCAGGCTTTTTCACTTTCTGTTTATCCACTAAAAAGCTTATTTCAATTATATCTCCAATCTTTATAGCCTCTAGCTCCGCTTTAAGTCTTGAATTAGCCAATTCTTCTCTTGATAACTCCATTTTTCTAACGCTATCCAATTCTATCAATTGACTTGCCAAATCGATTGGTTCATTGTTTATGTTGCGATGAAACGAGGACAAAATAATACCGGACATATCCTCTAAAGCGGAAATCCCCAAACTATCAAAATATTCAATCAAGTGATTATTCTTTCTTTTAGAAAGCCATTCATTTCTAATCCATCTTCCAAGAATAAAATGCTGGCTACCTATAAAGTCATCCTCACTTAATGACATAAACTCAACCCTTGAAGTAGAATCAACTAGAGACTCTAAATTAATCAAAGCCTCTTCAAGGTTATGAGGGCGATTGGTCTTTTTCTGCCCAACACAAACGTTGAACAAACACGACAAACTAAAAAACACAAATATTGATCGATGTATCATGGATAATCATTTAAAATCCTAACGGTGATCTGATTAAATACTTTTGTATATCGTAAACCTTCATATACTTGTTATGCACTTTACCAAACACATACTCCATGTAATGAATATTATCCCGATTAATCATAAAATTATGAGGTGTTTTCCAAAACCTATAGCTTTGTAAATCACCTTTGTGAAGTGAAAATTTACCTACTCCTGAGGTATTATGGGTGTGAAGGTCATAGAATACAAAACTCATCTTATGTAGCCACTGCATATCAATCATATCATATGTTCTATGGGTGAACTGTCGATATGGATCTATTTTACCTGTCAATTTATCCATTTTAGGAACCCATTTATAGTGTGCTTCACCTTTACTCTTTTGCAAAGAAGTCACAAAATTATCATCTTTAAATTTAACGAATCCGTGTTCCTTTCCGGTTACTATTTGACGTTGAATGGCTTTACTAGCTTGAAGTTTTTCCTTCATGCTCATATTATCAAAAGCTACATTCTGCATCCGATTGTTTCCTCGAATCTTTGCAACTGCACTATATGTAGCTAAACTAAACGCACCTCCAGTTAAGCCAGCCAGCAAAACATCTTCTGTTTCAGCTCCACTAATTAAGGCACTAGTACTTGAAGCTGAAGCGCCACCCATGAAGGCACCAAAGGCGCCAGATATTTTAGTACCTACAACCCCACCAACTGCACCTGAGATAGCTCCATTCAAGGCACCTTCAAGTGGGTTTTTTCCATTCAAGGCAGCTCCCAGAGATCCGCCGACAAATCCAGCGGAGGAACCTGCAGCTGCACCAACATAAATTCCGCTAATGGATTTAGCCAGTAATTTTACTCCAACATATTTTCCGACATACCCTGACAATCCTCCAATTATCCCACTTGCTAGAACGTAACCCAAAAGATTTATACCTTTTAAACCTGCTGCTTTCCCTCCAAAATAGCCTGTTACCAACCCAATCCCAAGACCTAACAGTACTGCAAATTCCCCATCTGGATCAACCATTATTATCGGATTTCCTCCCATTGCCATGTATGGAGAATCAAACTGCCCTTGCGGATCTACGGAATAGAACAAGCCTATATCTGGGTCATACATCCTAGAACCATAATTATATAGCCCCAGAAATTTCTCATTTTCTTTACCTGAATATTGTGCACTGAAATTTGATGATGCATCAGCTACAATATATTTTTCATTAGTGTGTCCATGAGGACCATAGTACATTATTAGAACAGGTTCACCATTTGAATCCACAATTGCTAATGGCGAGCCTAAATGATCTCTTAAATAGAAAAATGGGTTCCCATCAATAACAATTGCAACAATACCATTCGGACCAGTTACTACAAATTTTGAGTGTTTCTGAGACCAACTATTATATTTCTCCAAGAGCGTTGATCCGTCCAAATCATTTAAATAACTAGTTCTTCCGCCATCCGACGATTTTCTTAAAACCTTGGTCTTATTGGAACCATATTTAAACCTAACATCCAATGAATCTGTTTTGAGTTGAGTAGTCAAATTAGTTGTCTTATTATAAGAAATACTCAAACCCTTAACATAGTTATTAACAATATTACCTTTGGAATCATATTCAAATGTATTTGAGTTATCACCAGAGACATTTTGAACTCTGTTCGTGCCTGGGTAGTATTTGAATGACTTTGGTACATTGTTAGAAGAGCTACTCACAAAATTTCCATTAGCATCATAATCTGCTTGCAACTGATATTCAATACCTAAGTCTGACCAAACGCTAATTAAACGTCCTATTTCATCATAAACGTACTCATGCCTAAAATTTTCATCGCTCGAATATGGTGTTTTTGAAGCCAAAGCTTGGTTAATAACGTAACTGGTACTACTTATTAGTTCGCGGGAGTTGTAGCTAATATCCTCACTGAAATAATTATGATAGTAGATATGATTCAACCTTCCCAAATGATCATATTGAAAATCTGACTGAATTGTAGATTGATTTAAACTCTCAGTACTGATATTACCATGTTTATCATATGTATAAGTGACATAATAGTTCTGAATACTATCATTACCGATGCTTGTTAACCTTCCAACATCATCATAATGGTATGTAATATTTGGTAAATACTCTAATGGAACCGGTTCTCCATTACCATCTGGAATCAAGTCCACTGTTGCTCCTGAAGTGATTTCGAAACCATCCGTAGCAATGATGGCTTTATCTGCCACATATTGAACAGTTTCTTGTGTCAGAACGCTACTGTCCTGATCCAAGTAATATAATTCATTCCAATTGGCATCATCGGTTATATATGTTCTGGTTAACATATTTGAGTTATTGTACTCGTAATGTATGGTGGTAAAGTTTATTTGCTCACTTCCAATTTTTTGAGACTTTGCAATCACATTTCCTCGATCATCATATCTAAATTTCGAAATAGTTAAGTCTTCCTCATCACCAAAACCATTATTGGTAATCGTTTCTTTTAATAATCCCCTTTCATAATAATTACCGTCAAGCCCATAATATGAATGGCGCTGATACCAAGTTTCAAGAGGGTACAAAGTGTTGTAGTCTACTCGAATTTCATCAAAATAAACAGGCCCGGATATGCTCTTAAGAACTACTCTCAAAACACCATTATTAGAGGCAATTAATGGATCAAATGCAATTTCACTCCATCCATTGCCAGCATCAATCGACTTGATTTCATAATTATTTATGAATGATGAATCTGAGGTAAGGTAATATATTTCAATAGTACCTGATCCGGTACCAGCAACCATAGAAGATAATTCTATACTAGATTCAATGTTTATTGGCAAATAGAACTCCAAGGACTGGTCAATTACCTTTAAGCTGTGGTCTCCTGTAAAGCTTATTTCAGATGTCACTGCTGACTGCAAACTTTCAAAACCCACAATATCATCACCATCAAAGTTTTGGAGTAAAGTTACGTTCAAGTTAGATGAATTAGGCCAGTCTGGTATTTCAGCCTGGACCCTAAGGAATTCTTCGTCCCATGTATGAGGATAAAAACCCGTTTCAACGGTGTTCCCAAATGTATCGTATTTATAATAGGAAATATACTGTTGTTTGCAAACACCTAATTCAAAGAAATCTTCACCGACCAATCCTGCATCATCTAAAACAAACCGCAGTTTCCCTGATGAGTCAAAAATATTTGTCAATGTTCCACTATCACAACTTTTAGAACCACACAAATTCCCTTCGTGATCAAACCGATTGGTGGTGATTAACTCATTTTTGTTCACTTGTTGGGAAACTGTTGATGAATGATATGATGGAGGAACCTCTTCGATCAAATTTCCTTTAACATCATATTTATATGTAGTCGTAAGATATTGATCTGAAGGGTTTGCTGATGCAAATAAACTACCAGTAGACACTTTACCCATCTTGGTCATTATAACGTTTCCTTTTAAATCAGAAACTTGAAATTTGGTAAGTGAGTCTAACAAGGTTACCGAGGTAGCAAGATAATTGTTAGACCCAAATTCGTTTATTAATTCAGGAAATTCTGAAACCGCACCAACTTTGTACTTAGTAGAAAACTCGCTACCAATTCGATTTTGTTTACCAAATCTTATTGATTCTTCAATGATTTGAGATTGAGGTGAATTATCAAATACTTTACGAGTATATGAATAACCACTATCAAGAGGATTCTGAGTAACTATTTCACCAGAAAGAGAATGATTTGTCCAATCATATATTGCAAAATTGGGTTTGTAGCATAAATAACACTGATTATCAATTCCTTCAAATTTTGTAGGTCTTGTTGTGATTACATCTCTTCCAAGTTCGTCATAAATTGGTTGACCCACTATAACATCTCCTCCGCCATCTTCTTTCTGAACTTGCCTAGTTTTTCCTTCCGTATCGAGATACACCGCTTCCGAAATGAAGTTGTCGTAGACAAAGAAATTGTCAACTGTAAAGCTAGAGTTGTCACCCGAAGTTTCATCATAAAAAGTGACTTGGAAAAACTCTTCACCTAAAAAATCTAAGGGCAATTTCTCTGATATGATTTGCCCGTTCTTAAATAGGTTGTAGCTATCAGTTTCGTAGTTCGCTACCAAAAGATAGTTTACCCAACTATCTTCAACTTGCAAATTAAGTTTCAAATCATATCCTGATCCTAAATTTTCTCCATCCCAGTTAGCGTCTCCTATAGCAATTCCAAGAATAGGGTTTACTGAGCTCAAGTTGGCTCTAACATCAAATCTAATTGCAACACGATCTTGAATATTGATTTTCGATTTATAATTCTTAAGTTCATTAGAAGCACATTGACTGGTATTTCTATGAAATTGCAAGCCCCCATCTTCTATACTCCAATTATTACAGCTACCTGCATTTAAGTTACTCCATTGAGGTCTATTGAAGGAAAAATCATCAAAAAACCCCTCAGAACCCATTATCTCAGTTGAGATAGACTTATCCGGACTAGAGCTTAGAAACACACCATTGTTATAGTCAACGGATGCACTATAATAATATGTGTTATTTGGCTTTCTGGAGCTATTTAATTGTCCAATTGGATCAAGTTCATTGTCATAAAGATAATATTCAGTCACACCATTGGCTTTCGTCTGTGAGGTCATCATTCCATATTTCGGGTGGTAGCCAATTGACATGGAAACTGCCTGACTTGGGTAGATATTAACATTATCTAAATATAAATCAATATCATTTCCTGTGAATCCAGCCAATAAGCCCAACGAGGAATTTGAATTGCAAGCCAAGTATTTCTGGCCATCGATGAATAATTGCAAAGTATTGTCTGAGAACGAAATTATGAAATGATGCCAATCCTCAAATTCCAATTCAGTTGATGTAGATGCCACCACACCATCAATGGCTGAATAAATATCAATGTTTCCATCCGGATAATACCTTAGCGTATATCCAGACTGGGCATAGTTATCAAGACTATTCTCTTTCAAAATTTGAACTCCACCCCAAGAACTCCCACTATTTCCTTTTTCCAATCTACCCTCAAATTCCATAATGAAATTGGAAGATGCATCATATGGAATTGTACAAAAATTAGAATTGCCCATTGAACTCAAAATTAATTTCCCTTCCGATGTGATTGAGATGTGATTACTATGAATCCAAGTTGAATCAATGTCGTTTCCATCCAGATGGTCGAAGTTATCGAAAAACACATCCTCCAAACTAGCATTTAAATAGGATGCAACTTCCATGTTATCTTTATATACTTTAGAGGTAACTACACCTGAATTGCTTGTTGATTGCAATATCTGACCTTTACTATCTACTGCATCCACATGATAATCTTGTTGCCATAACCCTGAAGGTTCCTCAAATTGGCCCCATGAAGAAAATGTACTTTCGTCATGATTCCCCAGCCATGTCCATTTCTCATATGGAGCCCACATATTTGAACCCCAGTCTTTCCACTTGGTAGCTTGTATGTCGGTTATTACAGTACTATCTAAAACAGGATAGTAAACAGCAGTTGTAGTTTGAATAGGTGTACTAGTAATATTTAGGTCGTACATACCACTATAAATACTGTCAGAATATATATATGATACTTTATACAGTAATGAATCACCTTCTGCACTTGTACTAAATGATATTGTTTCAGACAACCGAGTATCATCTAAATAATTGGAGTAAGTCTTGCTCCAGATACCATTTTCAAAAATAACTTCTGCTACAGGTTTAGTTGCAATACCTTCTCCGATCTTCATTCCTCCATTACAAAAATATTCACGCTTAAAGGTTTTATAAGAAGTTTCTGAAAGGCTGACAGTATCACCCATATTATTTCTGACTATAGTTCTAATGGGAGTACCTTTAAAAATTGGAAGGTTCGCAGCATCACCCCCATTAAGTTGATTAACCTGATAAGGGAATGAATACTTATTATTACCATTGTAGAATTGATATTCAGTGCTTCCATATCTCGTAGCTCCATCAGGGGATGCTCCTTCATTGGAAACAGTGACTCTGCTATATTGCGGAGACCCTGTCAGAATTGGATTATTTATATCATAATCAAATCTAGTATGTTGCTCCTGAAATCCATCATTGTATGTAATTCGTTTCACTGGACAATCCAGAATACTTGCTTTTATATCGTAATCATTGATATCATAAATCAACAGACTAGTAGCATCAGACAAAGACTGGTTCGAGGAATGCGCCAAAAAATATCCCCCGCTTGTTCCATTCCATGCAGTTTTGACACCTGGTAGAGACACTTTCTTTTTCAACCCCTCCTTATCAACAAATAGTACATAGGACGTCTCAGTAAATGAAGAATATAGTACATAATAGCCATCTCCCGCGTAAGAAGTCTTAGTATCAAATTGAAAGTCTGTGAAAGAATTTATACCTGCTGCAATTGCCTCATCCTGTAAAATATCCCAAAGATCTCCTATGACTGATATATCATCATTACCAGTGAAGTAATAGACTTTAGAGTTAGCAATAAAGGTTTCATTTGTTCCGATATTAAGTGTTTCATCGTTAATAGGCTCAATATCGCTTCCTTGTAAATGAATTTCTGTCCAAGACTGTGTATTGGCGTCAAAAGACACATATTTATAAGCAGTTTGTTGATTTTGAGAATATCTAGTAACTGTTATTACTCTTTGGTGCTTAGTTATAACCTCTTCAGTCCAACCAGGCTCCTCTCCCTTCTTAACAACCCTCCGGTAAAATCTTTTGGGTTTATGATCTAGCCAATGTTTGTAGCTAGAGTCCCAATTCCAGACATATGTTGTATCATAATAATCAACAAGTGCTCCAACAGCATATGGTTGAATTTGAATTTGTGTTTCTTCCAAAGTAATAAGGTTGTTAATACCCCGAACAGCAGTTAGAGCCGTTCCTGATGGATTATTCGGAACTGTGCAAACTTTTAAGGAGTCTAAATCAAATGACTCATTCCATTTCATCAAAAGTTGGTTACCAGTATTATGCTGTGTGTAATAACACCCGTTAGAAGTACATATTGGTTGACCGTCAACATCTAACTCCTTAGTTTGTACAGACCAATGCTTAGCCTCATCAATGAGATAAAAGTTAAACAATTGATTCTCAGAATTACTAACAAAAAAGTTATGTTGATAATCAAAATAATAATCATCCGAATTCTCAGGACTCGATATATACTCCTCTTGCCATCTTCCTTCAGTGTAGATATAAACATCACCATCTTTATCTCCAACAGCAATGTATTTGTCACCTGCCATTAATTCATATGGGCCTTGCTTGTAACCCCATGGTAAGGTTTTATTTACTACTAAATCCCAACTTGACGTTTGGTTATGGTTCTTAGCGAAAACTTTTAAATTTTCACGATGTAAAATTCCGAAAAAACCATCTTGCGTTAAGATCTTAAAATCCTCATAAACTATCTGATCACTATTACCATTAGACAAAACATTGTCAAATGATGTAATGCTCCCAAGTTTATTCCATTTTGAGTCCCATTCATATAAATCTACAATTACATCATTTGTACTGCTTACATGAACATTTCTCCAAGAAACAATCATGTAATTATCGAATATTTTATATAATGGCTGTGAGTAAAATTCACCCGGAGAGGATAGAATTGTTGATATTTGGGATTCATTTACTGCTATTTCGATTGAATCATACTCATATGAAACAGTTTTCCCTGTAGGGTATTTGATTTTTTCTAAGTAACCTTTTTTTCCTCCACTATTATAGTATTCAAAAGTCATTGGATAATCTTGGTCTCCATTGTGGTCAATATTTTGAATACCTGTCAAAATTCTCTTCCTATATCCAGTTTCATTTAATGAGTCATACAAAAATTGCTGTCTGCCTATTAGGTTATCATGCTTATTGTAAGTCTCAATTGACTCTAAATACTCTTTTAAGATCCATTCTTGATAAGCATCCGGTTCAGGTTGGCTGGTATTTCTATCGAAATATTCAATTGTATCCTTCATAGAATAATTGAACAACATTCTTTCTCCCTCATTAAGAATTTCAGATAAGTATATACCTTTTGTGTACGAGAGGGCATCATTACAAGAGTACCTCGGATCTGAGGAATTAGAATTACACACCTGTTCGAGATCTTGCTTATACCGATATTCAACAGTGTTATTAAATACACTTTTCACTTCACTTAAATACCAAGAAATTGCTAGGTGCTCTTGAACTATATTACCATTTTGATCCTCAACTACTGGACTATCTCCCATCCAATTTCCCCACTTAATCCAATTTACGATGGAATTGCATTCATTACTTTTCCCACCATATGAATATATTGTTCCATCATCTCTTATGAGATCCCACCTTTCATCTTGAAAATAGTAGTATATCCTTGTGTTAGAAACACCACTCCCAACGAATTCATTATACTCTGCAGTCTTATCGATACAATATAATTGATTAAGACCTCCAGCTTCAACTAGATAGAATTCATCATCTATCCTAGTACCTGTATTTTTATGGTCAACAACTATCTTAGGTATATTAAAGGACCATCCAATTCCTACTAGTCCCGTACTAACTGTACTATTAGGTTCGTCCACCCCAGCCACAGCATTTGTGGAATAGGATAATCCAATTCCAAACTTATCACTAATGGGAACACTATAGCTAACCTTTCCACTGGAAATGTTTAAATAGTTTGATACGGAAGTAAAATTCGAAGAGGTAGTACCAGGGTTGTTTTGAGCGTTATCGTTTGATTGTGCAAACGAAGAATCTAGTGATGCTGACAATATAAGGCAGCATATCATGCAATAACTTAGAATACTTTTCATAAACTAAAGACTTTCAGTTGGTTGAATCTATTTTTTAAGCTTTTGCACCTGTTTCTTAAGGTCCTTTATCTCACTATCTTGTTGTATTAAATACAATGTTAACTCTTCAATTTTTTTCAAGAGCAATGCATTCATTTCGGCAACATCTATTCCATCTTGATTTACGTCCTTAGTAGTTGGAATTTCAGGTAAGTGCTTCTCTCTTTTCACAAATGCTTTCAAATCGCTTAAACTCATCAGGTCATAACCTTTTTCAAAAACATAGTCTGCCCAACCATTGTCATCAGCTACATCTACGCGCAACCTTTCTGCTCTAATGCCTTGTTTAACGAATAGTAAATACTGACCTGGCATTATTGAAGTACCTATTCCAACTTTTGTTGTTACTGTATCAATGTATATACCTTGTTGGGTACCATTTGGTGACAGCCAACCATCGTTGAACCCAACATAATTAAGGTCATCGTCAGTTATTGTTAAATAGAATTTGTCTTGAGTAATTGAAGTACCATACCCACCAGTCGGATTTGATATTTCGAAAATGAAATTTCTATCTTCGTTTACAAAGTTGTTATCGAAGAAATGCAAATCATAAGTAAATGAAGTTGATCCAGCCGGGATTTGAAGAATCGTAGACTCAAAGTTTCCAATTTGACTTGAATCTCCTGAAGTTAATGAAAGATCTACTGTCATGTCATTATTCAGGTCAGGATCCAAAATTTGTAATGTCAATGACGTAGTAAAGGCGCTTTCACTTACTTGTAAACTTGTCGGATTAATACTTATTGTTGTTAGAGGATCAGTTGTACTACCTAGTGAATATGGTGAACCATCTCCTTCTGCCCATGCAAGAGTAGAGAACTGATAATCAGTACCGGTAAACTCACCCGGTTGGGAACCAGAGTATGATTTAACATTAATCAACTCTAAAGATTTTCCCTGGTTTGACGTTGTTCCAGTCATTCCAAAAGATTCAGCTTTTGACAACTGTATCCACGGACTTGATGAATCATCATTAAGGACAAAACTTTCATAGTCTAGCCCTCTTTCCATAAAATTATTAGAAGTAGCTGTAGCATCAGTTTGAATACTTAAGCCTCTTGAAGCAACAAAAAATGATTTTCCTGGAATCGTGATAGTACCTAAATTTAAGACATAATTTGAACTTGTTCCTGCCACAATGTTAGCATCAAAAGTGAACGAAGTGTTTGTAGTATTATAGAGTTCAACATAACCCTGTCCATAGTTTTTGTACATTATTTCTGAAATAACAATGTCTCCTGGTTGAGGGGATTGACTAAATAACTTTAATGATGCCAATAGCATTGCTAAAGCAAAAAAGGTTTTCGGTGTGATTTTCATGGTCTGAATAATATTGGTAATGAATATAAATCGAGATAGCTGGAGGACTTCAAAAGTATGATCCTAATTTATTATATCCAAATTTGAATGGATTTGACTGATGAATATGACCAATATATAACACTAGATCCGATATAACTGGATTCAAATTGCTCAGAAATAAAAAAAGCAAGCCAAAGTAGCTTGCTTTTCTATTCATCAACCATCTGTCTTTGATCACCGGGCGGTGATCAGGGACAAAGATAGTTATAGTATTCTTAATAGTTAGAAATAATTTTTGACCGATATTCTTTCATTATATCTGGTCCTACAATATGACACTGTGTTTTACTATATTTAATGTAATAAGGCTCAAAAAGTATGTGCCCGATTCAGTGCCCTCTACTGAAATTGTATTGGTAAAATATTGAAAATCAAGATATAAGGGAGGGCAGTTCGAATCCTGCCACCCCGACGAACTTAAGAGCCTTCAGATAATTTCTGAGGGCTTTTTTTATTCCTGTGGTGGGATGAATATCACAACGTTGGTAATAAATCTTGAACCTGAATATAGCTGATGAATTCACAAACAAAAAGTCTCATAGTCAAACTGATATTTCTACTTAATGGGCTTTTGTTTACGATAGGCGGAGGTTATTTAGTCATCAGTAAGAACATAACTTTAGGTACATTTTTACACTATTTTGTTGTAGTTGGGATTCTCAATTTGGTAAGAGTAATAAAATTCAACAACAAACTAGCCAACAAAAACTTTGATATAGTCATACTGTTTAACAATGTCGTAATTACTGTCTACCATATTGGCTACATTCAATTGGTAATTATTTTTATCTCAGTAGTAGGGTTACTGTTACGTTGGGGCACACCGGCATCCGGGGCTAAGAGTTAAGCTAAATCTAATCCAATTTTTGTTGAGTAATGAGATTTAATTCTCAGCGGAAAAAAGTGGTCATATATAGAAATCAGTCTTCTCAAAAAATATGTCCAGGTATACATAGTACTTATGTTTCTACATATGAGTTTGCATTAAATTAGAAGCTAACAGCTATATTACAAGAACTACTTTGCCCTTGATTTATGAGCAGTAAAAACCTCACTGAAGGAAGTGTTCCTAGAAGACTTATACAACTTACCTTGCCAATGATGCTTGGTATCATTAGCATGGTGGCTTTCAATTTGGTCGATACTTATTTTGTTGGCAAGCTGGGAAAAACGGAACTTGCGGCCCTCACCTTCACATTCCCGATAATCATGGTCATATTCAGTATCATACAGGGAATTGGTATTGGTGCAACAGCTTTAATTGCCAAATCCATTGGAAAAGAAGACAGGAAAAAGGCCGCAAGGGAAACCTCAGATAGCATTTTTCTGACACTCCTACTTACAGGTATTTTTGTTATCATCGGTTCATTCACAGTTGTTCCTACATTACGTTTATTAGGAGCCGAGGGTGAATCAGCTGTTTTGGCTGCTGAATACCTGCATATCTGGTATTTCGCCTTATTTTTTGTCTCTGTCCCATTTGTTGGTAATAGTGCTATCAGATCAACTGGAGACGCACAAACTCCTACATATATTATGCTTTTTGCTGTGATAGTAAATGCAATCCTGGACCCTATCCTTATTTTTGGATATCTCGGTCTCCCAGCCCTAGGTCTTGAAGGGGCAGCAATTGCTACTGCAATCTCGAGAGCTCTGACAATGGTACTCTCTTTTTACATTTTGATCAAAAGAGAAAGGCTTATCACATTTGAAATACCTACTAAGGAGGTTTTGATAGGTTGTTGGAAAAGCATCTTGTTTATAGCCCTTCCATCTGGTTTGGCAAGGTTAGTTGTTCCAGTTGCTACAGGAATAATTACTGCGCTTCTGGCTAGCTATGGGGAATTTGCCGTTGCTGCATTTGGTGTTGGAAGTAGAATCGAATTTTTGGCCAGCAGTATAGTTTTTGCTTTAGCCGCATCCATCGGTCCTTTTGTTGGTCAAAATCTGGGAAAGGGCAGATTGGACCGGGTTAAAGAATCTGTTCGAGTAAGCTGCTGGTTTTCATTTGGCTGGGGGTTGTTTTCCTGGGGTATTCTGGCACTAGTATCATACCCAATTGCTGAAATATTCAATAAGAATGAAGAAGTCATCCAGACAGTTCAATTGTTTCTTTGGATAGTTCCTGCCGGTTTTGGTTTACAAGGTATACTAAGTATTATCAACAGTAATTTAAATACGATTCAAAAGCCTTTACATGCTTCAATGATAATCGTGGTTCAGATGCTTGTATTGGGCCTCCCTTCTATCCTAATTGGGAAGCACTTTGCTGGAGTTGCAGGTATCTTTATTGGTTTAGCCATTACCTACATACTTGGAGGTGTGATTTCACTTGTTGTCAATCGGCGGATTATGACTGAGTTGAAATCATAATAGTCTGAATAAATGCTATACAAAAGTAACACAACATAACCTTTTGTACTTTTTCATCGTTCTAACCATATCTTTTACATTTGGGTAAATAATAATTACAATGAAATACACCCTTGGAGAGTTTGAAGAAATCGTTCTTCTTTTGGTAGCTGCTCAAAATAATGAAGCGTATGGCTTGTCTATAACCAATGCTATCATAGAGAAGCTTAATCGTAAGGTAACTATGAGTAGTGTACATACAGCACTTTATCGGTTGGAGGAAAAAGGTTTTGTTCAATCTTCTATTGGTGGAGCAACAGCCGAAAGAGGCGGACGCAGAAAGCGATTTTTCAGTATAACAGCTACGGGAAAATCTGCCCTAAAAGAGTCCCGAGAAGCTCGAAACCAACTATGGGATTTGATTCCTGAATTAGTCATTGGAAAACTATGAAACAGTCTCCCTCTCCCCCGAAACTGGCTGACCGGTTTTTCAGATGGTATTGTAATGATCGGCTATCCGAAACAATTCTTGGAGACTTACATGAAAATTATGTTGCTCGGTATAAAGAAAAAGGACGTTTCAAGTCAAATGTGCATTATTGGCTTGATGTGATTCGATTTATCAATCGGTTTACATTGTCCAGGAACCAAAACACAGCAACTCAATCAAACAACCTTGCAATGATCAGAAATTACCTGTTAGTTACCCTTAGAGGGCTTTGGAATAACAAGGCGTATGCTACTATCAATACATTGGGCTTGGCTTTTGGTCTGGCTAGTTTCATGGTAATATTCTTTTTTGTGAAAAATGAACTCTCTGTTGATCAATTCCATACCAAGCACGATAGGATCTACAGGGTTACTAATACATTTGAAAGGTCCTCAGGCAATATATTTTGGGCAAGAACTCCTCCTGCTCTAGCTCCCGGTATTAGAAGTAATATTGCGGGTATAGAAAAAGTCACCAGACTCAGATATGCAGATGATCATACTTATGCTGTTGGTGATAGAATTTTCAATCAGGGGAACGTGTTTTACGCTGATTCATCGTTTCTTGAAATCTTTGATTTTGAGCTAAAATATGGAAACAAAGCTACTGCTCTAAGTTCTCCCAATTCCCTGGTTATGACCGAAGAAATGGCGTTAAAATACTTTGGGAAGGATAATCCAATGGGAAAAACGGTTACTCTTGATAATAATAAAAGTCTCCTTGTTACAGGTGTATTACATTCTATTCCTGGCAACTCTCATATCACATTTGATATGCTTATGTCCTTTGAAACCTTTGTAGTTCCTGATGGCTATCTGGCGGATTTAAACAGTTGGAGTTGGGCAGGCTTTCATACCTATGCTCTGGTATCGTCACAAACAGATGTAGCAAACATCAATGAACAAATCGTAAAACTTTATAAAGAGAATTTCAATAGAGCCAATATTTCGGTAAAAGCAGAACTTCAACCTTTGTCATCCATTTATCTGGGATCAAATCATTTTACTAATGTGGGTGAATGCATCAGGTCAGGCAATAAATCGACTATTTATAGCCTTATGATTATTGCAATACTTATTTTGGTCATGGCAGGGTTCAACTTCACTAATTTATCCACTGCACTCTCCTTGGGACGTGGTAAAGAGATTGGATTAAGAAAGACAATGGGAGCTGCCAGGTCTAGAATATTCACTCAATTTTTGGTAGAGTCACAAGTTGTTAGCACCATTAGCCTGGTAATTGCAATCTGTATTGTTTTAGCCTTACAGCCATATCTTGAAAGACAACTAAGTCTGACATTACCTGACATTGAATCATTTCTTTACTTAATTCCGATATTCGGATTAATCTCCTTAATAATTGGCATTCTCTCGGGATTATATCCATCCGTTATTCTTTCAGGGTTTAGTCCAATTGTTGCTTTAAAAGGCAATTTGAAAACCGGGAGGACGGGTCTACTATTAAGAAATAGCTTGACGGTCTTTCAATTTGTAATTTCTGTGGTGCTGATCGCTGGTAGCTTCTTAATCCTATCTCAGATAAAATTCATTCAAAATAAAGATCTAGGATTTGAGAAGGAAAATATTCTCCAAATCAAGGTGCTAAGAGAGGACATGGGCAGATACTATAATGCTTTAAAAGACCGCTTCCTACAAAACCCTCAAGTAAACCATGTCTCAATGAGCAGTCATAGTTTTGATGGTGGTAGTTCATCAGGGCCTGCACGTCTATCAGGAGCTCCAGAAGATGAAGCGTTTCAATTAGCCTATTATCAAACCGATCACGATTTCTTGGACCTAACAAATATACAATTAGTTGAAGGTCGTTATTTTTCCAAAGACTTTGTTACTGATTCTTCAGCTATCATTTTGAATGAAACTGCAGTGGAACTAATGGAGTTAAATAGCCCTATTGGAACCAAACTCAATTTCACAGGTCAGGAAAGAAAGGTAATTGGGGTAGTTAGAGATTTTCATTTTAACTCATTGCATGCCAAAATATCTCCAATGGCTATTGTAATGCCATTTACAACGACTGAATTAATGCTTGTAAAAGTTGCTCCTGGGGACTTGCCAGAAACCTTAAGAATTTTGGAAAAGAATTGGCATAGCGTAGTGGAGTCCAGCCCTTTTGAGGTCAGTTTCTTAAATGACGGAATACAAAATCTATACATTCAGGAAGAAAAATTATCTAAGCTCACCAACCTATTTAGTGGCCTTGCAATGATTTTGGCTTGTATGGGATTATACGGACTTGTCGCTTTCTCCATTCAGGCTAAGACCAAGGAAGTAGGCATACGTAAAGTGTTAGGTGCCTCATCTATGGAAATACTACTCGTATTGTCCAAAAAGTTTCTGGCTCTAATACTAATAGCCAATTTGATTGCCTGGCCTTTGATCTATTTTCTTGGCCAACTGTGGTTGGAAAATTTCTCCTACCGGATCGACATGCCTTGGTGGATAAGTATTACAGCTGGGCTAACCCTGCTATTAGTTGCTATTGCAACAATCAGTCACCAGACTTTAAAAGCAGCAAACACAAATCCAGCAAACGTTTTGAGAACTGAATAGAAAGCTTAAAATAAATTACCAATACTTCAATTAGGAATTAACCTATATACTCCTTATAATTGCAATACTTCAAATAGGAATTAACTATGGGAAAGTATCAAATTGGTGAATTCGAAGAGGTAGTATTACTCGCAGTGGCTATTCTACATGGTCAGGCTTATGGTGTTTCAATTAGAAAGGAGATTGAAACTAAAATGGATAGAAAGGTAAGTATTGGCGCTTTGCAGTCCTGCCTTGACAGACTCCAGAAGAAAGGTTATCTATCATCACAAGACGGAGAAGTAACTAACGAACGCGGTGGAAGACCTAAAAGGTATTTCCAGATCACAGTTGCCGGTAAGAACGCACTTGAGAGTACCAAGGAAATGAGGAATCAATTGTGGGATTCCATTCCACAGGTAATCCTTGATCTTAAATTCTCATCGATTTGAACCCTAAACCTCCACGGTTAGTACTTCAATTCTTCAGATGGTTTTGTCGCAGGGATCTGCGGTATCACATTGAAGGAGATTTGTTGGAGTTCTTTTATGAAAATGTGGAGGAAAAAGGCATTAAACAAGCCCGTAGGATATTTACAACTGAAGTCTTGAAACTCTTTCGTCCCAGGATGATAAGATTTCTTTACTCAGGTCTCAAACTCAATTATTTAGGTATGTCAAAACTCAATTTCCTGGTTGCGATCAGACGGCTGTATCGTAACCGCACTCATTCTCTTATTAACATCAGTGGATTGACTATTGGATTAGTATCAATAATGCTCATGTTACTTTATATCAACTATGAAACCTCTTACGATTCTTTCAACCCAAATATTTATAGAGTTGAAACGGAGTTCAAAAGTGAAAAAATTCAGGAAACATGGGATAATACCCCCTACCCTTTAGCTAATGAACTGGCAGCTACATTACCTGAAATTAAATCAGCTGTTAACTTGAGAAAAACAGCGGATTACATGGTCTTAGGAGAACAGGTTGTGCATGAAAAGTCTGGATTGTTTGCTGATAATGGATTCTTACAAATGTTTGAAATAGAACTTCTGGAAGGTGATCAAACAAGCGCATTACAAAATCCATCAAGCATTGTTCTTTCTAAGACTCTGGCTCATAAGTATTTTCCTAATGGCCAATATCTAGGCAAGACGATTAATTTGAATAAAGAATTAGATGTAGTCGTAACTGGAGTTTTTGAGGATTATCGACATAATTCACACCTTGTGATGGATTACATTCTCAGCTTCAGCACCATCACCCGATTACACAATTACAACCTCAAAACATGGGATTCAAGAGGAAGTGTTTGCTATATTCAGTTACAACGTAACGCTAGTGCATCGCTGGTAGATGATCGTGTTTCAAATTTTCTGGAAAAACACATTGAACCAAATTCATATCAAACTGAAACACTTTCACTAAGGCCATTATCCGATGTATATCTTGACACAGCAAAAGTACGAGGGGGAATAGGAAAAGGTAGTACTAAAACTATCATATACCTCTTCTATATAGTGCTAATATTTACCAGCCTAATCACCGCTTTAAACTACATGAACTCCACCTCTGCTGAATTAATCAACAGAGAACTGGAGATTGGCATTAAGAAAGTGATGGGTGGTTCCAGAGGTAGCTTCGCGATTCAATTTATGATAGAGGGACTGCTTGTTGCTCTTGTTGGATTTGTATTGGCACTTGGTCTTACTTTCCTCATATTACCCTATTACAACCTGATTGTAAATAGGCCACTAGAATTGGATATCATAAACAGTTCTGGATTTATTGGTCAGGTGTTTTTATTTGCCTTGCTTGGAGGAATAATCACAGGTTTGTATCCTACTCTTTATCTGTCAGCTCTCAAAATCAGTGCTCTCATTCAGGGTAATTCTTCTCTGCGCAGAAAATCTATATCTCGAAAGGTCCTTGTTACCTTTCAACTATTCATAGCTATGCCACTAATTTTCACCTCGATATTAATCGCAGAGCAAATTAGTTTTTTGGAAACAAGAGATATCGGATTTGACAGATTTGATCTCGCCAGAACTTACGTCACATTGGGAAGTGGCAATTCAGATGAAAAATTAAAATCTATCAAACAGGAAATACTATCTAACAGTAATATCAAGAACGTTAGTTTATCAGGGTCCGGTCCTTATTTTGGAAGTGACCCATTACAAGTGGAATGGCAGGATAATAATGAAACTGAACATGTGAAGCTGAGAATTCATCGTGTGGACACAGATTTCATAGAGACATATGGTTTGGAGCTTACAGCCGGAAGAACTTTTGATAAGTCTTTTTCTACCGACATATCTAATGGCATTATCATAAACGAAACTACTAAAGAGTATTTTAGTTGGGATGAAGCAATTGGTAAACAATTGAAATCAGGTAACACTACATACCATGTAATTGGTGTGGTAAAAGACTTCAATGATTTCACTATGTTTAAGAAGATCCCACCAATGGGACTTGTTGTGAGAAACCAAGGACTGAACTATAGCTTGATATCAGTCAAAGTTTCTGGAAAAAGAGAAGAAACCATTTCTTATTTGAATAATACATTTAATAGCGCCTTCCCTAATGAACCAATACAATTTGAGTTATTGGAAGATAATTTCGACAGAAGCTATATTGAGACATTAGGAAATGTAAGTAAGATGTTTGTATTCTTTTCTGTGCTGGCAATTTTCCTTGCAGCCCTGGGGCTTTATAGTCTGGTTTCTCACTCAACCAAAATGCAACAAAAGATGATTGCAATCCGGAAGGTACTAGGAGCAGGTGTATCAAACTTATTCAGCCTTTTACTTAAGGAATATCTGATATTGTATAGTATAGCAGCTGTACTTGGCCTAGTGACAACCTACATTGTAGCACTTAAAGTAATCAATGTTTTTGCTTACCATACAACCGTAAAATTAAGTTATCTACTAGTTGGAGGTGGTATTGCTCTGGCTGTAGTACTTATATCCGTTTCAGCGAAGATATTATTTACAGCAAGAGCTAATCCAGTAGACTCTATAGGTAAAGAATGAAATCAATTCATCAACAATCAAGGCTGACTGGGTTGGTCAGCCTTTTTTATTGGTTCCTCCATTCAAATGCACATGTCATTTGAAATTCCTCTCCTATCCTGTTTACCACTGGGTTATCTGAAGTAACCCAATGTAAGCAAATTGCTTTGTCAATTAATGATCCTATATTCAAAATCCTAATCAGATCTACGAGCAAACCAATCGCGTCTTGGTCCACTTTCTGAAGAGCAAGGTGAATTGTTAGCTGATCTGAAGTAATTAGATGGGCCTTGATGCTTTCTAATAGCCTTTCTAACTGAGACACTGATTTCGAATCACAAAAATCTCCTGATATAATTGCAAGGTTTAAATCCGGACTTAATACAGTCCTGATGTTTGAGGAATATGTACCTGCATTTCCTTTTTTACTCTGTTCCAATGAGGTTAGAGAAATATAATTTCCTACCATAGCTTATAGTTGAATTGGTTTAGGTTTACCGCTGTTGAAATCCAAGATATTCAAACTAATTGCATACAACGCTTCTGTGTGAATGAAAAGGGGAAATTTGAGTTGAACAGGTATTTTGGTGAGGCCCAGTTTTTATTTCAGCCTTTCGGCTTACGTCCCAAAATCAGTTTTGCACTAAAACATGAATATTTTTTCTTGAAAAATAAAAACATGTAACAATCTGTTTTTCTGAGACTTACAGAAGAATCACTTAAATGATAATTGAATTTTTTCATTAAATAATTGAATAATTTCTCCAACACCCGAAATTCTTGGCACGCCATTTGTACATTGACCGATATCAAAAACAAAATACATAACTTATTATCACAATGAAAAAACTCACATTAATTATCGCACTTTTTATTCTTGGTTCATCAGCAGTATTCGCACAGGACGGTTCAAGTAAAAACAACGCATTTAAAGCAAACCCTCTAGGACTAATTGTAGGGTTAGGAAAAGTAAACTATGAAAGAAAATTTTCTGAATCCACTTCAGCTCAGTTAGGAGTTTCTTACTTCAGTTTTAACAACAGTGGAGACAGCTTTTCAGGACTGGGTCTTGTACCGGAATTCAGATTTTATGTTAACAAAAATGCTATGGACGGATTTTATGTAGCTCCATTCATGAAGTACAACAACTTTACAGTAAAAGATGGTGACTCGGGTTTCAAAGGAGCATTAAACATATACAGAGCTGGTGCTAAAGCTGGTATGCAGTGGTTAATGGGTAAAAATGAAAACTTCATTATTGACCTGGCATTCGGAGGAAAATATTCAGACTTTAATCTCAATGTAAAAGAAGGAGATGGCGATTCATTTGAAAGTGAAGACCTATTTGAAGGTTTCTCTCCTGAGTTACATTTTGCTATAGGATTTGCATTCTAAACTTCCAATCAACAACGTTTAGAAAGTCCTCACTGCGTGAGGACTTTTTTTGTTTATTACTGTTTCAAAATATAGGACATCACTACATCTTCTCCCGATTGGTATGCTTCAAAACTAGGTGGTATGTATACATCAACAGGAATTCTGTCTAAATCAGGCTTTTCAGGCCAGTGCTCTTTTATTCTGGTCGTATATTCCAGTAAGTAATTACTATTTGGGAGATTCATGTATTCGTTATTGTCAGACCAGTTAGGATGAGTTCGGCCTGGTTCTCCCACTATAATTGCCTCTGTCTCAGTTTTTAAATAAATAGTTGCAACCGAAGCTGCGGAGAATGTTCTTCTTCCATTCACCACCCAAATCTTACCGGACTGATTCAACCATGATCTTTCCACTATTGCATCAATTAAAGGTCTACTTAAGCCGTAATTACCTCCATTATTAAGTCTGAAATCAATGATCAGTTTTTCTGGTTTTACCTGGTCTATTTCGTCAAATAGTCCCTTGATGTATTTCTTAATCGATTCTTCTTCTTTTTGGTTATTAACCCTTCTGAAATTAAAATACATGGTCTTTTCAACATCCAGATACTTGTGCCAATAGTATTTATCATAGCCAGAAAGATATAATGGTCTTTCTATCGAATTAATACTATGAGTTGTAGACCACTTACCATTATTATATTGATCTCTTGAAATACCTGTAAGCTCCACGGTTTCACCACCTACAGATAATTTCACTTTTCCTGGATCACCAGATATACCAATACATTCCAGTAATTGAGGTAGAATCAAATAACCTGGAGCCGCATGGAGATATTCCATATCGTTATCGGCAGACATTCTCTTTTTTAGTGTTTCAAAGACTTTTGAAGTTGTCATGCCATTAAAATGGGATATTGGTTTACCTATCAAATTCTGATATTGTTGATGGGCTGCAATGACATATAGTGAATCCTCAAAGAAATACAGTAACAACGGTAGTTTGATGAAACCAACATTCGCATGGCCTATATTGAGCTCTGAGTGACCATCCTTTAGTAACGACATCAAACGCATTATTTCGCAAGCGATTTGATAATCTTTAAGTTCACCAACTTTCTTCTTCAATTGATCGATCTCGGTTTTAAAGTTTGATTTCACTGTTGGATCAAATGACACAAATTGCTTTTCAATCTTCTTATCTAGATACTGGATATCCTCTAACCATTCTTCCTTTGAAAGATTCTGGGATAAACATGCACCTGAGAACATGAAAACTAATGAGAGTTTTAATATGAGCTTTTTCATAACCTTTTTTTCTCCCATAGATAGGTGAACGGTCACAAATTAAACCTGACATCTGTTCAAACTCAGTTCAATCCAATTGGAAAATACTCAAACTGACTGCTGATACGCCCCTGGAGTGGTGTTTGTGATTTTTTTGAAGGCATTGAAAAATGAAGACTTTGAGCGATAACCAAGTTGGTTGGCAAGTACCTCCATCTTTATAAATTGAGATTCACTGAGTATTTCCTGCGCCTCTTTTATCCTGTATTGGTTTGTTAGATCCAGAAAGGACATTCCTTCTTCCGCATTCAATATTTGCGATATATGATGCTTACTTATACCAGATTCAGCTGAAAGCATGTCCAAGTTAAATCCTGGGGTCAGATATAATTTTTCTTCATCAAACAACTTAATCAGTTGGTGGTGTTTTGCTTTTATATAGTCGGTACTCAAAGAAGATTTGGAATACTTCTTTTGTCCAACCGTCAAAATATCTGGATTAAAAATCAAATAAAGTGTCATGCTGTATAAAGCCAGTGTACTAAATACATCCCCCGAAAATCTCGGAAATGGACTTTCAAAGAAAACGTACCCATTGACCACACCACCCTCTGATAGAAACAATGTGATTCCTGCTCCAATCAAGATAATGTTTAAGAAAATTGTCCAAGATTTCTGGATATTAGAAATTTTGTCTTTAAATCTAATCACAAATCCAGCCCCATAGATACCGTAAACCAAAAGCTGTAAAGAAATCAATTCAACAACTACCCACCCCTGGAGATCCCAAGGATCTGAAGGAAATGTCTTAGTGTAAGGTCTGGCAGGCAATCCCGCATCTATCATTTGATTGATGATATTGAATTTATAAGCATCGCTTTGTAGGAAGAAATTGAACGAATACACAAAGTATAAAACTGCCGGAAGTAGGTGAAGAATCAGAACACCGGGTTTGATTTTTACTCCCAACAACTCATAAGTGTAAAACAAAGCCACAGGCGCCAAAATCAGGGTAAACGGTACATTAGTATTTAACAACCAAGTGAAATTGAGCATCCAACCAGAAGCAATAAAAAAGGAATACAATTGAACGAAAAGCAGTGTCGCTAAAAACATGATTAGATATCTGTGTTTAGCTGTTTTTCTTTTGAAGAGATACAAGACAATAATTGCCGTACCCTGAAGCAAACCAAAAGCTATTGCAACAACTACGCCATTGATTCCTAGCAATTCAATCATACAATAAGGACTGAATCATTCTTATGAAAGTTGCATAAATGCGCACATATGTTTCTAAATACTATGGTTGCAATGAGTAGACATTATAATTGTATCCCGCAAACACACCCATCCCATTATTGATATTGGTAGAAATCTGAACTGGTTCCGATAAAGATCCCTCTTCCTCCAGGGTCAGCTGATAATCTGAAGTGACTAGGTAATCGAAGTATTCTTTGGTTAATGATTTTAAGACAAACCGCACCTTGACATCATCGCTTCTATCAAAATTGAGAATCGTTGGAATAATATAAAAGTTGAACGTAAAAACTTCACCATCAAAACTGTCATCTTCAAAATAAAGGTATCTGAAACCATCAATTGCCTCTGGTCCTCCTCCAATTATTACATCAGTAGTCCCTCCAGTATCAACATCAAGATCTTCTATTAACACTTCGTTCAATTCTCCTTCAATTGTTTGATTGCTGCAACCAACAGAGCACTCTTCTACAAACACCTCCAAAGAATAGTAATTGCTAACTCCCGCAGGATCTTGAAAAGTCACTTCCGCTGGATATCCATATTCCCCGATATTGATATCCACCAATTCTCTGGACAAAGTTGCATTCAATATCTCAACTGATTCCGGTATGTAACTGGAGGCACTTACCAATCCATCTTCACTCATTAATTCGAAAGAATATGTATCGCCTTCTTCCGGTAATATTGACGATATGTACGATCCATTTTCCTCTAAGAGCACTTCCTGAAAATCCCCATTAACATTTAACCTAACCTCTAGATTTTCTAATCTTTGAAAGCTATTTACATCTAAGATTGGGATTGCGTTAAACACATCCATTTGAATTCTTGAATCAGGTCTGTAGAATGAGTAAACAACTACATCACTTCCATTTTCTGGCAACTTGGGATCTATTGGTGTTTCGCAGCTCTGAGCTATAAACACTGCACATATGATATATAGTAATCTTCTCATTTGTTAGAATTTAAACTGATAGCTGACATTAGGAATTATTGGAAACAAACTGATTTTTTTGAATTGTTTTTCATTGGGTTTTGTGTCATCAAAATCAATGAATGTTGGATTCTGTCTGCTATAGGCATTGTACACTCCAAAAACCCACGACCTTTCTCCCCATCTCTTCTGTTTCTTAAAACTAATACTCAAATCCAAACGGTGATAATCTTGCATTCTGGTGGAGTTTCGGCCTGGGTATTGTTTCACAAATTCCTCATAAGACGGGCCGCTTGAGTCCCATGTGGCTTTAGGAATACTAGCTGTTGGTAGCGTAATTGCATTACCGGTTCCATACACCCAGACACCACTTACATTGATTCTTTTATTCAACTCGTAGTTATAGACGACTGAAATGTCATGCCTTCGATCATATCTATATGGAAATGGCTTTCCAAAATTCAAATTAGGAAACTCCCTTGTTGTCTTTGACCAGGTATATCCTACCCATCCAGTCGACCTTCCAACTTTCTTCTGAACAAACAATTCAACCCCGTAACTATCTCCCTTCCCAAATTCTACCTTATGTTCCCATTCGCTATCTATATCCAGAAACCCAGCACCTTCTTTGTACTCGATCAAATTATCCATCCATTTATAGTAACCTTCAACCGACACTTCCATTCCTATAAACGTAGATGCCACGCCTAATGCAATCTGGTCAGAAACTTGAGGTTTCACCAAATCAGTACTCGGCACCCAGAGATCAGTTGGCAACCCAACTCCTGAGTTCACTAACAGATGAATGTATTGGGCCATCCTCGCATATGACGCTTTGACTGACCAGTTTTTAGCGACTTTTTGATTCAATGAGATTCTAGGTTGTAGATAAAAGTAATTCCTTGAAGCCACCTCAGCTCCCGAGAAGTGAAGCCCTACATTCAAGCTAGTTGAATTGAATAATTTGAATTCATCCTCCAGGTATGCATAAAACTCATTCAGATCAACTTTGGTAGATCCAAAAGTTGTATCAGTTTCTGTATGAGATCTGAAGCTGGATATACCTGGTTTTAACTGATGGTTGATCGCATTTACACCAAATTTCACTTGATGATTATTATTCAAAAAATAATCAAAATCCATTTTAACACCCAGGTCCTGGATATTTGAGAAGTAATCGTTCTCCCTATACAGGTCTGGGGATTCAACAGACTCACCGTAGTTATAATCTAAAATCGTTTCCAACTCAAACCGATATCTACTGTAGGTAGCGGTTAGATTACCAAACAAGCGATCTGTAAACCTTCTATTCCATCTGAAAGCTGATGTGATATTGCCCCAGTTAATATTTGAATGTTCTTTCTCATTGATGTCTGCTATTTGGTTGAATTTGTAGTCATTATAGAATTTATCTCTACCAGAATAGAAGCTTAAATAGAACCGATCTTTTGGGTTGGCGATGTGGTTAATTTTGGCATTAAGATCCCAGAAATTATATCCAAAAACCCTATCTGCACCGGACCATTTCATTAACGGAACTGTCAAAGCATCTATGTAAGTCCTTCTCCCTGAAACCATAAAAGAAGTCTTGCCTTGATTAATCGGGCCACTTAGTGTCAGTTTTGAAGCAATCAATCCAACCGCTCCTTCTCCTTCAAATTCATTCATATTTCCTTCTTTCATTTGAATATCAATGACTGAAGAAAGCTTGCCACCATACCTGGCTGGAAAACCGCCTTTAATCAAGGAAACCTGATTGATTGCATCTGCATTGAATACTGAAAAGAAGCCGAATAGATGATTGGCGTTATAAACAGGTACACCATCCAACAAAATAAGATTCTGATCTTGTCCACCTCCCCTGACATAGATTCCAGATGAACCTTCATTTCCTGATTGAACTCCCGGTAATAGCTGAAGAGTCTTCATTACATCAGTTTCACCCATGAATACTGGCAGTTTTTTAATCTTTTCCGGCTGAAGAGTGACCTTACTCATCTCTGTTACTTCATGAATTTCTCTTTCACTGGTAATAACTACTTCAGAAAGCATTTTAGTTGATGGAATTAAACCAAACTCGTAATCTGAAACACCTGGTTTTGCTACTATTCGTTGAGGTTCATAGCCTATGAAGCTTACTTCAATAGTATCTCCCGTTAGGGTCAAACTGAAGAAACCGTATAAGTTAGTGGTTACTCCACGACCAGTTGCAATATCAATAACATGTGCCCCAATTAGGCTTTCTCCTGAATTCCCATCTCTCACAAAACCAGAAACTACTCTATTTTGAACTTCGTTTTGCTGTTCTGAAATGACAGGTTCCTCAAAAACTTTAACCTTCTTAAAAATCAAAAGATTCTTCCTGACTTTAATAGCGATACCAGCGCTCTCCAAAAACTCTTTAAATGAATCAGGATCATTAATATTTATTCTTTCATTAATGATTAACCTTTTATTCTTTATATCATCAGGATAAGAAAATCGGTAGTCTGAGTTTTCATCTATATATGCGATGAAATCTTTGAACAACATGGAATTATCCATGCTGGATTGACTAAAAGCAACTTTGCCGACAGTCAATAAAAGCAAAATCAATAAACTAGCACGCATCTCCATCTATGATTATCGTGTCACCATCCATTCTCCAGCTCAATTCAAGGGTTTCAGTTATGATATCCAAAACATCTTCAATTGTCTCAAACTCTATCTTGGCGGAGATTGTGCAGTTCTCAATAGCACTAGCAACTTTCACCTTCTTCTTGAAAAGGCCATTCAGCTTATCTGAAATCTCAACCAGTGACTCCCCCTTAAATTCTAATACTCCTGTGTACCATGAGTAGTCATTCTGATTCCAGTTTAGTTTCGTAATCCTGCCATCTTCCTGAATCCATGCTTTTTCATTTTGAGAAAGGTGAACTTCCCCTGATTCAGATTCCAATTTGACCAAACCTGATCTGACGGACACAACTGTTTTGCCATTGAGAGCGATCACGTTAAATGATGTACCCAAAACAGTTACAGCCCCATTTTTTGTAGATATTACAAATGGTTTTGCCTCATCCCGGTTGATATTAAAAAATGCTTCTCCAACCAAACTAACTTTTCTTTCCTCCTCTCCAAAATCCTCATCAAGTGTCAATTGACTATTCCCATTTATCGATACCTGGGAACCATCTTTCAGGTTTACGGCCAGTATTTCATTTACAGAGGTCTTATAACTATTTGACTTTGATTGATTCAACAAATAACCAACTGTAAAAAGTAATACTACCGCGGCAGCACTTAACCAATATATCATTGGTCTGCGGTTGGTTTTGGGTTCTATTTCATTTAAAATATCCTTCCATGCCAACTCCTTTTCATTTTCAGAAACAAGGTCATTTGACATGATATCCAACTCCATTATTTTTCGATCAAACTCCTGATCTGTTTTATTTTCCATTATCTGTTGGGTCTATTTTTCAAAATTGGATTCCAAAAACAAGTGCTTATATGGCGCCAATGTGAGCTTTAGTTTTTGTAAGCCTGTACCAATGTGTTTTTCAACTGTCTTAACCGACAGGTTTTGAACTCCTGCTATCTCTTCATAGGTAAGTCCCTCAAATTTGCTCAGCATAAAAACTTCTCTGCATTTATCAGGAAGCCCTCTAATTGCTGCTTCAAGAAGATATCTTGGGAAATTAGGATCAAGATGAATAGTTGGCTCCTCACCAATTTCTGGTAATTGAGATCGATCAAACTTTTTAGAATCCCGTAGGTAATTAATTGCTCGATTTTTCACCGCATGATAGGCGAACCTTTCAAAGGATTCAATCTCAGATAATTTCCCATCCCTCCATACAGAAACAAAGAAGGCCTGAACTATATCCTTTGACTGATCTTTGTCTTTGGTAATGTAGTAGCAGTATTTCACTAAAGGGGTGAAATGGCAATCAAACAATCTCCTGAATTTTGCAAGTTCTTCCATATCTTCTGAGTTGATGACCCAACAACCATGATACTCCCCCAGTATCTGTGAAGAAATTTATTTAAATTAATAGAAAAGCTTGTGTCATGTCCAGAATAGTTCTTACCGCAATCCTTCTAGTGTCCCCATTATTCATATTTGGTCAAAAGGTTCAGAAAGTGAATGAACAACTAAGAACACTTACTTTTTTTGATTTAAAGAATGACTCAAACAGATCCTTTCATAAGTATCAAGAGGAAATTCCCAGAATACTAATAGATGCGTTAGAACAGGGCAAAATACAAGCTTATGAGGTTTCGGATTCCAGTCAGGTAAGTGAATTGAGTTTTGATGAATTTAAGAAAAGGACACAAATTCCAGGGTTTGAAGAAGATCCATTTGACGATTGGGGTGATGATGCAGATAGTTACTATCTAGACAGTGAGATCTCAATGATTGGTTTGGATGAAACAATTGGAATCAAAAAGAAGAAACGATATAAAAGAATTAACTATATCAGCTTATATGTTCCTGAGTATGTCACCTACACAGGTTTGAGAACTTACTTGGCTTCCTTCAGGTTCGAGGATTTTGCTAAAATCTGTTCAGAAGAAGGGTACTTGTGGTATCAACCTGAGTTATTCTACTATTGGAATTCCAATGGATTCACGAATTTACACTCCCGATATTTCTTTGAAAGTAAGGCTGGTAATGAATTAATAACCCTGATCAAAGCAGGCAAAATCAAAGGGTTTCATAAAGACGATGGCCCTATTGATCTGGATATCAATTTTAGCAATAAATACTCAGATTATCCAAGGTTTGAAATTATGCTTCGAGAACCTAAGGGCATTCCATTTAAAAATACAGTAATTGATATTTATTATAACCCAGACGGGTATTATGGTAGCTACAATATTCAATATCTGGTATCCTGTAACACATCAGATTTTGGTAACGAGAACTCAGAAGTTCTAAATTTCTCGGATGCAATTCTGAGCAACTTATTGACTCCTTTAGTTAATCAATATACCAATCAGTTAGAAAGAGATACGATTTCCATAAATGGCACACTAAAAATGGGTCTCCCAGATCCTGAATATGATCCGAAAGGTGTAATAGCTCAAATTCCTTCAGAATTACAAATCAAAAAATTCACGAACAACCAAATTTCCAGAATCGACTTATATGATTCAATAAATGATGTACTGGTACAGGAGGGGCAAGAAATATCAAGATATCTAATGGAAGCAATAGATGCCGGCAAATTAGAAATTTACTGGAGTGACGCATTGGAAAAGCAAATGACCAAAGAGGAATACACTGAGGCTATAACAATGGTTGAACCAGATTACGATCCATTTGCTGACCCATTTGAGAATAATGATGATGAGGCCTACCTGTATTCACCACTTTCATTAACCATTTTTTTGCTGTCTCAAAAGGCTGAATTTGATCTAAAATCTGGAGAAAAACTGCTTAACCCTTACGCAATAGGTATGACGATAAGAGCTGATGATTCTCCTTATGGCTTAGATCAAACTGTGGGTTGGTTAAATGTAAATGATGTCAAAAACCTATTAACAGATAAGAAGGCTGAAGCAACATTCTTTGGAGAAAAGCTTAATTACTATGATATATTGATGAGTGATAAAATTATCAGCTACTTTCAAATAGGTTCACACATAAAAGTCTTAAAGAACTAAGTTGGCAACTCCACCTGAAACTTTACAAGTCCATCCTCATTACGGGCATAGATAGCTCCATCATGACTGGTTACCACTGAATAACAGATAGAAAGTCCGAGCCCAGTCCCAACTCCTGGTGCTTTTGTGGTATAAAATGGATCGAATAATTCTCTTAGCTTTTCTTCTGGAATGACAGGCCCATTATTACAAATTTCAATTAGTGCCTTGTCACTTTCCTGTCTTGTTGAGATCTCGATCTTCTTCTTTACAATCTCATTGTGAGAATTAACAGCAAAAATTGCATTGTCAATTAACTGTACAATTACTTGCTGCATGTCCGCTCTCTTTACATACAGCTCCTTTTGAAGTTCCAGCTTTTTGATTAATTCAATATCATCATCAATCTTGGATTTCAGAATAACAATTGAGTTTTCAATCAATTCATGAATATCAGTCTTGAGAACCTCCGCATCACTTCTATTGGAAAATACCTGCAGTGAATTCACAATCTTGCTAATCCTTTTTATACCATCATCCATGATGTTTTTAGCCACTTCTCCATCCTCCTCATCCATTTCTTCATCTGGCTCTTCCAAAGACTGATTAATAATTTGCACACCTCCTTTTATATGGTTCAGAGCATTATTAAACTCATGAGTAATACCAGCAGTCATTGTTCCCAGAGAAGTCATTTTTTCTGATTGAAGCATGTAAGATTGCATAGTTTTCATTTCTTCCAATGCATCCTTTAGTTCGGAGTTAGCAACCCTGAGATCTTTTGTTTTACTCGCCACTTCTTCCCTTAAGAATTCTTCACTTTCTTCAAGCTTGCTATTGACAACCTCTATCCTATCTATGTAATCATTCTTCTCTCTGGCGAAGGATACTATTTTTTTATAGATCAGAAATAAAATAACTACTACCAGTGCGATACTAATTAATTGAGTCAGATAGGTGTATTTTTGGAAAGATTCAATTTCTTCATTCATTCGAATGATTTGACCTCCGAGATAGTTTTTCAGGTCTACCCTAACCAGGTTATATTCTTGCCATATTTCGTCACCCTTGTTTTTAGATAGTTCCGCTCTGAAGGATTCCAAATCACCGTCATCAACCATTTGCTTAAGATCTTCCATATAATTTCCATAGCTATCAATGGTATTTTTTAGTTTTGAAATTTTTGCAGGGTCATAATGAAAATTCCTGACCTCCTGATCCAGTCTGGCAAAGATTTCTTCAGATAAATCAAATGCAAATAAGTAAGGGTGTAAGATCTCATCATCCTGAACAAAAGCATATCCTCTTAGGCCCGCATCAAATCCTCTTAAGACACCTGATTCAATGCCATCCAGATTGGTTTCGATGATTTGGATTGAAGCTTTCAGAGCACTGGCTTCATCGACCTTTTTGTTGCTGTAAAAAATCAAAAAGCCATTAATGATTATTAGCACTACCAAAGAACATAGATAGTACAAAATGGTAAAGTTGATTTTCCTTGCTTTAGACATATGGGCCAACCTAAAAATAGCGTAACAAATCCTATTAACAATTTAATTGAAAATGGGGGCAATTACCAGCAAAGAATAGAATGAAAAATATCAGCCTTTTCTGTAACCATTATAATAACAGGCAGTATTCGATTAAAGACCGTAAAATGAAATCATTATCAAAAACTCTAATTTGCCTGGCTTTACTTCAGGCATCATGCAGTACTTGTGGGCTTACTCAACCCGAAAAGACTGCTACTAATCAAAGTACAACAAAAATACAGAACGAGGTTGATGTAAGTTACCAGGTAAGTAACGAAACTTGACAGTAGCTTATCGTCAGCCCTTTACTTTAGACTGGTTGAGCAGTTTGAATCCCTGGAATAACATGAAAGTGCCTCCGATTCCAATTGCTCCGCCTGTGTATAACAATGCTTCCCCAAGGTCATTGTTTTCGCCACCAAGCAATTGTCCACCAACTATTACAACAGAATAGCCAATTGTAGAAATCAGCATACCTGTCCTTAACTTTTTCTCCGATTTCTGAAGATTTAATTCAATCTGCCCTATGTCTGTTTTAAGGTCAAATACGACAGATTTTAGGGAATCAAATTCCTGTTTAGTTACTTCTTGTGCTACGGATTGGGAGATACTGGTGGTAACTATTGCCAGCGTTATTAAAAAATATCTCATAGTTTATTATTGATTCAGCCAACTCTTAAAACTGCTTACCTTTTCCCTGGCGACAATGATGTCCTTTTCGCAGTGTGTATTGATATGTAATTTCAACCTTCCATTATGATAACTTCTGATTTCCATGAGGTCATCAAGATTTACAATGAATGATCGGTTAATTCGATAAAAATTATCTGGGTCAAGCAGCTCTTTCTCCAGTTCTTCCAGACTATGGTCTACTATAAACTTGTGTCCTTTTTGAGCTTCTACCAAATAGACCGTTTTACCCTCTGCATAGAAATAAGACACTTCTTCAGCCCTTTTGAAGACTAATTTATTACCCAATTTTGCCAGAAACCTCTTCTTGTAATTCCCACGCCCCCGGTGACTTATAATTTCTTTCACCAAATCCGCTGTGATTGGCTCATCCAACATCTTGACCCTTTCTTTAAACTTGTCAAGAGCTTCTTTCAATTTGGGGAAACTTAGAGGTTTGAGTAGATAATCAATACAATAAACATCAAAAGCATCCATTGCATATTGATCGTAAGCAGTTGTAAATATTACTGGCTTGCTTATCTCCACTTGTTTAAAAACTTCAAAACTAGAACCATCAGCCAATTCTATATCGCATAGTAGAAGATCATATTCAACACCTGAATTAAAAACAGTAATTGCACTCTCAATAGAATCTGCAGTCGCAACTACCTCAATCGACTCATCATATTTTGCGATTAAACTTTGCAGCTTTTCTAAAGCTAAAAGTTCGTCTTCAAGAATGATTATCTTCATAGTCTAAAGTTTGATCAAAGGAAGGGTCACTGAAAAGTGTTCGGCATCCTGTTTTATTTCGATTTCCTCATTTAAGAACTTGTATCTCTCCGAAATGTTCTTAAGTCCAATGCCAGATGCTTCTTTTTTTTCTTTTTTTAGCCTCTTTTCATTCGAAACTGTCAGTTTATTGTCTTGGCATTTAATGGAAATCGTCATTGGGTGTGCTTTCGAAATTGTGTTATGTTTAATCACGTTTTCAACCAATAACTGTAATACCGCAGGTGGAATGAACAAACTGGAATCAACACCCTTTAAATCCATATTGACACTCAGTGCTTCGGCGAATCTGACTTTTAGTAAATCGAGGTAATCGTTTACAAAATCCAACTCCTCTTTGAATGTTACCACCTCATTTGACCTATTCTTGAGAACATACCTGTAGATGTCACTTAATTTATGTAAAAACTCATCCGCCTGATCTGCGTCTTTATGAATTAGGCTTGATAGGACATTTAGACTATTGAATAAAAAGTGAGGATTGATTTGATTACTCAGTATTTCAAAATTTGCCTGAGCTGATAATGACTTATATTTTTCTGCCTCCACTGCCTTTCTTCTAAACTGATCATTATAAAAAACTATTGCATTTATACTATTCAGAAACAAATTCACTCTGAATGTAAATCCCAGAGTCAACTTGATATTAACAACATTAGCTCCATACGGATCTCCAAGAATTACACCTGTAATTAGAACCGAGAGTAGAGACAAAGCCGCAATACCAACAAGACTTACCAGGAAATGTTTTAACAAAGTGTGGATCTTAGTTGGGAAGTTGATTCTATACTTCTGAATCCACAAATTGATATACCAAATGCCATACACCAGAGCAAACACAATGATGGTTAAATGATACCAAACTAATTCTGCTTCATATAACCTATCACCATTGAGTATTAGGATGTTAGCTATTGAATATAGCCCTAATAAGAGAATGTATACTTGCTTGAGTGAATTACTAAACATTAGGTCGTTTTTATAAGGGCCAATCTCAGAAATCAAGACTGGCCCTTAGAGGTAACTAGAAACTCTAATTAAAGTTCAGGAATTATTACTTTATCAATGATATGAACAACTCCTGTAATAGTTTGTACATCCGTAGCTGTTACAGTTGCATCTTCGCTGGCTTCAGACTTATCTGTGATTGTCACTGAACCGTCAATATTGATTGTAATGGTTTCTCCATTCAACATTTCAGGTGATTGACCATCCGATAAATCAGAGCTATAAACTCTTGAATCGATTACATGATATTGTAGTACTTCTTTGATTTGATCGCTAGTAAGTGTAGCAGTAATGTCTGAAATTTCGTCAAATGCTGCGTTTGTAGGAGCAAATACAGTGAAATTTCCAGCTTCATCAGTTAACGCTTCTACCAGATCAGGGTAGTTTGAAAGTAGGCTCACTAATGTAGAAAGATCATCGTTCCCAGAGGCTACATCTACTATATTCTCATCAGTCTCTGGAATTAACACCTGATCAATTATATGTACAACTCCGTTACCTGCTGCTAAATCTGCAATTGCAACAGAAGCATCAGTGGTTGCAGCACTGACATCCCTCACTGCCACTCCAGACGACAAATCAATCTCTACTGCCTGTCCATTAACTGTTGTCACGAAACCATTTGAAAGCTCATCAGAAAATACACTTCCGGATACAACGTGATATAATAGAATATCAGAAAGTGCTGGACTAGCTAATAAATCTGCTGCTGAGATATTGGCAAGAGCAAGGTAATCAGCAAATGCGTCATTCGTTGGAGCAAACACCGTGTATTCTTTTTCAAGATCCGCAAGTGTCTCAGTTAACTCTGCAGTTTCTAAAGCTGCTTTTAAAGTGCTGAATTCAGCATTGAAGTTTACAAGGTCCATGATTGATCTTGCCGGTAACAATACTTTATCAATTGCGTGAATTACACCATTTGTTCCTTGAATATTAACTGCAGCAGTTTGAATATTGGCATCCGCTAAAGTACCAGCATCGGCTAATGACAATTCACCTGCATCAAGAACTAGAAGTTGATCCGCCAAAGCAGTCTCCAATTCCCCTGATTCTAAATCTGTTGAGAATACTCTATCTCCAGCAACCACGTGGTATAGTAGAACATCCTGTAAAAGTGCAGCGTCTACATCATCAAGACTAGAAGCACCTAAGAAATCTAATAGATTATTAAAAGCAGCATCCGTAGGAGCGAATACTGTAAAATCTTCATCCTCATTGCTTAATACAGATACAAGATCAGCAAGATCTGGATCTTCTGTTACCTTTGTGATTGCACCAACAAGAGCTGTAAACTCAGGAGCAGAAGCTGTTGAAGCATCAATAGCGATATCTACAATGTTGCCTGAAGGTGGTAATAATACTTTGTCAATGATGTGAATAACACCATTATCTGTAGCAATGTCTGGAGTAGCTACACTTGCGTCATTTATGCTTACTCCACCATCTATGTTTACTTCAACATAGGTTTCATTAAGTGTCTCAACAAAACTGTTGCTTAGCTGGTCCGAAGTAACTGGGTCGGCAAGAACATGATACAATAAGATGTTAGTCAAATCTTCAACTGATACAGCATCCAGATCAATTCCTGCATCTATGAATGCCTGGTTAGTTGGTGCAAATACTGTAAAATCATCAGTACCAGAAAGTGTTTCCACTAATTCAGCTTTTATTAAAGCGTCTACTAAAATTGAAAGATCTTCTGTACCCTGAGCTAATCCAGCAATAGAGTTATCTTCCGTTGGAGGAAGTAATACTTTATCAATGATATGAATAACACCGTTACTTGCTTCAATGTCAGCTTGCGTAACTGTGGCGTCATTGATTTTCACTCCATCAGTAAGATCCACAGTCACCGCTGCACCATTCAACGTTGTAACATCTCCATTAGATAGTTCCGTAGATAAAACACTTGAAGTCAAAACGTGATATTGAAGAACTGCAGTCAGTGTAGTGTTGTCAATAGTGTTCAAATCAATACCTGCTGCCGCGAAAGCATCATCAGTTGGAGCAAATACTGTAAAGTCTGCTGTTGGATCTGAAAATGTTTCAACAAGACCCGCTTGACTTAAGGCAGCTACTAATGTATTCAAATCATCAGAAGCTGAAGCTAATTCGGCAATAGATCCTGGAGCATTATCATCTCCCCCATCCATGTTGTCGTCATCACCGCAACTCACCATCAATAAAGGTAAGGCAAGAATGAAAGCCAGATATAAGAATTTTTTCATCGTTCTCATGTGTATATGATTTTTGGTTTTTGTTTTAAGATTGAACTCAATTACAATGGCCATACTGCTTTGAGATTTGATGTTACAACACAGGAAATGGGATTTTTGAAATGAGAAGGACGCTGAACTTGCTAAAAACAGACTCGAATTGTATGAAGATTTCTTTAAACTGTTGTTTAATGATTTCACTAAGCTGTACTCAAAATGACAACAGGATATGAACTTTTGACTTATCTTAGCCACCAAAAAAAACACTATGTACGAATTCCTTTTAGTCGTTCATTCCTGGGTAAGATGGATTATTCTTCTTGTAGCAGTGGCGGTTGTAGTAAAATCTCTTATTGGGCTATTCAGTGGATCTGAGTACAAAAAAGGAGATAATGGCATGGCTGCTGGATTTGTTGGAATGATGCACCTTCAGTTATTGATCGGCCTCATTCTTTACGTTTTCCTTAGTCCAATTACTCAATCCGCATTCCAAAATTTCAGAGCAGCAATGAAAAATGCAGACTTGAGATATTGGGCAGTAGAGCATATTGCTGTGATGATTCTAGCTGTAATTGCAGCGCAGGTAGGTAGATCAATAAGCAAAAAATCGACTGATGCATTAGTAAAGTTTAGATTTCAGGCAATTTTCTTTGGAATTTCCCTCTTTTTAATGCTGACAAGAATCCCTTGGGACAGGTTATAGAAATTGAATTTTGCTAAAACAAATTCGAAAAATATTACGTACAATTACCCTTATGAAAATCATAGGGGTTTTTTGTTTGTCATTCCTTCTGACCGTCAATACAGCAATATCTCAAACATTAAAAATTGACAGTTTAATACTAGTTCTGGAAACCGATCGATTATCAACCATTGAAAGGATAAAAGTAAACAACGATCTTGGTTTCGAATTCTGGATTATTGACCCTAATCAATCAATTAGCTATGGCAACAAAGCATTAGCTATCTCTGTAATGGAAGGTTTTTTACCAGGAAAAGCTTATGCTGATAGAGTTATTGGTGTTGGTCACTGGGCAACCGGAAATTATGAACCCGCCCTCAAGCACCTATATTCATCGAAAGAAACATACGAGCAACTGACTGACTCTGTAGGGATTGCGAATTGCATTATGAATATTGGTATGGTCTACGCAGATCAAAATGACATTACAACGGCCCTTGACCATTTCCTTACGGCTAATGAAATATTTGTTAATCAAGGAGAGGATAGCAGAGTAGCAACAACTTATAGCAAGATTGCTGACATATACATTCTTCAAAAAGAATTTGACAAAGCCTCAGACATATTAAAGAAGGCTTACAACATGCATAATAATGCAGACTTTACCTATGGTAAAGCAGAAAGCCTAAATAGACTAGGCCTTCTATATAAGGCTATGGGACGAAAAAAGGATGGAATTATACACTTGAAGATATCAGCCCTTTTGAGTGAAGGAATTAATGATTTGGACGGATTGGCCAAAACATATGAAAACATTGCTTCCATATACATTGAACTGAAAGACTATGACAGTGCTTTGGAGTATGCGTTAAAAGCGGAAGAAGTGGCGTTGAATATCAAGTCTTTGAAATGGCTAAGCAATATCTATATTGACCTAAAACTGATCCACCAAGCTAAGGGAAATTATAAAAAATCAATTGACTACTACGACAAACACATTTTGTACAAAGACAGTATTTTTAACGAAGCAGTAGCCAAAGATATTTCAAACCTGCACTCAAGAATAGAGTCTGAGAAGCATGAAGCTCAACTCATTTTGGATAAACAAGAAATTGAGTTGCTCGAAGAGAAGTCGAAAGTAAATCAACTAATGGCGGTACTTGGAATCTCTTCACTTATTTTGTTAGCTATTATTGCCTTTTTAATCATCAGAACTCAGAAGCTGAAGATGATCAAGAACAAGAAACGATCTCAGGAAAAACAAGACGAACTTCAAAGAGAGCTAGAGGCAAAGGGTCAGGAGCTTACTGCATATACAGTCAATTTTATTCGCAAAAATGAACTCCTGGAAGAATTGAAAGATGAAATCCAGCAAATCAAAGCTTCAGCAAATGCAGAGATTAGTTCTAAGGTTAGTAAGCTTGGCAAAATTGTAGATACACACCAACAGGTAGACAGAGATTGGGAAGACTTTAGACTACACTTTGAAAGTGTTCATAAAGATTTCTTTGTTAAACTCAAGTCTCAAAACAGCTCATTAACTAGCAACGATCTAAGACTATGCGCACTCATTCGTCTGAACTTGACAATGAAAGAAATGGGGCAAATGCTCGGTATCTCTGCAGAAAGTGTTAAAACTGCCAGGTACAGATTACGTAAAAAGCTCGATTTGGTCCATGAAGAAAACCTCACAGACTACCTCATAAAACTTGATGAAAAAATTCCAGTAACTGATTCTTAAAACGACTTATTACTTCTAATAACCTAGAAATTAGACCAAGCTTACCTTTTGTTCACCTACATTTTTTGGCATGATTAACAGCCTTGTTCAACTTTGCTAAATGAACAAGACAAGATTAAACATCCGTAGAAAAGCTATATTAATTCTAGGAATTGCAATTGCAGTGATAATAGGATTCCGCAACCCGGAAATACTTACTATTCTTTAGAGGGCACCTTTTGTTGACGGTAAAATATCAATTTCCTCAACGTAGCGTTTTACCGCCATTTTAATGGATTTAGCTAATGCCTTAAATATTCCTTCAATCTTGTGATGCTCATTGTCACCTTCTACTTTGATGTTCAAATTACACTTAGCAGCATCTGAAAATGATTTAAAGAAATGATAAAACATCTCGGTAGGCATATCACCAATTTTCTCTCTTTTGAATTCAGCATCCCACACAATCCATGGCCTACCACCAAAATCAATAGCTACCTGAGCAAGCACGTCATCCATTGGTAAAGCAAAACCATAACGATTTATTCCTTTTTTCGATCCAATGGCTTGAAGATAGGCTTCACCAAGAGCAAGAGCTGTGTCTTCAATTGTATGATGCTCATCAACTTCAAGATCACCCTTCACTGTAATTTCTAAATCACAAAGTGAGTGTTTCCCTAACTGATCCAACATATGATCGAAGAAAGCTAAACCTGTGGAGATATTTGTTCTACCCGATCCATCAAGGTTTAGTTTGATTTGTATGTCAGTTTCGTTTGTCTTTCTGGTAACCTCAAAAACTCTAGGTCCCATTTTGAGATATTCATAAATTTCTCTCCAGCTTTCAGTGGTCAGTTCTGCATCAGTTGTTGCCTCATGCCAAATGTGAATTGCTTTTGAGCCTAAATTTCTAGCAAGCTGAACATCAGTTACCCGATCACCCAGAACATAACTATTCTCAATATCATATCCTCCTTCCAGGTAGCCAGTCAACATTCCAATACCAGGTTTTCTGTTAGGGTGGTTTTCATGTTCGAAATGCTCATCAACATGAATAGCAGAAAAATGAATTCCTTCACTTTCCAAAGTCCTTAAAATAAACTCATGAACAGGGTAGAACTCATGATCAGGAAAAGCATCAGTTCCAAGACCATCCTGATTAGTTACCATGACTAACTCATAATCCAGTTCATCATGAATCTTTCGGAGATAATACAAAGACTCAGGTAAAAACTTGAGCTTTTCAATCTTTTCAATTTTCTCATCTTCCGTTTCAGATATAATTGTACCGTCTCGGTCTATAAACAGGACTTTTTTCATGGTATATAAGGTTCAAAAAGAGCGCCAAATATAGGCATGCATTGTTAGTAATTGGAAGTCTTCTTATTTAATATTTAATACTTCCTTTAGTTATTAAATTATTACCCAATTTTAAGGCAATGAATATTCTTGGGATTTCTGCATTCTATCACGACTCTGCCGCCACTATTTTAGTGGATGGAGAAATTATTGCAGCAGCCCAGGAAGAACGCTTCACCAGAAAAAAACACGACCCTTCGTTCCCAATCAATGCAATTGAGTATTGTTTAGAAGAATCTGGCCTGACACTAAATGATATTGATGCGGTAGCATTTTATGATAAACCTTTCCTGAAATTTGAAAGGCTGATAGAAACATATTATGCATTTGCTCCGAAAGGAATCAGGTCGTTCATCAATTCTATTCCAGTATGGATCAAGGAAAAGTTATTCCTGAAACGAATAATCAGGCAGGAATTAAAAAAAATAGGGGATAATTCTAATGTGCAGCTTCTGTTTCCAGAGCATCACTTATCACATGCTGCTAGTGCATTTTATCCGAGCAATTTTGAAAGTGCTGCTATTCTAACAATCGATGGAGTTGGAGAATGGGCCACAGCATCAATTTGCCATGGAAAGGGATCTTCTATAACCGTACTAAAGGAACTGAAATTCCCACATTCAATCGGTTTATTGTATTCCGCATTTACATATTTTCTGGGATTCAAAGTCAATTCAGGAGAATACAAACTAATGGGATTAGCTCCATATGGAAACAGTGGTAAGAAGCTGGATCGAATAATTGAAACCATCAAATCAGAGCTCATTCAAATATATGATGATGGTAGTATTTGGCTAAATCAGCGATACTTTAGTTATTCAACCGGCCTTAAGATGGTCCCGGATCGGAAATGGGAGAATCTATTTGGAATACCAAAAAGGACACCAGAATCAGAAATACGTCAGGAACATTGTGATTTGGCGCTAGCAATTCAAAGGGTAACTGAAGAGGTCGTTCTAAAAATGGCCATGGAGGCTCAGAAACTCACAAAGGAAAAGAATATTTGTCTTGCCGGAGGAGTGGCATTGAATGGAGTAGCTAACGGGAAACTAGAATCTGCCAACTTATTTGAAAAGATATTTATTCAACCTGCTGCAGGTGATGCAGGTGGATCATTGGGTGCTTCCCTCGCATCTCATTATATCAAATTTGAAAGACCAAGAAAGACAATACAAGGCAGAGATTTAATGAAAGGGTCCTTATTGGGACCTCAGTATTCAGATGATGAAATAAAAATTAAGCTGACTGATCTATCTGCAACATTTAAAGTAGTTTCTGATGATGTATTGATGATGGAGACTTCAAAATCAATTGCAGATGGGAAGGTTATTGGTTGGTTTCAGGGACGAATGGAATTTGGTCCAAGAGCTTTAGGAAACAGAAGCATATTAGCTGATCCCAGAAATCCCGGAATGCAAAAGAAGTTAAACCTCAGCATAAAATACAGAGAGTCATTCAGGCCTTTTGCTCCATCGGTTACAAAGCATCGGGCATCAGACTACTTTGACTTGAAAGGAGACTCGCCTTATATGTTGTTAGTAAAACCAATTTCAAATGACATTAAAATAGAAGTTCCTTCAGACTTTGATCAACTGGAACTTAATCAAAAGCTATACATCGAAAGGTCTAATCTTCCTGCAATCACACATGTGGATTACTCCACAAGGATACAAACTGTTGATAAAGAGACTAACCCCAGATATTTTGAATTGATTGAAGCATTTGAAAGAGAAACTGGTTGTCCTGTTTTGATCAACACCAGTTTTAACCTGAGAGGTGAACCAATAGTTAACACAATTGAAGACGCTTACAATTGCTTTATGAATTCGGAGATGGATATTTTGGTAATCAATAATTTCATTCTGCAAAAAACAGAACAACCGGAAAGTCCATTAATAAAACCTGAAAACATAAGCTTAGTATTGGATTAATGAAAAGGCGATTTGATCCCAGAAACCTGATCCTGATTTTTGTCAGCACTTCTATTTCTTTATTGATTTTGGAAGTCCTTTTACGAATAGTCTTTAGCACAAATCAATCTTTTCTGGTAGAGGAAAGTCATGATAAACCCTTCTTAGTTGAGAATAAATACTGGAAGGTATGGCATTACACGGACAGTGAAACCAATCATCAAAAGGATTGCTTCAGTGTTTCGTATACAACCAACGAGCTTGGAATGAGAGGAACAGAAGTTTCCTTTTTAAAGGACCCAGATCAAACCAGAATTGCGCTATTAGGAGACTCATTTATTGAAGGCTTTGGGTCTAATGATTCATCTATCTTACATAATTTGTTGACTGAACAACTTGGGGAACAGTATGAAATATTAAACTTCGGTGTTAGTGGCGGATTTGGAACCATACATGAACTGGCGATGTATGAGAATTTTGTTACTCATTTTAAGCCAGACTATGTCTTTCTATTTTACCTGAATTACAATGACCCCTATGATAATTTTAAAGCCATTAATGAAGGACTAATTTCTGACGAGCTGGAATTCCAATATGAAATTGGGTCAAAAGAGGAAGTATTAGCCGAAATCTCAAAAAACAAACAACCAGAAGCACTCAATCCTAAATTGCAAGGTCTGTACATTTTCAATCTAGCTCAAAAAGGGGGTAGAACTTTAATGTCGTATTTGCAAAGTTTAGTAAACATGAAAGCCGACTTTCAGCAAGGCTTGACAGATGTTTATAGCAATGATGAAACTGAAACCTTAAAATCCGGTTACAAAATCACTGAAAAATCATTACACAGATTGGATAGCCTCATAACAGCAGACAGTTCCAAACTTATTCTCATCCAATTGCCAGACCCTTACCAAATTGATGAAAATTGGATTTCCTGGAGTTCGTCAAAATATGATGTGTCTCTAAACCCTTTGCAACCTAATACTCGTATCAAAAACATTTGTGACGAATTAGATGTGGAGTATTACAGCATGTACGATAATGCAATTAGCCACATTCAGGAAAATAACCTTACTTTTCCTTACTTTAGCCAAGATTGTGACAGGCACCCAAGTGAATATGGGCACAAGTATTTTGCAGAAGAATTAAATGAATTAATACAAAAGCGATTTTAGTGAGATATGGAGTTTCTATCTGATCTGTGGAAATTTTTAAAGGAACGAAAAAAATATTGGTTGGTACCAATGATCCTTGTATTCATATTATTCGGTGTTCTGATTGTGATCGGAGGGAATAGTGCTGCAGCCCCGTTTATTTACTCATTATTCTAATGAAGAATCTTACATCCTTTGAAAGAAAATCTATTCTAGTAATAGTGGTAGGGTTCACAGGATTATTCCTCCTGCTGTATTTTATGAAGGATCGTGAAGCGTATCCATTACTTTGGATCGCCGGTTCCGTTTTGATATTATCCCTATTTAGCTCAAATGCAGCTAAGGCAATTCTTTGGGTATGGTTTGGAATTGCTAAAATACTGGGGTGGATCAACTCAAGAATAATATTGACTATTCTGTTTTATCTATTTCTTACTCCTTTATCACTTCTTTATAGGTTATTCAATAAAGATCCGCTGAAATTGAAAAGGCATCAAACAAAGTCTATGTATGATTCCAGAAACCATACATATACTCCTGGGGATCTTGAAAACATGTGGTAGTTACTTAGAATATTTCTTTAAGCCGTCAATAAAAGCATCGTTCTCCTGAGTCGTACCCACGGTCACTCGTAAGCATTCTTCACAAAGTTCTACTTTACTTCTATCTCGTGTTATCACTTTCTCTTCTACCAGGAAATTATAAAGTTCTTCAGCATTTGGGACTTTCATCAGTAGAAAATTTGCCTCTGTTGGGTGAATCTTTTCAACCAAATCCAATTCATCCAATGCCTCAATCAATTTCCTTCTTTGATCTAAAATATCCTTTACTACCAAATCCTTCTCCTGCTCCAAATCCAAAGCTTTAAGAGCTTCTTCTTGAGTTAACTTACTAATATTATAAGGAGGTTTAATCGCATTCAGAATAGTTATGATCTCCGGGTGTGCGTAAGCCATTCCAAGTCTTATAGCTGCCAAACCCCAGGCCTTGCTGAATGTCTGCAATACTACTACATTAGAATATGCCTTCAGCTCATGTACCATACTTTCTGCGGGCGTAAAGTCGATATAAGCTTCATCAATCACCACCAAACCAGGAGCCTTTTGAACGATGCTTTCAATATCACTCAACTTCATTCTATTCCCAGTTGGATTATTTGGGCTACAAATGAAAATGATTTTGGTATGATCTGTAATAGCTGCTAATACATGTTCAAGGTCTATCTGAAAATCTGGTCTAAGATTGACTCTTTTGATAGATACGTTATTAATATTCGCAGAAACCTCATACATTCCATATGTGGGTGGCATAATCAAAACCTCATCCAGAACTGGATCACAAAATGCTCTGTAAAGCAAATCTATTGGTTCATCACTTCCGTTTCCAAGGAATATTCTATTTGCAGGAACTCTTTTGAGTTGAGCTAGCTTCTGCTTCAATTTTCTTTGATATGGGTCTGGGTATCTATTGTAATCACCACCACCAATTGAGCCAAATGGATTTTCATTGGCATCTAAAAACACTCCCTCTGTCCCAGTATATTCATCTCTTGCCGACGAATATGGCTTCAGATCTTTGAGGTGTGGTCTTATAAGATCTTGAATATTAATCATTATCAGTGTTGTCTCTAATCTCCTCTAATCTGATACTCACTGCATTTTTGTGTGCATCAAGATGTTCCGCAGCTGCCATTTTTTCAATAGCACCTCCAATATTAATCAATCCTTTCTTCGTAATTGTCTGATACGTGATTTTCTTCACAAAGGAATCCAAACTTACACCTGCAGTCGTACTGGCCCAACCATTTGTTGGAAGTGTGTGATTTGTTCCACTTGCATAATCACCTGCTGATTCCGGAGTATAAGGTCCAATAAACACTGATCCTGCATTGATGATTTTATCTGCAATTTCGTCAGCATCTTCCATTGCTATAATTAAGTGTTCCGGAGCATATTCATTCACAAGATCCAACATGTCAGATTTGTTATCAAGAACCACTAATGTACTGTTCTTCAAAGCTGCTGTTGCCAAATCCTTTCTTGGAAGTTTAGCGACTTGTTTGTCTACTTCTTCAGATACCTTCTTGGCCAACTTTTCGCTACTTGAAACCAACAACACCTGACTATCCACCCCGTGTTCAGCTTGAGACAACAAATCCGCCGCTATAAATGCTGGGTTTGCATGCTTATCAGCCATCACACATACTTCTGATGGTCCGGCAGGCATGTCAATTGCTGTAGTATCTCTACTAACCATTTGCTTTGCAGCGGTTACATATTGATTACCTGGTCCAAAAATCTTATCAACTTTTGGAACAGTCTCAGTACCGAAAGACATTGCAGCAATTGCCTGAGCACCTCCTAATTTCAATACCTTCTTAATTCCGAGTAGATTGGCTGTATAGAGTACAATTGGGTTAACCTCTCCCAAATTATTTGTTGGAGTACTGATTACAATCTCAGAACAACCTGCAATTTTTGCTGGTATAGCAAGCATCAAGACAGTAGAAAACAGAGGTGCTGTACCTCCTGGTATATACAATCCAACCTTTTCGATCGCTACACTTCTTCTTCTGCAAGTAACTCCTGGAGTGGTTTCCACGACAAGTTCTGGTTGCTTCTGAGCTTCATGAAATTTCCAGATATTTTCTTTTGCGAGGTTTATAGCATCCTTTAGTTCTTGAGGAACGTGTTTTTCAGCCTGCTTAAGTTGCTTCTTATCGACAAATAAATCGTCTAACTCAACATGATCATACTCAAGAGCAAGTTTCCTTAGCGCTTTATCACCACCTCTTTTAACCTTCTCTAAAATAGGCTCAACAACCCTTTCAATCTTGGATTGATTGATAGTTGGTCTTGCTATAATATCCGCCCATTCCGGTTTATTAGGATTAACTACAACTTTCATGATTACTTGATCATTTTTTCAATTGGAACAACCAATACTCCTTCTGCGCCCGCTTGTCTCAGCTCTTCAATTTTATCCCAGAATACATCTTCATTAATCACAGAATGAATTGAACTCCAGCCTTCTTGTGCCAAGGGAAGAACTGTTGGGCTTCTCATCCCTGGAAGAATATCAATAATTCTCTCCAGTGAATCATTTGGAGCATTGAGTAATACATATTTATTACTCTTACCTTCCAGAACGGCATTTATTCTGAATAAGAGTTTATTTAATAATTCAGCTTTTTCTGGTGATAGATCAGTATTTCCTATCAAAACAGCCTCAGATTTGAAGATTGTTTCAACCTCCTTCAATCCGTTACTCATCAATGTACTACCAGAACTGACAATATCACAAATTCCTTCTGCTAAACCAATACTTGGAGCAATCTCAACTGATCCACTGATCTCATGTATTTCTGAATTAACACCTTTCTCCTTAAGATACTGACCAAGGATTCCAGGGTAAGATGTGGCAATATTTTTCCCCTGAAAGTAATTAACGTCTGTATAATCCTCGTTTTTAGGAATAGCCAAAGACAGTCTACACTTAGAAAATCCCAATTTTTTGATAACATCTACACTCTTACCTTTCTCCACATGGACATTTTCTCCAACTATACCCAGATCTGCAATTCCGTCTTCAACGTAACCCGGAATATCATCATCTCTCAGGAATAAAAACTCAATCGGAAAATTATGCGAAACGGCTTTTAGCTTTTTGATTCCGTTATTGAACTTAATCCCGCATTCTTTGAGCAGTTTCAAAGAGTCTTCACTTAAACGACCTGATTTTTGAACCGCAATTCTAATTTGAACTTCCATTTTAATTAGGATAAATAATATGTGAATAAATAAGAAAAGTAATGAAAAGGTAAAATTGTTATATGCAAGCGTTGATTCCGATCATTAGGAATGATGGAGATGATGGAAATCAAAGTTTTTATGTGAGTTGTTTTGCATACGGCGGCAAATTTATACCGATATGGCTAAAAACAAAGAATGGAAGAGTTTTTCTTTTTGTTAATTAAATCTTTTTGGCTTTGTAACCTTGCTTTTGTAGCTCTGCAAGCACCTTGTCTCTAAAATCTCCCTGAACAAGTATTTCACCATCCTTAGCACTTCCTCCTACCCCACATTTGGATTTAAGAGCTTTGCCAAGGTCTTTCAAGTCATCTTCAGTTCCAACGAAACCTGTAACAAGAGTTACCTGCTTCCCTCCTCTTGCTTTTTTGTCGAGTTGAACTCTCAGGTTTTGTTCTTCAGGTGGTAAGGTTTCATCCTCAAAGTCGCCAAATTCGTCATACTCATAATCTGGATTGGTTGAGTAGACTACACCCTTTCTGTTCTTATGATTGTTTTTCCTCCCCATTACGCGTCCAGGTTGAATGTCCAGACAGGACGTTTTGCATGATTCACTACATCTTCTGCGATACTAGCATTCAAAAGATGATTCAGACCTGTTCTCTGGCTCGTTCCAAGAGCTATTAGTCCGGCATCAATATCTTCAGCATACATTACAATTCCTTCTTCTTCCGTCATGTAATTATATACTTCGCAAGAAAAATCTTCCAAATCATGGGACTCAGCAAACTTCTTCATTCGGATGATATCTGAATGCGTATCACTGAAATTTGCTGGAGTATTTATCTTAACTATTCTAAGTTCCGCACCAAATGCATGTTGAACTACCTTTAATTGCTCCATAAAATGAGCACTTGTTTTGTTCATATCGGTAGCGAAAACAATTTCATCAATATCTTCGGTATCAACCTCTTCTTTAACACTGATAACAGGACACTTCACAGTTCGAACAATCTTTTCAGCATTGGAACCAACAAAGAATTCATCCAAACCACTAGATCCCTTCGTACCCATTACAAGTAAATCATATTCACCATCATTGACCTCAGAGGCAATTTCATTTACTGGATTTCCTAATACAATCTTGTACATCAACTCGAAGCTTGAGTATTCTGGGTTCTCCATTAATTCACCCATTTTTGTCTTTACTTGCTCAATCAACTTCATGATATATACATTCTCCAATGGATCATAATCGCTAACTCCCATTGTCTTAAATGAATCAACAGTAGGATGCTCAATTACATTCATTAGGGTTACGGAGCAATCAAATTCTTCAGCAAACTGCGCACTCAGATGCAAGGCATAAACTGACTGCTCAGAAAAATCATAAGGCACAAGAATTTTTTTCATGTATCGGAATTGTTAGAATTCTGGTGATTATACCAACTTAAAAATAATTTTTTTTATCACACATTCTCAATTTTGATGGTATAATTTGGAATCTTTTAATATTTAATTGTTCAAATCAGTGTATTTGATAACCCAAAAATAATAACAAATAGAAGTGTGGATATGGCCATTTGTTTAAGGTACGGATCCAGTGCCATGGCTTCTTTCTTCGTTAATACAGCTTTTCCATTAACAAATAACAAAGGTAAAATCAGCAATATCGCAAATTGAATTGGTGACTTATAATTGAGATAAACATACACGACTGACAATAAAAACCCAGTAATTAATAAGAACCAGTGATAATAAATAGCCCTTTCTCTGCCCAATCTTACAGGAATAGATCTTTTGCCAGCAATTTCATCGGACTTTATATCTCTAATATTATTAAGGTTAAGTACCGCTACAGCAAATAAACCACATGTTGAAGCAGGCAGTAATATTGAAGGATTGAAACTCAGCGTATATAAGAAGAAAGCCCCGCTAACTCCAACTAATCCAAAAAAGATAAACACCGATAAATCCCCCAAACCAACATATCCATATGGATTTTTCCCTGAGGTGTATTTAATAGCAGCGTAGATTGCCGCTAAACCGATCAATACAAATGCAGCAATTATCTGCCAATTCGATCCTAGCGCTACAACTAATAGCGCTATACCACTAACAAAAGACAACACAGAAAACAAATACAATGATTTCTTCATCTCCTGCCTGGTAATCAAACCATCCTGAACTGTTCTTGATGGGCCACTTCTGTGTTCACCATCAACTCCAGATACGGAATCGCCATAGTCATTAGCCAAGTTGGATAAAATCTGAAGGAATAAAGTAGTTAATACACAAAGTCCAAACACCTCCCACCGGAAAGCTCCGGCTGCTGCTGCTAAAAAACTTCCCATACCAATGCATGAAAATGCTAGAGGTAGAGTCCTCAAACGAAATGCTTTTATCCAGGCTTTTGTCTTTCCACTCATAGATTTATAACAAATTGCAGTGTTCAAAGTTGGCCAAAACCAATGGATTTTTAACTGTTTAGAATAATTTTGTATCACGTTAGAACTAATTAACTGGTTCATGTGTCCTTAAGGCACAACTAAGTTGGATGGAAATGAGAGTTATAAGTAAAGTTTTTTTGGTGTGGATTTTTTGCTTCACAGCAGGTATGTACTTGCTAAGTTGTGAAGATGACGTTCTGTGTAGCGGATTCGATTCAAGCTTTGAAGTAACTGGATTTACGCTTACAGAAAATGTATTTGAGGGTGTGTTTTTCAGTTCTAATGAAATAGAGCTTCTAGACACGATTAGATTTGATAGTGTTTCATTATTGGTAAACACCAATTTCCAAACTGTCGCATCTATTCCAACCACAGGTCAATTATTTGGTTCTGCAATGGCCTGTTCGCCTCCTGCCTTAACACCTTTGGATTCAATTTCAAGCATTTTTATCACAGAAAATCAGGAAGTAGAATTTTCCATTTCCAATGCGATTAATTTTAACGATGATTTTGATATTATCACATTTGACGAGTGGAATGGAGAATCAATTTCTACAAGTGTCAGCAATTTTAATCGAATTGTAAATCCAGTTCCTATTGCTTTGCAATTGCGATACAAAAGGCAACCAGAAGAAGCATTCCCTATTAGTTTTAAAGTGACCATCAACTTAACTAATGGAGATTCCTATGAACTAACCTCCAAATTGTTTTATATTTCTCCCTGAGAAAAAACTCAGGATATGAAAATTGCAGTATTAACTGGCGCTGGAATCAGTGCTGAAAGTGGGATTCGTACTTTTAGAGATTCAAATGGTCTTTGGGAAGGACATGACGTAATGGAGGTGGCATCTCCTCAAGGATGGGCCCGAAACAGAGCTTTAGTACTGGATTTTTATAATCAAAGGAGAAAACAAGCATTAACTGCAGAACCTAACCAAGGTCATATCGCTCTTGCTGAGTTAGAAGAAGATTTTGATGTCACCATCATCACTCAAAACGTAGACAACCTTCACGAAAAGGCTGGTAGTACTAACGTTCTTCACTTACATGGAGAGCTGTTCAAATCCAGAAGTACTTTAGATCCATCATTAGTATACGATATGGATGGATGGGAACTCAATGAAGGAGATATCTGCGAAAAAGGAAGTCAGTTAAGACCTCATATAGTCTGGTTCGGAGAAATGGTTCCGATGATGGAAGTTGCAGCTGCGGAAGCTATGAGTGCCGATGTTTTTATGGTAGTTGGCACATCTATGGTGGTATACCCAGCCGCTGGATTAATAGATTATATTGGTGATGAAATCCCAAAATACATTATCGACCCAAGCAAGCCGGAAGTTCACCCAAGATTGAATCTGGAATTCTTTGAAGAAAATGCGACTACAGGAGTTCCAAAAGTAGCCAAAATACTAAGAGAAAGACTTCTATAAGACTCCAACTAAATCTTCGACACCCCATTTCTTAGAAGTATCATAAAAGATATCTCCATTTTCAACTGTTAGTGGTGATTGAATATTATTATGGTATAACTGTCCAGTGCCTAATCCCTGATGATTCGTTGGAGAATACAGTCCTGTAAGCTGACAAATAGCGTTCAAACCGATATTGGATTCCAAGGCAGATGTAATCCACCAACCTATATTTCTACTTTCAGCATCTTTTATCCAATCCATTGTTGATTTGATGCCTCCCACTAAACTTGGTTTAATGACAATATGATTTGGTTTGATGTAGTCTAAGAGTTCCGCTCTTTGTGAAGCTGTGTAAAGTCCAATCAGATCCTCATCCAAAGCAATTGGAACCGGAGACTTCTCAACTATTAATGACATAGCTTCAGGCTGACGAGGCATAATTGGTTGTTCAATGGAATGTAGTCCAAGCCCCTCCAACATATCGAGTTTTTTCAAAACCAAATTGTTTTCGAACCCTCCATTGGCATCAATCCTGAGAATTAATTCGTCTTCAGAAAACCTACTTCTGATATCTTTCAGAATCTCTATCTCCTTTTCAAAATCAATAGCTGCCACTTTCATTTTAAGGCATCCAAAACCTTTCTCCAGCTTTTCTTCCTTTTGATCGTTCATGAAGCCCTCATCCCCCATCCAAATCAAGCCATTGATGGGAATTCGTTGATCCCCCTGGATAAAAGATTCATCAAAAATGGTTCTATTGGCTCCATTCTTCAAATCCAATAGAGCGGTTTCAACAGCAAACCGAATACTTGGAAACTCCTGACTCACAATCAATTGTGCTAATTCAAATATCTCCTGATCATCATATAGAATTCCGTGCTTTTGAATTTTCTGTGAAACTCTTTCTAATTCAAATGGCATCTGAGTCAGATCCTCCAGACTCAACCCTTCAATTGGCCCGGCTTCACCCAGTCCAAACTTTGTTGGATTACTCTCATCAAAAACTCTGATAAACCAGGTAGGTTTTTCTTTCAAAACACCTCTGGAAGTACCAGCATCGAATTTAAATTTTAGGGTATAGGGAGTATAAGTAAGTCTTAATGCCATTTGGGTCGTATTTATTCAATTAATTTGCGGTTCTAATTTAAGACACAATGAACCAGTCAAAAGTAGACTTAAAGCAATATACATATGAACTTCCTGACAATAAAATTGCGAAGCATCCGCTGAAAGACAGAGATGCCTCAAAATTACTTTGCTACAAGGAAGGAAATATTACTCATCATCACTTTACAGATATTAAGGACCTGTTACCATCAGATTCTTATATGTTCTTCAATAACACAAAAGTTATTCCGGCCAGGATTTTATTTCACAAATCCACAGGAGCCCAAATTGAAGTGTTCTTACTTGAACCAATGGAACCAAGTCACATCATGAGTGAGAACATGGCAACTACAAAAAAGGTTGTCTGGTCGTGCCTGGTAGGAAACGCTAAAAAATGGAAGGAAGATCAGGTTCTTGAGAAAGAAATCGAATCAGATCAGGGTAAATTTACTCTTCAAGCCTCATGGAGCGATAAGCAAAACCAAATTATCGAATTACATTGGGGAACTGATCATTCGTTTTCTGAAGTTGTAGATCTTGCTGGAAAAGTACCTCTGCCGCCGTATATAGCCAGAGAAGTAACGGAAGAAGACAAACCAAGATATCAAACAGTATATTCAAAAGTAGATGGTGCTGTAGCTGCTCCAACAGCTGGACTTCATTTCACAGAAAAAGTATTGGATCAACTCAAAGAAAAGTCGATCATTAAAGATGAACTAACACTACACGTATCTGCTGGAACTTTTCAACCACTTAAAGCAGAAACAGTAGAAGAACATCCGATGCACTCTGAGCAGATCATTGTGACTTTAGAGAATGTTGAGAATATCATTAAATCGAATAAGATTATTGCTGTTGGAACAACTTCGATGAGGACTTTGGAGAGCTTATATTGGTTTGGAGTAATGTTACAAAGTAATCCAGAAGCGGATTTTAATATTGAAAAGCTATATCCTTATGAGGATCATTCCTCTTTACCAACATTAAATGAATCCATGACTTTTGTAAAAGACTACATGGAAAGAAAAAACCTTGGTAGTATTATTGGAGAAACTGAGATTTTCATTTTCCCCGGGTACAAATTCAGAGTTTGTGATTCACTGGTAACAAACTTCCATTTACCGGGATCTACTTTGATTCTTTTGGTCGCGGCATTTATTGGTGAAGTTTGGAATAAAGTCTACCAAGAAGCACTAGAAAACAATTATAGATTTTTAAGCTACGGCGATAGTTCGGTTCTTTTCAAGTCTGAATAATCAAAAAGGTATTATATTGAAAGTATGAAGGAACAGGCAACAGCTTTCTGGGAACGATTTGTTAGTGGCTTCCAATATGTGATGGAGCTATTTACAACTCCACTCTTCAAATTGGGAGAAAGTGAGATAAGTCTGAGTACAATTATCTACATCGTAATTGCCTTCGTTGTACTGAATTTTGTTGCTGTAAAGTCAAAATCTGTTTTAGTTAAGCGTGTACTGAAAAAGGCCAATTTGGAACAAGGTGTTTCGTCTACTATTGGTACAATTACCAAATTTCTTATTCTTTTAATCGGTTCAATCATCATCGTACAAAGTGCAGGAATAGATTTAAGTGCCCTATCTCTATTGGCAGGCGCACTAGGTGTCGGTATTGGATTTGGCTTACAGAATATCACCGACAACTTCATTTCAGGCATCATTATCCTGTTGGAAAAACCAATTAAAGAAGGAGATCGAATTGAGGTTGGCAGTGTAGCAGGAGATGTGATTAAAATTTCGGTAAGAGCTACTACTATTCAGACCAATGATAATATTTCCATAATTGTTCCAAATTCCGAGTTTATCTCACAACGAGTAATTAATTGGAGTCATAATGACCGAAATGTAAGATTCCGTTTTCCTGTGGGAGTAAGTTACAAGGAGGATCCTGAGAAGGTAAAAAAAGTGTTATTAGATGTTGCAGCTGACAACCAAAACATCTTGAAAAACCCAACACCTGTTGTCTTGTTTGATGAGTTTGCAGATAGTTCACTCAATTTTTATCTGGCAGTCTGGACTACTACTCATACTGATAAACCAAGCGTATTAAAAAGCGAGTTGTACTTTGAAATATTTAAAAGATTTGGAGAACAAGGTATAGAAATACCATTCCCTCAACGAGATGTTCACCTTATCAAAGAAGAGACCTAGATACCTATATTAAAAAATGGAAGCTAGCCACCTAACTTCCATTCCGTATCTTTTAAATTTCAGTTACTTACTGATCTCCAAACTTATAACTCAACCCTACTCCAAAAACAGTCTTAAACTGAACTTTTGGTCCTACTTCATCAATTATCCCATCATCATTATTATCAACTTCGATATCAATATCCTTATCATAGATAAGCTGAGTAATAAGGTTTGCAGATAAAAATTTATTAACCTTCATGACCAGGATGTTCTCCCAGTTGACATCTATATCTCCAAAGTTCTCGATGTAGTTTGTAAAGAGTTCTAATCGCGTTTCGTAATTCACATTTTTCACAATGTCTTTCTTGAATTGCATCCTAAGAAATGCTCCAAGCTCAGCTCTTGCATTAGACCCTGGATCTACACCATAAGCTCCAGCATCTGCTAAAGCTTGATCTGTCACAAATGTAAATTTACCCGTTACAGGTGCCAGGTTTGCGGAAAATACGTCACCTACTTTGTAGTCAATACCAGTGGCAACAATCAGATAACCTGGTGCCATGAATCTACTGATAACACTATCCGCTTCATCCACACCTTCGGCGAACTGAGATTTAAAATCGAGAAGTGCACTGAAGTACCATTTAGACGTTTCGTTGTTTAACTGGTAACCATATTTTGTCGCAAAGTTTATTTTATCATCAGATTTGACGAAATCTCCTTCACCCTGCTTCAGTAAACCATACCCAAGGTTTAGTGAGTTATCCCAGGTAGTTCTTGCTTTCTTATAGTTTGCGAATAAACCAAGGAAGCCATTTAGAGAGACCGAGTTTTCTCCTCCTGCTGCCCAGTTGCTAAGTGTTACATTAGAAAATGTAAGAGTTCCTGCGCCACCTTTCTTCCAATAAGATGTATCTGCAGGAGCTGGATCCTGAGCAATAGCTATGCCCGAGATAAAGATGAATGTAAATAAAATGTAAAGTTGTTTCATCGTGCTAAACAGTTTTGATTGGATTTTGCAGCAAATGTAAGTGAATATGTAACTATATGGCTCAATATTCTTTGGAATCGAAGAAATGCGGGTCAGAAAATTGGTTTTAGGGGTTGAAATTAAATATCCCAGTTACGTTTGTCTCGAAAAAAGAAGCATTTATATTCGTTTCTGAAATTTCGCTATTAATATGAACAGATCAGTCTTTATTATCATTTTGGCTTTTGCCACCATCCTATCATGTGAATTCCCAAAAAAGAAAGGAGAGGAAACGCCTTCTTCAGGAAAGGACAATTCAGAAATATCCAATGATTCCAAAAACGATCAAGCTGCAAAGAATAGTGATAGCTCTGATGGCACAACCACCATCAAAGACGAAGTGAAAAAAGAAGAATCAGAAGAAATCTCATATAGTGAAGCTTCAATCAATAAATCATTTGGCAATTGCGCTGATGAATCTAAACCATGTGCTAAAGTTGTAGTTACCTACCCCAGTTATGATGGAAGTAATTCCAAGTTTGTTAATAAACAAATAAACAAACGAATCGCAACAGTCTTAGCAGACTATCTTCCCGATACCAAAGTAAGAACATCCGATCCCGATAAGGTTGCCGACATGATCCTGGCTGATTATGAAAAATTCATCAAGGAATACAATGATGTATCTGAAAAGTGGAACATCAATGTTGAAGCTGAAATTTCACACATTAATGGCAATATCCTGAGTATTGCAGTACAAGAAAAATCATATACAGGAGGTGCACACGGTAATACTAAATTGACCTATATCAATTACAACTGGAATAGCAAAAAAGAGCTATCAGGTAAGGACTTAGTTACAAACTGGAGTAAACTGACTAAAGTCGCTGAAAAGTATTTTAGAAAATCTAAAGGTTATAGTGACCGAGATGATCTTGGAGAAAAGGGTTACTTCTTTGAGAATGGCAAGTTTGAATTAACCAAGAATATTGGTCTTACCAAGCAGGGGTTAAATGTATACTTTAACAGTTACGAAATAGCCCCATATGTTATGGGGCCATCTTCAATAACTATTCCTTATTCTGAAATAAGTGATATTTTGAAAGACTAAGCGTAGGTATTCTCCTTGGCGTCAGCCTCTTTTATAAGTCTACGCATGATTTTACCTACGTTAGATTTCGGTAAATCGTCTGCGAATTGAATGTATTTAGGTCTCTTATATCCTGTTAAGTTCTCTTTGCAGTACGAAAGCACCTCTTCATCAGTAAGAGATGTATCACTTTTTACGATATATACTTTTACTGCTTCCGTAGATTTAGAATCCGGAACTCCGATAGCTCCTACTTCTTTTACTTTTGGATGACTTGCAATTACATCCTCCACTTCATTAGGATAAACGTTGAATCCAGAAACAAGAATCATCTCTTTTTTCCTATCGACAATTTTGAAGAATCCGTCTTCATCCATCACTGCTATGTCACCAGTTTTGAAGTAATCACCAGCAAAGCAATTTTTAGTAGCCTCTTCATTTTGCCAGTAACCTTGCATTACTTGTGGTCCTTTCGCACAAAGCTCTCCTCTTTCTCCAACTGGAACCTCATTCCCGTCATCATCCAAAATCTTAATATGTGTACTTGGAACAGGCACTCCTATGTATCCAACTCGTATATCTTTTCCACCATCTCTCAATGGGTTACCTGTTAGAACCGGAGAAGTCTCCGTTAAACCATAACCTTCGCAAAGTGGTGAATTTGTAACTTCGGACCATTTTTCAGAAGTAAACTTTTGAACAGCCATACCTCCACCAAAACCAAACTTCAGTCTTGAAAAATCAAGAGAAGCAAATCTTGGATGATTCAACATTCCAACAAATAATGTATTTACCCCGGTGATAACTGTAAACTGATACTTACCAATTTCTTTCAGGAACCCTTCCATATCTCTTGGGTTGGTGATTAAGATATTTTTAGCACCAATTTTGGTCATCACCAACAGATTAATGGTAAGAGCAAATATGTGATACAATGGAAGAGCAGTTATTACAATCTCTTGTTGCTCATCATCATTAAGGCCTCCGCCTTCCATCCAGGCACAAGATTGCTCAAGATTGGCCACTATATTTCTATGCGAAAGCATTGCCCCTTTAGATACTCCTGTTGTTCCACCAGTGTACTGCAAGAAGGCCAAATCTTCATTTTTGATCGTTGGTGCATTAAAAGTATGCTGAGATCCTTGCTTCAGAACATCCTTGAATTTAATAGCTCCAGGAAGGTTGTAAGCAGGAACCATCTTCTTTACTTTCTTCACTACAAAGTTTGTGATAGCACCTTTCAACCCTCCAAATAAGTCACCAATTTCAGTAACAATTACTGTTTTGATTTTGGTGTCCTTCAGAATCTTTTCAAGGTTATAAGCAAAGTTTGCAAGGATCACAATAGCAGAAGCACCACTGTCATTGAACTGGTGTTCCATTTCGTTTGGAGTATATAGCGGATTTGTATTTACAACAACAAGTCCAGCTCTCAATGCTCCAAAAGCAACTATTGGATATTGCAACAGATTTGGCATTTGAATAGCAATCTTATCTCCTTGCTTTAATCCAGCAACATTTTGAAGATAAGAGGCAAAATCTACTGATAATTTATCCACCTCCGCATATGTAAGGGCTTTACCCATATTCTCGAAGGCTACTTTATCAGAATATTTTTTGAATGACTCATCTACTAATGCCGGGATGGAGTCATAATGATTGGGGTCTATTTCGCGCGGGATTTTCTCGCCGTATTGCTGAAACCAGGGATAATCTTGCATTCTTAAGTTACGTTGATATTGTTTGTTATTTTCTCAAAAAATCAAATTGAAAACGAATTCAATTGTCAAATTAGCATTAAAAATACCGTGGTGAAAAGATTTTTTAAAATTTATTAGAAGTCGAGGGTAGATTTAGGCCCAATTATCTAAAAATGATATAAAATCAATTAAAAAGTCATTTCACATCGTGTATTTAGCCGAACGAACAGATTAAAAACAAGATCATTGGAAAAAATGTTTCTGACTATTGATTACCATATTCCCTGCAGTATCATTTCTAACCGCTACAGAATCATTGCCAACAGCTACAGAATCATATATCACTGGTCATATATGGTTCTGCAGAGGTGATTTGCCTTTCTGCAATGGTTGTAAGTGTTTCTGCAATGGTGATTTGTCTTTCTGCAATGGTTATATGTGTTTCTGCAATGGTGACTTATCTTTCTGCAATGGTTGTGAGTGTTTCTGCAGCGGTTATTTGTCTTTCTGCGGTGGTTATATATGCTTGTGAAAATCAGGACTAGCTCAAAGACAAAAAAGGCTATAAAAAGAAAAAGCCTACAGAAATCTGAAGGCAATTTTCAAATAAACAACATTAACCCAAAAATGATTGCTGCAGGAGAAGGAGCCGATGGGACCAGCCTCCTGGACTCCAGGGAGCAGTTAGCCAAGTATCTCACCCCAGCCCTCTCGACTAGGCGTCCCCCACAAGGAGAGGGTGAAAAAGAATTATCAAAAAGTAATCTGAATTAAAATGGATAGGAAAGAGTACAGAAGGCTATAAAAAGAAAAAGCCTACAGAAATCTGAAGGCAATTTTCAAATAAACAACATTAACCCAAAAATGATTGCTGTAGGAGAAGGAGTCGAACCTCCACGGAGCAGTTAGCCACGATCAATTTCAATAAATATTGTCTATTTATCAGAATCGATCGGGATTTATCCTTTATCTCCACCCCCGGGACAGGAGGGCATGTCTGCCAGTTTCATCACCCTACAGTGTATCGAAACAACTTCTTTGTTTCATTGATGATTCAAAGCTAATACAACATTTATTTTATTACAAATATTTTAATGAAATATTTTTTTCTTTAGTGATTTTTTAATGTTTTGAATAAAACGTTAGATAAATCATAAGTTGAAAATTCCTGTAAAATCTTAGCATTTCAATTAAATAATCAACAAAAGGTTGAGCCAAAAATGAAAAAGGGTCCTTGTTAGGACCCTTATATTCACTTTATTAATTTCCCTATTCGTATCTTAAATTACCGGCAGGGTTTTCCCTGGTCACTCTTGAGGCTTGCCAATAGATTGAAATAAACCCAACCAAAAACAGAAACAGTATACCGCATACCACTTCCAGTACTCCAAGTCCTAATCCATGCCTTATTAAGAAGTACAGAAACAACTTATCATAAAAGAAGTAAGAAAATGGAATAGCAATTAAAGCTGACAGCAATATGAGATAAGCAAAGTCTTTAGTCAGTAAATAATAAAGGTTCTTAGGACTGGCACCAAGTATTTTTCGGATTGCTATCTCTTTAATTCTGTTTTCAGTTGAATAAGAAACCATTCCCAATAGGCCCAGGCAAGAAATTGTGATTGCAAGCACGCTTAAATAAGTAAAGAATTTCATCTGCACTTCCAGAAAGTAATAAGCATCCGCTATTTCATCATCCAGAAAAGCAGATTGAAACTTCACATCCTGATTGATATCACTCCAAATCATCTCTAATTCGCCAATAGTTTGTTTTACATTATCTGACTTAATACTTAGCAGAGCATGATTACTTTTATCTAAAGAATGTCGAAAAATCAATGGGGTAACAACTTCACTTAGAGGCTCAAAATATAAATCTTCTAAAATCCCTACAACCCTACATTTCTTACCACTTTCAAGAGTAAACAACAATGAATCTTTTTGAGTATTAAATACCCTTACCTGATCCAAAAACTCCTGATTTACAATCACCATTTCCAAACTATTGTTGGATTGTTCGATACTAACGCCATCTTCCCATTTCAATCTCATTTTCATCATATCAACAAATTGATCCCCAATAAATACCTGATTTATTTGAAAAGTATCAATGTCGTTTGAAGTAGCCATATTGACCTCAGACACCATTACTCCTGGAAGACTGGAAGCTGCTGTTATCGAGTTGACATCTGGGTGTTTGCCAAGCTCATTTAAAGCAACCTGTTTATCAATACCCTCGAAAGGAACTGTAAGTACATTCTCCTTCTCAAAACCCAGGTTTGCACTCAATACATATGAATATTGCCGGGCCATAGTGGCAATTCCGATGATGAATACCAATGACAAGAAAAATTGAAAGACAACCAGGCCTTTCTTCAAGCCAGAAATACTAACCTTTCCTTGACTTATCGAACCTTTCATAATTAATAAAGGATTCAACCTCGAAAAGAATTTAGCGGGAAAGTAACCGGTAAGGAGCCCAAGTGTCAAAGCAAATACAATCAATGCTGTAACTTGGTTAAAATTGAAAGATGTATCCAGGACTTCAGCTGCTATAACGACATCAAGAAACTGCTCTTTCATTGGAACAAAAATCATTACTCCTCCAGCCAGTGCAAATAAAGCAAGCAACATTGTTTCCACTATGAATTGTGCTCTGATGTGACCTTTTTCTGCTCCTACCACTTTTCTTATTCCCACTTCCTTCGCTCGTTTTATAGCTCTCGCCAGAGATAGGTTGATATAATTAAAGATTGCAGGCAATAAGACCAGCAGACCTATAAACATAAACAGAAGCATTGATGGAACATCCCAACCAATTCCGATTGCATCACTAATATTCCATCTGGGAACTACTTCATCCAATGCAACTATCTCCAATTCAACAGTCTTTTCTGGATGAAAGGAATTTACAAACTGAGACATCTGTGAAAGAGACCTATCGAATGTGCTCTCAGACGTGCTTTCATTCAATAACACATAAACATAATTGCTTCTGAAATTGACCCAATCATTCTTGAGATCCAGTTTATCCTGAAGTTGTTCATATGTTGAGAATGAAGTCAGAACCTCGAAATACAAATGAGTTTGCTTCAAATCGGCCATCACGCCTGTGACCGTGAAGGATCCGTAATCAGTTTCTAAGGTTTTGCCAATAGGGTTATCATCACGATAAAGTTTATTTGCGGCAGATTGAGTTAAAACAATGCTAAAGGGCTTCTCCAGGGCTGTTCCTGGATCGCCTTCAACCAGATTAAAGCTGAAGAGATTAAAAAACGACTCATCTGAGAAGTAACCATGAAACCCAATATTGTTTCCAAAATGGTCGACAGTTGGCCTAAAGCCGGACTTAATTTTAAGGACATCTTCTACGAATGGGAATCTCTCCTTAATATGATATCCTACCGCATGATAAGTTGAACCAAAGGTTCTATCCTCATCTCCTTTATCAACATAAGTGTTGATTTGATATACTCTGTCCTTTTTTTCATGAAAATCATCTGAGCGGTAAATAGCTACCGAAATGGATAGTGCAAGCAGCGAAACAGACATTCCCAGAGCAAGCCCAATAATGTTCAGTGAAGTAAAGAACTTATGCTTTGAGAAGTTGCGAATTGCAATTTTGAAGTAGTTTTTGATCATTGTTATTGAGTTTTGATAAAAGAAAGGTGAGTATGAAGCATTGCGCTTCCTCTTTCTAAGTGCGTAAGAAGTAATCACAGAAAAAGTATGCCTCCAGAATAACAAACCTGCCACAAATGAACTTTTCGATTCGGCCTGATCGAAATACATTTCTTCCATATCTCCAATGATATCTTCCAGATCAGCTCCATCTGAAAACCATTTAAGGATCTTTAGTGCCAGTTTTGGTGGAGAATTAAAAGGCATTACTTTGATTTTAAGAATTGAAGATTTGAGCCAGCCCACAATTCATCCCTAAGTGCTTTCATATCACTAAGAGCCTGAATTGCTTCAGAGGTCAGTTCAAAGTACCGTTTCCTTCTTCCTCCTCTCTCCTGAGTAGGTTCACCAAGATAAGAAGTGATGTATCCCTTCTCCTCGAGTCTTGTAAGAGTAGAATGGAGTGCACCAATACTTAGCTTACGATTAGTCCTGGCTGAGATATCATTGAGGATAGCCACACCATATGCACTTTTCGCCATGTTGGCTATTGTGAGCAAAACCAGCTCCTCAAATTCACCTATAAATCCTTTCATATGATTACTTTCTATTTTTCAGAACAAATTAACGGAAATTTTTATTCATATGTTTCTATTTTTAAGAATAAATGAAAAATGAGACGAATTAAACTGGGATCCACTGACCTTTTTCAATCACCAAAACCAGGTGACTAACAGGAAATGATTTCTTCATCAACTTTTTTCTATGAAAGAACAATCTGAAAATTATTAAAAAAAAATTCCCTACCTCATACTCTGAGAAATAGAAAATTGAAGGGTCAAACGATGAGAGGTTTACGTCAAACTTTGCACCAAACTCCTCCATAAATAAGTCAGCATCTAGTCCGTCAATCTGAAGTTCATCAAAGACCCGGGTATTTCCATTGACTCTAAGCCCCAGTTTTTCCTCAATGAAATCTATTAGATCTTTTTCTGTATTTGGATTTGTCATACAAATGTTGATATCACCTAATTAAACACAAAAATAAATCATCTTCAATTTCCAATTGCGTTTAGGGATAGGGATAGCAGTGGATAGCCCACAGCGAGTTACTAGTGAGGACTAGTAACGAATAGCCCGGGCCGATAGGCATCCTCCTGGTTCAAAGACAATATCAGGATTTAAAGCCATTAGGAATCACCTCACCCCTACCCTCTCCTCAAGGAGAGGGTGCCTTCTAAGATATCACACAGGTTGTTCAGGAAAAATAATAATGATTTCGAAAGAGAGTATTGAAAATTACAGAAGGTCTTAAAAAGAAAAAGCCCTTCTCATCCACCGAAGTGGAACGTAGGAGGACTGAACGTTTCCAGAAGGCAATTTTCAAATAAACAACATTAACCCAAAAATGATTGCTGTAGGAGAAGGAGTCGATGGGACCAGCCGTCTGGACTCCACAAAGCGGTTAGCCCCACACCTAGTTCCTTTAAAGAAGATGAAATCTATATAGGAAAAATAGTTATGATTCGAATTGGAAGAAGTGTATTTACAGACGGCTATAAAAAGAAAAAGCCCTCTGAACGTTTCCAGAAGGCAATTTTCAAATAAACAACATTAACCCAAAAATGATTGCTGTAGGAGAAGGAGTCGAACCTCCACGAAGCGGTTAGCCCCGATTAATCACGATAAACTGTTATCACAAATTATCAAAATTGATCAGGGTTTATCCCTTATCTTCACCCCCGGGACAGGAGGGCATGTCTGCCAATTTCATCATCCTACAGTATAAAGAAAACAACGTTTTTGTTTCCTGTTGATGATTCAAAAGTAATAATCTTTTACTTCTATTAAAATTTTTTCAATAAATTTGGTTAAAAAATCGATTTGATCTAATTTTGTTAAGGATTGCTTAAATAATTCACAAAACAACCTCTGAAATATGAGTAAAAATTATGAAATTGACAATGTAGACCTTAAAATCCTCAATATATTAATGGAGGACGCGAAAATCCCTTACACGGAAGTCGCCAAAAAGGTCTTTGTCTCTGGTGGTACTGTCCACGTTAGAATGAAAAAATTGGAGGAAATGGGTGTGGTCAGTGGCACGACTCTCAAGATGGACTACTCCAAACTAGGATATGACGTTACCTGCTTCATGGGAATCTATCTCGAAAAGAGCTCATTATACGACAATGTAGTGACTCAATTGAAAGAAATTCCAGAGGTAGTAAAAATTCACTACACTACAGGTAACTACAGTATATTCCTAAAAATACATTGTAAAGACACAAAACACCTTAGAGACGTACTACATGATAAAATTCAACATGTAGATGGAATTGAAAGGACGGAGACATTTATATCACTTGAAGAAAGCTTAAATAGACACCTTCAATTCTGATATAAACAGAATTTATAGCCCTCTCTGAAACCAATCTATTTAAAATCAGGTTCTTATTTAGAATGATTTTAAATAGATTGGTTTTTTTGTGTATTTTTGCCTAGGCAAAGTCTGTTTAAAAAAAGGAGAATTCCTTTAAACAAATTCGCCCTCCGGGTGTTAACTTTGCGGGAATTTTGAATTAGTCTAAATAAAAGGTTTTAAAATCTTAACCAATAGATATGAGCGGAGACGATCAGATATTAGCGGAATTTACTTCTAAAGAATACGAACACGGTTGGTCAGTTGATTTAGAAGCGGATGAAGCACCAAAAGGTTTGAATGAAGATATTATTCGTTTCATTTCTGCTAAGAAGAATGAGCCAGAATGGTTACTAGAGTGGCGATTGAAGGCATTCAGATTATGGCAGAAAATGGAAGAGCCAAATTGGGCCAATGTGAATTACCCGAGAGTGGACTACCAAGACCTTATATATTATTCTGCTCCTAAGAAAACCAAGAAACTTAATAGCCTGGATGAAGTTGATCCGGAATTACGAGAAACTTTTGAAAAACTTGGTATTTCTCTTGATGAGCAAAAAAGACTTACTGGTGTAGCAGTAGATGCTGTAATTGATTCGGTTTCAGTTGCTACTACATTTAAAGATACATTATCGAAGCTGGGAATTATTTTCTGTTCCTTCAGTGAAGCTGTTCAGGAACATCCTGAATTGGTAAAAAAATACTTGGGATCAGTTGTCCCTGTAAGTGACAACTATTTTTCAGCTCTAAATTCCGCAGTATTCTCTGATGGTTCATTCTGCTATATTCCGAAAGGAGTTAGATGTCCAATGGAGCTTTCTACTTATTTCAGAATTAATGCTGCGAATACAGGACAGTTTGAAAGAACGCTTATTGTTGCTGAAGAGGCTTCATATGTAAGTTACCTTGAAGGTTGTACGGCTCCACAAAGAGATGAGAACCAACTTCATGCTGCAGTAGTAGAAATTTTAGCGGAGAAAGATGCTGAAGTAAAATACTCAACGGTACAAAACTGGTACCCTGGTGATAAAGAAGGAAATGGAGGAATCTACAACTTCGTAACAAAAAGGGGAATCTGTAAAGGTGATAATTCTAAAATCAGCTGGACACAGGTAGAAACTGGTTCTGCTGTAACCTGGAAATACCCATCTTGTATTCTGAAAGGAGATAACTCCGTTGGTGAGTTCTATTCTGTTGCTGTTACCAACAACTACCAGCAAGCAGATACAGGAACCAAAATGATTCACATTGGCAAGAATACCAAGTCGAGAATTGTTTCTAAAGGTATCTCTGCTGGAAAATCGCAGAATAGCTACAGAGGTCAGGTTCAGGTAATGAAAAGAGCTGAAAATGCTCGTAACTTCTCTCAGTGTGACTCATTGCTAATGGGAAATCAGTGTGGAGCTCACACATTCCCATACATTGATATAGAAAACAAAACAGCTCACGTTGAGCATGAAGCTACAACTTCAAAAATTGGTGAAGATCAGATTTTTTATTGTACCCAAAGAGGTATTGATGAGGAAAGTGCTGTGGCGCTAATCGTTAACGGTTATGCAAAAGAAGTACTGAACCAGCTTCCAATGGAATTTGCAGTTGAAGCACAGAAACTACTAGCGCTTACCCTTGAAGGTAGTGTAGGATAAAACCAAAGTCTAGAGTCTATTATCTAGAGTCTAGCATCTAAAGAAAAGAATCACATTTAAACAACAGATATAGAATGCTAAGCATTAAAAATCTAAAGGCAAGAATAGAGGATAAAGAAATCCTAAACGGGATCGATTTGGAGGTTAAACCAGGTGAAATACATGCTATCATGGGACCAAATGGCTCTGGTAAAAGTACTTTAGCATCTGTTTTGGCAGGAAGAGAGACTTATGAAGTTACTGATGGTTCAGTAACTTTTGATGGTACAGACTTATTGGATCTTGCTCCTGAAGAAAGAGCT
>JANSWY010000112.1 GCA_024743255.1 bacterium | reverse complement strand
CGCTCCAGCCATGGATCTTGACATGTACCAACATCCTTCAGTTACTAATAATCTGGAAACAATAAAGAGTTTCGGTAATATCATCTTAGATGCTGAGTCTGGAGAATTGGCAAGCGGCTTGTCAGGTCAGGGAAGAATGATGGAGCCTGAGCATATTTTGAATGAATTAGAAAATCATTTCAACTCCTCAAAGCCTAGTTCAATTGCAGGGAAAAAAGTTTTGATCACTTCTGGTCCTACCTATGAAGCCATTGACCCAGTTAGATTTATCGGTAATCACTCTACTGGTAAAATGGGGCATTCTCTGGCGCTGGCTTTTGCTGAGGCTGGTTGTGATGTGAACTTAATTAGTGGCCCGACAAAGAATGGACACAGCAAAGATTTACCTTACACTATAACTAGTGTTGTAAGTGCTGAGGATATGTATAATTCAGCATTAGATTTCTACAAGAATTCAGACATTGCCGTTTTCGCTGCTGCTGTTGCAGACTATCGCCCTGCCGAAGTAGCAAAACAAAAAATTAAAAAGAACGACCAGGAGATGTCGATCAAACTGGTTAAAAATAAGGATATCGCTTTTGAGATGGGGCAATTGAAAACATCTCAGTTCAATGTTGGATTTGCCCTGGAAACTGAAAATGAAAAGGTGAATGCACAAAGTAAACTCGAAAAGAAAAACTTCGATTTGATAGTTCTGAATTCCTTAAATGACTCTGGAGCTGGCTTTGCTCATGACACCAACAAAGTCACAATAATTGGCAAAAACAATATTCAAAAGGAATTTGGGTTAAAGTCTAAAGCTGACGTTGCTAAAGATATTGTTAATGAAATTTCACAGGCATTTGAAAAATAGAATCATCATATTAACATTCCTTCTGATATCAGGATCAGTCTATTCTCAAGAATTGGATTGCAGAGTTGTAGTCAATTCCGACCGGGTTCAGACCTTGGAAAGGCGAGTGTTTGATGATATGGAAACCTCATTCACAGAATTCTTCAATACCAGAAAATGGACAGAGGATGAATACAATGAAGAGGAGCGAATCAAGTGCAACCTTATCATTAATATCCAGGAAATACCTGCTATTGGTAGTTTCAAAGCGACTGTGCAAATAATATCTGCTCGTCCCGTATTTGGAACCAATTATCAAACGGTGGTTTTCAACTTTGCGGATAGGGATTGGACATTTGAATATGTTGAAGGCCAACCATTAATATTTAATGAAAATACATTCAACAATAACATCTCATCATTACTGGGCTTCTATGGCTATGTAATTCTTGGATATGACTATGATACATTCAGTCCTAAGGGTGGAGATGTACACTTCCAAAAAGCATGGCAAGTGGTTACCAGTGCTCAGCAATCTGGCTATCCTGGATGGGAACAGTTTAACAGCACTAGAAACAGATATTGGCTAGCTGAAAACCTCATAAGTCCGCAATTACTTCCTGTCAGAGAATTACAATACGACTATCACATAAAAGGACTGGATGTAATGCATGAAAAACCTGAAGATGGCCGAAAAGCGATTGCCAAATCTCTTGCTGGATTAAAAACTGCAAATGGGGCAAGACCCAGGTCTATTGTCACATTAAGTTTTCTGGATTCCAAGACGCCAGAATTAACAAAGATGTTTTCAGAAGGTGAAATTGGTGTGAGACGAAATGTTTATAATACTCTCATCAACATCGATCCCAGTCTAAGCGAGAAGATCAAACCTATCATAGAAAATTAATGTCCAAAAGGCAGATTAGAATAAAAAGAAATCAAATTCTTAAAAAAAAGGATGAGATAATAGATCAGTATATGTCTGTGGTAATAACTGATAAAAGAAGTTATTTTCTCAAGGCAATTAAGATTGATCACATTAATTTTGAGGGAATTGACATGAGAAGAAATAAGCATTCATTCTCATTCATGGATATTGACGAAATCATTCTGGAACAGTCCGTTTAGCATACTGATGATTAAACACCTGGTTATTAAAAATTATGCATTAATTGAAAACCTTGAGATGGAGCCATCAAGTCATCTCAATGTAATTACTGGTGAAACAGGAGCTGGTAAATCAATTATGCTGGGAGCTCTGGGACTTCTATTGGGAAACCGGGCCGACACCAAATCTTTGTTTGACCAGGAAAGAAAGTGTTTAATAGAGGCAGTATTTGATATAAAGGAATATGACCTCAAAAGACTTTTTGATGATGCAGATCTGGATTATGAAAATGAATGCATTGTTAGAAGAGAGATTGGCGCAAATGGAAAGTCAAGGGCTTTTGTTAATGACACACCAGTAAACCTTGAAGTCTTAAGGAATCTTGGGAATCGTCTTGTAGACATCCATTCTCAAAACGAAACACTCAATCTTGCAGATGGCAATTTTCAATTAGGTGTAATTGATCAATTTGCTGAATCTACAGAATTAAGAAAAAAATACAGGGCTAGCTTTAATGAGTACCTAAAGTCAAAAAAGACTCTCGAGGATTTGCTAAAGAATGAAGGCGATCTCAAAAAAGAATTCGATTTCAATAGCTTTCAGCTTAAAGAATTGACTGAAGCAGAGTTAGATGACACAGATTTAGAAAGTCTTCAATCTAAGCTGGAGGTACTAGAAAATGCTGGAGAGATAAAACTGAAGTTTGGTCAAGCTACTCAGATACTCGATGAGTCGGAATACAGTGTAAGTCAGAATTTAAGCCAACTTCTTAACGAGCTAAAATCCATAAAAGATTATTCTTCCGAGTACAATCAACTTTATGAGAGATTGTATTCCAGTTACCTCGAGCTTGATGACATCACCAAAGAAATTTCTAATCTGGATGGTAGAATTGAGGTGAATGAAGAAGAACTTCAACTAACAGGTGAAAGAGTAGATCTTCTACAAAGGCTTCTTCAAAAACATCAGGTAAATACTATTACTGAATTGATATCTATTAGGGATGAGATACAGAATAGTGTGAGCCAAGTTGAGAACCTTGATGAGGAAATCAGCAATACCGAAAAAGAAACTGAGGTTCTTTACCAGAAAGCAATTGAAATCGGTCAAAAGCTATCAGAACAAAGACAGAAATCGTTTAGCAAGTTAGAAAAAAAGCTTGTTGGATTATTGTCAAATCTTGGCATGGCAGATTCCCAAATTGAAATCAACAGGTCTGAATCTGAGTTGAGTTCAACAGGTTTGGATTCCATTTCTATTCTATTTAGTGCTAACAAAGGCATTTCCCCTCAACCTTTAAAAAATGTTGCATCGGGTGGAGAGTTTTCCCGATTAATGTTTTGTATCAAATATGTGCTCGCAGAAAAAACAGCACTACCTACAATGATCTTCGACGAGATAGATACAGGTGTCTCTGGAGAAATTGCACTTAAAATGATTCAGATGATGAAACAGATGTCTACTAATCATCAAGTCATATCTATTAGCCATTTACCTCAATTTGCAGCTGGAGGTGATGCGCATTACTTTGTTTACAAGGATAATTCTGCCGATAGATCTATAAGTAAAATTAAAAGATTGTCTGCTGATGAGAGGATTGAATCAATTGCCAAAATGATAAGTGGGGATAATATTACGGAATCTGCTTTGGAAAGTGCAAGAGAACTTCTTGCTAATTAATCCAGATCATTGACATCCAGAGTGGTAGATTCACCGTTTTCAGTGACTGTTACGAAATTATCACAGATACCATCTCCATAGTCGATAGCATAATCAGCTGTTTGGTCACCTATTGTAAGAATTCCTCTCTCTACACCTGATACGAACGTGATAACGTCATATTGTTCGTTACAATCATAATGCATTTGTAAAGGCTCTACTACATATGATGAATATGTTTCTCCTGTTTCGTATGTGAATGAGGAAGAGCGAAATCTTACCATATAAGTATCTTCATTCATCGTTTCAGAACCAGAGGATTTTTGTTGTAAAGTCCTTACTTCCTGTACTTCATTAATCGTTTCACTATGTTCTTCAATTAAATCAGAATCAAAGGAGTAGATAACCTCCCAATCATTTATCACAAGGGAATCCTCAATATATTCTGCATCAATCGTTACACTTCCTACAAATGAATCTGTACCATTTGCTATCCAATCGTCCTGACCGAAATTGGTAAACTCTGTAGTACTTTCGAAGGAGTTAAATCTGTATCTTCCAGTTTCAACAACCTTTCCTTTGAGGAAACTTCCAAAAGCCTCACAGCCATCTCCAAAATCCAGTTCGTACTTGTATGTACCATCACTATAGTACTCGTAAGTTTCATTGGCACATTCTGGTAACTCCTCGTTTATTTCTTCGTTGATTATTCCTCCGAGTGTCCAGGTAGAGATTTTATTTAAGTGATACATATCTCTTATTGATAGTAACACACTTTTCTCAATTCTACCTCCACCAGTGTTTTTACCATCGGTTGGTCTGGAAGCAAATTGGAATAAAATACCCATTGGTCCACCTATTCCACTACCTCTGAGCTTATCTCTAAATCCTCCGGATGTTCTAAGTAATTCGTCACTTTCTTCAGCGGTTAATTCTACTGTTATTTCGCCTAGGGGTTCCTAATCCCTGCAACCAAAGAAAGTTGCAGCAGTACCGAGGATTAGCGCCAGAATTAACTTGTTGTTCATATCAAAATCTGTGTCCCGTTCCTAAACTGGTTGTGTGTGACTATTTAGGAAACCACAAATATATCTCTTAGAAGTTTAGATTCAAAAATAAATTAGGGGTAAATCCAAGTAATGTAATATCCACCGGAAATGCGGTTAAACTAGATATATTCCCAGTTTCCTGATTGAAATTAAATCTTATTGCATATCTCCTTGACTTTACATTAATGTGATCATATACATTGAAAAGAGTAAGGCCTCCTTCCAACCACACCTTGCCTACCCTGCGTTTGTACTTACCAGAAACATCAAGCCTATGATATTCTGGAATTCTAAGACTATTAAAGCTGTTAATATCAAACAAAATCTGATTTTGAGCACTGATCTCACCAGGTGGTGTAAATGGTATTCCAGAACCATAAATAAAGACCGTTGAAAGCTCCCAATTACCAAACTTAAGTGTGTTGGCCCAATTGATTTCATGGGTCTGATCAAAATTTGAAGGGTACGGATTTCCTCCGTTTAGTATCTCAAATGTGTTTTCCGATTTTGACAAAGTATATGATAACCATGAGATATATTTCTTACCTTTTCTCTTAACAAATACATCTACTCCCCGTGAAAAATTAGTTCCATTAAAGATTAGATCATCAAACTCGGAAAGGTCCAAACCATTATACTGTGAGAACAAAGCAAATTCAGACTCAAGTAATCCGCTGCTATTTTTTCGATATCCTTCAATATCAATTGTCCATTTATCCTTCTGATATTTAACCCCCGCAATTAAATGTTTACTATTCATGATAGGGTAAATATCATCATCAGCCAATACCCAATAAAACTGGTCACTATTGCCAAAAGGGGAAATAGAAATTCTACTCACAAATTGATTATGCACCGACCAGCTACCATGCAAGGTTGTGTTCTTCCAGGGCTGAAAAGCAATATTTAACCGTGGTTCTGGAAGCAGGGAATTTGTTAAACTATAGTTGTTAAATCTTATACCAGCATTAAAATTCCACTTATTTAAATGCAGCTGATGTTCGACAAAAACAGAAGAAGTGGTAGCATCAGAATCAAAGTTTTCTGAAATTAAATCCAAGTATCCCAACGAATAATCAGTTGATATTCTATTAATCTCCATACCGAATAGCCAGGTGTTTTTCTCATCAGCATTATATTCTTGGTTCCACTTCACACTAAAATCAGATATTGAATTCTCTTTTGTATAGTCATAGTAGAGTACAGTGGTGTCATTAAGCAGTTCGAAATCGAACCCAGATAAATCAATATCAGAATCAAAAGCCTCAGTACTTTCCAAATTGGTTGATCCAGTGTAATTGGAAAAACTAACTGAGATTTCACTAAAGGTGTTTTCAGCCCAATTCTTTTTATGATTAACACTAAACCCTAAGTTTGACCAATCAGCTCTATCCTTAATTTCAAATAATGAAATATCGGTTGCTTGTTCCTGAAGACCCAAATATTCATCATTACTCAGATACAAATTGAAATCAAGTGCCTCATCTCTTGAGGGGTTGAACCGTACCTTTGCATTGAAGTCGTTGAATTTGAAATCCGGTTGTATCTTAATCTGACCTGAAGAAAAATCCGGATATGTAGCATCAAGAATATCCACCCTGTTTTTATTGAGAAAAGACTCATATATGTTATTCTGGATCAAGTCATAGTAAGACCTTCTATAACCTAGAATTGCAGATACTTTCTTAGCAACAGGTACTTCAAGAAATCCATTGAAACTGGTAGTATTCAGACTGAATCCTCCTTTTACTTTTTCAAAATTTCCAGCTTTAGCCTTAGCGTCAAGAACAGCAGAAATCCTACCCCCATATTTTGGCTGAAATCCACCTTTATAAATGTCTACATGGTTGATTGTCCTCGGATTGAAAGTAGAAAAGATTCCAAAAAAATGATCCAGGTGGTACAAAGTAAAGCCATCCAGCATTACTAGGTTTTGATCTGCTCCACTTCCCCTTATAATTAATCCTGCAGCAGACTCATCAGTGCTTCGGATGCCTGGTAGCAATTGAATAGATTTGAAAATATCGGTCTCACCAAGTGAAGGAAGCGTGGCTATCTGGTTAGGATCAATAGAGAAACTTGCCGGCCTGAATTGTTCGAGTGAATTGTTAGCACCAATAATAAATTCTGGAAGTTCCGCTGTGTTTGGTTCAAGTTTAACAACGATTAAATCCTGATCCGGTTTAGCCCATAATTGTCGAGATTTATAACCAAGGTAACTAACTGTTACAAGTAGTGAGTCTTCATTTAAGTTCAGCTTAAAGTCACCATTTTGACTAGCTACCACGCCATCTTCATTACTCGTCTGGATTGCTGCAAATGCAAGTGGGTACCCATTATCAGCGTCATAGACCCTTCCTCGGAGATAACTTTCTCTTGATTTTTTAGCATCAGGAATTATTAAATAAACCTCTCTGGATTTTCTGTAAGTGAAAGGTATGTTGCGCAGAAGCTTCTCAACAAGTTCTGCATGAGAACTTGCTGTTATTGTTCCACTAATACTGTATTGTTTTAACGCTTCTGGATCAAATGAGAACTTTAATCCAAATCTGGACTCCACTTCTTTGAAAGCTTTGTCCATTGAAATATTATAGAATTCGATTTTAAAGGAAGTCTGAGCGATGGCTACACTAACTGTAAAACATAATACGGCAGCCAGTACCCTCATATTACTTCATTGTGATCGTCACTTTAGAATTGCCTTGTACTTCAAAAGCCAAATTCAATGGCTCACATACCATTTGGAGTGCATTATCAAGATCCGATTTTACGAAGTAGCCAGTAAAATATCTATTCTTTACACCCTTAGCCTCAATGGTAACATTGTATTGTCTCCTAATCTCGTCCAATACATCGCTGAATGGGCGATTATCAAAGTAAATTTCTTCTGATCTCCATGAAGCGATTGAGTTGGCATCAATCTTTCTACTTTTAGTAGAATCTTTTTCTTTTACTACTGATTTACCTGGAGTCAAAATTTCATCAATATTTAACGTTGGGATCTCTACCCTTACTTTACCAGTTTTACAATCAACTAGTAAATCTGATTTTCTTGAATAAACATTGAATGATGTTCCCAGTACAGAAATATTTCCATTTGTAGTTTGAACAGTGAATTTCTCACCTTTTGTGACTTCAAAGAATGCCTCACCTTTCAGTACTAATTCTCTATTCCAATCTTCACTATATGAGATAGACGACTCTGCATTTAAAGTTACTTTGGATCCATCCGGCAAAAGAAGTTCTTTAGATTCTCCAAGTGCTGTTTGAAACTGCAGTTCAGCTCCGTTATCAGAGAAATTCAGGAATATGAAAGTTGCTGCAAGTAATAATGAAACTACCGCTGCAATAGAATACCAATTATTCCATGTGATAGATTTTGTTTCACTTTCTGGTGTGAGCTCATCAATCTTAGCCCATATCTGATCTTCGGACTGTTTAAATTCAGGAAGCTCAGCATTCTCAGCTTGCTCCAAAAACTGAATCATATCCGCTTCCATAGCCTCCTGATCGGCAGAAGTGCCATTTAGATAATCATGATATTTGTCGAGTTCTTCTTTCATTATAATTTTCTACCCAGTTCTTCCCTAATTATTGCAAGTGCTTTGCTCATTCTTTTTTCCACAGCTTTCACACTCAACTCTAATCTCGATGCTATTTCATCGTACTTCATCTTTTCAATTCTATTCATCAAAAAGACTTCCCTACACCCATCTGGGATCATTTCTAATACTTCATTCAACTTTTGTTCATACTCTTTTTCCTCTAAAAGGAATTGAGGAGTATGCATTTCTTTTGAGCCGTATCTGGAGGTGTCAGTTTCATGTGCATAAACCACTTTCATGTGATTGAAGTGATTAATTACCATATTACCTGCCATTGTATAAAGTAAACTTTTTACAGTTTCCTTTCTTATAGTCTCCCTTTTACTCCAGAGTTTCACAAAAACATCTTGAGCTAGATCTTCGGCTATATCAACATCCTTGGTTTTGAAATAAACGAAATTCCGAATTGCCTTGAAGTGCAAGTCATAAATTTCTTTTAAATCATCTTTTGTAAAAATGTTGTTATCAGGCATTGGTTGTACTTTGAGGCCTCAAAAATAGTAAATCTCAGCGTACGTGCAATGCTTTCATAATATACATGCACTAGATTGAAAACCCTCAACATGCTTCACAAATTTTTTTAAGGCTAATTCAATTATTAGCTTATTTTTGCATCCAATCAAATCAAATAAAAGACATATTATGGCTTATAACTTATTGAAAGGCAAAAGAGGAATCATTTTTGGTGCGTTAGACGAAAGATCTATCGCTTGGAAAGTTGCCGAAAAAGCCCATGAAGAAGGTGCTACATTTACTTTGACAAATGCACCTATCGCAATGAGAATGGGTGAGATCAATAAATTAGCAGAAAAGTGCGGTTCTGAAGTAATTCCAGCTGATGCTACATCTCTGGAAGACCTTGAAAATTTATTTACTAAATCTTCAGAAGTCCTTGGTGGAAAAATTGATTTTGTGCTTCACTCTATTGGTATGAGTCCAAATGTCAGAAAGAAGAAGCAATATGGAGATCTTAACTACGATTGGTTTCTTAAAACTCTTGACGTATCAGCTCTTTCTTTTCACAAAGTAATGCAGGTTGCTGAAAAAATGGACATCATGAATGACTGGGGTTCAATTTTGGCGCTTTCATATATCGCAGCTCAAAGAACATTCCCGGATTATGGTGATATGGCTCAGGCTAAAGCTGTTCTTGAATCTATTGCCAGAAGCTACGGTTACAGATTTGCTAAGAAAAATAAAGTAAGAGTAAATACAATTTCTCAATCACCTACCATGACTACTGCCGGAACAGGAGTTGGTGGTTTCGATGTATTCTTTGATTACGCTGATAAAATGTCTCCTCTTGGAAATGCATCTGCTGAGTCATGTGCGGACTACTGTGTTTCATTGTTCTCAGACCTTACCAGAATGGTAACAATGCAAAACTTATTGCATGACGGAGGATTCTCAGCTTCTGGGATCACAGATGAGATTATAGAAGAAATGACAAAAGGAAAATAGAACATTTTTAGGATTTAGAACTTCTAACTTAGAATTTCCATAAAATGGTTTCTTTTCCTAATGCAAAAATAAATCTTGGACTCAATATCCTGAGAAAACGCCCGGACGGCTTTCATGATATTGAGTCCTGTTTTTATCCTGTCGGTTGGCACGACACACTTGAAATAATCCCATCTGATCAACTAAAATTCTCCTCTGTCGGAATTGATATTCCTGGAGACGGTGACTCTAATCTATGTCTCAAAGCATTTAATTTACTAAATCAGGATTTCGATCTACAGCCAGTTGAAATAGTTCTTCTAAAGAATATACCAATTGGAGCAGGACTTGGAGGTGGCTCAGCTGATGCTGCATTTACTTTAAAGATGATGGATGACTACTTCAAGTTAAACCTCACTGATTTTCAGCTAGAAGCGTACGCAGGAAAACTGGGGAGTGACTGTCCATTTTTTATTAAGAATCAACCAACTATTGCATCTGGAACTGGTACAACCTTTTCAGAAACCTCCTGTAATCTTGAAGGAAAGTTTATAACAATCATCTATCCGAATCTACATATATCTACTGCTACTGCATACTCAAACGTATCACCTAGTGATCAATCGCCATCTGTTAAAGAAATAGTGGAATTACCAATTGAAAAGTGGCGAGATAATCTAAAAAATGATTTTGAGGCTAGCCTTGAGACGGGGTTTCCCATTATGAATGAAATAAAAAATAGCCTTTACAACGAGGGAGCTATTTATGCTTCCATGACTGGATCAGGTTCTGCTGTTTATGGTATTTTTAATAATCTGGAGTCAATTCGGGATTACTCAGAGTATAATCAGTGGAAAGGCGAGTTATCTTAACACGTCTGTTTCCAATGCTTTTCTCTTGAAGTATCTGTTGATTACAGGATATAGTAATACAGATACTAGAATTAGTGCTGTCCCCATGTAGAAGCCTCCACTCATTTCCTCTTCATCTCCAAATATTAGCAGTGCCAGAATTATTCCATACACTGGCTCAAGATTTACAGTTAGGTTGACTACAAAAGCAGATAAACGCTTCATCAATTCCACAGATACCGAATAAGCATACACGGTACAAGCCAAAGCTAATATTGCCAGATAGAACCAATCCATTGATGTAGGATTGAGCATCAAAACCCCATCTGTAAAATAAGTGGTGTAGAAAGGAAAAAACAATGCAGTCCCAATACAAGCTCCAACCATTTCATAAAAAGTGATCATGTACGGATTGTGCCTCATTGTGAACTTGGCATTAATTACAGTAAATACAGCAGCTATAGCAGCAGACACTATTGCCATGATGAGTCCAAGTTTATGATCAAATTCTACTCTGAAGATTACTACAATTCCGGCAATTGCTAATAAGCTCAAAAGGATCTCAAATGGTCTAACCTTTCGTTTCGTCGCAAGAGGTTCTAAAATACTAGTCCATAGGCTACAAGTGGCCATTCCAGCCAAACAAACAGAAACCGTAGAAACTCTGGCTGCAGCAAAGAAGAGAATCCAGTGAGCAGCAATTAGGAAACCTGTCCCTAAAATTTTTAATGTATCGGAAACACCAAGTTTGAAAGATCTTTTCCTGAGCCACAACAAGACATATAATCCAAGAGCCGCAACCAGAGTTCGAAAGAACACTATTTCAACCGATGGAATCTCTATTAGTCTCCCAAGAATTGCTGTGAACCCCCAGATAACCACAATAAAATGTAGAAGTGCGTAATCCTTGTATTCAGTTCTCATCTACCTTGGAACAGTATGATACATGATCAAACCAACAATACTAAATCCAATATTCGGAAGCCAGACCGCTATGATTGGATTCATAGTACCAGCTTCAGCTATTGCCCGTGCCAGTATAAAGAATATGATAAATACAAAGGCTATCAGGAATCCCATCGCAATTTGAAACCCGGTTCCTCCTCTGGACTTTCTGGCCGATACTATAATTCCAATGAATGTTAAAATTAGTACCGTAAATGGAGACATTATTCTGATGTACTTTTCGATCAGGTAAATTCCTGTGTCGTCAGCACCTCTTGACATTTGTAAATCAATATGGGCTTGCAATTCTGGCATGGTGAGAGTTTCGTAATATCGCTCCTTATTATCAAAATCACTTGGAGACATATTGATTAAGGTATCTAAACTCTTCCCTTTCGAAATCACCTCTTCCATTGGATGGAATTGCCGAACTTCATAGTTAATCAATTCCCAACTGCTGCTGTCTTTGTTCCACTTTACCCTGTCTGCAGTAAGCTTTTCAATCAACTCATTGCCAATGATGGTTTCAAGCGTAACATTTCTTCCTTCATCAGTATTGACATTGTAACGCTCCATATAGATGTAATCATTCGGAGCTACTTTGAAGTGAATATTCCTTTCTTTATTGTAAAAAGGTTTTTTGAGGTATGCTAGTTCAAATCCAATCCTAAACTTATTGGCATTTGGGATGATATAGCCATTGAGATAGAAACTCATAATTGAAATCATGATTGCGCCTATCATGTAAGGCAACATCATTCTTCTGAAACTCACACCTCCTGCAAGAATCGCAATTACCTCAGTTCTGCCAGCCATTCTAGCTGTAATAAATACTGCTGCTATAAATGAAGTAATGGGTGTAAGTAAGCTGGCCATGTAAGGGATATAAGTCATGTAGTACTTAAAGATCAAATCCCCTGCTACATCATTCTGAATGAAGTCATCATTCTTTTCGGTAAAATCAATTACACATATTACAGTAACCAATATCAATACTACAAAGACAAAGGTTGTCAGTAGTTGTTTTAAAATATATCCATCGATTAACCGTAATCTCAATCTCATAAACGAGTTGTTACTTTCTTTACCATTTCGTTTTTCCAGGAAGCAAAATCTCCTGCAATTATATGCTTTCTAGCCTCTTTTACAAGCCATAGGTAGAACGTTAAATTATGCACACTTGCTATCTGAGCACCCAAAATTTCTTTTGAAACTATTAAATGTCTCAAATAAGCCTTGCTATAAAATGTATCAACATATCCTCCCAAGGCCGGGTCAATTGCCGAGAAATCATCTTTCCACTTCTCATTTCTGATATTGACAATTCCTTCTGATGTAAACAACATACCATTTCTGGCATTTCTTGTTGGCATTACGCAATCAAACATATCTACTCCCAATGCAATACATTCCAATATATTGGCAGGAGTTCCTACTCCCATCAAATACCTTGGTTTGTCACGAGGAAGAATATCACAAACAAGTTCAGTTGACTCATACATCATCTCAGCCGGCTCTCCAACAGAAAGTCCACCAATCGCATTACCTTCACGACCCTTAGAAGCTATGTATTCTGCAGATCTTTCTCTTAAATCCTTGTATGTACTTCCTTGCACAATAGGAAATAATGCTTGATGATATCCATAATGAGGTTCTGTCTCATCCACACGATTACAACACCTATCCAACCATCTATGCGTCATCTCCATTGAGTTTTTAGCATAGTCATAATCACATGGGTATGGAGTACACTCATCAAATGCCATGATAATATCCGCTCCAATCTTCCTTTCGATATCCATCACTCCTTCTGGTGTGAAGTGGTGTTTAGATCCATCAATATGAGATTTGAAAATTACACCTTCCTCTGTAATTTTTCTTTGATCCGCCAGTGAGTACACCTGATACCCACCACTGTCGGTAAGAATTGGCTTATCCCAACCATTGAATTTATGAAGTCCTCCGGCTTGTTGTAAAATATCCAGTCCCGGTCTTAGATATAGGTGATAGGTATTCCCAAGAATAATTTCGGCCTTAATATCCTCCTTCAATTCTCGCTGGTGTACGGCTTTCACAGAACCTGCTGTCCCCACTGGCATAAAAATAGGAGTCTCGATCACACCATGGTCTGTAGTGACCTCCCCTGCCCTGGCCTTACTCTTCTCGTCTGTATGTTTTAAATCAAATTTGAGCATGTCGCATTAAATCGGCAGCAAAAATACACGTTGGACATCAATTTATAATTTAGTAGTCAATATATATTTGTCCTAATGACAGAAACAATTGCCATTCTTTTCTACTCCTCATTCGCAATTCAGTTTGTTTTTGTTGCTTTGAGTGCTTTTGCATTGATGAAAAAGCGGATAAATATTCAGAAAACTCATCAGAAAAGTATATCTATTGTTATTGCTGCACATAACGAATATGATTCCTTAAAATCATTAATCCCAGCATTACTTAATCAAAGCTATACCAATTTTGAAGTCATTATATCTTTAGATAGATGTACTGACCCATCTGAAGAATTGATCTTGAGATATGAGGATGAAAGATTGCGACATTGCATCATCAAAAACGATGAGCCAGGAGGGAAAAAAACCGCATTGATCAACGGTGTTGCAAAAGCCAAAAATGAACTTATTGTATTTACAGATGCCGACTGTATACCTTACTCAAACTATTGGCTAAATGAAATCAATCAACAGTTTAGTGAGGAAAAAGAAATTGGATTAGGTTTCTCTCCATACCGAACAAAGCCAGGTTTCCTCAACTTGTTTATTAGATACGACACATTGGTAACAGCATTTCAATACCTCAGTTTTACCTTGTTGGGAAGGCCTTATATGGGAGTAGGTCGGAACCTTGTCGTGAAAAAGACGTTATTTCAAGAGGTGAACGGCTATGATGGATACATGCATTTAGAAAGTGGTGATGATGATCTTTTCGTCAACAAAAATGCCAACCGAAACAATGTAGTTCCTATACTAGGAGCAAATTCTCTCATCATGTCTGAACCCAAAACCAGCTTTGGTGAATTTATCAAACAGAAACAGCGCCATTTATCAGTCGGAAAATACTATAGAAAGGTTGATCAAATCTTATTAGGCTTAATTGGTTTAAGTCAGATAATGTTTTGGTTAACATTTATTATTTTAGCGGCGATTCAAGCCAATCTGTCCTTTATATTGATGGCAGTTGGAATAAGATGGTTATTTTTGGTTGTTGGTTTCAATAGAACAACCAAGTTGTTGGGGAATCAATTTGCTTACTGGTTCGTTCCATTATTAGATTTTGTATATTCTATATACTTACTTACAATGGCTCCAGTGGGATTTTTTACGAGAAAAGTTAGATGGAAGTAAATAGACAATTTTCAGAAAAGGCACTTAAGGATTTCAAACTGATCGATCAGGCGGTTCAGGGTGGAGATGAGCAGGCTTACGCCGATTTGATGGAGAGGTACAAGAAACCAGTGTATCATATGATCCTTAAAATGGTAAGGAATGTTGATGACGCTGAAGATTTAACTATTGAAGCATTCGCCAAAGCTTTTAAGAACCTGGAGAGATTTAAGAAAGATTATACCTTCAGTACCTGGCTTTTTAGAATTGCTACAAACAATGCCATTGATTTTATCCGTAAGAAAAAGCTAGAGACTTATAGCCTTAATACTTCATTCTCCGATGATAACGGTGATGCTGTTACCATTGATTTAGAAGACAAAAATCTTAACCCTGCAGAAGAGACAATTAAAACTCAGAAGATAGAGTTAATCAGAATGTTCGTTACTAAGCTTCCTGCTAAATATCAAAGACTAGTTAAGCTAAGATACTTTGATGAGCTGTCATATGAAGAAATCGCTCAGGAGCTTGGAGCGCCACTGGGTACAGTAAAAGCTCAACTACACAGAGCCCGAGAATTGATGTATGACTTGGTAAAAGATAAAAAGCAGCACATTTAAGCTTCTTTTTTTCCATGCATGACATTATCCTAAAATATTTCCCCGATCTCAGTGATCAACAGATTGAGCAGTTCAAGGCATTATACCCAGCATATGAGGATTGGAACTCCAAAATAAATGTTGTTTCCAGAAAAGACTTTGAAGAACTATATATCCGGCACGTACTCCACTCTTTAGGTATCGCTAAATACATTGAGTTTCTAGATGATAGTGATATTTTGGATGTTGGAACCGGTGGAGGTTTTCCTGGTATTCCATTGGCTATTTTATTCCCAAATGCTAATTTTCATTTGGTAGATTCAATTGGGAAAAAGATTACAGTAGTCCAAAAAGTTGCTGAGGCTGCTGGGCTAGCTAATATCAAAGCTGAACAAATCAGAGCCGAACAAATAGATGGTAAATACGATTTCGTTGTTAGTCGTGCCGTGACCAGACTTAAACCATTTCATCAATGGATTAAAGGCAAATTCAAAAAGCAGTCTGTCCACACGGTGAAAAATGGAATATTCTATCTTAAAGGTGGAGATCTTGCAGAAGAACTACAGGAATCTAAGCTCAGATACAAGCTCTACAACCTCTCAGATAATTTCAAAGAGCCATTCTTTGAAACAAAAAAAGTGCTTTACGTACCACAACAGTAGCCTCGATAACTTGCAAAAATCTTTTAATCACTTATTTCTTAAACAAATGTTAATTATATTCGTTTGAATTCTTAATTAGCCAATACCATTAATGGAAACTATAGGGACCCTCGAAGAGATTATTTTGATGATATTACTACAAGGTGAAAAACTGAATAGTGTAGATATTGCAAAACAATATGAGGGATCTCTTAGCAAATCTATTTCCATTCCGGCTATACATGTTGTTCTGAAGAGAATGGAAAAGAAAGGCTGGGTTAAATCAGAGTTTGGTATCCCTACGGCAGAAAGAGGTGGTAGAAGAAAAAGAGTCTATTGGGCAACATCTCAGGGTTATGATATTATTCAGGCTTTAAATGAGGTTAAAACTAAGATGTGGCAATCTGTCACAAAACCTACCCTAGAGTTCATCAGGATTTGAGGAATTTCTTTCATTTCTGTAATTAATTCTAAAATAAATCACATAATTGTTTTAGGATTCAAATCTATTAAGCAACTTAATATCTGAATTGAATATTTTTTATCATGCCACTTACCAGGTTTGGATTAATAGCACTGCTAGTTACAATTTTCGTATCCTGTGGCCAGGAACAGCCAAAAGAAAAAACCGAGATTCAGAAGAGGTTTCAATTTACCCCGGTGGAACCAATTAACGGGACTTTGATGGGAGTCATTGAACTTGGTGGATACGGGTTCAATTCATTCATTATAAATGTAGATGCTGAAGGCAACTGGAGATTAGAGAATGCCCAATACGGGGTAAGTAATGTCTATACGGATGGAGTAACTGAGGAGGCTATAAAAACTGGCCTTCAGAATTATCAAAAATTTATGATTGACTTTAAAGTGGATGTATCAAATATTCACTTTGTAACAAGTTCAACTGCAAGTAGGAATAAGAAGGTCCAGGCAATATCTAAAGTTTTGGAAGACTTAGGATATGTTGTAAATACGGTAAATGCCGAGAAAGAAGCTGAATATGTAATGATGGCCACCTTGCCAAAGAATTTTATTGAACAGGGTTATGTTGTAGACATTGGTACTGGTAACACCAAAATATCCTGGATGGAAAATAGTTCCTTGGTTACATTAGAAACGTACGGATCAGGATACTTCCTTAATGGAGCCACTCATGATCAGGTTTATCAGGAAGTAAAGACACTTATGGAGCGTCTACCGTCACAAAGATCCAGAATGTGCTTTATAATAGGGGGTG
>JANSWY010000088.1 GCA_024743255.1 bacterium | reverse complement strand
TCCCCATGGAATCATTTCTATTCTTCGTAAGAATAAGCACGAACTCAAACCCAAACAGCCCAAAGATTGCACCACTGGCGCCTACACTGAATGCAAATAGATTCCAATAGGCACTTGCAAGACCCGCTGTTGCTGCACTTATCAGATAAAGAAATAGGAAATAGGTTAATCCCACTGATGACTCTACCCTACGGCCTACAAAAAGTAGAGCCAGCATGTTCATACAAATATGCAGAAGACCCCAAAGCACATTTATATTGCCATGCAGAAAGGCACTTGTGATTATCCTCCACCACTGGTCTTCCAGGACAAACGGTCCAAAGTTAGCTCCCCAAGCAAGTATTTCTATAACATTCATTTCTGGACCAGCAACGAAATACTGAATTATGAATATCACAAAGTTTATCGCAATGATTCCATATGTTGCGAAAGGGAACTTCATACGCTACTCTTCTTCATAAAACTCTATGAGTGCAGCGAAATAGCTATGATCCCAGCCGTCAACAAAATCTTCATAATCCTCATCTGGAATATTGACATGTCGTAATTCGACCGAAGTACCTCTTTTATGCTCATGAAGAATAATCGTTACTATAGAATCCTCTTCTTGCTCGCCAAAATACCATTGCTGCTCTATCCTTTTCCCCTGCTCAAAACTTAGGTTTTTCCCAACAATACTTCCATCCCACATTGAAAATTCTGAACCGGGAACAGTCGACATCTCTGCGGGCTCACCTGTCCATAATTGAATTGTTCCAGGGTGGGTTAGTGCTCCAAACACTTCCTCTGGAGGAGCCGGAACAACGTAGTATTTTTTGTAATCCTTCATAAGTCAAATATATGCAGTATAATCAAACGAATTGAGACATTCTTTTCTCTACCAGAATACCGGCTTCTTTCATTGCTTTGTCTGAATTTGCATCTGGTCCTACAAGTGCAACAACCTTGTCCACACCCATAGATTGAACATCACCCTCACTTACAGTTGATATACCACAGATAACACCAAAAGGTTTGTTCATTTCTTTACATTCTGCGGCAACACCTGCGATTACTTTTCCATGCAATGTCTGCTCGTCAAACTTACCTTCACCAGTAATAACATAATCAACCTCCATAAGGTGCTTTCTAAAACCCACCATATCTAGTATGGTCTCAATACCACTAGAAATCTCGGCATTCAAAAACACGATCGCTCCTCCTCCAAGTCCTCCAGCTGCTCCGGATCCAGCAATAGCCTGCAAATTTAATTGCATCTTACTTTCCACAACATCACAGAAGTTCTGCAATCCCCGATCTAGTATTTCGATCTCCTCATCATTCGCACCCTTTTGTTTGCCATAGACATGAGCCGCCCCTTCAGGACCATAAAATGTATTTTTCACATCAGTAATGACATAAAACTTAACAGTATCATACGCCATTTGCGGGTCTACCAAGTGAAAGTCTCTCAAAGAATTGAGACACTCCCCAGTTGTTCCAAGGGTGTCACCAAACTCATCATACAGCTGGTAACCCATTGCACTTGCCATACCAATCCCTGCATCATTGGTGGCGCTACCTCCTACAAACAGATAGATCTCAGTAGCTCCATTTTTAACTGCATCTACAATCAACTCACCAGTACCGTATGTGGAAGTGTGCATTGCATTTCGCTCTTCAACAGTAAGCAATTGAAGACCAGAAGCCATTGCCATTTCTATGTATGCACTGTTTTCAGATCTGTAGTAAGTAGCCATAACTGGTCGAAACAACGGGTCATTTACCTCAAGAATTACAGGCTCCAGATTGAGTATAGGGCCCAAAACATCCAGGGTCCCCTCTCCACCATCAGCCAAAGGCAACTTTATGGTTTCAATTGAGGAATCGCATTCTTTAAGGCCAATATCGACATGATCACAAACTTCTTGTGCTGTTAGAGAGCCCTTAAATTTATCCGGGCAGATCAATACTTTCATTTAGTTGTCAAGCATCAGGTTTAAGCCAAAGGTAACTCAATGGCTTCATAATAATTGAGGAGCTATATTGTTTATTGTCAATCAAGTTAGTGAAGCTAGCTGCTTTTTGAAAGTCAATTTGATTTTCATTGTTTGAGAAGTTAAAAAGACAACAGATTCTATCTCCTTCAGTACCTCTTTCAATTAATATAACCTGCTCGGAAATCTTCTCAAAGATGAATTTACCATATGGATTAAATGCTTTCTGAGTAGACCTGACTCGTATAATCTTTTTTAGTTCTTCAAATACTTTATGGTGTTCGGAGGTCTCATTCTGCAGCTCTGACAACAAAGTATCAAATTCTAATTTCTGTCTGTTTATAGTCCGATTCTGATTCGTTATTTCAACTCCTTCTCTATAGTTTTTACTTCCAACTATCGAATGGAAATAGATAGCTGGGAGTCCGGGCATTGCGAGAACAAACACTTGAGATAAAAGAAACCTGCTAAGCCCAGCATTAGCATTACTCTCAGATCCGTGCAAAAGACTGAAGTAATTGCAATTGATCTCGTAAGGAGATTGGGATCCGTCACTATTACTTTTATAGGAAACTAATCCATCATTAGACTTTGCAGCATCAACAATTATCTGAACTTCATCTTCCTTTAAAATTCCCTGAACCGGTCTCACACCTACACCGTCATGACTAGCAGTAAAATTGAAAAAACACACTTTGTCAGAAGGTAACTCCAGAGAATTGGCCCAATCAAATAGTTTATTTACATTTCCTGTCAGCAAACTGAAAGCAAGTAAAGGAGGAAGAGTGAAGTTGTAAACCATATGGGCTTCATCTTGTCCGTTACCAAAGTAGGAAATGTTTTCCAGGTGAGGCACATTAGTCTCGGTAATCAGGGTGAGATTTGGCTTCAACTCACATAGAACTTCTCTTATTGCCTTTATTAAAAAATGCGTCTCATCAAGATGGATACTTGATGTTCCTTTTTTCTTCCACATAAACCCTATAGCATCGAGTCTCAACAAAGTTGCTCCTTTTGCCAAATACCAAAGCAAGACGTCTAATATATGAAGAAAGACTTTTGGGTTCTTATAGTTTAGATCTACCTGATCTCTGCTGAATGTAGTCCAGACATGTCTGATTGCACCATTCTTATCTTCAAAATCATGCAACAATGGAGTTACTCTTGGTCGTACTACTTCAGAGAAACTGTATCTTGGGTCTTCCTGAATAAAGTAGTCTGCGTACTCTTCTTCATTTGCCAGGAAGCCTTTGAACCAGGATGAGTGCTGAGAAATATGATTGATAACAGCGTCAAACATCAAGCTTTTATCGTTTGCCAGTTCTTCAATATCTTTCCATGAACCCAAATCACCATTCACACTGTAATAATCAATTACAGAAAAACCATCATCGGAGGAGTATGGATAAAATGGAAGTATATGTACAATATTGATCTCCGAGAGGTGCTTAGATAGGAATTCATTTAACACCTGAAGTTTCGACTTTCCTTTACCACTTAACTGATCTCCATATGTAATTAAACAAACGTCAGTTTCATCGATTTCCTTTTCTGTTCGTGCAATTTGCTGTTCATATTGATTAATCAAAGATTGAATTTCATTTTGCAAAAAGGAAACCTGATCCGCACTGTAAACTGCGGATAAATAACTTTCAATATTCTTCATTCTAAATTATTACTGACATTGAGATGCTCACTAATATAATTACCATGAAATACGCCAGAAGTATGACGTTTTCTCTAGAGAAAAAAGGTTCTTGCTCTTGCTCCTCTTCTTTTTTATCCTCACTCTGGGAAGGGGCTCCTAGGATATAACTCAATAATATAGCCACTACAAATGTTACCCCAGCACCAATGGCATTCCACCAGAACCAAAACACATTTTCCCCAACCACGAGCCAAAAGAAGACATTGACACCAACCCCTGTCACTAGTCCAAAATTCATACTCAAACCATTAACCCTTTTAATTGTGGTAGCTATCAAAAAGGTAGCGAGAATTGGACCGTAAAACACCGACCCAATTTTATTGATAATTTCAATTACGGTATCTGCAATGTTTCCAGTGTAGAAAGCAAGGATAATACAGAAGATTCCCCAGCAGACAGCCACAATTCGCGAGTACCTTACGTACTGTTTCTCTGTTAGGTCTCTTCCTCGTGCGATGAAGTCCTCAGTAAATGCTGCACTTAAGGAGTTTATTGTAGAACTCAATGAAGACATCCCTGCAGAGAGTATCGCAACAATTAATATTCCAATAATTCCATGAGGCAGAAAGTCCTTAATGAATACCGGAATCATTAAATCCGGTTTATTTGCTGGTATCTGGTTCAGAAACTCTGGAGTATTGTAGGCTAAAGCACCAACAACTAACCCCATAATACAATAGCATAATGTAATCGGAAATCTCAACAGACCATTGTATAGTAGTGTTTTACGAACCGTATTCAAACTGTTCGCAGACAATAATCTTTGTACCTGACTTTGATCTGTACCGTAATAAGATGAATAGAGAAAGAATCCACCAATAACCATTGGCCAGAAACCAAATGATTCATTTTTTTGAAAACCCAAAGAACCAAAGTCAACCGCATCTAACCTGGATCTGTCAAGCAAAGATGTAAACTCGGTCCATCCACCAATTTTGGAAACACCATATACCAGGCAAATCATAATACCACCAAAAAGAATGATCATTTGAATCATATCACCATATACCACAGCCTTCATTCCTCCCTGGTAAGAGTAGATCAACGTTACCAATCCGATTACTATTACTGTTTGCCAAAATGGGATGGCCAATACGCTTGTCAGAATCAGTGCGATAGCATAGACCATTACCCCAGTCGCGAATGCTCTGCTTATCTGGAAAACAATGCTCAGAAGTAATCTTGTAGATGTTCCAAATCTCTTTTCCAGATACTCATAAACACTTACTACACCGGAGTTGTACAACTTTGGGAGCAGGAAATATCCCAAAAAGATCATTGATAGAGGTACGGCAAACTCATAGCTTAGCCACTGAAGGCCTCCACCCTCTCTCATTCCAACAAATGCTGGAGCGGAGATAAAGCTGATAGCAGATAACTGTGTGGCCATCACCGATAATGACAAGGGAAACCATCCAAATGATCTGCCACCTAAGAAGTAATCCTTTTTATTCTTTTGTTCTTTAAACAAGTAGCCTAACCCCAAGAAGGCAATAGAATAAACAACAACAATAGTGTAGTCTAGCGCGTTCATGCATTAATATTTTCAATATTTACCCTATAAATTACCCAACCTATATGCTTACCGAAATTGTACTTTGGAGAGATGTAATAGCTAGAAGGTAATTCCCGATTAAGTTAACAAAAATTTGTAAATGGGTTCAAATTCTAGAAAAATCACGACGTTTACTCATTTTTAGGGCACGCTTAGTCATATTAATTGTGGTTTTTCGAAGAAATTTATTTATTTTATACATTATTAAACCAGTCTTGCGCCTGTTGGAACAGAAAACACACAAATATTAGTATTAACACTTAGAGGGTTAGCAAGAATAATGTAATGATTTGATGAGCGATAGTCACCAGCTATAGGACAAGGACACAAATTATTTCAGAGTGAACTATCATCTAATAAACCAAGTATGCTAAGAAAGCTATCTGGTCTATTGATTTTGTTGTTATGCACTTTCGGGAATAGTGTTCATGCATCAATCGTAGACCTCACACACATCGATCCTGAGGAAGGAGAAATTCTAAACGGCAAATGGGATTTCTATTGGAATCAGTTTGTATCTGCAGATCACCCGGGTGTCGTGGATTCTGAAATAAACCTTCCATGTTACTGGAGTGAAAACTATCCATCATTTGGATATGCTACCATTCAAAAGCAAGTCATACTTCCCGATGCAGAAAAATTGCTTGGCCTGGAGATTGAACATATTCATTCGTCCTACAGAGTAATTGTTAATCAAGATACTTTATACAGAAGTGGCGTCACGCACATGGATCCCGATCTTCATGAGCCTCATAGGCAACCAGCCGTTATTCCTCTTCGGGGCTATACCGCTGGAGATACCATTACACTTTCTATTCAGATTTCAAACTACTCACATTACTTAGCTGGAGTAGAAGGAAATATTAAACTGGGTGCTTTTAAGGACCTTGAAAACGACATGTTTAGAGAAGAAGCTCTTAACTTATTTGTTGCTGGCTCCTTCATAGTAATCACAATTACTTTGATTGTGTTCTACATCATGTTCAGCTTTCATATGCAAAGAATGAGAGGTGAACTGATTTCTTATGCACTATTCTGTCTTGTTATTGGATACAGAATAGTTGGTAGTGGCTCCTACCCTCTCCACCGACTAATTCACAACATGGATTATGAGCTTTCCATTCGATTGGAATACATGAGCTTCTTTCTTGCAGCCGTGGCTGGAATCGTATACATGTGGAACTTATATCCCAAGCAGTCTAATCAATTGATTGTATTCTCTTACGCTGGGATTTCTTTATTTGGCGCTATCCTGTGTACATTCCTCAATCCAGTCGCAATTGTATTGGTGAGCAAAGGTCATATTTTCTTGAGCGCATTTGTCACCATACACGCCATCCAGGTTATTTACAGAGCAATTAAGGAGAAAGAGAAAAGTGCCAAAGTAATTGCAATGGCTTGTGCAATCATGACCATTCTAGTAGTACTACAAATGGTGATAGCGGTTGATGGCATCATGCCGAATAACCTTCTGCTTACCATCGGTTTATTGTTATTTAGTTTTGCAAATAATATTGCACTCCTGGAGAGATTCATTTATGGATACAAGGTTTATCATAGCAAACAAAGAGAGGCAGAAATCAGCCAGAACCAGAAAATGCTAATGTCTCTAGTCGCTCATGAAATTAAAACTCCTCTTTCTCAACTTAAGCTGAATGCGGAGATGCTTCAAATGCTCAGCGAAAACGGAGAGATGGACAAGTTTAAGGAGAAAGTACCTAAGATCGTTGGACGAACAAGTGCTTCAGTTGAGAACTTAAACGGTATGGTTACCGACCTGATGCATTTCACCTCCCAACATAACATGTCTAAAAATCCTTATAGTCAGGAATGCATAGTTGAAAGGATGCAGAATGAAATCAATGCGAAAGTTACAGATCTTACAAAGCATAAGAACCATGTAGTCCGTACTAATGAAACTGTGATGGAATACCTGTTGCACACATTAGTTAATAATGCATTGAAATTTACTCCTGAAGGAAACAACCCGCCAGAAGTAATAATCTCTGACAAACGTGGTAAAATGATCATTTCCATTGTCGATCATGGAATTGGGATGAGTGAAGAAGATCAAAAGGAACTTGGCAAGCCATTTATTAAAATGAATCTTAAGAAGGATGGTACTGGTTTAGGCTTTTACCTGACTAAGAACCTAATTGAAGGTTTGGGGCATGAACTGACTGTAGAAAGTGCTATTGGTGAGGGAACTACCGTAACACTCACACTTGATGCATATAATTCCAACGCACTTAATAGAATGAGATTAAGAAAACCTACAGTGAAGGACAAGGAACCAAAGTCTATTAATGGGAAACTATCGGAGGAGCTTAATGTTGCTTAGCAGGTGAGCTCTCTGTCTCCTACTTACTGGAATAATCTTATCGTTAAGCACCAGGTTACTATCATCAATATCCACAACTTTCTCAATGTTGACAATATAAGATCTATGGACCTTTATGAATCTTGATGGGTCCAGATAGTTTTCCAAGTTCTTGATGGTGGAATGAACAATATAGTCACCACTTTCTGTTCTAAATATGATGTAATCCCCTTTTGCTTCAACAAACAGAATATCATCATAATTTAATCTGACAAGCTTGGAATCTACTCTTACAAAAAGACCAGTCTCTTTTGTACCTCCGCCACTTACTTCTCTTGGTGAACCTGCCTTCTTTTTGAAATTACTAATTGCTACTTCAATGGCAGCATTTATATCCTTTCTTCCATATGGTTTTACCAGATAACCATATGGATTTTGTTCCGAAGCTTCTTTAATAATATCAGAATCTGCAAAGGCCGATGTAAACACATATGGAATGTTGTGGTACATGGTTAATTCCTTCGCCAGGTCTATACCACTCTTATGACCGCTTAACTGAATATCCACCAATGCTAAGTCTACTTCTTTTGAATTGAGTGCCTCCAGAGCTGCATCTACAGAATTGACTACTTCCACCACTTGATGCCCCAACATATCCAACATATCGGATAGTGTTTCAGCAATGTTCTCATCATCCTCTACCACAAGTATTCGTATTCCGCTCATTTAGATAGTTTTAGGTTTAATCCAAATATAGTCACAATAATTAAATGTGTTTTTCGTTTTTCCCACTTCAAAAAAGCTAACTCATTAAAACATCTGTTTGTTTCCTTAAGTAATCCCTTATTCCTTTATTTGCTATTACTGGAACCATGGAGATTTTCTTTATAATAGGTGCTATACAGGCTGTTTTTCAGTCATTCCTGATATTCAATAAAAAGAATAAAGGAACTCCCGATTTCATTCTGGGAACCTGGATGCTATTTATTGCCCTTCATCTTTCTACGTTTTACTTTGGCATTACGGGACTTAGACAAAGCTGGCCCTATATACAGGGAATAGAGGCGCCTTTACCAACAGTTCAGGGTCCGTTTCTTCTTTTGTACATTCAAAGTCAATCTGGATTAATCAAAAGGTTCGGATGGAAGCAATTACTACATTTCACTCCTGCTCTCCTACTTTACATTGGGTACATTCCAAACTTTCTCATGACACCAGAAGAGCTAATCGCATGGGTAAGCAGACCATTCGAGTCATGGAAGATAATACTCAATACAGGTCTCAATATAGTATCAGGAGTCATTTATATCACCTGGAGTATTATCCAATTAAGAAAGCACCGTGAGGTAATTAGCAAGTACTTCTCTTTCAGAGAAAAAATCAGTCTGAATTGGCTGAATAATCTCATTATTGGAATGATTGCAATTTGGCTCGTGATCATTCTGCAACTTACATTCAATAATGCCATTCCAGGTTTACCGGACTTCTTTAGAAGTGCTTATCCAATCTTTTTTACTGTAGTCTTATTCACGTTTTCAATGGGCTATTTCGGTATAAAACAGGGCTTAGTATTTAATGAAGAAATACAGATTGATGAACCGACTTCTAAACCAGAGAGCACAGAGAAATATCAGAAATCCAATTTGAAAGAAGCTCAAGCTGAGGAATATGAGCGAGTGTTAAAAGAATTCATGGTAACTGAAAAACCCTATTTGGAAAGTAAACTAACACTGCGCCAATTGTCCTCAAAAACCAATATAGGTCAACATCATTTATCTCAGGTATTGAATGAAAGAATTGGAAAGAGCTTTTATGAGTTTGTGAATAGCTTTCGCGTTGAAGAATTCAAATCCAGCCTTACTGATCCTAAGAAGAGTCATCTTACCCTGTTGGGACACGCCCTGGAATCGGGCTTCAGTTCTAAATCTACCTTTAACGATATCTTCAAGAAAGTAGAGGGCAAAACACCCTCGGAGCACTTTAAATCCATAAAAAAAGGCCTACCCAACTAAGTGAATAGACCTCTGTATAACAAGACAGGTTAGATTATTTGGCGATAAACACAAAGTCGCTCATAGTCTCGTCCGAACCGAATGACCCAAACCTTGGAATCAATGGCAGGTTTTCCATACCTGCTTTTAATTCCGAAAGAGTCAAAATTCGATCGTCCCCTCCTCTTGTTCTTAGCGACTGAATAATTTTTGATGCAAATGGTGAATGCTGTCCGGGGATCCCATCAGAAACATATTCCTTTCCTCCTGAGGTGATATATTTTCTGGTTTTCATACTTAGTTTTCTTACAACCATCTCATCAGTTGAAACCGAATAATCCTCTAATGCTCTGGATCTTGCAAGCACCGGATCAAACGTTCCTCCAAAGCACACATCCATTGCAAGTAGTACATGCTTACATCCCAGGTTATCAATGTTGTTTCTCAATCTGTTATGTGATATGTATGAAGTCTTGGCCTGATCATTTGCTTTTGCATCTGTAGGCACCACATAACCTTCTCCAAACGTATCATCATATTGACCATGTCCAGCAAAGAAAATCATCAATTGATCCTGTGGGTTATACTTGATATCAGCATAGCTTCTAATTTTTGCCCATACTTCCTCTTTTGTAGCATTCTCTACTACCTCAACCTGAAAACCATATGTTTCTTCCAACTCTTTAGCGATACTATGAGCATCATCAATTGGATTTACTAAATCATCCCATTCCTCATATCTGTCAGTAGCAAAGAATAAAGCATAATCCTTCCTATTCATGGCAAGGACGTTTTCAAATGCATTTTTCCCAACCAAAATAGATCTGGATTCCATCACAGTTGCACCTGCAGTGTTGGTTGCACTAATCCTCACAAAAGATGTTCCATCTGGCAACCATAACGACTGACTTATACCATGGCTATAGGTATCCTCGGCGATCTTCAGTTCTTTAGTTGAAATGATTTTGTTAGACTCCTCATCTCCAATTGACATAGTCACTCGTAGTAATGGTAAGTTTGAACTCACCGTTGCATTGAGAAATACCTGATTACTTTCTGAACTGGTATAATCTTCTGCAGGATTTTCCCACGTCACGACAGGAAGACTTTCAGAGTCCTCCAGTTTACCGTTTTGAAAACTCAGTTTGATGCTATTAGTCCTTGTAGACAAGTTCTGACCAAACACATTGATTGTCACTAAGATTATGCAGGCTGTTGTTAATAAATTCTTTATGTAGATCATCGCTATGATATTTTAATGCTGAATTAATATTTTTCCTTTGTTGGTAAGAATTGTTCCTTTGCTGAGGTACTGGATGGTGAAGTAATACAGACCATCAGAAACTTCATCTCCGTTCTGATTGATCCCTTCCCACGAAAACTCTTGAATTCCACTATTCAAGTCATCCATACTTTTTTGATAAACTTTCTGACCAAATTGGTTATGAATCATTATTGAAGCTTTAGAACTGGAATCATTGAAACTGAAATTGAACGGAATGTAAACCGGACCTCCTGATGGGTTAGGATATGCCTGACCAAATTCAGGTTGTGTCAAATCACCAAGGTGCAATGGCTCATTTTTGCTGTAGTAAATACTGATATTCTCTACGTCTGCTGGAACGGTGATTTGCTCATTGTCATTCATATCGATTAATTGCTGACTTTCATGAGCATATAAATACAAGTAGCCATCTACTTCATTATTCCAGGTCAACTGGATTGGTTTATCACCTTGATTATGATCCAACTCAAATTCCCAGGTGTACTCATCCGAAGGACTTACAATATCCTGAGATAAATCGAGTCCCTGAACATTGGTTGACAGGTTTGAATAAACCACAAACCTTGGAGGTGTAACCAGGTCGAATTGATCCTTACCATGTGTAGCCTGATCATTCATACCAATTGCCGTAAGCTTGTTAACTAATTCTCCTTGAGTGATTGAAATTGGTAATTCCCAGCCATCAGAAGACTCTTTTCTTCCAGAATTCCCGCCCCTACCTTCAGATGGTTCAAGTCCATTTATTAAGGAAATTGGAATCTCAATTGTGATACTTTCACTACTATGGACGAAACCTCCTCCGTATGGTAAAAACTGATCTGATACCTGCAGGGACTGAGCGCTTTGATTGTACACCAGATATTGATCTATCGCTGTAGGATTGTCATTGTATTGCATCAACTCATCCCAGCTTATTTCAAATGGGAATGGATTCGAAATTTGATTGAAACCCTGTTTCAATGTTAAGCTGAAAGACGATCTTACATCAGATACATCATAGGTACTTCCACCACCAAGGTTAAGTTCAATTTGCTCATCAGAAATAAACCAATAGGATTTTCCCCTTTCAAAAGGTTTAAGTCCCACACCTTCTGAAAAGTCGAGGTTTTGGCCGTCCTGATATCTTACAAGTCTCCACTTGCTCCTGTCATAACCTTGCATAAGTGGAATTAGAATACTCTCTATTGATCCACCTTCCAATTCATACGGCACTGAAATCATCTGATAATTCTCTGGCTTCTTACCAAAGCTTTGAATTGGTAATATCTGAGTACCGGGATCACTTAATTGAATGAATTCTTCAACCTTGATTTCATTTACTTCATCGGTAACCTCAATAGAGTATTCCCACCCAAAAACATCAATCCAATCCGGGTTTACTTCAATATTGACCTGACCATTAACTGGTACCAAAACAACTGGTCCCGAGAACTCCTGATCCGTAATCTTCTTGTGGTAGAAATTCACATTCTTGATTTCACCATTTGCACTGCTTGTATTAAAGCTCAGATTACCACTTGAAATATCTACATTTGATATTACCGGAAGTTCAACCGAGCCATCTAAAGCAGTTGTTCTGAACTCCTGCGCTGCAGCAAACTCAGAGTAATACCCAGACTCATTGATCGATCTAATTCTGAAGTAGTATCCAGTTTCAGCTTCCAGGTCTTCTACATTGGAATTGACCGTTACCGTTGTTCGAGGAAATCCATCCAGTAAATTTTCAAAATTACCATCAGACGCCACGTAAATTTCGTAAGCAACAGCTCCGGCAGCTTCATCCCATCTTACCTCAATCAAATCATGATCTCGATCACTTCTATGAAAGTTTTGCGGAATTTCAGGTAAGGTTTCTGCTGACATTTCAAAATAATCTGACTGTCCGCTTGAGTTACTGGCTTTTATCCTAATGTGATATTCCACTCCCACTTCCAGGTTCATCAACACCAATTCCTCTTCAAATACTTCGAGCTGATCGTAAGCTGGCAATACCTCAAGAAAGTTCGCATTAGTGGAAACATCAATAATATAACTATTGGCTCCTGTAACTGCATCCCAGTTAATTGTGAAAAACTCATAATCAAAAACATCTGCTGTTACTGATTCTACCTCCGAAGGAACCAATAATACCTCTTGAGATTCAGAGTTTCCGGATATACCGTTTGCGTTCTGAGCTCTTACTCTATAGAAATAAGTCTCTCCTGGATTTAGCTCTGATAATGTTATTTGCAACTCGGTACCCGTAACAACTTTTCCTTCAAACCCCTCCAAGTACACACTGAAATCCGCCTGTTGAGAAACATCGAACAAATAGGAATCCACGCCTATTACTGCTTCCCAACTGGCGGTAAATTCAGTTTGTGTTATAGCTGAACCCGCTGCGCTGATTGGGTCCGCTGGTACCAGGACAACTGAAGATTCTTGAGAATATCCAGAAATTCCAGTTTCGTTTTGAGCTCTTAACCTTGTGTAATATGTAGTTCCCGGCACAAGATTATCTATTGAAATTGAACGCTCAGATACTGTTAAGTCTTTACCAACAACATTGGTAAAATTCTCGTCCAACGCGATATCGATTAAGTAATTGTTTGCTCCAAGCAAAGCATCCCAAGTGATATCAAGAGAAGTTTGAGTGATTTCAGAATAGCTCTGAGAACCAGGGTTCGCAGGAATCAATTGCACTCCAACAACATTGGAATGAGAAGATTCTCCAGAACCATTCACACTTGATACTCTATAGAAATAAGTTGCTCCAGAAGTCAACCCTGTTAGTTCACTATTGATTGAGGTGACTACTAAATCTTCATATCCAGATAAGTAAGTTGAAAAGTCTGCATTCTCAGAAACATCTAGTAAATAAGAATCCTCCCCTTCTACGGCTTCCCAGTTGGCGATGAATGAAGTTTGTGATATATCAGAAGCATCGATACTTAACGGATCAGCAGAGATCAATATGGTCTCATTGATTTCAGAGTATTCGGATTCACCAGTTGCATTCTTACTTTTAATTCTTGTGTAGTATGTAGTACCTGATTGTAAACCTGTAATTGATTGCGTGATGCCATCTACAGATATCGCAGCATAATTCTCTAAAAGCTCATCAAATGTGCTTGTTTGTGATACCTCTAATATGAAATTATCTCTTCCTACAACATCGCTCCATGTTAATTCAAAAGAAGATTGGGTAATATTACTTGTAGCAGGAGATGCAGGATCACCAGGAATTAATAGAACTTCACCAATACTAGAATAATCAGACTCACCTGTATCATTCCCACTTGAAATTCTATAATAGTAAACCTCCCCCGCATTCAATCCTGTAATTGAAATTGAATTTCCAGAGACCTCAATGTGATTATAATCTGCTAATAACTCACTAAAATCCTCCGATTGAGAAACTTCTACAAAGTAATTCTCCACTCCAAAAACCGCCTCCCAATTTGCGGTAAAGGATGTTTGCATCACCCCAGTTTCTGAATCCAGAACAGGATCCGCTGGAATGGTCTGAAAAGTAGCAGAAGCTGAATAACCAGAAATACCGGTTGTATTCACCGATCTTACTCGGGCAAAATAAACCTGACCAGTTTCAAGGCTACTAAATGAATAGGCATTTGTTGATACCGCTTCGTTTACCAAAACAAAATCGGTAAATGCCTCATCATACGCTAAATCTATCAAATAGGACTCTGCTCCCAATTGACTTTCCCAATCTAATTGTGAGGTTACTTGTTGCGTATTTGATATTACTAACCCAGAAGGATTTGATGAAATTAATAAAGCACTTCCAGTATCTGAATAATCAGACTCTCCAGAAGAGTTCTTTGACTTCAATCTAAAATGGTAGGTATCCCCTGCCGTCAACTCAGACATTGTAACCGATGTAGAATTGGTCTCAAAACCTTCAAATCCTGGCAAGTAAGTATCAAAAGAATCAGATTCCGAAACATCCAAAAGGTATTGATCGGCTCCAGTAATTGCGTCCCAAAAGATTATAAAGGATTCCTCTGTAACATCACTTGTTACAATGCTGATAGGGTTTGCTGGTATCAAAATAGTTTCTAAACTCTCAGAGTAGTCCGAAGTTGCAGTAGCGTTACTAGATCTCAACCTAGCGAAATACACTTCACCAGCATCCAAACCTGTTACTTCAGTAGTGACGCCAGACACTTGCAAAGACTCATAACCTTCAACAAAAGTGGTAAAATCACTCTCAGATGAAATATCTAGTAAATAATTATCTGCACCATTCACCTCATTCCAGGATAGCGTATAGCCACTTTGTCCGATACTAGAATCAACAAGACCTGAAGGAATTCCCGGAGCTAATACTACCTCAATGCTTGCAGAATTACCTGAAGTACCACTACTATTATTTGCTCTTAACCTATAGAAATAAACATCTCCTGGCACTAAACCTGTCACCGACTCACCCGCACTGTTGATCTCCTTATTTTCATATCCATCAATGAAAGAACCAAAGCTCTCGTCTTGAGAAATATCAAGAAAATAAGAATTCGCACCTGTAGTGCTGTTCCAATTAGCTGTAAATGAAGTGGCAGTAATACTAGTAGCATCCAATGTCTCTGGATTAGCTGGGATTAATAAAGCACTTTCTACGTCTGAGTTATCTGATTCCCCAGTAGTGTTGCTTGCACTTAATCTCACATAATATGTTAAACCTGAAGCTAAATCGGCAACACTTTGAGAAGTAGTTGTTACCGACTTATTTTCATAACCTGCTACATAATCACTGAAATCGCTACTAAGAGAAACATCCAATAGATATTCATCTGCTCCAACAATAGCATCCCAACTTAAGTCAAATCCTGATTGAACAATATTTGATAAAACAACAGAACCAGGGTTATTTGGAATAAGTTGAACTTCCTCAGTTCCAGAGTAATCCGAAGCACCAGTTGAATTTTGGGCAATTACCCGGTAATAATATACTTCTCCACTATTTAAACCTGTCAGTACTTCAGATGTGGTAGCAATCGATTTTTGTTCATAACCAACAACAAATGTCGTAAATTCAGCATCTTGGGACACATCAAGTAAATACTCATCTGCTCCAACAATGCTATTCCAATTTGCCGTGAATCCAGTTTGACCGATTGAAGATGCACTTAAAACTGTAGGATTAGACGGAATTGTTAAGGCATTTGTAGTTCCTGAATAACCTGATGAACCAGTTCCATTATTTGATCTTAATCTAAGGTAATAAGTAGTACCACTTTCCAATCCTGACACAACTTCTGATGTACCAGCAACAGTCTTGTTCTCATAATCAGTGATAAACGAACTAAAATCACTGTTCAATGAAATATCTAACAGATACTGATCAGCTCCAACTATTGCATCCCAAGAAACTTCCAAACCTGATTGAGTAATGTTTGATATGTTCAATATTCCAGGATCAGCTGGAATCAGTTCAACTTCCTCAGTCCCGGATTGACCTGAAACTCCACCGGTATTTTGACTGGAAACTCTGTAGAAATATGTTTCTCCGCTATTTAAACCTGTTACAATCTCTGAGTTAGCAGAAACAGGTTTTTGCTCATACCCACTAATAAATGTTGAGAAATCTGAGCTTTGCGAAATGTCTAATAAATAGGAAGTCGCACCTTCAATGGAAGTCCAGTTTGCTGTAAATGAGTTTTGATCAATAAGCGAAGCACTTTCAACTGTAGGGTTAGCCGGAATAGTTGAAGCAGTTACTACATCTGAATTACCTGATATACCTGTCGCATTTTGAGACCTTAATCTGATGTGATAAGTTGTTCCATTTTGCAAGCCAACAACAGACTCATTAGTTACCGTTAATTCCTTGTTTTCATAATCTGATACAAATGAACTAAAGTCATTCTCTTCAGAAATATCCAACAGGTATTCTGTAGATCCTGTTACTGCATCCCAACTTAAATCCCAAGAGCTTTGAGTGATACCACTAATGGTGATTACGCTGGGATTTGCAGGAATAAGAAGAATGGAGGTTGTTCCGGAATATGGCGAAATTCCTCCTCCATTCTCTGACCTCACTCTATAATAATAAGTTTCACCAGAGTTTAACCCCGTAAGTACTTCACTAACACTAGTCACTTCCAGATTCTCATAACCAGTAACAAAACTGCTAAAATCAGATTCCTGTGATACGTCCAGTAAATAATTATCTTCTCCGGCTACATTACTCCAGTTTGCAGTGAATTGTGTTTGACTTACAGAAGTAGCAGCGCTAATAGTTGGAGTAGCAGGAATCACCTCTACCGTTTGTGTAGATGAATATCCTGAAAGATCATCATCAGTATTCGCTGATACTAATCGATAATAGTAAGTGGTTCCTGCTGTCAGACCTGATACACTGCTACTTGTCCCGGAAACAACTTTTCCATTATAACCAGATAGGTGAGTCAAGAATATTGAACTAGTCGAAACATAAAGTCTGTAATCATCCGCTCCAGAAGCAGTACTCCAATTTGCTTGAAATGAAGATTGAGTAATGTTTGAAGCGGAATTAGACACAGGAGTAGAAGCAAGTGTTTCAATATTTCTAGTAGAAGAATTGCTTGATGTTCCGCCCGATGTTTTTGCTCTAACTCTGAAATAGTATTTGACACCTGGGGTTAAGCCAGTAACTGAGGAGCTAGTCGTAGAACCTCCTGAGATTTGTTTGTCGTTGTATCCAGAAACATACGAACAGAATGTAGCACAAGTCGACACATCCAGCTCATAAGAAGTGGCCCCATTTGTAGTAAACCATCTTGCTGTAAAAGATGTGGATGCTACACTTGATGCACTATTGGAAGTTGGTGCATTAGGCTTTGTAGTAGCAGATCTGGTGTTTGAGCTTTGTTGAATATTCGTAATTGGGATTACTTCACCTATTTCAGGATCATAAAATGAGTAGTCACAATAAGAATAAACTCGGAATACATATGTATTGCCAGCAGTCAACCCTGTAACTGTTCTTGAAGTAGAAGTTGTTCTGCTACCACTGTTAGTATAGCTGGAACCACCATTAGAGCTTATCTGAAGTTGGTATTCATCAGCTCCTGTGCTACTTCCCCATGAAACAGTCATAGAAGTTGTAGTAATGCTGCTTGGACTATTAACAGAGAATGTCCCTAGCGAGCATTGTGCTTTTGCAGTTATGATTAGGCCTAAAGAGGCTAATATTAATATCAGTTTTTTCATAGCGGATAGATTTAGTTTTGACCAGATGGAAGAATGGGATCCGGAATATCATTTGAGATAGGAGTACTCTCCTGAGGAAGAAGCTGCAATACACCGAATGAAGTGGCACCAGCTGTTAACACCGGAACAAGTACCGACACAAAAAGTGGAACCTTCCTCTGGATACTGAAAGTGGGAGTAAATACCACCTCGTCCTGGTTTTTGCTGTCACTAATTCTGAATCGATAACCTTTCCCTGGCTTGACAGTATTTGGAATGTTGAGGTTGTAATGGCCTACGTTCGCAACATTAGGAAAGGTAGCCACTTTTTCATTTTTGGAATTGTAAAGGTCAAAGTTGAGCACATTTCCAGACCTACCCCCGGCCCATGTAACATTGTACTCTACCTTTTTCTTAAGGGTCTTCACATCCTGGAACCATGGCACATGAATGAAAGGCACATAAATTCGGGCTCTTAATTCAATGGAAACATCTCCATCAAAATCCTGACCCAGTTCCTTAATTGCATCCCAGGTTAAGGTCCTTTCACCACCAGGGAGTATTTCATGTCCTACATCTCCTCCAATCTCTTTAAGAGGGTTCAAAAAATTATCATGTGAGGAATATGCCCTTACTGTATACACCCTTCCTACCAGGGTGTCAACCACCTCGTACTTAACTTTCACGAGGTTATCCGAGAACTCGACGTTATTGATCTTCAAATCCTGAGAGTAGGATATTGAAGAGGCAATAACAAATAGAATAATTAATAAAAGAATACGATTCATATCGTTAAAGTGGATTTTAATTTGTTCGATGGTTCAAACTTACGGGCTCGTTGCAGCCTCATATAAAAATGCAGGTAAGCATACGGTAAGCCTGGGTGAGTAAGGAGGCAAAATCAGGTATACATTGTGTAAGCTTCAGGGTATTAATTGCATTATTTCAACAAACAATCACAACCCAATTATTATTTAAATAATTATATTATTAACGAGATATTAAACTATAATTATTATAATAATTCAATTTACAATACCACACACCTCATATCATTTATAATTATTTCAGGAAAACACACACAATTACCTACAAAAAGGTCTCAAAACCCCAGGTAAACATCCAATTCACAAAAGAAAGCGGTTCATCAGGCAATTGGTTTGTAGAATTTTGGTCTTTGCTTAGATTTGTCAAATAGCAAAAACGCACCAAATGACTAAAGCAGAAGCTCAGGCAGAAATTGAGTCTCTTTCGGAGAAAGTTAGGTATCACAATCACTTGTATTACCAGGAAAGTAAATCAGAAATCAGTGATTTCGATTTCGATCAACTACTGAAAAAACTGATCGATTTGGAAACCCAATTCCCAGAGTTTTTGAAAGAAGACTCTCCCTCCCAAAGAGTAGGTGGAGCAATTACAAAATCATTCAATACGGTTGAACATGAATACCCTATGTTGTCTCTGGGCAACACTTATTCCGTTGAGGAAATTCAGGATTTTGATGGAAGGGTCAAGAAGAATCTGGGACATGATGATTACGAGTATTTCTGCGAACTCAAATTTGATGGTGTTGCGCTAAGTGTGAAATATGAGAACGGCGTTCTGAAACAGGCCGTAACAAGAGGTGATGGAGTAAGAGGTGATGATATCACCACAAATGCAAAGACTATAAGAACACTTCCACTTAGACTGACAAAAGGAGAATTCCCAGAGCGATTTGAAGTACGTGGAGAAGTTTTCATGCCCAACAAAGTATTTGAAAACCTAAACAAGGAAAGAGAAGAAATTGGAGAAGAGCGATTAGCCAACCCCAGAAATACCGCTTCAGGCACATTGAAAATGCAGGATAGCGCTATTGTTTCCAAAAGGAAATTGGATTGTTATTTATATGCACTTTATGGTGTGGATGTTGACACACACGAAACGGCAATTAAAAGCTTGGAGAGCTGGGGATTCAACGTCTCCCCTACTTATAGAAAATGCCAGACTATTCAACAAGTAATTGATTACATCAACGAGTGGGAGCATAAAAGACATGATTTACCATTAGAAACGGATGGAATTGTAATCAAAGTTAATAGCCTTGCACATCAAAGTGAATTAGGATTCACCGCGAAGAGTCCAAGATGGGCTATTTCATATAAGTACAAAGCTGAATCAGCAATTACTAAACTAAAAGACATTACTTATCAAGTAGGAAGAACCGGGGCAATAACACCTGTTGCTGAACTTGAGCCAGTTTTATTAGCGGGAACAACTGTAAAAAGAGCATCACTTCATAATGCTAACGAAATAGCAAGATTAGGCTTGCGAATTGGGGATATGGTCTCAGTTGAGAAAGGTGGTGAGATCATCCCAAAAGTAACTGCTGTAGACTTAGCTTCAAGATCAGCTGATTCTGTAGAATTCAATTATACAGAAACATGTCCGGAATGTGGAACTCATCTAATTAGAAAAGAAGGTGAAGCAGTTCATTATTGTCCAAACGTTACAGGTTGCCCTCCTCAGATACTTGGAAGAATCGAACATTTCATTCACCGGAAATCGATGAATATTGAGTCCTTAGGGCCTGAAACTCTACGGGGATTATTGGATAGAGAATTAATCAATAACTATGCGGACCTGTACCACCTTACTTTTGAGCAACTAAATGGACTGGCTTTCGAGGTATATTCTGAGAAAAAGGGTGAATCCAGCACCAGATCATTGAGAGAGAAATCTGCTAAAAACATTATTGCTTCTATCGAGAAGTCTAAAGAGAACCCATTTGAAAGTGTTCTGTTCTCTTTAGGTATTAGATATGTCGGTAAAACCGTAGCGGAGAAATTAGCGCAACACTTCAAATCGATAGATGCTTTGATGGCAGCTAGTCAGGAGCAGTTGGTTGATGCTCATGAAATTGGAGAAAGAATTGCAGCAAGTGTAATAGAATTCTTTTCTGAGGAGAAGAATGTTGCACTGGTTGAAAGTCTAAAAACAAGCGGTCTTAATTTCGAGCTCGTTGAAAAGGAATCCACTCAGGTTTCTGATGCACTAGATGGAAAAACCTTTGTGATTTCTGGTGTATTCACAAAATATGGTAGAGACGAGCTTAAGGCAATAATTCAGGATCACGGAGGGAAAATTGTATCAAGTATTTCAGGAAAATTGGACTTTTTGGTAGCTGGAGATAAAATGGGGCCTTCGAAGTTAGAAAAAGCTACTAAATTAGGGACCAAAATTATTAGCGAGGAAGAATTTGAGGAAATGATTAAGTGATGCTGGGAAAAGCAATTATTAAATACCACACCAAATCAGCGCTTAAAAACAACAGAGCCAAGAGGCAAAACATTAGTTTTCCTGAAGCCAAAGAAGTAGGCATTTTACACACGTATATTGATGCAAAGGCTCTTGAAGATGTGTATGGCTTCTTCGACTTGTTGGAGAACCAGGGAAAAAAGGTTTCTGTGATTATTCTAAAGGATAAAAAGCAAGAACTTAAAGTCCCGGAATTCACACTTGTGGATTTTCAGGAACTTAGTAATGTCGGCAAATGGAGTGATAGCGTCCAAAAATTCTTCAATTCCCAATTTGATTATTTATTCCACCTTGATCTGGAAGGAAGTAAACTAACAGACAACATTCTCGCCAACAGTAAGGCCAAATGCAGAGTTGGAAAGTTTGTAGATGAAAAACAGGAATTCTACGAGCTAATGGTCCGGCCGGAAGCAGATGACTTACACAAACTAATCCAACAGATTTATCAATTAATTAAGAGATTTTAGAAAAGGAATGATTGAGTTGAGCAAATTACATGGCACAGGAGTAGCACTTGCCACACCATTTACTAGTAATCTGGACGTAGATTTTGAAGGCCTGGAGAAACTTTTAAACCATGTTATTCACGGAGGAGTAGATTATGTGGTAGTAATGGGAACAACAGGTGAGTCCCCTACTATCAATGCTGACGAGAAAAAGAAAATATTAGACTTTATTGCGGAAAAAGTTGACGGCACTCTCCCAATCGTTTACGGAATGGGAGGAAATGATACAGCCAAGCTTCAAAATGATCTGAAGAATCTTGACACAACACATATTGATGCCATTCTTTCTGCAAATCCATATTATAACAAACCTCAACAAAACGGAATCATACACCATTATGAGCTAGCAGCCGATGCAAGTAAGGTGCCGTTGATTCTGTACAATGTTCCAGCCAGAACAGCTTCTAACTTACTGTCTGATACTACATTGGAATTAGCAGAGCACGAAAACATCATTGGAACAAAAGAGGCTTCCGGAGATCTTGTGCAATGCGCAAAAATTGCAGCTCACAAACCAGATGACTTTTTATTGATCTCTGGTGAAGATATGCTTACAGTCCCAATGATCAGTGTTGGTGCAAAAGGAGTGATTTCCGTATTGGCTAATTTAGCCCCTAAACCATTCTCAGAGATGGTGAATGCAGCTTTAGAAGGTGATTTTGAAGGAGCCAACGAAACCTACTACGAATTACTTTCATTGAACGATCTCGTAATAAAAGAGGGAAATCCAATTGGTCTTAAATACGCAATGAAAGTTGTTGGGATTTGCCAGGAATATTTAAGGCCACCATTAATGGTAGCCTCAAAAGATCTTCAGAAGGAAATCGATAGTTGGACTTCCTAATATTTTTAATTTCCTAGTTACAGTATTTCTTAATTGCTCCTGCAGCTTCTGCTACCTGGAGTCTTTTTGCTGTCTTTAGGTCAGAACAACCTGATTCTTTTTGATCCATTGTCATTTTCAGCGCTCCTCTGTAAAGAAAAGCTTCTCCAAGCTCTCTATCAATTCGGATAGCCTCGTTGTATGACTTCATTGCTTCTGATCTGTAGCCTAATTGATGCTTAGACTGACCAGCCAACAAATGTGCTTGCGCATTATGGCTGTTAGTTTCAATTACTTCTTTTGCAAAACCATATGCCTTCTCAAATTCCTTTTGTCTATAAAAATGTTGAGATAAACTCAATTTTGCATAATGGTTCTTTTCCTCAACCTCCAGCACTCTCAAAAAATCATTATATGCCAACTCAAATTTTCCTAATTCCTCATAAGATCTACCTCTGTTGTAGATAGCGCTTACGTTATCAGGATGTAACTTGATTGTTTCTGTATAAAGTGAAATTGCTTTCGAAAAGTCTTTGTTGTCGAAGAAATAATCTCCATCCTGAGCTGACTCACCACCACATGACCAAAGAACTAATAATAATAGAATTGTCGCTACGCTTCTCATACCCTTTAAAATTTCAGCTTGCAAATATAACGCTGATTCGGTTGTTTTTAATGTTTTAGAAAATTATTAAACACACAACTTACCATTTACCCCCAAAAGGCTAGAAAAGTTTTTGTTTTAGGCAGAAACATTGTTCTCTCTAAGCGCATCATTCAAAGAAGTTTTCTTATCCGTGCTCTCTTTTCTCTTACCGATAATCAATGCACATCCTACTTGATAGTCACCAGCAGGAAACTTCTTAGTGTAAGATCCAGGAATCACCACAGATCTCTCAGGAACATATCCCTTATATTCCACAGGCTCATCACCAGTAACATCAATT
>JANSWY010000132.1 GCA_024743255.1 bacterium | reverse complement strand
GCAATAGACCATTTGGTAGAACAAGGCCTGGATCAGGAATCTGCTTCAGCAGTTGTAAACAACATCCAGGATGAAATTACCAAAGCTAAAAAGGATAGAGCAGGCAAAGACATGCTATATGGAGCACTTTGGGCAATCGGTGGTACTGTAGCTACAATCGCAGATATTGGCTATATTTTCTGGGGAGCAATTGTATTCGGAGCAATTCAATTCTTCAAAGGTGTAATTAATTCAACATCATAAACAGACGTTCACTCCGTTCATTTATTGATGAATGTTTATCTGAGAAGAGCGTTTAATTTCTTATTACATCTGGCAATTTTCATTTTACTCACAATTCTTTCTCAAATTGGAGGATTGGTGTATTTATTGTACCTATTCATCTGGAAGAAATGGAACGTGAGCAAGTATTTGAAGTCAGGTATATTCTTGGTTACATACACATTATTGAGCCTGATTATCATTCCACAAATCGCTCCATTATTTGGTAGAGTGGCTTTACCATTAACCGGCATAATGAAACCTCGAAATTTTGGAACTTGCCTTTTGAACCGACACTATGTAACACCAGAATTGTGGCAAGTTGTGAAAAAGAGTTCTAATCTGTTATCCACAAAGTACCCAGGTACGACAATAAACTATTTAGATGCAAACTTCCCCTTTGTTGATGGTTTCCCATTAATTCCACATCTAAGCCATAATGACGGAAAGAAAATTGATATTGCTTTCTTATATGTAGAATCCCGAAATAATGAACGTGTGAACACTACGCCCTCTTTCATTGGGTATGGAGTATATGCAAGTCCAAAATCTAACGAAATTGACTATCCAACTATATGTGCTCAGGAAGGAAATTGGCAGTATAGTTTCATTCACAAATTCGTCCCACAGTGGAACTCCAGTAAATACATAGTAGACTCGGAACGTACGTCTGACTACATTAGTCTATTAAGCTCCAATCTGATGACATCTAAAATATTCATAGAACCGCATTTAAAATCCAGATGGAAGCTTAGCAAAGATTCAAAAATCCGTTTTCATGGCTGTCATGCCGTAAGGCACGATGATCATATTCATCTTCAAATTAAATAACTATGTTAGATTTCCTTCTCTCAAATAAATTTCTACATTTGGTAAGCTTATTTTTTAACAACAACCCAAATGTTAAGCAGAGAAGACAAACGAAGTTTGCGGGAGAACATCTTTCGCCATCTTGACGGTATTGTAGCGGCTCCTACGGCCTATGCACTTTATGAAAAAGGTGTGCTAGAATACTTACTTACAAACAAAACGGCATCCATTGATTCTATTTGTGATGAGTTTAATGCTAATAAAGGTTATCTAAACGTAGCTTTAAGGGTATTGTGCTCTCAAGGTTGGCTGAAACAATCTATTGATAGTGATTCCACAAATTACCAAATCACGGATGACTCAACAATTGCTTTTAGTCTAGCAGAAACATATCGCGATGTAGTGCAGCTTTTGAAATATTCAGAGCAATTTCATCCGAGAAAGTTTGAATTGGAACCTTTCAGAATGCTGGAAAAAATTCATCAGCAGTTTATAAATAACTATGGACTAAAACCTGAGAATCCTCAAGAAGAAAGAATACAACATCAAGTACTAAAGCATATTGAAGGAATAATAGTAGGACCTACAATTGTACACCTTGGCATGAGTGGAATGTTTCATAAATATTTCATGGAAGCGTCATTCAAACCAGAGGAGTTTCATAGTGATGCAGAAAGCTTCAGAAAAATCCTGGACATATTCACAGATCTAAATTGGTTTATAAAGAAAAACGAGACATATCAGTTTACAGAAGCTGGATTATTCTTTGCTAAAAAAGCCAGTGCATATGGAGTGACAGTTTCCTACATCCCAACACTTAGGAAATTAGATGAGCTGATCTTTGGTAACCCTCGAATACTTTGGGATCAGGAAAATAGTGGTCCGGAGATCCATGTGGACAGGGCAATGAATGTATGGGGAAGTGGTGGTGCTCACTCCAACTATTTTAAGGTAATTGATGAAATAATAATAGACATATTCAATCAACCGATAGAAGATCAACCGAAAGGTATTCTGGATATGGGTTGCGGTAATGGAGCTTTTCTTACACATCTTTTTGAGGTAATCGAACTAAAAACTGAAAGAGGAAAAGTACTCGAAGATCATCCTCTGTTTCTTGTAGGAGCTGATTACAATGAAGCTGCATTAAAAATCACAAGAGCAAACCTGATTAAAACAGACATTTGGGCAAAAGTGGTGTGGGGAGATATTGGAAGGCCAGATCTACTGGCTAAAGATTTAAAAGAAAACTATGGAATAGCCCTGGAGGACTTATTGAATGTAAGAACATTTTTGGACCATAATAGAATTTGGGAAGAGCCAAAAATGGACGATATAGGTAATAGTCGTTCTACAGGTGCATATGCTTATCGTGGTGAAATGATTGACAATGTGAAAGTCGAAAACTCACTACTTGAACACTTTAAGAAATGGAGTCCTTTCGTTCAAAAATTCGGCCTACTAGTGATTGAACTGCACACTGTTTCTCCTGAGTTGGCCGCTCAAAACGTAGGTAGAACAGCGGCCACAGCTTATGACGCTACTCATGGTTATTCAGATCAGTATATCGTGGAAGTAGGTGTTTTTAACAAAGTGGCCGAGTTGGCTGGTTTAAAACCACATCCCAAACACTTCAAGAGGTTTCCTGATTCGGACCTTGCCACGGTTACTGTTAATTTACTGAAAGGAAAATAGAATTATAAAGCATGGAGCCCGATGATGCGGCATCATCGGGCGGTCTAATTTAACTACAAAATAATCAGAACCTAAACCAATCTGTGGGGTTTTGCATGCTACATGTTCAGCCAGTAAGTAAGCTTGAACACAATTCCTCTGTTTTTGACATTCAGCCCGTCTGTTGCATAGTTTTCACTGTATACAATGAATAGATCGGACATTGGTTTATATCTCCATTGAAATCTGCTATTGATATTGAAGTTCCCTGCCTGGGTATTGTATTGCAAAAAGGATGTCCAGAACATTTTATTCGAGAAGGAAACTTCGGCTTGAGTTCCAATCAAAATTAAATCTGTGGAACCGTAATTTCCTGGAAGCTCAATTCTATTTTGGGTATAACTAATCCCAAAATTCCCCCAAGGTTGAGCTCTTAAATTAACTGTCCCTCCAAATCCAAGCCTTGTACCATTGTAGAATTCACCAAAGTTTATAAAAGCATTACCAGAGACTTTCTTTCTTGAATCTGTTTCATGGTTGATCACAAAGTTGGTAAAGTTGTAGCGGTCTATGGGAAGTGGCTCATCCCCTCCAACTAAATCAGTTGGAACTGGTAACCTAACATCAGTATTTGCTAGTCTAAAGAATGTATTGCTCCTATTAGCAAATCCAATATTATAAGCAAAGTTGGACCTTCTCTCCTGGAAACTCCCATCTTCATTTAGCCAGATCATATGCCATGTTCTAGGTCCATGTCTGTTGATCTTTGAGTTATCACTTGGGAAAAAATTCAGTCCCATCCATGGGTTAACTAAATGATATCCCATTCTAACAGTTGTATCTAATGCTGCATCATAATTGTGCAATCTTGGGGTAAATCCCATATCCGCTACAAAGTTTCTCCCCACTGAGTTTAAATCCATTCCAATAAACCCTCTACGATCATTATAATCTAAAGTAGCTGCATAAAATCCATTGTCGGAGTTTTTCCCTGGGTTCATTGAGATGTGGGCCATTGTTCTGGCTGTAAGCTTTCCACCTTTCGAAACATATTCAAATTCACCTCCGGCAGTTCTGTTATAAACTTCCTGGAATACGCCTTCAACTTCTTCAGTGGACTGTCGATTTGCAAATAATCCTCTTACTGTTGATCTTCCAAGTACTCTTTGATGAAATGCTGCGACAGCATAGTTTTCTGCATTGGCCTCATCAGTAGCTTTTGTTTGTACATCCAATATTCCAATCCTAAGGCCTTTATTTATATTACCAGATAATCTCGCTCCATAGAGTATTGGAATTGGTGAGCCATCTCTAATTCCAATTTGCCGACTGAAAAATGGTCTAACACCCCAGCTTCCAAAATTTGAAAAAACGTCACTATTCTCCAGAAAGAAATTCCTTCTCTCTGGAAAGAAAATACTGAATCTCTCCAGGTTTGTTACTTGTTGATCTACATCAATATTTGAAAAGTCCGGATTAACCGTCAAATCAAGGTTTAAAGTAGAAGTGATAGCAATTTTCGCATCAGTTCCTACATCAATGCTTCCCTTTGAAGGTTCATTCTCTTCAAAGTCTCTTGAAACACCTCCAGATGTATAAGGAATCAACACTACTTTACCATTTGCTGGTTTTGGTGCTTTATCCCACCTCAATGCTCCATAGTAAGCCATATTGATACCTCTAAAGTTTCTAGGAAATTCAGTCCACGTGGAATATTCATTTCTTTCCATGTCATTCCGAATGAAATTAATTCCCCATGTAGTATTAGAACTATTATACCTCAAGGATTTAAATGGAATAGCAATCTCAACCGACCAGTGGTCTTCAAATTGAGCAATCTCAGAATACCACTTATTATCCCAGTTTCTACTTCCTTCTACGCTCCCACCTTTTGAGGTAATATCACCTTCCATCTGAGCTCCACCCGCATTTACACCAAACATAAATCCACTGGACCTTTGATTTACAGGGTCCAAAACCACAGTAAATGCATCACTCGACCAGTGCCCCTCACTATCTCTTTTCAAGGACTGGATAATTCTTTCTCCATGGTCATACAATCTTGCCGCTACATAGAAAAAGTTTTCATCGTAAGTGACAAAAACCTCTGTATGTGCTGCTGCAACACCAGTATCCAGTGGCCAGTGATTCCTAAATGGACTAGCCGACTTCACTTCTTTCCATCCTTCATCATCCAAAACACCATCTAAAATGATTTCACCTTTTGAACGATTCATTTCCAGTTGATAGTTAGACTGGTAGTCTGCAACCGTCTGAGAATAACCGATCAAGGTAAAAAGTAATAATAGGTTAGTAGTAAAAATTTTGAGCATGTCCTTAGGTTTCTGATCTGCTACCTTTTACTGCATAAAACCTCCTGTAGTTGCCTCTTTTTCAGCTTTTTAGACCAATCAATGCAATACCCAGTCCAACGACACAAATGTCTCTACAAGCATCTTTAGGGGGTTCAAAATTGCAGTTTGACATGAGCTATCGGTTGTTTAGGAGGACATAGTGGTTGTTTCCGGAATTGACTAAACCAAACACCTATATTTACTTGTATTACAATACAATAAGCATTGACTATTCTTCGTCAGACTGAATTGAGAAGATTGATTGTTTAGGAAAGACGGTGTAAATTCAGGCCAACTATGCAGGAGTTAGTAACATCAAAGAGAAAAATACCACGGATCACGCAGCACATTCTATTTTGGAGTGGGTATGTGTTCTTCTATACCATGCTATGGGGTACCATGTATGATAACCATTGGTTGGAATTCAGGTCACAATTGGTTTCCCTGCCAATTAAGCTATTGGCTACTTACATAACAATCTATTACCTGACACCAAAATTCCTGCTCAAAGGCAGGTATTATATATTCTTTGCATTTCTGGGAATTATATTATTAGCTAGTGGATTTCTTCAACTATTGAATGCTAAATTCATTGAACAACCATGGCTATACCCAACAGAAAATTGGAACCTGCCACTTTTCTACCCTGCCAAGATTTTTAAATACGCCAATGGAGTTTACCCGGTAGTAGCAATTGCAACGCTTGTTAAATTCTTCAGATACTGGTATAAAAACCAACAAACCACTCAACAACTGGCTCAGGAAAAATTAGAAGCCGAGTTAAAATTTCTCAAAGCGCAAATACACCCACATTTCCTATTTAATACACTAAACAACGTATATGCACTTACGCTCAAAAAATCAGATGATGCTCCGGAAATGGTTCTGAAGCTATCCGATTTGCTGAATTACATGCTTTATGAGTGTAATGCTGAGAAAGTGGCATTAAAAAAAGAGATTGTATTGGTAGAGAATTATCTGACACTAGAGAAAATAAGATATGGCGAAAGATTGGATGCATCGTTCAATGTAACAGGCACTGTTTCAAGTCAACAGATAGCTCCATTATTAATTCTTCCTTTTGTTGAGAACAGCTTTAAGCACGGAGTAAGTGGTGCAACTGGAGAAGCCTGGGTTAGTATTGACCTGGAACTGAAGAATGAAGAAATGATCCTAAAAGTTGAAAACAGTAAGGGATCGGGTAATGGAAAGGATGAACAAAACTACAAAGCTGGAATTGGCTTGAAAAATGTTCAACGAAGATTGGAATTGCTATACGAGGACGCCCACGATCTTAAGATTTTGGATACCGAAGATTCTTATTTGGTCGTATTAAAACTTAAATTGATTTAATGAAACTGAAGTGCATCATAGTGGATGATGAACCTCTTGCAATAGAGGTTATTGAATCTTACATCGAGCGATTGGATAATATAGAGATAGTGGAGAGATGTAACAATGCACTTAAAGCTTTTGAAATCCTTCAAAAAGAACATATTGATTTGATATTTCTGGATATTCAGATGCCTAAACTCACAGGTATTGATTTCCTTAAAACGATCAAGAATCCACCAAAGGTAATTTTCACAACTGCTTACAGAGATTACGCTATCGAAAGTTATGAACTTGATGTTGTGGATTATTTATTGAAGCCGGTTTCATTTGAAAGGTTTTTAAAAGCAGTTAGTAAGGTTTTTAACAGTTCAGGACAGGAAAATCAGGTGGTCATTCAGTCACAGGAGACCTCTGCTAATGAGGAGAAATATATATTCCTTAAGTCTGATAAGAAAATGATCAAAGTGGTTCTAAATGACATTCTGTACATTGAAAGTCTGAAAGATTACGTTCGGGTAAAGACCACAGAAAAAGAGGTGATCACTTTTCAAAAAATCAGTTACCTGGAGCAGAAACTACCTGAAGATTGTTTTTTGAGAATACACAGATCATTCATTGTTGCCATCAAAAAAATTGAGTCATACTCCGCTACCACAATTGAGGTTCCTGGAAAAGTCTTGCCAATTGGGCGAAACTATAAAAACCAGGTAATGACAGCCTTGAATGATGGTCATCAACTCTAAGTTCTCCAATAAAATTTTCTCCTTGACGTTGTAGTAGCACTTACATTTTGAATAAATTAAGTGTTATGAAACGATCAGAATTCCTGAAGTTGGGTGCCCTTGCAACAATTGGCTTATCCATACCAAAACATGCATTTCCAAGACAAGAAACAAGAGGCAAAGTTTTGATCGTTGGTGCAGGAATTTCAGGCATTGGGGCTGCTAATTACCTTCAGAGTAATAATTGGGAAGTTCAGGTAATTGAGGCAAGGAATAGACTAGGTGGAAGAATCTGGACTAATCGATCAATGGGAAAACCGGTTGATATGGGAGCAAGCTGGATTCATGAGTCAAGTGGAAACCCAATAAATAAATTGGCCAAACAATTCCAGATCAAAACTAAAGAGACCAACTGGGAGAGTGTAAATCTTTATGATTACCAGGGAAAAAAGTATTCCGAAAAAGAGGTTTCAAAAATCATTGATGAAGGAGATTGGGTTACAAAAAAAGCTTATAAACTTGCTGGAAGACAAACACAGGATCGATCGGTCTCCTGGGGCATACGAAGAGTATTAAAAGATGCAGATTACTCTGATAAAATGCTTCAAAAAATTCAATGGCGCCTTAGTACGCAAGAGTTGGATGCTGCAATAGAATTTGATAAACTCTCTGCTTGGGGAGATAAGGAGGATGGCTTTTTTGGAGAAGACTTGATATTCCCTGATGGCTATGATCAGGTTATTGAAAACCTTGCTGATGGGTTAGAAATCTACACTGGCCAAACTGTTAAAGAAATCACTACTTCCAATAAAAGTGTAAAAGTGGTGACCGAGGATAATGAGTACGAAGGAGACTTTGTAATTGTGACAGTTCCACTTGGTGTTCTAAAGAAAAAGAACATTGTTTTTGATCCTCCTCTTCCAGATTCCAAAATCAGAGCTATCGATTCTTTGGGAATGGGGAATTTGAATAAAATTGCACTTAAATTCAACGAAATAATATGGCCAATCGACCCTCATTTTATAGGATATCTTTCCAGAATAAAAGGTGAGTATCCTGTCTTTGTAAACTGGGCTCATTACACAAACGAACCATATCTCCTTGGGATTATTGGTAATCAATACGCCAGAAAGCTAGACCAAATGAACCCGAAAACTCTACGTCAAAACGTAGGATTAGCTTTATCGAAAGCCTGGAAAAAATCGATTCAAATAGAGGATTATCGATATTCGGCTTGGGCCAAAGATCCATTTGCGGGAGGTTCATATTCTTATCTTCCGGTTGGCGTGAAAGGAAAAATGTATGACGCTTTAGCTGAGCCCCAAGGAAGAATCCGATTTGCAGGAGAAGCTACCAACAGAGGAATGTCAGCAACTGTCCATGGCGCATACCTAAGTGGACTTAGAGAAGCAGAATCTATTGTGTCTAAATAGTATTTTCTTGCTAAATTCGGTCTGTTCTAAAAATCATTAAAATGAGATCTATTCTTTTATTGGCTGGAATTATTTCAAGCATCATCTTTTCCTGCAACGCTCCGGCAGAATCAAAAGTAACTTCAACTGACCAAACTGAGACAACAGGATACGATTCATTGCTAGCACAAAAATTTGGAGCAGATGACTATGGAATGAAGCAATACGTGATGGCATTCTTAAAAGCCGGACCAAATAGAACTCAGGATTCCACAGAAGCCGCCAATCTACAAAGAGCTCACCTTGACAATATCAAAAGAATGGCTCAAGAAGGAAAGTTGGTATTGGCTGGACCTTTTTTAGATGATCAGGAGATAAGAGGGATTTATATTTTTAATGTCAAGACTGTTGAAGAAGCGGAGGAACTAACCAAAACAGATCCTGCAATCCAAGCAGGGAGTTTGATTATGGAACTGCATCCATGGTATGGAAGTGCTGGATTAATGCAGGTGAATGAAATACACCCTAAACTTCAAAAACAATCAATTTAAGTATGAGGAAACGAATAGGAATTCTTGGGATCGGAGGAATAGGTGGATATTTCGGTGGTCTGATGGCAATGAACTTTGAAGAAGATCCTTCTTATGAAATCATATTTATTGCGAGAGGCCAAACTAAAGCCAACATTAAGCAAAAAGGACTTCTTTTACAGTCGATTGAGGATTCATTTGTCATTCACCCTGACCTTATTTCTGATGACCCAAAGGAAATAGGGCAACTGGATTTATTAATCGCCTGTGTAAAATCCTACTCATTAGCAGATGCTGTTTCAAAATATGTAGGAAATATAAAGCAGGGAGGTGCCGTATTGACTCTGCAGAACGCAGTTAACCAGAGAGAAATGCTTTCGGAAGTAATACGAGAAGACATTAACCACCTCACAGGATGTGTTTATATCATTTCTAATATAAAATCTCCTGGACATATCGTAAGACAAAAGGGGCCTGATAAGATCTCTTTTGGGAAAGCAGCAGGAGAGTCAAAAGCTCATCTTTGGATTGATAAATTATTTAAAGAGGCCAGGATTACAGCAAATTTGGTGGACAACATTGACGATACCATCTGGAATAAATACCTCTTCATTTCACCTGTAGCAACGGCCACTTCTTATTTTGAGAGTCCAATTGGTGAGGTTGTAGGAGACAATGAAAAACGAGACTTTTTAAAAGGCCTTATAACTGAGGCAAAACAAGTTGCAAAAGGACTTGGGATAAATGCCAAACCTGAAATTGAAGATGAGGTTTTAGGAATCTGCAGTAAGCTAAATGGCCATTCCAAAACATCTATGCAATTGGATTTTGAGCAGGGAAATTCTACAGAACTAGCTGGTCTCACGACCTATATCATTGAAGAATGTGAAAAACTAGGTATTGATTCTAAACACTACAAAACTGCTTACGATCGGCTTTCTGCATTATAATTTTCGCTTAAAACTGTTAAATTGGTAATAAGCACTGCCAATTTCGTTTGAAACTACTAGTCACCATATGGATTTGTTGTATGCCAATTTTTACGCATGCTCAACAAAAAATTCTGGCCACTCAAATCACTACAAAAGATGGCCTCTCACAAAATAGTGTAAATCAAATACTGGAAGACAGTGATGGCTACCTCTGGTTCGCCACTCAAGATGGTCTAAATCGATATAATGGCTATGAATTTAAAATCTATCGGCCAAGTGAAATCGACTCCTTTTCCATTTCTGACAACTTTGTAATTCAGGTTCTGGAGGATAAAAAGAACAGACTTTGGCTGAATACCAGAAATGGTCTCAATCTTTTCGATAAGATGTCCGAGAAGTTTTATCATATCACCATGCCAACTGATATAGCACCTCAACCATATCAAATGCGACTTTATGGAGACACAATTTTCTTTCATTCAACTAATAATGTTTACAGTCAGATCTGGAAGTTACCTGCGGATATTGAGTTAGCAAACCACAGATATGACATAGAAAGTATCGGAATCAAAGTAAATCATCCGACAGTCAGAATCACCAATTATCATCTTAATAAACAAGGTGAATTAACACTGTTCTGGTCTGATACTATTTATCATGTTCCCACTAAAAAAACATATAAATCTTTGGGGCAGGACCTTTCATTTAGTGTACAAAACTGGGATCATTTAGAGTTAGATGATGGCCAAATTATTCTACCCGATTTTAACCATTTAACCGTTTTCAATGAATCAACCTTTACGCTAAAATCAACATTGGCAGGGCTTGAAGCATATCACTTTATCAGAAAGGATGATGAGTTGTGGGCAGCAACCAAAACAGGGCTATTTAGAATTTCAGATGACCTACAATCGAAACACAGAATTACAATCAATGATGATGAATCCACATCAAATCTCATTATCCATCACATGATGAAAGATCGGTTTGGTGAAATTTGGTTGGGCACTGCCAATAAAGGTGCATTTGTCTATAACCCACAAAAAGAGCAATTCAACTACCTCGACCCTGACCCTGGTGTGGAAAACATTGTTTGGGATATAAGTGAATTAAATGGAAATATTCTGACTGCCACAGATCTTGGAATTATTGATATCAATTCTAACACACAACATTTCAAAAATACTCGGATCACTTCTTGTCTAATAGACAGTGAAAATCGAAAATGGGCAGGTTCTGCTACTGGCGAAATTTACTTGAACGAGTCAGGTTCGTGGCAAGAACTAGATAAACCTTCTACTTTGGCCATCATTGATTTCATTGAGGCTTTTGATAAAATCTATATTGGTACACATAGTGGATTATATGTTTATGACAATGAACAATTAGAATATATCCCAGTGGTTGGTACTATGGGAACCTATTTAATGGGACTGCATCTAGATAGCAAAAACACGTTGTGGATAGCTCACAATTTTGGAGTTGCTTATATCAGAGAAGGTCAGGAAATGATAGATATACCTTTTAATAAGGAGGAACCAAAAAAGAGCATCAACTTCAACTTCTCATCTGGTTTTGCAGAAGACATCAAT
>JANSWY010000005.1 GCA_024743255.1 bacterium | reverse complement strand
TTTCGAAATTGAAGTAAGTACGGTAACTGATGCTACTTTAGGAGGGGATGGTGAAATAGATATTACATTAAGTGGTGGCAATGGTACGCTAGCTTTTGATTGGAGCAACGGAGCTTCAACTGAGGATTTGTCAGGTTTAGATCCAGGGCAATATACTGTTGTGGTGACTGATGAAAAGGGTTGTTCAGTTACAGCCACAATTGAAATTCAGGATTTAATCTTATCAGCAAAACATGTTGGTTCTCTGAAAGTATTTAATGCTTATCCAAACCCCGTAAGAGATGTATTGACAATTTCAAACGAGGATGGAAATTGGAATGATGGACAAATTTTGATCTACGACATGTCTGGAAGACTTGTATTAAATAAGGAACTGAAGTTTGATATAACATCAAAGGTTGCCATAGATGTCAACCATCTAAAATCAGGACAGTATTTAATGATGATTTCAGCAGAAGGAATATCTGAGAAAGGCATTTTGGTTCGTAAACCTTAAGGGAGCCCCAGGCCTCAATCAGCTCGATTTGAATAGAAAAAAGACGTGGTTAATAAACCACGTCTTTTTAATTTATTTATGATTCAGAATATGCTTAATAATTACTATCTCTCTGAACAACTTCCCAAGCTAACTCTTGAAGGTATTCTCTCAGGTCATCATGTATATATTCAAATCCATTTGTTCCTCTTAGATCAAAAACACCATTTGCACCTGAGGATGCTAATAGGTTTTCATACTCTTCATTACTTATACCTCTTAGTGGGTATTGGTTTTCGGCAAAAGCCCATGAAGCTCTAAAATTGTCTTCTCCGATCTCTATTCCTTCAGGTGATTCATTAAATACAGAAGCGTAGATTACAAGTGACATCAGATAATGGCCTGCGGACGCTAAATGATATCCATCTTGGTAGAATAAGTAATCTCTCCATGCTAAATGTCCATCTTCAGTTATCCCATTACTTTCGGCTACAGCTTCAAATCCAGGAACAATTCCCGCTTCTACATCCCTTATGAATTGCGCCATTGCAAAACCAGCAGGAATAAAGACTATATCAGGTCTATTGGCATGATGTACAAAGTGTTGCCACTTAACTCCTTCATAATCAATTCGGTCTGCTAATGGAAGATCTGGGTAATTTTGACCCGTTCTAATGTCTTCCTCAATTTGAGAATATGACGGACGAACGTAATCCTGGTTTGATAGTCTTGTATCTCCATTTTCAACTTCGTTCCATCCAAGAGACCAGGTTTGATAATAGAAGGTTATACTATTTGAATTACCACAAGACAAAGCATCCTTGTACAATTGAACATAATATGGGTTGAAATACCACGCGAATTCCGGGTTGCTCCATTGTCCAGGAACTTCATAACCATCAGGTCTGCATCCTGTTATTGGGTCATTACTATCTGTTCCATGGTAGTCGATATTGTAATTTTGATAGTCCCATTCTTCTGTGATTACAGCGAAATCGTAGGAGTGATTATCGCCATTCAAAACATCTCTTACATATTCATAATCAATTTTACCTCCTAAACTCAACCCACTAAATGTTTCATGAGCATTTTCAGGATCATAATTTGTGACAACATCCAGAGATAATTCCGTAGTATTTCTTTTTAATTCAGAAAGTACAGAAACGTACTCACCTACAACATCATTCATGGTGCTATGACCTACGAATAATGCGTTCAAGTCACCTTCGAATCTTGGAGTTGTGTTTACATTTTCAATTGGATCTTCTTCTTGTTGAGGTTGTTGTTCTTCCGTAGTTGGTTCATCTTCTGTACAACTTGCAAAGAGGGTAAGAAGTACAAAAAGGATTGTAAGTCTGCTAATTAGAAGTTTCATTTCAAATTTGTTGTGTGATTTGTGTGTCTTTGCATTGAGAAACGCAGTAGTTGTGAGATACCCTACTATCTTTGCATTTCAATTAATTCCATGAAATTCGATCAATTCCGCATATCCCCTGAAATTAAGGAGAGCATTCAAAAGCTTGGTTATAAGAAACCAACTGACATTCAATACAAGTCAATACCTGCAATTCTGAAGAGAGAAGATGTGCTGGCTATAGCACAGACCGGAACAGGAAAAACTGCAGCCTTTGCAATCCCAATATTGCATTTGTTGTCCACAAGAAAAAGTCAACACAAACAGGTGAGATGTTTGGTGATGGCTCCAACGCACGAATTAGCTATTCAAATTGCTGGAGTGTTCAAGGAGTTTGGTAAATCGTTGAAATTAAGATACTTAAGTATCCATGGCGGCACTGATCAGGCTCCTCAAATTGAGAAATTACAGAAGGGAGTTGATGTTTTAATTGCTACTCCTGGAAGAATGTTTGACTTGGTTAGTCAGGGTCACCTTAAACTTGATAAGGTTGAGATACTGGTTCTGGATGAAGCTGACCACATGCTGGATCTTGGTTTTATTAAGGATATAAAAGACTTGATGAGGCACGTGCCGAAAAGAAGGCAGACATTATTCTTCTCAGCAACAATTAATGAGACCATTAAGAAGTTGGCGTATTCATTAGTAAAGAATGCAATCAGAATCCAGATTTCACCAAAAGATCCAGTCTCCAAGAATATCGATCATTCGCTGGCATTCATCGAAATGGATGATAAAAGATTCTTTCTTGAGGATTTAATTAGAAACAATGCGGACCAAAAGATGTTAGTCTTTGTAAGAACAAAAGTTCGTGCTGAGCGGGTAATGAAAGCATTGAAGAGGGTAGAAGTAGATAGCGACACAATTCATAGTGATAAAAATCAAAAGGAGCGTGATGCGACAATGAAGGCTTTTCGTAATGGAGATAATAAGATTTTGATTGCTACTGATGTAAGTGCCCGAGGTATAGACATACCAGGAGTAGAGATCGTAATCAATTATGATATACCTGAGTCTCCGGAACAATATGTCCATCGGGTTGGAAGAACTGGAAGAGGTAGAGAAAAAGGAAAGGCTATTAGTTTTTGCAGTAAGGAAGAAAGAGAATTACTAGCAGAAATAGAAGCAAACTTCTCCAAACCTATAGAGCGCATTCAATTATCTAAAGGTGATTATAAGAATGTAGTTGATTTCACTGATGACAAGCCTCAGGATTGGAAATCTCTTATGAAGGAAGCTCAGGAAATGGATCAGCAGTTCAAAAAGAAAAAGCGGAAAAAATAAAGCATATCAGAATTACACACCTAGATACAATTTCAACAATTCAATTAATAAGTCAGGAAACCACCATGGTATTCCAGGAGAGAGTATAATTTGGAAATAGGAAATATCTATACCGCTTTAATCTCCTGTGCCATATTTATGGGCCTTGTTGCTTATATCTCTTATCTTAAAACTAGAAATGAAGTAGGTACCAAAGATGGTTATTTTCTTGCTGGTAGGAGTCTAACTGGGACTTTCATTGCAGGCAGCTTATTATTGACCAATCTGTCTGCTGAACAACTGATAGCTCTGAATGGATCCGCTTATGGATTCAACCTAACCAGTATGGCCTGGGAAGTTACTGCTGGTATTGCTATTATCTTAATGGCACTTGTGTTTCTTCCAAAGTATCTAAAGGGAGCTTTCACCACTCTTCCGGAGTTTCTAAATTCAAGGTTTGACGATGGAGTAAGAAGGCTTTCGGTTGTGCTTTTTATGCTTGGATACGGACTTATTACGGGTCCAGCTGTACTTTACAGTGGTGCTTTGGCTGTTTTGCAGCTTTTTGATATTCCGACTTTGTTCAATATCACATTCGGACAAGCATTGGTTTATACGGTCATCACTATAGGAGTTATTGGTTCACTGTATGCAATTTTTGGAGGACTAAAAGCAGTAGCTATATCGGATACTATCAATGGGGTTGGACTTCTTATAGTTGGAATTCTTGTGCCTATTTTGGGTTTGATTTTGTTGGGGGATGGAAGTATTGGAGATGGTCTGAAAATTGTCACAACTACCAACACAGAGAAGCTAAACGCCATAGGAGGACCAGAAGACCCAATACCTTTTGGGACGATCTTCACTGGAATGATTTTCGCCAATCTGTTTTACTGGTGTACGAACCAATATGTGATTCAAAGAACGTTAGGAGCAAAGGATTTAGCAGAAGGACAGAAGGGTGTTTTAATCTCAGGTTACTTTAAATTAATGGTCCCATTCATGATGATGTTGCCTGGAACTATAGCATTTCATCTATATGGAGACTCATTGACTAGCATAGATTTAGCTTATCCTATATTAGTAGGAGATGTGCTTCCTAAATTCATGACTGGATTCTTCCTGGCTGTTTTACTTGGTGCAGTATTCAGTTCATTTAATTCGCTGTTAAATAGTGCGGCAACAATGTTTGTATTAGATGTCTACGCACCTTTGAAGACGAAAGAGCTCTCAAATACCAAACTTATTCAGGTAGCAAAAATTGCTAGTGTTGTTTTGGCAATTCTATCCTTCATAATCGCACCATTACTACAATTTGCTCCAAAGGGATTATGGGAGTTGATAAGAGTTTTTACTGGTTTTTATAATATTCCGATCATAGCGGTTGTCGTAATAGGTCTATTCACTAAAAGAGTTCCAGCTTTGGCTGCAAAATTCACTATTGTTTTTCATGTGATCGCCTATGGTTTGTACCGGTTTGTTTTCGAATGGGACGTTCATTACGTCCATATGTATGCTATCCTATTTGGAATAGAGGTGCTTTTAATGTTGTTGATTGGGCAGATAAAACCAGCTGCATCAAATTCGAATGAACAGGATTCTAGTACCGTAAAACTTGAGCCCTGGAAATATGCTATTCCTGTATCAACTACTTTAGTTTGGTTTATTCTACTATTGTATTTGTTATTTTCACCAATTGGTTTAGTTGGAGGAATCAAATCTATGTTTTGGGTAATTCTTGGTGTTATTACCATACTGAACTTTACATTTTGTTTCTGGCATATTCGGATTAGACAAGCATAATATTCCTTAATTGCAACCATTGATAAGGAAGCAATAAACAACTCAAATTCCCTATATTTGAATAAACCGTCATTACTTTTTTGTTCTTAGCTAATGACGAATATTTCAAAAGCACCACCTATGCGAAACCTTCTATTACTTTTATTTCTATTTCTATCTCACATTTCATTTTCGCAAACTCTTGATCAGGAGATAAATTCTGTAATTGGAGAAATAAATACTGTGCAGGAAAAAGTAGATACTCTTCATAACTGGGCCTCAAAAATCCTGAAAACCGATCCTGAGAAAGCAAAGGAGATAAGTTTGGTGATGTTATCCTTAACAAATAACGGGCAATATGATTTAGGGAAAGCCAGAGCTCATTATAACATTGGTAAAATAGCACAATATGGTCCCTTTGATGAGGCCATGGAAAACCTTTTGATTGCCAAAGATTTATTTGTAAATCTAGACGATCAAAAAGGATTGGCTAATACACTATTAAGTCTTGCGTTAGTTCATGAAGGTATGGGCTCAGAAAAAGAGTCAGTAGATGCAGTTAAACAAGCGTCACTAATAGCCAAGTCTTTGGGAGATGATAAGATATTATCAAGATGTCATACAAATCTTTGTGCAATCTATCACTACTTCAACAAAATTGATTCAGCTCTATACCATGGTAAAATTGCTTTGGAGTTGAAGAAGAAGATAAACGATGAATACGGAACAAAACTAATGTTACTCAATATGGGTGTTATCATGGCTAATTATGATTCACTTTTGGATGAAGGGTTAAACTATCTATTGGAAGCCAGAGCATTATCAAAGAACGCCATCATGATAAATGATGTAGAGGCCAATCTGGTTTACGCATACTCCAGGAAACGAGATTGGGAGATGGCAGAGGTTTATCTTGATTCAGCAATTGCCGGAAATGATACAATTGATAATGACTATACCTTAAGGGGTATATACAATATAGCAGTCGAAATGTATGAGAACAGAAAAGACTATGACAAAGCGCATGAGTATCTCAGGAAGGAGTACAATCTAGATAAAAAGCTAAGAGGGTTAGAAGTAAAGGAAAAAATTGAGGTGTTACAATTGGAGAATGAAAACGCGAAGAAGGAGCAACAAATATTAGGATTAGAGAAGGAAAAGGCAGAAACAAACTTGAAATACACAATCGCCGGATTGCTGTTTCTTTTTGCAGCAATGGGAGGGATAATCATCTTTTTGGTTATGAGATTTCGTGTAAGAAGTGCAAGATTAAAGTCAAAGCAGTTAAGGCTTGAACTGGAACATAAAAACCGGGAATTAGCTTCTTATGCAGTAAATTTTGTTCAAAAGAATGAAATCATAAACAACATGAAAGAAAAGGTGAATGAGCTTAACAAAAAGATCTCACCTGAAAACAAGAAGGCATTAAAGGAGATAAGCGGAATAATTGATGAAAGCTTTAGAGCCGATAAGGAATGGGAAAATTTTAAATTAAGGTTTGAGGAAGTTCACGAAGGATTCTTCTCTACACTACAACAAAAATGTCCCGATCTTGGAAATGCTGAAGTAAAACTCTGTGCATTGATTCGGTTGAATATGAACTTGAAGGAATCATCTCAAATCTTAGGAATCTCACCAGATAGTGTAAAAACAGCCAGATACCGAATCAGGAAGAAATTGGGTTTAAGCAAGGACGAAAATCTGGCCAATTACATGGCAACAATTACAGCATAATATACTATTTAGGCTTCCTTTTGACCCCTCTGATTGCTGGTTCATTTACAGGATCATCTGGCCAAACATGTTTTGGGTACCTTCTCTTTAATTCTTTTCTTACTTCAAAATAAGTGTTGGACCAAAAGCTCTCTAAGTCATCAGTCACCTGAACTGGCTTGAAGCCTGGTGATAGTAGATGTAAAAGAATTGGAGTTTTACCTTCATTCACTTTAGGCGTTTCCTTCATCCCGAATATCTCCTGAATTCTAACTGCAAGTACTGGAGGCATTCCATCCTCGCGATACATAAGTTTAATGTTTGACCCACTCGGGACTTCAAGTTTAGCAGGAGCAAGTTTGTCCAGCAAACCCTGTTGCTCGAATGAAAGGCTATGATGAATTACCTCTAAAAGGTTAATCTTCTTTAATTGATGTGGTTTGCTTATATCATTTAAGTATGGACTTAACCATTCTTCATTTGTCAACAGTAGGGTAGTGGTTGAAACATCTGGCCAATCACTTCCTGGGTGCCATTTTCTAAGAGATAAAACTCTGTTTTGCCACTGAGTTACTTGTTCATTGAAATCGAGAAGTTGTTGACCTTCTTTTTGAATAGCCTCACATATAGCTTGGATTTTAAATGATTCATCAGCCTCTGGCAAGGGTTTAGATTGAAGGACAATATTACCAATTCTCAGATCAAGAGAAGCTACCAGACCACCATCTTCAGTATCCCATTTAACGACCTCTTCTTCCTTCACCAATGGCATCAGGTCTCTGGGATTCAATGGAGAAGCCATAAAGATCTTTCCCATTCCATCTCTTGCATCCATATGAGCTATTGCCAACCAGGCTTCATGGGCTAAATCATCCTTATGACCAGCCATAGCCAACTTACCATTAGATAATTGAAATTGAGCATTATTTCCAGGTCTCGCATGTGCTATTCTTTCCGGATAAGCATGTGTCAAAAGCATTCCAGTCTCAAAAGAATCTATTGCAGAATTATCCTCTTCTTCATCAAAAAGCTGTCGGTAGGAAGCCGCGACTTGTTTAATCTTTTCCATTCTTCCACCTTTTCTTTGTTCATCTCGGAATCTTCTCAGCGCCTCAATTCTTGTATTAATATCAATTCCAGCCTCCCTTCCAAGTGGATCTCGTTCTTCCAAAAATGCAGCAATATCTGAAGCTAAAGCTAAATGATCAGAGTCTTCTGCCATGAGAAGCATATGGGCTATTCTGGGATGACAAGGTAGCTTAGCCATGTTTTCTCCATGAGGAGTGATCTTACCATTTTTAAGTGCTTCCAGATCATGTAACATGTCCCTGGCTTGAGCAACAGCTCCTTTAGGAGGAGTAGTCAGCCAAGTCAATTGTTGAATATCAGTAACTCCCCATTGTGCCATATCCAGCATTAAAGAACTCAAATCAGCTTGTAATATTTCTGGTAATAAATGTGGTTCCAGCCTTCCATGAGTAACTTCAGACCACATCCTATAGCAAACACCTGGACTCAATCTTCCAGCCCTTCCTGCACGTTGATCCGCAGCATCCTGACTGATTCGTATGGTTTGTAGTCTTGACAACCCAGACCTTGGATCAAATTTTTGGGTTCTCCCAAAACCAGAATCAACGACAACCTTTATACCCTCAATTGTTAAACTTGTTTCTGCAATAGAAGTGGCAAGCACAACTTTCCTCTTGCCATCACGATTTGGAAAAATAGCAGCATGTTGCTTGTTCATTGGAAGAGAACCGTAAAGAGGTACAATTACAAAATCTCTTAAATCCTTTCTGAGATTATCCTGACATCTTAATATTTCACCCTGACCAGGCAGGAAGACAAGAATATCACCCTCATTGTGTTTTGCTGCCTTCTTGACTACCGAACAAGTCTGCTCTACAATCGAAAACTCATCTGTATCTCCTTCATACTTTATGTCTACCGGAAACATTCTACCTTCACTGGTTACGGAATCGGATTTTAATAAAGTTTTCAAAACTGGCATATCCAGTGTTGCAGACATGATCATTATCTTCAGATCTGGTCTAAGCACCTGCTGTGATTCCCTGCAAAGAGCTAGAGCAACATCGGCATGAATGCTTCTTTCATGGAATTCATCAAAAATTACCATTGCTACATCTTCCAGTGCATTGTCACTCTGAATCATTCTAGTAAGAATTCCTTCTGTTAGGACTTCTATCTTAGTATTCTCAGATGTTCTGTTTTCAAATCTAATCCTGTAACCAATTGTCTCGCCCAACTTTTCTCCCAGGAAATGTGCCATTCTTGAAGCAATCGATTTTGCAGCTAATCTTCGTGGCTCCAGCATCAGAATCTTCTTACCTTGAACCCAATCTGCATCTAGTAGTGCCAGAGGAAGAAGTGTACTTTTACCAGCACCTGCCGGAGCATTGATAATCAGGGTGTTATCATTGCTTAGTTTTTCAAGTGTCTCCGGAATGATCTCTTTTACCGGAAGGTCAATAGCGTATGGGTCAAAGGCCAATTGCAGGAATTTTTTAGTTTGCTGCGAAATTACATTAAATTCGATAGCTCAAGGTTACAAACTCATTACCATGCCATTTTTTAGATCCACATTTTTTGTTTTTTACCTTACGTATATAAGTCAGTTTTCATTTGGACAATCAATAGAACAGGATGTTGATAGTCTATATCAAGTCTTTAGTGATGAGACCGAGTTAAGAAGAGGAAAGCACGTAATTAAATTTGTGGTTCCATATTTCTCATCAGAACCAGAAAAGGCACTTCAATATATTCAGGAAATCGAAAGGAGGGGATTAGTCCAAAGAGACACAATTGTCTTAATCAATTGCAATGCGTTATACGCTGAATACCACTGGAGAAAAAGTGATTATAAGTCGGGGATTGAATTTGGGATGAAAGCGATTCAGTTAGCTGAAACAAGTGATAGGTTTGAAGAGGAGCTGGCAAGAGGTATGCAAACCGTAGGAACCATACACCTATTTGAATACAATAAGGACGAGGCACTATACTACTTCAATAAGACGATACCAATTTATGAAAGAACCAATCAACAAAAATCTGCCAATGGTTTATTGAATAATTGTGGGGTTGTTTACATGGATGCTGCTCTGAAACAAAAACGTGATGACTATTATGATAGCGCATTATTCTATTTCAACCAAGTAATTGATAGGAGGGATAACAGCCACAAGAGCACCGTAATGAACGCTTTGGGAAATGCTGGTCATATTTTAATTGTTAAAGAAGATTTTGTGTCGGCAAAAGAGATGTTTGATGATTGGGATCAATTAGAAAAAGAAAACCCTAATCCATCCTCCAGAGCTATGAACTATGGAAATGTAGCTACAATGTATCGGGAGCTTGGAGAATTTGATAAATCGGAAGAATACTATCAGAAAGGACTTCAACATGCTATTGATCTGGGAATGAAGTTTGAGCAGATGGAATACTACAAAAGTCTTGCATTGCTCAAGGAGATGCAGAGAGAATATAAGCGGGCTCTTGAGTTTGCAAACAGAGGTACGGCTATGAAAGATAGTATCTATGAAATTGAAAAAGCAACTGCTATTAATGAACTGGAAACTAAGTATCAGGTAGCCAAAAAGGAGCAGGAAATATTCACAGCAAAGACCGAATTAGAGCAGAAGGAACGATTACAATTCTTTCTTATTGTCATCATATCGTTGGTAGTTTGTTTTTCTTTATTCACAGTTGTCTGGATAAAGCAAAGACATAAGCTTAAACAAGAGCTGCTTTCACAAGAGATAGATAACCTAAGATTCCAAATCAACAATTACCTCAAGGAGGACGAGGATCAGGAATCAGATCTTGATATCACTATTGTAAATAAGGATCTAAATAAACCTATTAGCGATAGGGAATTCGAAATTCTTCAACTAGCAATGACCAATATTAATAACAGGGAAATCGCTGAGAAAGCTTTCGTCTCTGTTAATACCGTCAAGTTCCACCTTAAGAATATTTATACCAAACTTGGAGTAACCAATCGTAAAGAGGCAGTTGAAGTTATTCTCAACCGAAATTAAGCTGTTGCTCCTTCTTTAAACTCAAGGTACTCATCAAAACTCATTAGTTTATCTATTATACCATTCGGTGTTAGTTCGATGATTCTTGTTGCTACAGTTTGCGTGAACTCATGGTCATGACTTGTAAATAGAACAGTTCCAGGGAAGTCTTTCAATGAGTTGTTGAATGCTGTAATTGATTCAAGATCAAGGTGGTTAGTAGGCTCATCAAGCATTAAAAGGTTTGCACCATTCAACATCATTCTTGAGATCATACATCTCACTTTCTCTCCTCCGGAAAGTACATCTACAGTTTTCAATGTCTCCTCGCCGGAGAAAAGCATCTTACCTAAGAACCCTCTGATGAAAACATCATCAGCTTCTCCTTCAGCATATTGTCTCAACCAATCTATAAGATTCATTTTATTGCTAAAGTACTCAGAGTTCTCATTCGGTAAGTAAGCATTCGTAATAGTTTGACCAAACTTAAACTCACCTTCATCAGCGTCCAATTCACCATTTAGAATTTTGAAGAAAGTAGTAATTGCAATACTATCATCACTCAATACCGCAATCTTATCTCCTCTGTTCACCATCAGGTCAATTCCACTGAATAGTTTCTCACCATTGAGAGTTTTACCTAATCCTTTTACCTCAAGAATTTGGTCACCAGCAGTTCTGTTTTGAGTAAATATGATAGCAGGATATTTTCTACTTGAAGGCTGAATTTCCTCCAGGTTGATTTTATCCAATAGTTTTCTTCTACTGGTAGCTTGTTTAGATTTTGCAGCGTTTGCACTAAATCTCGCAATGAATTCCTGAAGTTCCTTTTTCTTCTCTTCAGCCTTCTTATTTGCAGCTGATCTTTGCGCAAGTGCTAATTGACTTGACTGATACCAGAAAGTGTAGTTACCAGTATGAAGTTTGATTTGTCCAAAGTCAATGTCAGCAACGTGAGTACAAACTGTATCAAGGAAGTGTCTGTCGTGAGATACTACGATAACTGTGTTCTTAAAATCCAGTAAAAAATCCTCTAACCAACCAATGGTTTTAATATCCAGGTCGTTTGTAGGCTCATCCAGGATTAGAATATCTGGATTACCAAATAGGGCTTGAGCTAAAAGAACTCTTACCTTTTGAGTACCATCAAGTTCAGCTACAAGTTTATAATGATCAGATTCAACGATTCCAAGTCCACTTAAAAGAGCTGCTGCGTCTGATTCTGCATTCCAGCCATCCATTTCAGCAAACTGTGCTTCTAGCTCTGATGCTTTAACACCATCTTCCTCAGAGAAGTCAGGCTTCATGTAGATAGCATCTTTTTCCTGCATTATTTTCCATAAGTCAACATGACCTCTCATTACAGTATTCAATACTGTCTCTTGATCATATTCGTGGTGGTTCTGTTTTAGAACAGCCATTCTCTTTCCATGATCAATTGCCACCGATCCACTGTTCGGATCCACGTCACCAGAAAGAATTTTAAGGAATGTAGATTTTCCTGCTCCATTCGCACCAATTACTCCGTAGCAATTACCTTGAGTGAACTTAATATTCACATCTTCAAATAGAACTTTCTTACCGTATCTTAAAGAAACACCACTCGCTGAAATCATAATCTTATAGTTTGAGGGCGCAAAGATAGAAAGGATAAATGCTATTGTGAGTGATTGATGGAAAATTTCATTAAAAATTAAAGAGGGCCAGGTCAAATTAGCCCTCTTATGCTCAAAAATTAAGCAGCTGCAACCTTCAGCGACTTGTTATATGGCCTTACAATAAATGGTAAAGCGAAGTTTTGTACCAGTGATATAATAACCCCAATCTCATCTGTAGTGGCATGAGGTTCTCCAACTGTAAATAATACAGCTTGAATTACTAATGGACCGAGAATAAAGTAAGCTAGATTTCTATTCATTGCACTCCATTCCATTGATACTTCGTCTTGATTGATATCTTGTTTGATTACAAAGAAGATGAGAATCAACGCTAAGGCAGAAAGTGGGACAACTATCCAGGTTATGCTGATGTGAACATTGAGCGTGTCACCATGGAACATGGTATCTCCATTAGCAATAATGTCATATAGAAGGTTCCCAATTACATTGGTGAACCAAACTAGCAATAAACCATAAAACACTTTCCTGTTTTGAATCCAATACATGCTAAATGCCAGAGCTACATAGAATAGTAATTGGATAACAACAAAAATGAAATCTGAATTAACTCCGGCACCATGGATCATGTAGCCAAAGTAGTTTGTTCCCCAGTGGTAACTCTCTCCATCAAATATGGCTCTCAGGAAAGGTAGCCATACGATCATGAAGGTAATTGAAATGATAAATGTTAATAGTGACTTTAATTTAGTCGGGTTTCGATAAGCAATTAATGACTTCATAGTTTTGAGTTTTTTTTGCTAATATGATCGAATCAAAACCACATTCGTTGCTTGAAAAGGATGATTTGGGGTGAAGTTTAGCTATTTGGGATAAATGGTAAAGAGGCTATCCGGATGTAATCGAAAGCAACTCCTCAATGTATTGTCGGGATACAGCAATTGGAGTGTCCACATAAGCTAATTGAACATTCAGTTTATTCTTGTTTCCCTGAAGGTGTTGAAGGTGTATTAGATTTATCATATATGACCTATGACATCTAAACAACTGTGGATTGAGTTTTTCCTCCTGGACACTTTTTAAACTTTTCCTAATCAATGTTTTGACTAGTTTATCATCCTTCAAATGATGGATTGCCACATAATTATCTTCTGCTTCAAGATAGACCATGTTTGCAAGTGGGAGAGAAAGTTTATCCTTTCCGTTTTCTGCTGTAATGTTGATAATCGTATTCTGCGAATTTGGTTCAGGACTTTTGTAATCTTGATTAAGCGTTTGTTTTAACCCTTTTATTCTAAGGTAAAAGTAAATTCCAACAATCGGGATTATTGACATGGAACCGATATTTCCGATAAATTCAAAATAGCTTGAAAGGATGAAGTCATGCCAGTTTCCAAGGAAGTTGTAGTAAAAGAATATCCCAGTGCTTAACCAGACAACTGACCACAGAGTCCACATATAAATCGCCCAACGGGAGTATACTTTGACTACAAATGGGAATATTACAAATTCGCTAGTAAGTATCAACACAGTGATTAGTAACCCCATTCCCATCATACTCCAGAAGAATTGGGATCTGATGGTTTCGGTGGGATCGTAATTGTTTACCCCGAAAGGCTGGAAGAATAACAAAAAGGAGGAAACAAATAGCCCTGCTAAAATGGCCAAAATTAGCCTTTCCCGTCGGTCTAATATTTCAACCTCTTCTTGTAGATATGTTTTAAGTTTTGAAATATCTGGAGCTTTTCTTCAAAGAAAATGAATTCTAAGAAACTAGCTCCAAATTTTCATAATTCTATTTGATAACAAGATGGAGAGTAATCCCTCTTTTATTGGAATTAGTTATCTTGGTTGATGTGTTGATTTCAGTTACCAAACCTTGGCCAGTTGATACATTTCCATTGGTTGTAATGTCTCCTTCAATTACATAAATTAACTCTCTGGGATCACCAGGTAATTCGATCTCCTGATTAGCTTCCCAACCTCTCACCACAACATCACAATCACCATTAGACTGAATTTTGTTTTGTGTGACATGGGAAGGTGACCAGCTTATTTGATCCTCTTTCAAATCATCAGCACTAATTTCTGCTGACTCCATAATTTCTTCATATGTGAAAATTCCGGTTTCTATATAGTTCAATGAATCCAGAAATTGATCTAAGTTTTGAATTAATAGTGCGCTCATTATTCTTTATTTAACCATGTGCAAATTGCTAAACTATTTCTTTTGAGAAGATGATATAAGTCATAAATGTTAGGTGGCAATAATCAATAGCTAACGCACAACCTATTTCTATCTTGTGGATACAGTGCAATTACTGAGTTATAAGTAAGAATTAACCCACAGACCCATGAAAAGAATACTAGTACCTACCGATTTTAGTAAGCTCTCTGAGCAAGCTGTAGATTATGCAATATTCATTGCGAAACAAATTGGGGGCTCTGTTCAAGTTGTTCACTTTGTAGATATCCCAACAGAGGAAGTAACACTCGTAACAGGTGATACCCAGATAGTAGATACCACTGAAGAGACATTATACAACATTCAGTTGATGCAATCCAATAAGTATAAATTAGAAAGGATCGCTGATAAATCCACTAAGGCAGTACCTATTAGTGCCGACATATATGGAAACGGATTCCTGAAAGGAACAAAGAAATATGTTGATTTCTTTGATATTGATTTAATAGTAATTGGAACAACAGGAGAGGAAAGTATTCAAGAATACTTTAGTGGTAATCATACAGAGCAGCTAATTGAAACTGTTGGAGTTCCTATTGTTTCCATCAAAGGACCAATTGAACAAACGCCAATTAAGGAAATTGTATTAGGTGTAGATTTAGTTGATGAAGAGTATGAAGAAGAAGTATATCCTGTATTAAAAGATATTTTTGAATCATTTGGTGCACGTGTTCATTTAGTAAATGTAGTCAGAGATTCTGAGCCGGGCCAACCTACTTTGGCCATGTCACTGGATGCATTTGCGAGGAAAATTGGACTTAAAAATTACGAAGTTTCTATACTTCAAAATCCTAGTGATGAAGAAGGATTAGAATATTATGCTTCACACGTGAATGCTGATATGGTTGCACTTATTTCTGATGCCAGAACTGGTATATTTAGATTTACACAATTGTCATTTGCATCACACCTTAGCAAAACCATTGACCTTCCACTGTTGTCATTAAATCAAAGAAGGCTGCATCAAAGCAAAAAGTAGAAGACGGTAAAGAAATGGCTAATAGTACCAAAAAGTACAAACACGTGAAATATAGCGTGGTTGTACTTTATTTTTTTGGTAGCATAGAACAATGCCCCAATTGAATAGAATACCCCACCAGTCAATAACAAAATCAATGCTGCCGTATCTAGGTTCTCAAGTAAGGGCTTACCAGCTATTACTGCAATCCAACCTAATACTACATATCCAATAGTTGACAGCAAATCGTACTTTCCGGTAAAGAAAAGTTTTAATACAATTCCAGCAATCGCCAGACCCCAGGTAATCCCAAAAAGAGTCCATCCCATAGGTCCATTTAAGGTTACCAAGCAAAAAGGAGTATATGTACCAGCTATTAATACAAAAATAGCTGCATGATCAAAAATGTTGAGTTTCCTTCTGATCTTTTTGTTCTTGGCCATGTGGTAAAGACTAGATGCCAGATAAAGAATGACCATGCTTGAACCAAAAATTGAAAAACTTACAATGTGCCAGGCATTTCCATAGATACTAGAAAATACAATCAAGAGGACAAGGCCAGCAATGCTCAGTAATAATCCCAATAGGTGGGTGAGAACATTCCACAACTCTTCTTTCCTTGAATAATACGTAATAGGTTTCATGCTTAGGTATTCTTCGTAAACAACTTCTATGTGTTAACGAAATTACACCACCAATATGTTCATAAAAGTGATGAAAATTATCTAAGTACTAAAAGCGGCAACTTCACATCATGTGACATGTTTTTCGTAACACTAGGATTGTAAAGTTCATCCATGGATTTATGTTTTCGTGGGATGACAGTAAGAATATCTGGCTTTTCCTGCTCCAGGAATAATCGAATTCCTTCAATGGTCTCATGGTTTACTACAGGGTGGTATTCATGCTTTGACTTCTCAATGAAATTTTTGCTTACGTTTGCTTCTAACTCACTTTTTAGAACATCCAGGTCTCCTTCAGGGTAAACATGGAAGACCTTTAATGTAGCATCATAGGCCTTTAGCAAATTCTTAAGCACTTGTAAAGCCTCTCTTGGAACATCCATTTTATTGAAATCTGAACCAAAGGCTATGACTGAAGGACCCCCGGTTATTTCAAGATTTTCAGGAATTATCAGTACCGAGCAATTAGCATGACTAGCAACCTCCATCGCATTTGATAACATTGCACCTTCAGCTCCAGGGTCTTTTTCTCTGCTACCCATGATTACTAAATCAATGTTGTTGATATCAACGAAAGAGTTGATCACATGTCTGATAGAACCCTTATGAATGTATTTATCAGAGTTCTCATGAATGTTCTTTACATCAGCAAATTCCTTATCAAGCTTCGCTGTTGCATCTTCAATTGTAAAGTCAGTCTTATTGTGATGGGCATGTACTAGAAACAGACTGGCATCACTGAAAGGGGAAACTTTAAGCAACTCCTTTGTGTATTGAAATGCATTTTTACTTGATTCATCAAAATTTGTCGATAGTAATATCTTCATGGATCCGGGTTAATATGTCTTACACTCCAAAATTTAATAAAATCTTGGTTCTTATCCTGATAAATGTTTCCTAAAGAAATGATTTTATTGTTTCTACGAAAAAGTGACTCGATTATTTAATTGGTAATAGGCATGCGTATTTCGGCATATACGTAACCTTAAAATCTATATGAATGTGTACTCGGTTGACTTACACCTTGCAACAACAGTCTGATTCAAACTAAACAGGTATTTAACAGTTGTACTTTTACATATTTAAGTTTAGTTTGAATTCATGATAAAAAAACTTCACGTTTGCTTAGGTCTTCTATTAATGGCATTTCAAGCTGTAAGCCAGATTAACCCAGATAACATTGAGATTATAAGAGATAAGTGGGGTGTTCCGCATATATATGCACCTACAGATGCTGAGGTTGCATATGGCTTGGCTTGGGCACATTCTGAAGATGATTTCGAAACGATACAGTTGCCTTTATTATCAGGGAAACAGATGCTTGGTCAACATTTAGGAAAGGATGGGGCAGGAGTTGATTATGTCGTCCATTTGCTGAGACTAGACCAATTGGCTCGATCGTATTATGAATCTATGTCTCCGGAATTTCGTGAGATTGTGAAGGCTTACACCGCTGGAATTAATGCATTTGCAGAACACAATCCGAAAAGAATATTGCTAAAAAAAGCATTTCCTATAAACGAAATTGATGTTCTTAAGGCATATGGGATATCATTGGCAGTTATTTCAGGAGCCGATCAAACGATAAAGCACCTTGTCACTGGGGATTTAGAAAAGCTGGATAAAACAGTGAATAGAAACGGGTCAAATGCTATTGCACTTTCCAGTGAAAGAACATCTGACGACTTAACTTACCTCGCAATTAACTCACATCAGCCCCTTGAAGGACCTTCAGCATGGTATGAAGCCCATTTAGTAAGTGAGCAAGGATGGAACATGATGGGAGGGCTTTTCCCGGGAGGACCAGTAATATTTCATGGGACCAATGAAAATTTGGGTTGGGCACACACTGTAAATTATCCAGATAAAATAGATGTCTATAACCTTGAATTAAATCCCTCTAATGCAAGTCAATATAGACTAGATGATGAATGGGTAGATCTGGAAGTCACATATGCAAAACTAAAGGTTAAGCTTCCTCTGGGTTTAAAATTGAGTGTTAAAAAAGAAATTCTTTGGTCTAAGTTTGGTCCCACCATCAAGAATGACAAAGGAACATATTCATTTCATATGTCAACCCTTGAAGATATTGGAGCAATCGAACAGTGGTATAGAATGAATAAGTCTCAGAGCTTCGATGAATTCAAAGCAGCATTGACAGATGTTTCAATTCCTGGATTCAATATTGTATATGCAGATAAAGAAAGTAACATCTACCATGTAGGATATGGTAAAATTCCAAAAAGAGCAAAAGGTTATGAATGGCAAAAAATTGTGCCTGGGAATACTAAGGAAGTACTCCCTAATGGCTATCATAGTTTTGAAGACTTGCCCGCTAATGAAAACCCAAAGTCAGGTTTCATTTTTAACATGAATAACTCAGCTTTTTCCAGTAGTACAAATGGAAGCAATCCTTTAATCGATAAGTATGATCCTACAATGGGTTATTTGCAATGGGAGAATAATCGAAGTACACGAATGCTTAACCTGATAGGCCAATATGATAATGTTTCATATGATGACTTTAAAACAATGAAATATGACATTACACTTCCAGACTCATTAGTCTATCCAATTGATATAAATGGGTTGTGGTCTTTAAGTAGTGACAAGTTTTCGGATAAGGCAGCAGAAGTTAAAGCTATCATTGAGTCTTGGGACAAGGTTGCTGCTGCAAATAGTGTAGGGCCTGCTCAAGCAACGATCGTATACTATTTTCTTCAGAAAGAACTGGAAATTCCTTATCGAAGCTATTATAGACCTAATATTCAGCAATTGGAAATAGCGCTTTCAAAGACGCATGATTACTTTATGAAGCATTTCAAAAGACTAAATGTAGAAATGGGGGAATTTCAATTGTTAGTAAGGGGAGATAAAGAATTTCCGATGCAGGCAGTAGATGATGTAATTGCGTCTATAAGATCTGCACCTTATAAGAAAGGAAGATACCGGGCCATCCAGGGCGAATCCTATATTATGATGGTCAGATATCCTGAAAATGGGTTACCTATAATTGAAACTGTAAATGTGTATGGTGCTTCTAATGTCCAAGGTTCTGCTCATTTTGATGATCAAATGCCTTTATTTCTAAGTCAGGAGTTGAAAAGTATGACGCTGGATATTGAGAAGGTGAGGGAGGAAGCTGAAAGTATTTATAACCCCAAGTAATAAAAATTTGATGTCAATAAGTCTTTGTTAAGAACTCTTTGTTTAGTGATTGAAAGATTCATATGAAAATGATTTGGCTTAAGAGTAAAAAATATCTTCAATATATTATATTACGCTAATGGGGAATTCACACATCTCTTCATTTAAGGCGTTGTTATGCGTTTGTGCCTTGCTTTTGAGTAAGTTAGTTCTAGCTCAATCAGCAGAGAGGTACAAAATTGAAGTTGCGTATGTATATTCCTTTGCTAAAAACATAGATTGGCCCAAATCTGACAATAAGTTCAAGATATTGTTAATGTCAGAAGACAGGTCACTGATTAACGAATTCAATCTTCTGGGAGAAACAAGATCACTTAGGAACCAACCGATACAAGTTACTTCGACTTCATCCTCCGTGGTACCAGATGGATTTGACCTTGTATATATTTCACAACCCTATAACCAGGCTACCAGATCTGTATTTGATCAATTAAGAGGTTCAAACACGCTCATTGTGACAGATGGTTATGATGACGAAAGGTTCATCATGATCAATTTTATTGAGGAAGCAGATCAGACCTTGGGCTTTCAAATCAACCAGGCAAATATTATCAATCAAGGACTGGAAGTTTTACCTGATATGGTGCTTTTAGGAGGAACTAAAGTTGATGTTGCTAAACTCTACAAAGGTGCACAGGATTCTGTTAGAGTAATGGAATCAAGATTGTCCGGACTAGAATCAAGATATGATTCTATTCTCTCCAGTATCTCTGAAAGTAACAAGATCATTACTGAACAAAGAGAAATGATCGCTGTTCAAACCAATCAAATAGAGGACAAGCAGGATGTGATTGAAAAGCAAAGTTCATCCTTAGATTCCCTGCAATTTGCCGTAGCTGGCTCTGCCGGTGAGTTGGATAGTATCGTTCTTGTACTTAACAATAAAGAATCTCAATTGAATGAGTTGCAAGATGGTATTTTACGTCAGTCAGCGCAAATGGAAGCTGGGAATAAGATGCTGGAGGAGCAAAAAAAGAAGTTGGCAGAACAAGAAGAAGCAATTAGGTCAGGGGCATCTGAATTGGAACAAATGACCTCTGTGGTGGATGCACAAAAGAATACAGTGTATATCCTCATATTCTCTGTTGTTGGGGTTCTGATATTCTCATTTTTGATTTATCGGGCATATAAAGCGAGAAGAAGAGATGCTAAGAAGTTACAGGAACAGAAAGACGAGTTAAGCGAGATTCTTGCAGAACTAAAAGAGGCTCAAACTCAACTTGTACAATCTGAGAAAATGGCTTCACTAGGGGTGTTGACAGCTGGAATTGCTCATGAGATTAACAATGCTATCAATTTTGTCTATTCAGGGATACATGTACTTGAAACAAGAATTCAGGATATTAAACCAGTAATTGATAAAGTCAAGCATCTGAGTATGGACCAAAGTGATGTTGACAAAGTGCTGCAAGAGATAATTGAAGAGAAGGAAAATGCAGACTACAATCAGGCACATGAAGTCATTGATCAAATGGTGAAAAGTATCCAAATTGGTGCAAAAAGGACTACTGATATTGTGGCTGGATTAAGGTCGTTTTCTAGAATGGAAGAGGAAGAAAAGGCTCTTATAGATATACATCAGGATCTTGAAGTAGCTCTATTATTACTTCAGAATAAGTATAAGAATACTGTTACCATTGAGAAAAAATTTGATGAATCACTTCCAAAGATCAATGCCTATCAGGGACAGTTGGGACAAGCGTTCTTAAATATAATAAGTAATGCCATTGATGCTGTCGAAAGTGTTGACCGTCCAGGTGAAATTTCCATAGAAACATCACTGGAGGGTGATCAGGTTAAAATTTTAATTCGTGATAATGGATCTGGAATTTCTCAAGATAAGATAGATAAAATCTTCGATCCCTTCTTTACAACCAAGAAAGTTGGGTCTGGAACAGGTCTCGGTTTATCAATAACTTATGGTATTATTGAGAAGCACGGAGGTAGTTTAAATGTATCTTCAGAGAAAAATTCTTGGTCAGTATTTACTATTCTCCTACCTTTAAAGTAGGAAAGAAAGTATATATGACTTTAAACAACACCAGCAAACCGAAGCTAATCTACTTAGATGACGAGGAACTAAACCTGTTAATGTTCAGGGAAATGTTTCGTAAAGACTTTGATATTTATACAACCACATCTGCAACCGAAGCACTTGCTTACATTCAGGAACATGGGGTGGATTTAGTTGTCACTGATCAATTAATGCCTGCAATGACAGGCGTTGAATTCTTAAAACTTCTTGTTGAATCCATTGAAGTACCACCAAAAAGGGTAATGGTTTCAGGCTATACGCAAGAGGGGGAAGTAACAATGGCTTTGGAATCTAATCTTCTAGACACTTTTGTAAAGAAGCCCTGGACATATGACGGCCTTAAGAGTATTCTATTGGAGACTATAAACTAAGATGTGCTCCAAGTTGAATTCTGATAGGGTTTTGAGGAGCTCCGTTCGAAAATTCAACCTCCGCAGATCCGCCAGAACCATCATTGGTTTCTGGAGCTGCTCCAATATTTACATTACGATACTTCTGGTTTAGCAAATTACGTCCAATCAATGAAAGACTAAATTTCTCAGTTAGTTTAAAGATGATATTTGTATTCAGAAGCTGGAAACCAGATAATTCCTGGTATTTTGAATCATTGTTTGGGTTTTCATCATTATTTATGTCCTGAACACCATTTACATTAAATACTCTTTGCTTACCTACTAAACTCAAACGCATGTTTACAGATAAAAAGGAGTTTCTAAGGGTTCCTCCAAATCTAAAAATTGATGGAGCTACACCAGGTAGATTTCTTTCTACAGCAGGTCCATCTTCATCGACATCAATATTCCCATCAACCAGACTCTGAGTTATCTGAATATCTCCATTCCACTTTCCATATCCCTGCCACCTGTATTGTAACTGAATATTTCCTCCATATATGTCAGCCTCACCAAGATTATCATTTACCTGAATTACATCAATTGGTACAGTGAATCCTCCAATATTATATAATTGGTTGGGATAAAGTGATTGTATTAGAGCCCCGTTTGTAAATGTATTTACCGGACTTATGAAATTGGTAACTTTTGAATAGTATGAAGTCATATTAAGGCTTAAAGATTCACTAATGAAGAAACTGCCACTCACTTCATAAGTGCTAATTCTTTGTGGATCCAATTCTGGGTTTGGTAGGTTGAAGAAAGATGCCGTGTAATTAAGTCCGTCATTGGTAGTAGAAAAGGAACCATACCTTTCAAATATATTTTGTGGAGAAGGAGCCAGATATGCTGTTCCGAATAGTGTTTTTATAGTTAGTTTATGACTAGGCTTAAATACCATGCCTAGTCTAGGGTTGATGGTAGTGGCAAATCTATCATCTCTGTCTACTCTGGCTCCAACAGTAATATCTACATGTTCTGAATTCCAGGATAATTGTACTAGTCCTCCAATATTATTGTAGTTGGTTTCAACCAGTTCAGCAGCAATTCCAGTTTGATTTAAAGGGGCTATACTATTAGCGACTACTGCATCTTCAATATTTTTGTTTTCAATAGGCGATTGAATATTGTTGCTTCTTGGTATGGAAAAAAACCTTTCATAAGTAACTCCAGTAGTGATTTCTAAATTATCAGTAGCGCTAACAGTGAAAAGCTGTTCTCCTTTAAGTTTCCAGCTTCTGGCATATAAATAAGCTGGTTCCATGAATGTGAATACATTTCTGAAGTTGGAGCGTTCATCTAAACTGTATTTACTAAATGTGACTTGGCTGGAACTTACAATTCTGTCCCCTTTATTTAGATATTTCCCTGTAAACATCTTGATATCATGACCAAATAGTTGTTCTTCGTTATACACACTATTGTGTGGTGAATTTGCTGTAGTTGATGGGTTATGTGAGTGATTATTAAAGAATTGAAAATTGAAATCTTTGTATTCTAAACCTAAAAAGGTACTCCATGCTTCTAGAGGATAAGCTTTTTCACTATCCACAGGAGTCGTTGGAGTAATAGGTCCAAATATCGTATTGAATGTTCCAGATGCCAATGACTGGTCTATACCTTCATATTCTTCAGGATACTCATCTCCCAAAAACGGTTGCTCATCATAGAAAAACTGACCACTGGCAGTAACACTAATATCATTTCCAATCTTTGTAGAGTAAAAGGCATTAACTCCACCATTCAATGCTCCAATTATTCCACTTCCCCAAACTGATGCATCAACTGAATAACCAGAATCTGCCTTCTTAGTGATGATGTTAATAATACCTGAAAAAGCATCGGCTCCATACAAGGCAGATGCTGGTCCATAGAAGATCTCAACCTGCTCTGCCATATTTAGAGGGTAATTTTCAAAAATTGGAATTATTTCGTTCGTAGGAGAGGAGATACGGACACCATTTAATAAAATGATAAGTTTATCCATGTACCTTACCCCACGGGAAGTAATGTCATTTTGCCATCTGGGATCAACAGCGATATCTACTTTAAAATCAGGTAAGTCTTCAAGTAGTTGGAGTAAACTGGTGTAACCTCTCTCTTTAATTTGATCTTTATTAACGACTACTAAAGTAGCCGGAGCTTCCAACGCATCTTCAACTTTCGTCCTTGTTGTAGAATACACAGATATCCTGCTTAACTCTTCTAATGAAAGTTCATAGATATCGATGCTATCCTTTTGTTGTGCGTGGATAGAAAGTACGTTAAATAGGGCGAGTATTAGAACTCCGATTAGCGATCGCATTCTCCAATAAACTGTGACTACTATAAATTACCAATTATCTCCGAGACTTCCGCGAATATTCATTTTTTCCTTTTAATCAGAAGGCATAACATCGGATTATTGCTTATTTTCTATCAATAAATGGATCAGAGGATTGTATTTCATTGCAAGCTGAAACATTTCACATGGTGCTCAACTCGGGTCCTGGCATACATTTGTGACATCAGATATAACTTAATTATGATAAGAGTTCTTCTAATAGCCGCTGTTGGAACATTACTAGCATGTGGAAACCCTAAGTATGAAATTGGACAACCATCTGAAGATATAAGAATTAATCAAATAGGATATTATCCCAATTCTCCTAAACAATTTGTGGTAAACACAAAGAATTCTTTAGAGTCATTCAAGATTGTAGATTTTAATACAAAGGAATCTGTTTACGAAGGTCAACTTTCAGCAATTAAAGATTGGAAATTAGCTGGTGAAACCGTTCAAGTAGGTGATTTTTCTGGGTTGAATATTAATGGGGAGTATGTCGTTTTTATTGAGTCTTTAGGGAATTCATACAGTTTTGAAATAAAAGAAAACCTATACCAGGATGCGTTCAAGGCATCCATCAAAGCATTATATTATCACAGAGCCAGTACTTCGCTAGATGAAACTCATGCTGGTCAATGGAATCGGGCCGAGGGACACCCCGATGATAGCGTCATATTTCACCCTTCCAGTGGAAAAGTAGGAGTTACTGCTTCTCCAGGTGGGTGGTATGATGCAGGGGATTACGGGAAGTATGTGGTGAATGGAGCTTATCCATTAGGACAGTTACTTTCACTTTATGAACAATACCCTGGTGTCGTTGGAGACAATTCCTTAAACATTCCAGAGAGCGGAAACGAAATCAGTGATTATCTGGATGAACTCAAATACGAGATGGACTGGCTGTTGACAATGCAAGATGATGACGGTGGAGTGTTTTTTAAGCTTACAACTAAAGGATTTGAAGGCATGATTCTACCAGAGTTTGCGGTGAAGCCGAGATACATCATAGGTAAAGCAACTGCACCAACTTTAGATCTGGCAGCAGTAAGTGCAAAAATGGCAAGAGTGACGTCTGAAAGTTTTGGGAGTGAATACAAAGAGAATTTACTGTTGGCAGCAAAGAATGCCTGGAATTGGGCAATCAAAAACCCCAATGTTGTTTATAAAAACCCTGAAGACATAAGAACTGGTGAATATGGAGATGCCAACCTTACTCAAGAATTCTATTGGGCAGCAGCAGAGTTATATCTGGCCACTGAAGAAGAACTGTACAAAGAATACTTATTGGAAAATCCAATAAGCTTTGAATTCAAACCTGGCGAAAGTTGGGCTAACCATATGCATTACTTAGCAGCTTTCTCTTTGTTGGATAGTAAACAGGACTGGACTGCACCACTGAAGAATGAGTTACTGAAGTCTGCGGACCAACTCGTTTCAGTCATGGGTGACAATGATTATAACCAACCAATTCAGGACTTTCAATGGGGATCAAATAGTGATGTGCTTAATACAGCAATGATATTGTGTAATGCTTATCGATTTACTGGTGAAAAGAAATACTTGAGTTCAGCCACTTTAATCATGGATTATATTTTTGGTAAAAACGCTAATGGTTATAGTTATGTAACCGGTTATGGTTCAAAAACCCCGATGTTTATCCATCACCGTCCTAGTGCTGGAGATGAAATTGATGACCCTGTTCCTGGGTTTGTCTCGGGAGGACCCAATAGTAGATTACATGATTCCTTCCAGGTTAATTACCCTGATAGTGTAGCTCCAATGAAAGCCTGGATGGATGTAGAACCAAGTTTTGCGAGTAACGAAGTATGTCTTAACTGGAACGCTCCATTGACTTATGTCTTGGGCTTTATAGAAAAAGAAGCTAACAACCTATAATCCACAAATTCTAATTACCATGAGTGAAAAAATAAGTCTGAAAGAGAAAGTAGGGTATGCATTAGGAGATACTGCAGCTAACATTGCATGGAGAACTCTCACTACCTTTCTATTGATCTTTTATACAGATGTGTTTGGGATATCTGCAGCTGCTGCTGGTGTTTTATTGCTAATTACCAGAATGTCTGACGGAGTAACTGATATCATTATGGGTATGATTGGTGATAGAACGAATACAAAAAATGGTAAATTCAGGCCTTGGATACTTTGGACGGCAGTTCCTTTAGGAGTTATCCTTGCACTTACTTTTACTACTCCTGATTTTGGACCTACAGGTAAACTTGTATATGCATATATCACTTACATTCTTCTTACTTTGATTTACACAGCAAGTAACGTCCCTTATTCGGCCTTAATGGGAGTCATGACTAGTGATGAAACGCAAAGAACAAGTCTTTCGTCATTTAGGTTTGCTGGTGCTTATTTTGGTGGTATTTTAACTCAGGGTTTGTTGATATACTTGGTATTGTATCTTGGTGGCGGAGATGAAAACAAGGGATATCAATATGCGATCTATTTGTTATCGGCCGTACTTGCGGGCTTTTTAATCATTACTTACTTCACAACAAAGGAAAGAGTAAAACCAAAGAAAGAATCAGGTGGGAATATTTGGCAAGATCTTTCAGATCTATTGAAAAATAAGCCTTGGTTGATTCTATTGGTTGTGGGATTCATGTTTGTGACATACAACTCGATCAAGCAAGGAATTACAGTGATCTACTTTAAGAGGTACCTTAATTTTGAGACAATGGCAGCTTCCTATATGGTAGTGCTTTTGGTAGTCTCTATGGTGGCAGCCTTAGTTACAACACCTTTATCAAATTACTTTGGTAAGAAACGTCTGTTCATATATGTAATGGCGTTTTCAGCAGTTACAAATGCTATGCTATACATAGCTCAACCAGGAGATTATACATTGATATTTGTTCTGGGCTCTTTATCTGAGTTTGGTGCCGGAATTATGCCAGTCTTATTTTTTAGTATGCTTGGAGATGCCGCAGATTATTCAGAAATTAAAAATGGAAGAAGAGCCACTGGTCTTGTGTTTTCAGCAGGTACATTTGCTATGAAGTTCGGTGGTGGAGCAGCAGGTGCTATAACAGGCTTTCTCCTTTCCAGTTATGGATATGACGGAATGGACGAGACTACCATAACAGGAGCAATTCCGGCTATCAAAATGTTAATGAGTTGGATTCCTGCCTTGATAGCAATACCAACAATTGGATTTTTAATCGCATATCCTCTTTCAACAAATAAGCTTGAGAGCGTAAATACAGAATTAGAAAAACTTAAGGTTTCACATACATAAAGAGATTAGTACATGACAAAATTTCCAGAAGGATTTGTTTGGGGATCAGCAACTTCCTCATATCAAATAGAGGGGGCGCATAATTTAGATGGAAAAGGACCTTCTATATGGGACGCATTTTGCACTATTCCTAACAGGGTTGCAAATGGAGATAATGGTAATATTGCAATCGATCATTATCACAAATACAAAGAAGATGTAGCACTTATTAAATCTCAGGGTTTTAGTGCTTATAGATTCTCAATTTCCTGGCCCAGAATAATGCCGGAGGGTAGAGGGAAAGTAAATGAAGCTGGAATTCAGTTCTATTCAGATTTAATTGATGAGTTACTTGCAAATGGAATTACTCCATGGATCACATTGTATCACTGGGATCTTCCATTGGCCTTACAAAGCGAAAATGATGGTTGGCTTAACCCAAGTATTGCAGATGACTTTGAAGCTTATGCGAAAGTCTGCTTTGAAAGATTTGGAGACAGAGTGAAGCATTGGATTACACTAAATGAACCATGGGTTGTATCGATTCTGGGATATGGACAAGGAGTTTTTGCTCCTGGCAGAGTATCTAATTCAGAACCATATCAAGCAGCACATAACCTTATATTGGCGCATACTAAAGCTTACAGATTATATCAATCTGAATTTAGTCATCAGGGTGGAACGGTGGGGATAACCAACAACTGCGACTGGAGAGAACCGCTAACCGATAAACAAGAAGATAAAGATGCTGCAGAAAGAGCACTATTGTTTTTCCTTGGATGGTTTGCTGATCCGGTTTACTTCGGAGATTATCCGCAAGTAATGAAAGAAAGGCTGGGGGAGAGGCTCCCTGTTTTTACCGAAGAAGAAAAGGAATTAATTAAAGGAAGCACTGATTTCTTCGGGCTAAATCATTACACAACAATGTTTGCCGAAGATTCACATGGTAAACTGGTGAAAGGAAGTGTATATGGTAATGGTGGACTCTCAGAAGATCAGGATGTAAATCTATCACAGGATTCTACATGGGAATTGACCAGTATGAATTGGGCCGTGGTGCCTTGGGGCTGTAGAAAACTTCTGGAATGGATTCACAACAGATATAATGGTGCAGATATTTATATTACTGAGAATGGATTTGCTTGTAATGATGAAATAGTGGATGGTAAAGTTGAAGATCCATACAGGATTAAATTCTATAAATCATACTTACAAGCCTGCAATGAGGCTATTGAAAATGGAGTGAATCTGAAAGGGTATTTCGCCTGGAGTTTATTTGATAACTTCGAATGGGCTTCAGGATATAGACCCAGGTTTGGATTGAATTTCATTAATTATGAGACTTTAGAAAGAATTCCTAAATCTTCTGCATTGTGGTTTAAGGAGGTTACTTCGAATAATGGATGGGAGGTAGAGAAGCACGAGGAATTAGTCTGATAAGCTTTAAAAACTGATAATAATCATATTTTATACCCGTGATACATTGTACTTTATCGTATGCGTATCACGGGATTTCTTTTATTCATTCTAACAACTGTCTTTTTGTGCAATGGGATAAACTTACAAGCTCAGTCTCATGACTGGTCTTATTCAGGAGAATTTGGTCCGGAACATTGGTTTGAAATAGATCCAGAGTTCAGCAGTTGTAATGGAAAGTCTCAGTCTCCAATTAATATCATTTCATCTAATTCTGAAGACACCAATGGCATAAGTTTAGAGTTTCATTATCACCCATTCTTTGTTGATTTAATCAATAACGGTCACACACTTATTGAAAAGATTGATGAAGAGAAAGCATTGACTTTTGGTGGCATTAGCTACTCTATGAAGCAATTTCATTTTCACACACCATCTGAACATCAGATAGATGGTGAGAATTTTGCGATGGAAATCCATTTTGTACATCAAAGTGAATCTGGGAAATTTGCCGTAGTTGCTGTTTTGATTGAAGAAGGTGAACACAATAATCACTTCATCCAACATTTTATGAAATCTCTTCCTAGTCATGTGAATGAAGAACTGAAAGCTGACGAAAAAGCTGATCCTAACGAGACTTTTCCCAAGCACCTTGATAAATTCTATTATTACTCCGGCTCATTTACCACTCCACCTTGTACTGAAGGAATAAACTGGATTGTCCTTGAAGAGCCAGTTGAAGCCACAAAAGAGCAGATTGATGCAATTCATGAAATTATCAAAGACGATAATAGACCAATCCAAGAGGTGAATGACAGAGTGGTGTTTCACTCAAGTAGTAATTAACACAATATTGAACGTCCCAAATTTCAGTTAGTCCAAAATTTGATTAAGTTGCTGCTAAGTAACAATTAACTGATATGTCAAATTTTCTAGCTGAGCTGATAGGTACAATGATCCTGATAATTTTAGGGAACGGTGTAGTTGCAGGTGTACTACTAAAAGATAGTAAGGGCGAAGGAGGCGGATGGATAGTAATTACATTGGCATGGGGTCTCGCTGTTACTATGGCAATATATGCTGTTGGATCAATTAGCGGAGCTCATATTAATCCCGCAGTTACGATAGGCTTGGCAAGTGTTGGTGAATTAGAATGGGCTAAAGTGCCATATTATATAACAGGTCAGTTCGTCGGAGCTATTATTGGAGCTGCAATTGTTTGGTTGCACTATTTACCTCATTGGAAAAGGACAGAAGATCAAGGTGCTAAGTTGGCATGTTATGCTAATACTCCTGCAATAGACAGAACTTGGGCCAATTTATTGAGTGAAGTAATAGGAACCTTTGTGTTGCTTTTAGCTTTAATGTTTATTGGGGCCAATGAATTTTCTAAAGGATTAAATCCTTTAATTGTTGGTTTCCTGATCGTAGCAATTGGCCAGAGCCTTGGAGGGACCACAGGTTATGCGATTAACCCTGCAAGGGATTTGGGACCTAGAATTGCTCATTTCTTATTACCAATAGCTGGAAAAGGGCCATCGGGATGGAAGTATAGTTGGATACCAGTAGCTGGACCAGTTGTTGGTGGAACATATGGAGCACTATTCTACCAGGCAGTATTCAAAGAAAACCTTTCAACACTATTTTGGGTCTTCAGCGCAGTGGTCTTATCTATAATTATTCTTGCAGTCCTGGAGGAACGTAAAAGCGATTAGTCCTCCTTCAAAACAAACTGAGTTTTGAGGTAAACCTGACTTTGCTTGCCATCAACCCAATTGCCAACTGAGTAGTCATAGGTTTTTTCATCAACGTACTTCCAGACGTCAGAGATTACTGAACCACCATATTCGTATACATAAATAACACTGTTATCCTGAAACAGAATTTCTCCAGTTGTAGTCCCACCAAAAACATCAAATTCCCAGAAGAGGTACTTTCCAGACTCTTTATCAAACTTTCGGATGCCGTGATTTCGATCTCCAAATTCTGTAGCGTCCTGGTTGATGAATCCTTTTGATTTTGCAATGACAATTTGTTCGCCCAGACCGTATGAATAGCTCATTTCTTGTTTAAACTTACTACCATCTCCCCAGGTTCCTTCTGCTACCCAGGTTTTGTTCATGAGGTTATCAAACTTACTTAGTGGATTGTCTTGAGCAGAAGCAAGGCAACTGATAAATGCAAACAGAGTGCTACAAATTAGGGTTCTTATCATCTTAATTATCTTTTGATGATCTAATTTAACTGTTTGTGAATTAGGTTACCTCACTTCGCTCTGAGAAAAACTGTTTTTAATTTCTTACCCGAGACTTTTCTTCATCAGAGCCTCCTTGTCTTTGTTTACGTCCTTTGACCTTATTACCACCAAATGTTCTGGAGTAAGTTAATCTAAAGATCCTGTTGTTGGTAGATTCTGGTTGAAATGCCACTCGCGCACTTGATTGCCAGGCTTCTTCAGTTAATGCACCAATCTTTGATTTGATAGTCATTGACTTAAACAAGTCTGTAATAGCTAACTGTATAGTGCCTTGATTGTTTTTAAGTTCTTTCTTAATACCTAGATTTAGCATGCCAAATCCTTCCAATCTAACGCTTCCATTGTAATGCGAACTATTATACCAGCCAGAGAGCTCTACAGAGAAGTTTTTAGGTAGACTAAAGTTCTGATTTGCATAAACATTATAAGCAAAATAAGTCTCATTGGCTGGATGAAGTGTGTGAGTCACTCTAAAATCCCTCAATGAAAAAGTTCCACCAGTATTGATGTTCCACCACTTTGTGACTTGTATAGGAAGAAAGGTTTGAAACCCTAATGATCTTATATAATCCACATTCTGAGGAGCGATTAGTACTAAATCACTTTCATCATTTTCTGTAATTTGATATCGGGCAATTGGGTTATTTTCATTGGTGAAGACTAATGAGAAATTCCTTGCCTGATTTTGAAATGAGACCTTAAAGTTGTCTGATATTGCTGGTCTGAGTAATGGATTGCCAGTGAAGACAGATAATGGATCGTTGTAAACCAAGAAAGAGGCCAAATCATTATAATCTGGTCTAGTGATTCTTCTGTTGTATACAAATTGAATGGAATTGTAATTGGCTAATTTCCTAGTCAGAAATGCCGAGGGAAAGAACTTGCCAAAGCTTCTGTCTGGTGTGTTATCACTGAAGTTTCTATCCCAGTATTCATATCTTGAGCCAACTGATAGTGATGTGAGAGAATCAAAATTGATGTTGATTGTTGCGTACGCAGCAGCTATATTTTCTTTTATCTCAAGTCTGGTCACATTTCTGGAATCGGTGACCCATTCGCCTTCTGTCAGTCTTTCAATTTTAGCATTATTATTAGATTCAGAAACTGAGCCCTTGATTCCTGCTTCTAGTTTTACATTGTTGCTTATAGAGGTGTTATAATCCAGTTTTGCTACACCAATGTGGATGGTTGTGTTGCTTAGACCTCTGTTACCATTTGCATATAATTCATTATCAGGCTGTGTCTCATTACCAATATCATCGCTGTAGATACTTTCAACCTCAGTTGGTGATTCATTACGGTAATTGATATAGTCAACATCAAGGTTAAGACCTGATCCATTATTGAATGATTTATCAATGAATGCAGTAGCATTAAGATTGTCTGTATTTCCATCACCAATTACATTAATATCGGCTTGTAGAAATGAGCCATCTGCATAATTGTATTTTCCAAGGTTAAAGATGTTATTAGAGAAGTCGTTTCTGTTGAACATTAGGCTTGTCCCAACTGTCATGGATTCAAATTCAGTTTCCATACCAAGCATGGAATTATGACTCAGATTGCTCATCTCAGTATTGTTAGTGAAATCAAACCTGGATTCTCCGCCAAGTGCTGGGACATCCGAACCACCTACACCTCGCCAATCAAAAAAACTATTGTCGTGATTGAAGCTATAGGAACCATAATAATTGGATCTGGCATTTCTATGATTGATATTAAAACTGGCCGCTTCTTTAGAACCATAACCATATCCTCCTGAAAGGGAAAATGATCCATTAGTTCCCTGGTCTTCACTTTTCTTTATGACTAGATTGATAATTCCAGCTGTACCGTCAGCATCATACTTGGCAGATGGATTGGTCAGTAACTCAACTTTCTCCAGGTTGTCGGCACTCATGCCTTTCAGGAGATTGATCACTTCTGCTGGAGACATTCTTACTGGACGTCCATTAATCATGACCAATGTCCCACTTTGACCATTAAGAGAAAGGCTATTGTTTCTTTGATCCAATACCACACCAGGTGATCGCTCGATTATTTGTAGAGCCGTACTTCCTTTGCTCATGATGCTGTTTTGAACATTTACTGTCGTACCTTCCATACTTTGTTCAATCACCATTCTTTCAGCCTTTATTTCGACACCATCCAGCATAACACTACTTTCTTTGATTGTAAAGTCATCCAGTTTTATTGATGATCCAGAATAGGATAGGGGTTTGGAATACCAGTCCTCATAACCAATTAAGTTGGCCTGAATAATATATTGCCCATCTACTATCGATTCAAATGAATACTGACCGTTTGTTTCACTGATTGTACCTTGAGTCATTGAAGAATCATTTGCTGCTAAAAGTAGAATATTAACAAATGGCATTGGCTGATTATTTTCATCTTTCACCTTCCCGGATATTTGAGAATAGGTTTCAATGGATAATAAAATAAGCACAAGTAGTAAAGTCTTTTTCATAATTTTAATAATTGAGTTTTGACCAAAGAAATGAATGAGAAAAGACTCTATTAAAAGGGATTGATGTATCTACGTAAATACTTTATGAAATGCCTGAATGAACCCTATTTCCTTAATTTGGAATCCTACATAGAATGAATAAACCCATAATCCATGAATTTGTGCATTTGATCAATTGAATACGGACTTTGATCAATCAATCAAAATAAAAGAAGAGTAATTGGCTAGAATTGTATACTACATCTATGTTAACTTACGTCTATGGTCAACTTCAAGAAGTTAGACTGGATTACCCGTTATAAACTGCATCACCTTCCATTTTGGGGAGTTTATCATTACTTCTGGTGGAGTTTGTATATGGACAGTGCTTTGCTGGCATTCAACACCATGTTGGATCCTCCTAATACAATGAAGTACTTGTTCTACGTGGTATTTCAGGCTACCAGTGTTTATTTCTGTTTGTATTACTTGATTCCGCAGTTCCTTGAAAAGGGGAAGTACTTGAAGTTTGTTGGCTTTCTGGCGCTCAATTTAGCTGTTACTAGTCTGTTGATTTTAAGTGGATACTATATCAGCGGATGGGTATTTGACATAGACTTTCAGGAGTATTTCAAAATGGATCCTGATTCTCCATGGCACATCTTAAAGTATAACTCTTTCCCATCTTCCCTGGCAAGTATGACATTGGGAATGAGTATTAAGCTTGCTAAGAACTGGGTTCAATCCAAGAAGAGACAACAGGAGCTGGAAAAAGAGAAACTCGAAACTGAGTTGAAGTTTTTGAAATCTCAGTTTAATCCTCATTTTCTATTTAATACAATCAATTCCATTTTTGTGTTGATCAATAAAAACACAGATATGGCAACTGATTCTCTGGCTAAATTTTCAAGCCTGCTGCGATATCAATTATATGAGTGCAACGAACCTCAAATTCCTTTAAATAGAGAGATTGCCTACTTAGAAAGTTTTATTGAGTTGGAGAAGCTAAGGTTGAACGAAAATTTTGAAGTGAAACAAACGCTATTGAAAAACTACAATGGCAATTTGAATATTGCACCTTTTGTTCTAATGCCTTTTATTGAGAATGCCTTTAAACATGTCGGCCAAAAACCTGATCAGGTAAATTGGATTAAGATTGATCTAAGAGTAGATTCAGATATTCTGACTTGCAAAGTTTCAAATAACTACTCTTCCTATCAACAAAAGTCAAGGGAGGCTATACCAACAGAAGGCGGTTTAGGTCTGAAGAATGTTAGACGAAGACTGCAACTTCTGTATCCCGACATGCATGAATTGATAATCTCTAAAGAAGATGGTGTATTCCTGGTAGAACTTCAACTTCAGCTCCAGGCTCAAAATAAAAATCAAATAATCCTTGTAGATTCCCAATGATGAATTGTGTTGTTATAGATGATGAGCCCTTAGCAAGGGAAGGCTTAAAAAGTTATATCGACCAGATAGAATACTTGAATTTGGTTGGTGAGGGGAGTAATCCTGTCGAACTAAGCAATTTATTAGACAAGCAAAAAGTAGACTTAATCTTTTTAGACATTCAGATGCCTATTTTGAATGGTATTGATTATTTGAAAATGAATAAGAATTTACCGATTGTGATTTTCACCACAGCATACCCAAGTTATGCATTAGATGGTTATGAATTAGATGTATTGGATTACCTGCTGAAACCAATAACCTTCGAAAGATTTTTTCAAGCGACGAACAAAGCTAAGGACTACCATACTCTTTCCAGGCAATCAACTGATGAAGCAACCCGGACTTCTGATGACTTCTTCTTTGTGAAGTGCAGCAACAAATTTGAAAAGATCTATTATCAGAATATATTGTATGTGGAAGCTATGCAGAACTACTCAGTAATTTATACATCAGAGGATAAGTACATGACATTGATGAGCTTAAAATCTGTAGAGGATAAGTTGGATAGTCAACGTTTTCTAAGGGTGCATAAGTCCTACATTGTTGCTCTAGACAAAGTCAATAGTTTCGAGAATCATGAGCTTACTATACTTGAAAGTAAGATTCCAATCTCCAGAAATTATAGAAAGGAAGTAATGGATAGAGTTCTAGGAAACAAGCTCTGGTAGTCTGTTTGATATTGATTAAATTAATCACCAATCAAGAATGGCACATCTGTCATTCTATTGTAAGCTAATCTCGGGTAAAATTTGGCTTACTTTTTTAGGGGTAAACATTAATTAAATGAAGCTTATTGCATCTGTATTTTGCATTCTGTTTTCGAGCGCACTATTAGCTCAAACAGATGCCGATCATCTTATTGAATCAAAAATTGATAGTATTCTTCCTCTTCTAACCATGGAAGAAAAAGTTGCTATGTGTCATGCTCAATCCAAGTTTAGTTCTCCTGGGGTAGAGAGGCTGGGTATTCCAGAGTTGTGGATGTCTGATGGTCCTCATGGTGTGAGAGCTGAAATCAATTGGGATAATTGGGGTTATGCTGGCTGGACAAATGATTCCATTACCGCTTTTCCAGCACTAACATGCTTGGCATCTACTTTTAACGAATCACTTTCCTATGAATATGGTAAAGCCGTTGGTGAAGAGGCTCGTTACCGGGAAAAAGATGTTTTACTAGGACCAGGGGTTAATATTTACAGGACCCCACTGAATGGAAGGAATTTTGAATATATGGGAGAGGATCCGTTTTTGGCTTCTCAGTTAGTAGTGCCATATATCAAGGGAGTTCAGGAAAACGGAGTTGCAGCATGTGTGAAACATTATGTGCTCAATAATCAGGAGAAATGGAGAGATCATATTAATGTGAAGGTTAGCGACAGAGCACTTCATGAGATCTATTTACCAGCTTTCAAAGTAGCTGTAGAAGATGGAGGAGTTTGGTCCATTATGGGTGCTTACAATCAGTATGATGGTCAACATTGCTGTCATAATGAAGTGTTGCTAAATAAAATATTAAAGGAAGACTGGAAGTTTGATGGAGTAGTTGTGACTGATTGGGGTGGAGCGCATGATAGCAAAGAAGCTGCACTTTATGGTTTGGACATTGAAATGGGTACAGGAACCAACGGGCTATCCTATTCATTGAAAAATGCTTACGAAAATTACTATTTGGCTGGACCTTTCAAAGAGCTTTTGAGAAACAAGGAAGTTCCCGAATCTGTTTTGGATGATAAGGTTAGAAGGATATTGAGGTTGATGTACAGAACAAACCTTAAAAGCAATAAGCCATTAGGAAGCATCAATACTGAGGCGCACCAACAAACTGCCAGAAAAATAGCTCAGGAAGGTATTGTGCTGTTGAAGAATGAGAATAACTTCTTTCCAGTAAAAGATGAAAATATAACGATTGCTGTAATAGGTGAAAATTCAATCAGGGCAATGACAAAAGGAGGGGGATCCTCGGAGTTGAAACCAAAGTATGAGATTTCTCCTCTGGAAGGGCTTAAAACAAGATATAAGAATGCCAATATAGTTCATGCTTTAGGGTATGCCTCCGGACCTCCTGTTTATGGTAGAGTTGTTACTCCGTCAGTTGATACTAAGAGTTTACAACGAGAAGCAGTAGAAGTTGCAAAGAGTGCTGATATAGTTTTATTCTTCGGAGGACTTAACAAAAACCATCATCAGGACTGTGAAGGTGGTGATCGACTAGAATATGGATTGCCATTTGGTCAGGTCGAACTATTAAAAGAAATCGCAAAGGTTAACGACAATATCGGTTTTATCAATATCAGTGGAAATGCTATTGAAACTCCATGGTTAGATGATGTAAAGGGATTTATTCAAGGCTGGTACATTGGAAGCGAGGCTGGTAATGCTTTGGCAGATGTCATATCTGGAGATGTTAATCCTTCAGGGAAGTTACCTTTTAGTTTTCCAGTGAAATTGTCTGATAATGCAGCTCACTCATTTGGAGAAATTTCATATCCAGGAGATAGCATTGATCAGGAGTATAAGGAAGGTATTTTGGTTGGTTACAGATGGCATGATACCAAGAAGATCAAACCTCAGTTTGCGTTTGGTTATGGTTTGTCATACACACAATTTGATTTGTCACAAGTAAAGACTGACAAGTCTCAATATACAGAACAAGATAAGATTGAGGTGAGTTTTGAATTGAAGAATACTGGTTTAAATAATGGTTCGGAAGTGATCCAGGTATATGTGGGAAAACCAAAGTCAAAAGTTGAAAGGGCTCAAAAGGAACTAAAAGGTTACCAAAAAATTTCTGTGAAGTCAGGGACAACCGAAAACGGAAACATATCTATACCTGTGTCAAGTTTGAAATATTATGATGAGAGTTCCCAAAGCTGGGTACTGGAAAAGGGGTCTTATTTAGTTTATATTGGTAATTCTTCGGATAATATTCAAGCAAAACTCAAAGTGAATATTAAGTAATCAGAACCGCAAAATCATTTTGGTAAAGGATTGTCTTTCCTCCATATTGATTTTCTTTCTGATTCTATATCTGGATGTTTCCACCGTGCGGATTGTTACATTCATTAATGTAGCTATTTCCTGGTTATCTAGTCCCATCCTTAGATAAGCGCAAACGCGTAGTTCCCTTTTACTTAGGTCCGGATACTTTTGTTTAAAGCGATCAAGAAAGTTATCATGGGATAGGTTGAATTGATGTTCAAACTTATCCCAATAATCATGATCTTGCATCTCTCTGTCAATGTCCTTTATGATTCTGTTTAACAATCTCTTCTCTTGCCCATTGATCTTTGAAGCTGAATCGAATATAGTTGATCTTACCTGTTGGAGCTTTTGATTTTTGTGGATATAGCTCATTGTAATGTTATTCAACTCATTTTTGGTGGATACCAGTTGTTCTTTTAGTTGATCGTTCCTAATAGCAATAACTTCTCGCTCTTTACTTATTCTTTCGTATTCATATCGTCTTTTGATTTGTTGCAATCTTAATCTGATTATAATCAAAAGAACTGCCCCAACAACAAGGGATGCAACAGACCTGAACCACCATGTTGCGTAGTAGGGAGGATTGATAGTTATCGCCAAAGTTGCACCCTCTTCATTCCATAAATTGTGGTTATTGGAAGCCTTTACTTTGAATTGGTAATCACCAGGGTCTAAATTCGTGTAAGTTGCTATTGATTCTGTCACTGGAGAACTCCAATCTTCGTCAAAACCCATTAATTGATAAGAGTATAGATTTCTGTTCGACTCAGAAAAGTTTAATGCAGCAAATTCGAAAGTCAATGTATTTTGATCGAATTGCAAGTCAAGGTGTGTTGTTTGTTCAATTGATTGCTTTAAATCTACTGGTTTGTTAAAGATTTGAATATTGGTAAGATAAACTTCAGGTAAGTGTTTATTAGGTCTAATATCAGAAGGGTTAAATGCTGTAATTCCCTTTGTTCCGCCAATTAAAGTCTTGCCTTGATTGGTATGTGTAATGGTATTGTACTGAAAATTATTATCTGAAACTCTATAGCTAGTACATTTTTCTTTTATTGGATCATAAATTGTAATGTACGTTTTCGTAACCAACATTAAGTTACCATAGCCGCCATCACTGACCTGAAGTAATGGTAATTCTGGCAGCTCATGATTGGAAGCTATTAAATGAAAAGTCTCGTCTTTTTGATCGTACTTGACAAGTCCACTTGCCGTTGCAATCCATAGATTCCGGTAGTCATCTTCAAAAACAGATTTTACTTGATTGATTTCGTGATTTGACTCAGGAATCAAGCTATCCAATTTAAAGTGTTGCCATTCATCCGAAATCCTTTGATATAGTATGATTCCATCATCAGTACTAAACCATAAATTAGATTTTCCATCTTCAAAAACATGATAAATATGTAATTGTCCGCCTGTTTCATATTTATAGTCAATCGGTTGAAACAACCTCTTAGATTCATTGAATTCAACAATTCCACCTCCTAAAGTTCCTAACCAAATCCTGTCCTCTGAATCGTTATAAATGGCCCAGACATGGTTACTGGTTAGACCGGAAAACTGATTCTTATTGCGCTTAAACTGGAGAAAAGTCTCTTTGATTGGATCAAAACATGTTAACCCATCATTGTAGGAGCCAAGTAAAAGATATCCATTCTTTGTTTGGCCTATTGATTTAATGACATCTGTCTTTAGATCACTATTCAATGTGTTGTATGTTTTTATGCTCCCATTAGTTGAAATCTTACAAAGGCCACCCCAATCTGTTCCAACCCAAATGGTATTATCATTACTCTCAAAAATGCTTAGAATAGGGTTGTTGGGAATGGATTCACTCTGGATTGGATTGTTTTCAATAAGTTCAAACAAGTTACTTCCGGGATCATATTTATTTACACCTCCCTGGTATGTGGCTATCCAAACTATATCCTGATGATCTACATAAAAATCCCATAATACATTGCTGCTGAGCGAGTATTGATCAATCTTCTGATTCCTGAAGTTGAGGAATTGTTCAGTTTGTGGATCAAAGACATCAAGCCCTGCGCCATCTGTGGCTAACCAAAGTGTATTACCGACATTAATGATGTCTCTAATTTGCTGGGAGCTGGGACCAGTTTCATCACCAGTGGGAGGGTAGCTCTTGTATTTTCTAGAATGAATATTGAGTTTTGATAAACCACCATGATTACTGGCAACCCAAAGAATACTATCGTTCTGGAAATGTAAATTTTTCAGGACATGGTCATCCTTGTTTGGTAGTTCTAAATCTGTGTAGGTAACATATTCAAATAGTCCGGTTGACTTATTCAATAGGCATAGCTGCTTGTTTTCTGTTGCTATCCAAATATTACCATTCTTATCTGATATTACATCATAAACTGTCTTTCCGTTAATGGTTCCACTACAGTTAGTAGAGTCACAGATATACTGCTGTGCTAAGTCTCTAACATTGTCATATCTGCTAAGACCAAATTCAGTTCCAATCCAAAGTTCCTGATCCTGATCTTCAAAAATTACTCTAATACTGTGATCAGTTAATGTAGTGCTATCCGCTAAACCTGAATCAAAATCGATAAAATTACCTGTGCTTGGATCGTATTTGCTAATGCCATTCGAGAAACTGCCAATCCAGATGTATCCTAGGTGATCTTCAAACAAACAAGATACCATGTTAGCATGTATTGAATTTGGGTTGTCTGGATTGTATTGATACTGTTTGGTTTTTTGACCATCAAAGCGATTGAGACCTTTATAGGTACCAAACCAAATAAAACCTTGTTGATCCTGAATAATGCTAGTCACGATTTCATCCGATAGCCCATCTCTAACAGAAAAGTGTTCAAATTTCATTGTTTTCTGCGCAATACAGACCTGGATTGAGATTTGACTAACCAAAAATAAAATGGTAATTAATCTCCTCACTCACTTTGATTATGTTCACGACTAATATTATCTACATAATATAAAAGCTACTACAAATTTATTCCAATCATCAAGGGGGTTTGATGCATAGAAAACCATACTACAAAGTGAATTACATCGCTTTTCTTCGAATTAGTTAGATATTAAAGAACAACATCAAGAATAATGGATAAATCCTCATTAGAAGCTAAAAAGACAGTTTTTCTATTACAATAACGTATTAATGTAGTATAGGATGGATTACAAATAATGGTTACTACTTATCTATAGAGACTCTTAAGAGACTTGATATAGAAAAAATGTAGATAGTCATTATTTGCTGTTGGTTGCTTGTAATGCTTTGTTTGGAAAGTCTTGTAATTCAGAAAGACTAAAACCAATAATTTAAGTATGAGCAGAGAGAGTGAGATACTTGTGGTACTCAAAGGTATCATAATAGCCTTAACGATAAGGCTCGAACATTACTTAATAATTAGTAATGTATTCCAGTCACATAAGGAAGAATCCAAATACCAATCCTTTACCAGTCTTTTCAATTTTATTGGCCCATCAGTTATGAGTTTATTCAAGGAATTAAATCTAAACCTATATAAATATGAAAAGTAGTAGTACTAAGATCCGTGGTTGGATCATTCAAAACAGTTATGGGCAATTAAGAATACTCTTAGTTGCCATAATGATTGTTATCATGAGTATTTCCGCTTCAGCTCAGACTGTTGTAGAAAAGTATGGTAGACTTCAAAAGTTCGGATCTCACATTTGTGCAGAGGATGGAGAACAAATATCCCTGGCAGGGAACAGCTATTTCTGGAGTAATTGGGGTGGCACTTATTATAATTCTAATTCAGTTGATTTCTTGGTTGATGAAATGCAGACATCCATTGTTAGAGCAGCAATGGGAATAAGTACTCATGCAACTGCTGTTCCAGGTGGATATTTGCAGGATCAATCTGGTCAAAAGGCAATTGTAGAAGCGGTAATACAACAAGCAATTGCCAGGGGTATTTATGTTATAATAGATTGGCACGTTGAAGGGGATACAAGAGATTGGAAAACTGAGGCCCAAGCCTTTTTCTCGGAAATGGCTCAAAAATATGGGCATCAACCTAATATCATTTATGAAATTTGGAATGAGCCCACACAGAATAATTGGCATACAGATATTCGGCCATATGCAGTGGATGTGATCAACAGTATAAGACAACATGATCCTGATAACCTGATCATTGTAGGCACAGAGACCTGGTCCCAAAGACCAGATGATGCTTCTACCAATCAAATTAATGATCCAAACATTGCTTATACAATCCATTTTTACCCTGATGATCCGGGAATAGGAGAATTTCACCGACAGCAGCTAAGAGATAATGTAATTACAGCCATGAATAACGGAGCAGCAGTATTCGCAACAGAATGGGGACCTTCAGAAGCTGCACCAAATCCGGAAAGTGATATTTGGATGCAGTTTTTGCAGGATAATAGAATTAGCCATTGCATGTGGTCTGTAAATGATAAAATAGCAGATGGAGATTGGCAATGGTCAATCTTTGAACCGGGAACCCCTGGAAATGGTCCTTATACTCTGAGAGGACCAGGCTTTTACTTACAAGACCTCATGATTAATTGGCCCTGGAAAGGTGGGGATCCAATTTCATGTAGTTCAGTAAATATACCTGGTAGATTAGAAGCAGAACAATGGTGTGTCCAATCTGGTGTACAGACAGAAAATACCAGTGATAGTGGGGGTGGACTTAATGTTGGCTGGATTGATACAGGTGATTGGATGGAATACTTAATAAATGTTCAGAATAACGGTGCTTATCAGGTTGATTTTAGAGTGGCTGCAGCAGGTTCGGCTTCCAAATCATTTAATGTCCTGTTAGACGGCTCAATTGTAGATACAATAACTTTTAATGGTACTGCTGGTTGGCAAAACTGGATAACTGAATCTAATTCAATTAACCTTACTCAGGGGGAGCATATTTTAAGAATTGAGGCCCAAACAGATGGTTTTAATATTAATTATCTGGATTTTAATAGCGGGTGCAATGATCCAAATCTTTCGAGTATTGAAATCACACCAGGGAATTCAACTTTAGAAATAGGCCAGACAATTGATTTTGAAGTAGAAGGTTTTGATGGATGTGGTAATCCCGTTAATGTCAATCCTAATTGGTCTGGAGCAGACGCGAATGGAGTATTTATAGCTTCATCTGTAGGAACTTTTCTGGTTAGTGCTTCAATCTCAGGGTTCACTGATCAGGTTACCGTGACGGTAGTTGATAACTCCGCAAATATGCTATCCAATGGGAATTTCGTAAATGGAGACTCTGATTGGTCAAGTTATGTTAATAGTGCTGCTGATGCTACATTATCAGTGACAAATGGTGAGTTTAATGGATCTGTATCTAATGGAGGAACCGCCAATTGGCATGTTCAGTGGTATCAGGGTGGAATAACAATTGAGCAAGGGCATTCTTATTCATTGACTTTTGAAGCAAGATCAAATTCAAGTAGATCAATAGAGGTAAACGTTGAGAAAAACGGAGATCCATGGACATCATATAATAGTGAGAGTTTTGGGCTTAGCAATCAAATGGAATCCTATGGCTACACATTCACCATGAATGATGTCTCAGATTTTAACTCTCGGGTTCTATTTAATCTCGGAGGAGCTTTCGGGGATGTAATCATAGATAATGTGGTTTTGATTGACAATGGCGGATCAAACCCATCATGGTCGCAACTTATACAAGCTGAAGACTTCTCTGCAATGGATGGTGTACAAACTGAGACAACTTCAGATGCTGGTGGCGGATTAAATGTAGGATGGCTTGACAATGGTGATTGGATGTCATTCCACGATATTAACATACCATCTTCTGGTAGTTACACTGTCTCATATCGTGTAGCCAGCAATGGATCAGGGGGAGAGCTGCAATTGGAACAAGCTGGTGGTGGTACTATTTATGGAACAATCGCAGTTCCAGGAACAGGTGGTTGGCAAAATTGGACTACTATATCACACAACGTTTCTCTTGATGCCGGAATTCAGGATATAGCAATTAGCATTCCACAAGGAGGATGGAATCTAAACTGGTTTGAAATCAGCTCAATTACTAATGGTAGGGTAGACGATGAAGATATTAATGAGACTCAGAGTCCTATATCCGTTTATCCTATTCCGGCTAGAAGCTCATTGAATATTCAAGGTGTTTCAGACGGTGTAAGATCTTTTAGAATAGTTAGTATGGAAGGAAAAACTTTGATTCGATCTGATATCAAGGATTCTTCAAAACTAAAAATAGATATATCTGATATTCGAAATGGTGTGTATTTGTTGCAGTTGGTTGGTGAGGATATTCAAACTATAAGGTTTGTAAAGATTTAGATGCTATCGCACAAATTAGTTGTTTTGGAAGACCCTGGTATTTATCAGGGTTTTCTTGTTTTATCATTTGAAGTAGGCCCTGACCGGAACGTCGACTTGTAACACACTTTCCTGTTGGAATTGAGTTTTGTAAAGATTGATAAGTGAATCGAGCTTGTTGACTTCATCCTGTTTGTGAAGGTAAATAAGCATAATGGAATTTTCAGGAAACTCTTCTCCTTCACTATTTCTCCAATATCCTTTTGCCGTTACTTCTGTGTAGCCGGTGAGTATCTTGTTGACATGATTCTCTTTGAATATCTCCCAATCTCCATAAGGAATTGGTCCATCTGAATTTGACAACCCAAAGTATAATTCAGTTCTGACATATCCAGAGGTGCTACGACATCCGAAACAGGCAATGATTAAAATGATAGTTAAAACCTTGATCTTCATTAGCGAGGGAATTTCACTTTTTCATAAAACAACTCCCGATAGTTCTCACTGATGGGTAGTTTGTGTTCTCCAATATTTATTCGGTGATGTTCAACTGAGTCAATCTTGGCAAGATTAACAATATAAGACTTATGAATTCTAACAAATTGTTGGTTATCTAATTGATCCATGATCTCAGTCATACTTGATAAAGCTAATGTCATCTTCTCAGTTGTATGCACTTCAACATAATTTCCTGCCCCTTTAAGAAACATTATTTCTACAAAGTCAATTCTTTTTAACTGATGGCCATCTTTGATGAACAGGTATTGATTTCGTTCGCTAGAGACTGTTTCTTTAGCAACTACAGTAGTGTTAACCTTATTGAGTGATTTATAGACTTTTGACGCTGCTTGTTGAAATCTGCTAAACTCTATTGGTTTTAAAAGGTAGTCCGTCACCTCAAGACCAAAACCTTCAACGGCATACTCAGAGTACGCAGTAGTTAAAATAACATATGGACGAATTGGCAGGGATTTGATGAATTGCATTCCAGTCATCTTGGGCATATTGATGTCAAGAAATAGTAAATCAACTTCATTATCCATTACATATTGAAATGCCTCCTTAGGATTCCTGAAAGTTGCCAGGAGCTCCAGGTAGGGTGTATCATTAACGTACTCTTGTATGATATCCAATGCCCTTGGTTCATCATCTACTGCTATACACTTGATCACCCAATCTTTAATTTTAGGGTTACAGAAAATTCATTTAAACCGTCATCTACATCCAAGCTGTAATTGGTGTCATAAATTAGTTTTAAGCGACGCTCTATATTATGTAAACCAATTCCACTATAATGCAGAGCTCTGTCAGTTTTGTGATTGCTGTTTGCAATTTTGAATTCTAATTCATCCATCCTTGTTATCAAACTGATTTTGATATACGATTCTTCATCTAAATCCAACCCATGTTTGAAAGCATTCTCTACAAAAGGAATAAATAGAAGAGGAGCAATCATTGTCTCTGAGTTATAATCATTACATTCCAATTCAATAGAAATCGGATCATCATCACTTAGTCTAAGTTTTTCAAGTTCAATATAACTTTTCAAGAACTCAATTTCTTTCTTCAGGCTTATTTTCTCAACGTTGGAATCATAGATCATATATCTCATCAAATGGGATAATCTGGAGATGCCATCAGTGAGTGACTCATTTGGTTGCTTCCTTGCTTCTGCGTATAAATTATTTAATGTGTTGAATAGAAAATGTGGGTTGGTTTGATTCTTTAAAAACTGTAATTCTGACTTTACTTGTTCTTCCTTCGCCTTGCGAGAGAATTCTTCCTGTTCCCTCTGATTTTGAATAAGCCGGTAGGCATAAGCACAAATAAGAACGAACAGATGAATTAACATCGAGTAACCAATAAGTGCAAATGGTTTTGCCATGAATTTTTCCGGTTCGTACGATTTGAGTATTAATATTCCGGAAAGACCAATTATGAGGGTGAAGATAAAAATCGATGTAGGTATAAGCTTATCACTTGTCCTTTTTGTTGCTCTCTTTTTAGGAAATACCACTAATGTCAAACCATAGAATAAGACCATTTTAAGAGAAGTATCCCAGATAATATAATTGGCATAAGGCCAATTGAAATCTCTAATATATTCTACAGAGCCATCAATTGATTTAAACGTGAAAAACCTAACGCTGAAGTTTTGAATTCCAAAATAAATAAGCAATACCCAAAGGATGGCTTGAGCGATTATTGCTATGTATTTACCGGAATTGTTCATTGAGGTAATTTAATCAATCAATTAACCTGATTGGTTCCAAATTTGACGTAACCGTCTATTTGTTGTTTGAATTCCCTATATCATCATTTGAATTATTTAAAACAATCATTAACCAACTTTAAACCATGATTTTAGGAGCATGCATAATCAATTTTATCGTAGGAGGAAATAACCTTTGATTTGGGTCAATAATTCAAAAACTCAAAATCAAAGACATGAAAAAACAACTAATTATTTACTGCATGATTCTGGCAAGCATTACTCAAAGCTTTGGTCAGAGAAGAATGAAGGCTGAGCCCTTCGAAAGTATTGAAGTTGCAAAATCCTGGGTGGAATCTCAGGCAGAAGCTGAGCAGTTTTCTGGGACTGTTTTGGTTATTCAAAATGGTAGAACAATTTGGCGGCAAGCATATGGATATTCAGATCAAAACACCAAATCAAAAAACAAAATTGATACGAAGTTCAATCTTGGAAGTATCAACAAAACTTTTACTGCAGTTGCAACAGTTCAACTCATCGAACAAGGTAAATTAGGTTTAGAAGATAAGGCAATTGATTACATACCAGAGTTGAAGAAGATTGAATTTGCAAATGAAATCACGATCAGGCATTTACTAACTATGACTTCAGGGTTCGGCTTTTATTGGGAATCAGATCTTTTTAAAGAGCAGAAGTCTAACCTTCGAAAAATGGAGGACTATCTACCAATTATTCTAGAAAGTAAATTGAGTTTTAAACCAGGCGCATCAAGGCAATACAGTAATACTGGTTATGAGATTCTTGGACTGATTATTCAAAGGGTTTCAGGTATCAACTATTACGAATTTGTTCGTGATAATGTCTACAAGGTTGCTGGTATGAATAATACAGATGCATATGAGAAAGACAAGCAAGTGCAAAACATGGCTAGAAGCTATAGTAAATATGAAGAAGATGAGTTAATAAATTTTAGAGACCCTAAGAAGGGACCATATGAAAATGATGCTACAGAATGGATAGCTGTGAAAGGTACTGCTGCTGGTGGCGGGTATTCTTCAGCTGAGGATATGTTGGCGTATATGAAAGCTCTGAATACAAATAAGCTTATTTCTAAGAAGTATACTGACATGCTAATTAACCGGTTTGAGGAAATGGATACAAGGTCAGGTAGCTATCTGGCTGGTGGTGGGGCTCCAGGAATCAATGCATTTGTAATGGCCAATTTTAAGAAGGATAACTATATTATCGTGCTGTCCAATTTTGACCCGCCTACTGCAAGCACATTAGCATTAAGATTAGATAAGACTCTAAATCCTGATGAAAGTGTCAATGAATAAACTACTGGAAAATCTGATTAAATGTAAAATTCTCATGTTCCAAAATCAGATTTGAGTCTATCTCGGGGTTTGGTACTTGCTATCGGAATTATGTTTGCTTATCTTAAGAGCAGGACATTCAATTCACCAGCATGTTATCAAACCTTTCCATTCGACAAAGAATGATGGTGTTGATATTGGGAACAACCCTTATCAGTTACCTAGTAATATTTGGATTTATTATCAGTTCAGTGAGAAAAAAGGCACTGGAAGAAGGCCAGAAAACAGCCATCATGGCTGCTGAGAAGAAAGCTAACGAGGTAAAGGCACAATTAGATGATGATATGGCAGTGGCAAGAACGTTGGTTGATGGACTAACCGAATTGTTGACTTTGCCTGAAAATCTTCAAGATGACCATATTAAAGGATACTTCACAAAGGTTTTAAGAAATAATCCAAATTACGATCATGTTTGGAGTCTTATAGATTTAAAATATTTGGACCCAAATTGGGGAGACAGAATAGGAGCTAGAGATTATGTGTTAGCCAAAATAAATGAACAGGAACTAGAAGAACGAAAAACACTGAAATTTACTGATGGAGAAGGGGAGTACGATTTCTATAAATCTTATAAAAGAAGTCTGAAAGAAGAAATACCAGAACCTTATTCATTTGTGAAGCAATTTGAAGGATTGAAAGATTCTGTTTGGGGAACTTCAGTCGCGGGCAAAGTAATTCATAATAATCAGGTGGTTGGAGTTGTTGGTGCCTATATATTACTAGGTGGGCAAACTGCGGATGATGGAGGATATTTTAATGAAATGACCGAATTCCAAACCTATCAAAATGCATATTCCTTCTTGACAACTCAGAATGGTACTATTGTCGCTCACCCAGACAAAGACATGCTAAGGGAAAACATGTCAAAACTTTCTGTAGTGAATGCATTAACTGATGAAGACAGAGCAAAGTTGGATGAAGGAATCTCTATTTCAGAACCAATTTACGATGAAGTTCTTAAGAAAGAACTATTAGCTTCATTTACGCATGTTCCAATTGGTCGGACTACCACCAAATGGTTGGTATGCACGGTGGTACCTGTAGATGAAATAATGGAGCCATATAATGATACATTTCAAACCATCATATTTGTTCTTGTTATAGGCCTTGTAATCATTATTGGATTCATATTTTATACAGCCTCTACTATCACAAATTCACTTTCAAGGTCTAAAGCGTTACTAGAAGACCTGGTGGAGGGTAAGCTAGATAGTTCTCAAAAAATACAAGTAAAGGGTAAGGATGAGTTAAGTAAAATTGCAATGTCAGTAAATCAACTTTTTGATTCTCTTGATGAAAAGGCGAGGTTCGCGAAAGAAATTGGAGATGGAAACCTGGAAGCAAGAAATCTCACTGTATCCAAGAATGATGTTTTAGGTCAATCCTTGAAGCAGATGCAGGCAAGTCTAAAACAGGCTATAGGAGATATCAAGTCATTGATCAATGCATCTGAAAGCATTTCTAATAGTGTCGTTACTCAAGCTGAAAATATCAACCAAACAGCTGCAGAAGGTTCAGAAACCAGTAATGAAGGTTTAAGGTTGGTTGATAATATGAATGAAAGTATGTCGGAGATTTCGACCTTTTCAGCGGACACATCAGCTTCATTTAAGGTGCTGGAGACCCGCTCTAAAGAAATTACCAAAGTAGTGAAGGTGATAACTGATCTGTCAAATCAAACAAACCTGTTGGCTATAAATGCAGCAATTCAAGCATCGAGAGCAGGGGAAGCGGGAAAAGGTTTTGCTGTGGTTGCTAATGAGATTAGAAGATTGGCCGAGAACTCAGCGGGTTCTGCAAAGAGCATTTCCAAGTTGACTGAACAAATAGCGCTTGATACCAAATCGGCATCAGAAATGTTACAACAAATGACCGAGAGTATTAAAAATGGAGAATCTGCTACCTCAAATACTTCAGAAGCATTTAAGTCAATATCTGATTCAGTGAATAAGACTTTGTCAATGTCTCAATCAATATTAGGAGTTGCAAAACAACAGATCAGCAATATTCAGGAGGTGGCAAGAAATACTGAGAATATGGTTGTTTGATTATTTGATCAAGTGACCTGAAAAGAAAGAATACCCTCGTCCACCTTGAATGTAACCGGAAGACCCGGTGTATAGTACATAGACTAAAGCACCTGCACCAAGTTTCAGCGTTTTTGAAGTGATCAAAGACTGATATTGATTAGAACCGCCATGGTGTTGAGCATGTGCCACAGCATAAGCAGATGAACCACCCGGTCCATCATCATCCACGTAAATGGAAATGGCTCTTGCATCATTTTCAAACCTTACAAATAATTGGGCCTCAAGGTGATACAACCCTTCTTCTGGAGCTTCAAACAAGTGATTGATATGATCAAAATCATCACCATCATCAAGCACTTCATTGTCATAATGAATTGTGCCAGAGGAGATAGTTTGCATTCCTCCAGTAATATATACCTCAAATCCGACTGGACCTTCAGAATCATCTAAATCATCAATTTGATTTTGTAAAGCCAAACTATCCGCTTTTAGTTTATTCCAAATTGCTATTGAGTCCATTTCAAGTTTGTTAAAGGCATCATTGATTCCAGTTGAGTTTAGGTTTATACTAGATGTATTTAAATCAATTCTATCTTTTAGGAACGTGCTGTCAGCATCCAATTGATTTTCAAAATATAAACTGTCAACGCTTGATTTAGACTGCAGATCTACGATATCATCCGTATTAGTGTCAACAAGGTCTTTCAAAAATGTACTGTCGGCATCCAATTGATTCTCGAAGTAAAGGCTATCATTACCAGACTTAGATTGCAAGTCAATGATGTCGTCTGTGTTAGTATCAATTAGTCCTTTTAGGAATGTGCTGTCAACATCCAATTGATTTTCAAAGTAGGAGCTATAAGTATTCTGGTTATTGCTTAATTGCGTTATTGCGGAACTGTTATTATCAATTTTATCCTTTAAGAACAAACTATCAATATCCAACTGATTTTCAAAATAGGAGCTGTCCGACGTTATTTTAGAATTTAAGCTTAAGATTTCTGACTTCCTTTGATTGTTGAGGGATCTAAATAGTAAACTGTCTATATCAAGTTGATTTTCAAAGTATAAACTGTCTGAAGATGCAGTGTTCCGGGTGTTTGCAATTTCGTCAATATTAGCATTTATCAATTGTCTTAATAGCAAACTGTCCTCATAAATTAGACCTTCGAAATATGTGCTGTCGGTTGTGTATTTACCAGTAATTTCACTGGCCGTTTGTCCAACAAGATTATGTAGGAATGTACTGTCAATATCTAATTGGTCTTCAAAGTAAACGCTATCATCGCTTGACTTAGATTCCAGGTTAGTAATATCATCTGTATTGGTATCAATTAGACTTTTTAGGAATGTGCTATCTGCATCCAATTGATTCTCGAAGTATAGACTATCGTCACTTGACTTAGATTGCAGGTCAGCAATGATATCTGCATTTGTATCAATTAGCCCTTTGAGGAACGTGCTATCTGCATCCAATTGATTCTCGAAGTATATACTATCGTCACTTAACTTAGATTGCAGGCCAGTAATATCATCTGAATTTGTATCAATTAGACCTTTCAGGAACGTGCTACCTGCATCCAATTGATTTTCAAAATAAAGACTATCACCACTTGATTTGGACTGGAGATCGGTTATATCGTCTGTGTTAGTATCAATCAACCCTTTTAGAAATGTGCTGTCTGCATCTAACTGATTCTCAAAGTACAGGCTATCATCACTTGACTTAGATTGTAGGTAAGTAATATCATCTGTATTTGTATCAATTAGACCCTTGAGGAAAGTACTATCTGCATCCAACTGATTCTCGAAGTATAGACTATCGTCACTTGATTTAGATTGCAGGTCAGTAATATCATCTGTATTGGTATCAATTAGACCTTTCAGGAACGTGCTATCTGCATCCAATTGGTTTTCAAAGTATAGACTGTCATCACTGGATTTGGATTGCAGGTCTGTTATATCATTTGTGTTTGTATCAATTAACCCCTTTAGGAAAGTGCTGTCCGTATCTAATTGGTTTTCAAAGTATAGACTGTCATCACTGGATTTGGATTGCAGGTCTGCTATATCATTTGTGTTTGTATCAATTAGATCTTTCAGGAATGTGCTGTCTGCATCTAATTGATTTTCAAAGTAAAGGCTATCGTCACTGGATTTGGATTGAAGGTCGGTAATGTCATCAGTGTTTGTATCAATTAGTCCTTTCAGGAAAGTGCTATCTACATCCAATTGATTTTCGAAATAAAGACTATCATCACTTGATTTAGACTGGAGATCGGTTATGTCGTCTGTGTTAGTATCAATCAACCCTTTTAGAAATGTACTGTCTGCATCTAACTGATTCTCAAAGTACAGGCTATCGTCACTTGACTTAGATTGCAGGTCCGTAATATCATCTATGTTAGTATCAATCAGTCCTTTTAGGAAAGTACTATCTACATCCAATTGATTTTCAAAGTATGTACTGTCGTTGCTGATTTTAGATATGAAAGTGGAAATTTGATCTGAGTTTGAATCTATGAGTTCATTAAAATACAAGCTGTCTTGTTGAACCTTGGTTTCCAGATTTTCGATTTCCTGAGAATTGTAATCAATCAGGCTTTTCAGAAAACTGCTATCAGAATCAAGTTGACGTTCCACATAGTCCCTAATTGCGCTACTTGTTGCAAGGCCTTCCTGCTGCAGAAGTTCTCCCAAATCACTTTGGATTTGGGATACTTCCGCACCTCTTTGGAATTTAAATGTACCACTAACCTTGATTTTATTTTTTACAAGAACTTCATTGAATGTACCATTTGATGCCTCATTCTCTCCAATTGCTGTTCCATCAATTGAACCACCATTTATATCAATTTGCTTGATGGGGTAGGATTCGATGATATTTTCTCTACTAATTTTCCCAAGCTGATTGCCATCTTTGTCATATACCATCACAAGATCTTCATCCCTCACTCTTTCTATCTCTGGCAGGCTTTCTAAATCGATATCTAAAACTCCATCATTATCTGAAAGACCTGTTCCGGCAATTGCGTCTAAATCTGCAGATATGGTATCACTATTAAGTTGAATTCCATTTCCAACATTTATTTGCAAACTTCCATTACTCGACTGACTTAAACCTCTTCCAGCAACATCGGAAGCAATTTTATCTCTTGTCACAGATTGATTTTCTATTTGTTCAGTTCCAACTACTTCATTTCTTAGTGTGAATAGTATTGATTCTCCATTATTTGAAATACTGATGTCACTTAAGCTGGAATTAGGAAGTCCAACTGATTCATTTTCAGATGATCCTATTAGTAAGTGATTTGATGAAAGTTCTGAGCTTATATACTCTGATTGACTATTCCATACTACGCCACCACTTCCGTTAATTGTTAATATCTTGTTTGACAGTCCCTCACCACTGATCTTGCCAGCTGTAATTGTTGCATTCGCAATGTCCTCAGATTTAATCGTCAGATCCAAAATATTGGAGGATGAAACGGTAATAGGGATTTCTTCAATAGCTACGATTCTACCATTCACATCAGGTGTGATTTTTAAAACTACAGATGATCCTCCCAGTTGCCCCAGATTTCCTGGAAGTACATTTTCTAGTTCAAAACCACTAACTGCTCCTTCTCTTATTGTCAGGTTAGGGTAAGTTCCTTCAATGTCGCCCTCAGCTTCAGCTTGCGATATTAGACCTAGCCCGGCGAACCACCGGTTATCTTTCCAATGAAAAAATCTCTTGAAGTCTTTGTCAAAAACTATAAGTCCTTCTACAGATTCCTGGTCCGCTGCAAGGAGAGTGGAGCGCATGTTATTTCTTTGCTCAGCTGTGAGTCTCGGAACCAAAAAGCCTTGATTATTTTCAGGGGATACCAGGTCCATCACCGCGTGTGGTTCGGGCGTACTGGTATTCACACCAACTGAATTTTGACCAAAAGAATATTGGACTACCCCAGTTAATAGAAATAGCATTACATATGTGGTAATGGAACGCATTCCTTTAATCCGCTAGTTTTTATTGTCAATAGTTTACCTTCCAGATGATGTTTAAAACAACCTGGCTGTTCTCACAAAATATTCCTAGAATTTGCGCTACATAGCAACTGCGCAATAGAGTTTCGGTGGCTTAAAAAAAGCTTGGTCAAAAAAGAGATTGTCGATCAATCGGTACAATATCTAGTCAATAGATTGAAAAAAAGCAAATGCAAAGGAGTGTACGAGATCAAAAAGTGAATGAAAATAGAAAGTTTAATAGATGGTTAATATTAGGTCATCATAAAGTGCAATTAATGAATGACTTATGATGACCTAATTATTGTATGCCTACTTAAGTGATAATTGAGGTTGTTCCTTATTTCCAGCTAAAAAATTCATTACATCTTGCTGCGATTTGATGACAATATCAGATGATTTCAGAGGTAAAGTAATGGAGGAGTTTCCAGATGATTTTATCGATTGATAATTCAACGATTGGAAAAAATCATCATCCAATAATCCTATTTTATTATTCTCCAATACTGTGAAGACCAGCATGTCCTGATCAGGATAAATTACAAACTTGTCTTTCTGACTTTTGTGATATCTGATAACTGTGTTATCCCCTTTAGGAACAGTGTAAAGATCCATGTTTCTGTTCCAGTCAAATTTCTTTCCGTCCAACTCAAGGTCAATGCTTACCATAATCTGCTCATTTTTCTTGATTCTGTCGTAGTTATATATGCCCATAGATGCTACTTCAAAAGTTCTAACAAACAGGTTTTGTGTTTCATGAACCTGCTTCAACTTCATTGCCTCTTCTTCCAATCTTTGAATTTCCTCACTCCAGTGAGTTGGTGCACTTTGATATAACTCCTTTAGAGGCATCTTAATTGATGCAAGAGTTGAGAAAATAGTTTTCTGCTGCCACTTGCCATCTATTCTCTGATACTCAGTAATTGAAATGCTGTATTTACCTGATTTTAGTTTTACTACATTGGCATTGTAAGCACTCCATGGTGCATATTCATATCTTTTTTTAGATATCCAGTTGGGTATTGGTTTCTCCGCCTGCCATAGGACCATGCTTGAGTGATATAGTTTGCCTTTGTGTCGAACCTGTTTGTTATCAAAACCAAATATCCACTTTGCCCCATATTTCATCAATTTAGCTGTAACCAATTTGTCCATTACAGCAAAAGAAGGATCATTCCTATAGTTGTGATAATTGAAGGTTTTATCCTTCGGAAGAGGTTTGTCTGCAAGATCGATTAAGGGTAAATAATTTAATGCAAAAATATTATCCATATCCAGATCTACTAGCTGGTTTGCTAGACTATCAATTCTGTTTTTTGCACTGATTTTTCTTTGATTTTCTTCCGGTTGTACTTCTCCAAGGAGATCCCAGTCTTTCTGTTGTTCATTTAAGAAGAAGAAGTCATATTCAGAAGAGCCTTCATTGGAGGCAAGAGCTGTTTTAATCGTCTTATCTTTTCCCAGTTGAAGTTCCTTGCCATTCTGATAGGCTCTCAGCTCAAACATATCAGCTGACACCATAACTTCCCTGTTTTCATTATTGGTCGTCATTTGAATCCCGGAAGTTAGCACTTGATCAACTGATGAGATTTCTTGAAACTTGAAGTCAACATTTCCGGAGATGGTATTGCCATTTTCATCAATAAACGCATTTTCAGGGATACTAATTTCGGTACCATTTGGAAATGTAGCGGTATGACCTGTTGATGCATCAAAACTTGCATTATACCAATCGTTGGTTACTCCCTGAAATGGTGGTTTTACTAATGGTATTTCAGGTTGGCAGCTAAATATGATTGTGGACGCAATTAGTGGAAGGAGTGCTGTTAATTTTAATCGAGGCATGATTTTGAAATTAAGTGTTGGAATATAGTAGCGCTCAACTCCCCATAAGAATATTGCTTTCCCTGAAAGTCTGATCCATAAGGGAAGTTTTGCTTTTCTTGATAATTTAAAATGTCTTCTGCTGAAGTGCCTATCCCCATGTTGTAGGCTGTAGCAATAAATGCTATCTGGTCTGGCTCACATAAATGTTGGAGATGATTTTGATAGTGTTTGCTCGCATAAAGATGAAAAGCCTTGAGGTATTTGATTTGGTAATTCCAATCATTAATTCTGAGCAATCTTTCCGATCTGATCTCTTCTTCCACATCAGAATTGTATGCAGCAATGGCTTTAAATTCTGATATTTCAGTGTCACATTTAATAAGAATTTCCAGCTGTTCAATGAAAGATGGCTTCATTTGAAATTGACCAATACTGAAATTCGCTTTCTCTTTGCCGTATGAGACATAGATAATTTCTAAAGCTGAAGTTTCTAGAAAATCCGAAAGGAGATTGTATCGGAGCAACTCAGGTGCACCAATTGAAATCGCATTTATTGTGGACTTGTCCCAATGCTCAATAGGATAGGAGTATATAACATCATATACCTGTTCAAGTTCATTCTCAACAGGAATAATAGTCATAACAAGCCATATCCCAAGGACATAACTTTTTTTGCAGCATAACACATTTCAATAACGGGTCAATTAATTGATTATTATGCAATCTGAATAGGATCAGATGAACAGTTAACCGTCAATTAACCACTTTTTGAGTATCGGGGTTTTGTTTCTACTCACAATAATCAGGTCTTTCGGGGATGGTTTTATTTGTACCAGCACTTGCGAATTATGGTAAGAATCTAAGGAATCAATACTATTTTTTTGGCATATGTAACTTCTATTCACACGGAGAAATATTTTTGGATCCAGAAGCTCTTCCAATTTACTGAGTGTGAAATCAAGCATGTATTTATTGTTATCTCTTGTGATTAAGTAAGTCCATTTGTCAGATGCGAAGAAGTAGGCAATATGTTCAATCTCAATTGGTATAAGTTTAGTGCCGGATTTTACAAGGAATGAAGATTGATATGACTTCCTGTTGAGATCAAGCGTTTTTAGGACTTCTGTAATATTTGTATTACTAAAAGCACTCCTCATAGCTTTATATTGATCAACCGCTGACTTTACGGCTGATTCTGCTATTGGTTTTAGCAGGTATGCTATACTGTTCACTTCAAAAGCCTGAATAGCATATTGATTGTAGGCTGTTGTAAATATGATGGGGGAACTTACTGTCACCCGTTTAAAGATTTCAAATGAGATACCATCTGATAATTCAATATCCAAAAAAATCAAATCAGGCTGTTTATTTTGGAGATACTCAACTGATTCATCAATTGTTTCCAGATTTCCTGTAATTGAGGCATCTGGAAGCAACTTTTTCAAAACTTTAATCAGTTTTTGAGCAGCTAGTTTTTCATCTTCAATTACCAGGATGTTCATATTTCTTCAATGTTCAGCAGTGGTAATTTAACAGTAAAAGAGTAATCATCTTCTTCGATGATTGGTTCAATATTACTTAGATACTGATACCTCAATCTTAGGTTTTCTAATCCCAACCCAGTTTTTACAACAGGAGTAAGTTTTGCTCGTTTGTTATTGGAAATTATTAAAAGCTCTTTGTGGAAATACATGTCTACCTGAATGGGTGAACGCGTAGAGATTTCATTGTGCTTAATGACATTTTCTATTACTAATTGCAAACTAGCCGGAGGTATTTTCATAGTGGCATATCCATTCAAATCTGGAAAAACCAGATTTAATTGTTCATTAAATCTCAGTTTAATAAGGTGATAGTAGTCATTCAGAAAGTTGAATTCCTTCTCTAAATCAACTACTTGCTGGTTTTGTAAATCAATGACATATCTAAATATATCAGCCAGTTTGTGCAGATAGGTTCTGGCCTGATTTGTATCCACGTCAATTAGTTCATCGAGATTGTTGAAGTTGTTGAAAATAAAGTGAGGGCTTAATTGAGATTGAAGTGAATTTAGGTTCGCACGTATACTTTCTTTCTCAAGTTTTTCAGTCCTCAAAATTTCCTCTTTCCAATAATCTATTAGGAGCCCGGCATTAACAAAACCCATGAAAATAGTTGAGATTAAAAGACCTAACCCAATGTATAATATTGCGGAAGGTACCCAGATGGGAGAGTCCCATACAAAGTGATAGAGTGTGTAGTACCCAGCAGTTGTTATTAGTGGAGTTGAGAGTATTGTGGCCAACAATTCAATAGATAATCGTTTCCTAAAATTCCTATTCCATTGAATTCTCTCCTCTAAGAATAAGCTAAGTGCCTGGTGTCCTTCCATCATCACAACAAGTGACATGAAAACAAAAACACTATATTGGGCATAACCATAAAGTGTAATGTCACTGATAGAGCGGTTTTGAATCAGCATCAAAAAGAAATAGGCAGGCAGTGCCAATCCAATGCAAATTGACAGCCTGACTATTAAAGTATTTTTGAATCTATTCATTAGGGTAGAAATCTACCAAATTTTATGAAGATCACTATTCAGAAATACATGTTGTTGTGAATTTGAGTATGTTAGATTTTTGAGATTTTGCTCCATTGCAATCCATCAGGGCTAATTATATACACCAGATATATTCCGGTTTTTAAGTCATCAGTATTGATTGAAATATTCTTTTTTACGGCTGTCTGTTGTTTAAGTATCTGGCCTCCGAGAGACAACAACTGAACAACATTTCCCGGTTTAACACCATTTACGTTAATATTTGATCTGGCAGGAACAGGATAGATCTGTATACTCCCATGTCTGGATTCCTTTGAAGAAGTGACATTGCCAATTGTCACATATTGACTTCTTACTTTGCTATTAGAATTGATGTCGTTTTTGACAATCAGAGTCACATCAAATGTTCCCGATTCAGAATATGTGTATGTTGGGTTTTCTTCGTTTGAGTCTATTGTGCCATCACTATCAAAATCCCATTCGTAAGTGAGGTCATAGGAATTATCAGAGAAGGTTAGATTCTTAAAAGTCACCTCATCTCCAACAATAAATTCACCATCATCCATTGTGAAATTTGCACGAATGAATCCATCTGGAAGTGTTTCCTCTATAGTTATAAACTCATTTACTGCAACATTTTGAAGGTTTGTAGTTTGACCCGATGGCCATTCCACAATTAATTCATCAATAATGGTAGCATCTCCAAAGCCAAAGTGGACATTAAGACTGTTCTGGCAATTGTAAGCCGATTGACCTGATATTTCCCTCAATTGCCATACTTCTTCACCAAATATTGTAGCCTTCGCTCGAACCCTGGTACCTATGGCTGCTTTGTTAGTCACTGTTCCTACACAATGGATATTGATCCAGTTATTTTCATTTCCAAGATTGTGATAAAGTAAGTTAGACTGAGCTTGGTTGTATGTTCTTGCAACTATAAGATCTAAAAAACCATCTTTATCATAATCGCCAAAAGCAGCACCGAAAGACCAACCGTCTTCACTCGTGATATATTCATCCTCTACAGACGTGAATGTGCCATCACCATTATTGAGATACAAATAGTTTCGGTTTCTCACGCTGCTACTAAAAGATCCATTAGCTTCAAATAAGTCTAAATCTCCATCATTATCTACATCACCCCATATTGTTCCGAATGAAGGCTCAAATGTGTCTGTCAATCCTGAATTAGTAACCTTGGTAAATTCCTCACCATCATTTCTATAAAGAGCATTTAATTGATTGAAGTTACCAACATACAAATCGAAATCCCCATCATTATCATAATCCGCCCAACTACTTCCTGTTGAGTTGTTTGCATCATTTACAATATTGCTTCCAGCATAGTTAGCAAATACATTGTCCGAATTGACGTACAAATTATTGGCAGTGTTAGACTCATTTGATATAAATAAATCCATATCCCCATCTGTATCAAAATCAATAATGTTTACACTTCTGGTATTGTTAAAGTCCTGATTGATGTCTGATGTTATTTGAGTGTAAGAACCATCTCCATTGCTTTCGAAGTAGAAGTTCCGTGCACCTCCACTCAGTGGGCTATTTGTTACATATAAATCTAGAAAACCATCATTATTTAAATCTCCCCAAGAGGCAGTTTCTGAAAACCCACCAAGTGCACCCGAGGTAACAGTACGAAAAGTGAAGTTTCCTTCTCCATCGTTTATATAAAATAGATTTCCTTCCCCATACCAGTTTGCAACATACAAGTCCAGGTCACCATCATTATCTACATCGCCCCATGTAGCACCGTCAGATGGTTTTCTGTCTCTGGCAATGGCACTGGTGGTGTTCTGGGTAAAGTTGCCATTTCCATTGTTAATGTAAAGTAGATTGTTTTCACCAGCCTCAAGCCCGTTGGTTATAAAAACATCTAAGTGACCATCACCATTTACATCAGCAAATGTTGCTGCTCTGGAGCTATGCTCACCTTCAGAAATTGGAGTGTTTGTGAGTTTTTCAAATTGCTGACCGACAACCAGGCCCGGAATCATATAAACTATAATGCAGTAAAGCTTTCTCATTGAATTAATTGTTTGACTTTACTCTTGAACCATTGTTTTATATTGTCACCCATGATGGTTGGAGTGATTAGCACGAGATTAGGAGTCAAGTGACGAATTGTGGGAGTGAGAGAACTTCTCAAAATATATCTCAAAGTAGTGCACACTATTGTTCTATAATGAACAAATTTTTAATTGCTATATCATGTAAGAAGCTGATAGTCAGTAAGATGTTTGTAATGGAATGGTTTTTGAAGTTAGTTGATTATCAAAAAATCACTATATGCTTCGAAATTACTTTAAGACTGCTTTGAGGAGTATGCTCCGTAACAGAACATTCAGTGCCATAACAATCTTCGGACTTGCTGGGGGATTGACTTGTGCTATGCTTATTCTCACGTTTGTTTCAGATGAATTGAGCTATGATAAATTTCATAGTAACAAGGAGAATATTTATCGATTAAGATACAAGATTAGTGATTTTGATATAGCAAGAGTACCGCCAGTTTTTAAAAAAAATCTTGATTCATTTTTTCCGGAAATCGAGGCGTCTTCAAGGCTATTTTCAAGAGGAGTTAGTATCAAGGTGCCTTCTGGAAATGGGAGAGAAGAGAAAAGATTTGAAGAATCAAATGTGAACTTCGCAGACAAGGAGATTGTGCAAATATTTGATTTTGAAGTTGTGGAAGGGGATTTGTCTGGGGCCCTGGAAAAACCTTTCACGGTTGTATTAAATGAGGAAACTGCAAAGAAGTATTTTGGTGACGAAGGTGCCGTCGGTAAGACACTCATCATGGAAGGCACTCAGTCATTTATAGTAAGCGCGGTTGTAAAAGACTTTCCTTCAAACTCACATACGCATTTTGACATGCTGTTGCCGTATGACAACATGTATGACCTGGAACCAGAGTCCCTGAGAGAACCTATTCGCAATAACTTTGAACAGAACTGGATGGTATCGCATTCTCCAACCTATGTTCTGCTAAAAGAGGGATCAAACGCTCAGGCCGTGAATGCTAGATTTGAAGACTTTATAAAAGAAAAAATACCTGAAGCTCAACAGAAAGGACAATCATTTGAGCTGCAACCTCTTCTGGATATCCATTTAAATGATGATGTAATGGCTCAATCTGAACCACCTGGAAGTATTGATTTTATCTACATCTTCATAGCTGTTGGACTACTTACTTTAGTTATTGCTTGCATCAATTTTGTTAACCTTTCTACGGCAAAATCTTTAGATAGAGAAAAAGAAATTGGAATGAGAAAGGTAATGGGAGCAGGTAAGTCAAGTTTAATCAGTCAGTTTTTGGGGGAATCATTTTTAACTACGCTTATCGCTGCTGTGCTCTCTGTTTGGTTCACTATGCTTTTGTTGCCACAACTCAATGTATTGACAGGAAAAGAACTTGAGATATCAGTCTTGAATAGCCCTATGGTGGTATTAGGATTTTTGGGTATGGTGTTGCTGACAAGCTTCCTGGCTGGACTTTATCCTTCATTCTTTGTTGCAAGATTTCAGGCTTTGAGAAACCTAAAAGGATTTGCAAAAAGTGGTAAGGACAATTTATCATTTAGAAAGACATTAATAGTCGTGCAGTTTGTAATTTCTATTGTGCTTGTTTCCAGTACTTTGATTGTATTTGATCAATTAGATTTATTAAGAAATAATCCTCTAGGATTCAATAAGGATCATCTAATAACTGTTCCAATCCAGAGTAATAATTTTAATTCAGTTTTTGGTGGCACAGATGAAGCCAAAGAGAAGAAATTAAAAGCATTTGAAGATGAGATTGCCTCTATTCCAGGTGTATTGAATAGCACTTTATCAAGTGTTCCTCCAGGCTTTGGAATGGTGAATAGAAATATTGTTCCTGAAGGGTTTACTGCGGAAGATAATATGCTTTCACCTGTAATGTCTGTAGACTTTGATTTTATTGAGACTTACGGAATTCAAATAATTGAAGGAAGAGATTTTTCAAGAGGTTTCGGAACAGATAGAGATGAAGCTTTTATCATAAATGAGAGAGCCGTAAAGGACTTTAACTTTGGCACAATAGAAGAAGCAATAGGAAAATCAATAAACCTGGAAGGAAAGAAGGGAAAAGTTGTTGGGATTGCTAAGGACTTTAATTTTCTAGCATTGTCGCAAGAGATGAGGTCTCTTATTATGGAAGTTTCTCCATCACAATTTACTACATATTCTATCAAGCTAACCAACCAAAATATTCCTAGTACCTTAGAAGCGATAGAAGCAAAATGGAACGCAATATTTCCGAACGAAACTTTCTCTCACACATTTCTTGATGAATCACTGGCTCAAACCTATCAAAGCCAGGAGAATTTTGGTAAGCTGATTGGATACTTTGCAATTTTAGCCATTTTCATTTCCTGTTTGGGTTCATATGGCTTGATTATGTTTATTGCTTCTCAAAAGAAGAAAGAGGTAGGGGTAAGAAAAGTATTAGGCGCATCTATCACTCAAGTAGTTGTGCTGCTTTCCAGACGCTTTATTATACTAGTAGTGATCGCAATTGTAATTGCCATTCCAATTACTGTCTTAGCAGCAAACCAATGGTTGGAAGATTTTCATTATCGTATCACTATTTCCCCTTTTAGTTTACTCATAGCTTCATTTGCAACGATATTGTTGGTATTACTTACTGTAAGTCTTCAATCATTTAGAGCTGCAACAATGAACCCAGCAAGTGCTCTAAGAAGCGAATAATTACAATGAAAACAATAAAAGCTTAGAACTGGTTTTTAACTAAAATCAATTCTAAGCCTTTTTATTTGTCCAATAACGCCTATATTTCATGCAGGGAACCAGAAATAAACTTAACCATAGAACAAATGGGAAGATTTCTGATTTTCATGCTTTTGAATCTAATAACTACCAGCCTTCTCGCGCAAGATGATGAAGACTGGACTACCATTCTAAACAAGAAGGAGGGGACTGTTACATTCTATTGGTACCCCAATAACATTTCAATTTCAAGTTCTAAGGATATCCTTGATGGCGTTGAGCATGAGCTGGCTTTGTCTTTTGTCCAGTACCTTGAAACGAAATATAAGGTTGATCTTGAGTTAGAATGGGAAGAAACCAAAAGTTTTAACGAGGTACTGGATATTGTTAGAAACAAGAGCGGAGCATCCTTCGGGTCGTCATCTATATCAATCACTGAAGAAAGAAGGCAATATTTAAACTTCACACCACCGTATTTATCAGATATCTCAGTTTTGATATCCAATTCTAAAATTCCTATAGCTCAAGGAGGAGAAGAGTTTAGAGAAGTCTTTCAAAATATGACTGCTGTAACTATACCAAATACTACTTACATCACAGCATTGGAGAAATTGGAGGACGATCTGGAGATAAATTTCGATTACGAATATGTTGAGAATAGTGGCCAGATTATTGAAAAAATAGAAAACCTCGAAAATGGCTTTGGTTATATCGATTTATCCAATTTTTTGGTTGCTCTGGATAATTCTTCAACGATTAGAAGACAGTTCTTTTATCCACTCAAATTAGATGGAATTGCAATGGTCTATCCCAAGAATAGTGATTGGGAAAGCCCAGTTACAGATTATTTCAGTAGTGAACAGTTTTTAGTTGATAAAGAAAGAATTGTGGTCAAGTATCTTGGTGAAGGGGCAACCAATATAATCGATAGAATCGCAACTTCAGCTGAAATTGGCCCTTATGAGGAAATCATAATTTCCAATAGAGAAAAGGACCTGCAATACCAGGAATTATTGGAAGCCTCAAGGAGAGAACAGGAAAGGAGGGAACTCACAAACATATTGATTTTGGGGATTACAATAGTGGTAATGTTGTTTTTAGCTATTCTGGTAAGGTTTAGAATTAAAACAAAGGCTAATCTATTATTGACTGAGAAAAATGAAACTATCGCCGACCGAAACAAAGAACTGAAGAAATTAAATGATGAAAAAAATGACCTAATCAATATTCTGGCTCACGACTTAAGGTCACCATTGTCCAATATTCTCAATATTTCATTAATGTTCAAGGAGAACCCGAATCTCACTGAAGAGGATAAGAAACTCAATAGTTATGTCACTAAGTCTTCACAGAAAATGGCTTCAATGATTACCAAAATACTCGATGTGGATGCCATTGAATCCGGTAAAAGAAACCTTGTGATGGAACGGTTCAATCTTTCTGAGGTAGTTGTAGGAGTTTTGAGAGATTATGAATCAAAAGCTAATAAGAAAGGTATTAAAGTAAATCATGATGTTGAGGAAGTACTAATAGTATTCGCTGATAGATTTTATACGAATCAGGTAATTGACAACCTGCTTTCTAATGCTATAAAATACAGTGAACCCCAATCTGAAGTAACGGTTAATGCACTAATTGAAGATGGTGCACCCTTAGTTCATATTACTGACCAAGGTCCTGGATTCTCCGAAGAAGATCAAAAGAATCTATTTAAGAAATTTCACAGGTTAAGTGCTCAACCCACTGCTGGAGAAGAGACAGTTGGGCTGGGTTTGTCAATTGTGAAATCCTATGTAGATATGATTAGAGCAGATATTTCCTATGTAACCATACAAGGCGAAGGGACTACATTTACCGTCCGCTTTCAAAGCTAGTTCATTGAGATTTTATTAAAACTGCAATTACGAATAAAATAATTTCATTATATTTACTGCAATTACGAATAATATAATGAAAAAGACTAAGCTAGGTGAGTTCGAAGAATTGGTTTTGTTGACTGTAATAGTCCTTAAGGAGGATGCTTATGGGGTAGAAATCAAGAGGGAACTAGAGGAGCGCTTAAAAGAAACTTTAAGTGTGGGATCCATTCAGTCAGCTTTAAAACGACTGGAAGAAAAGGGTTATCTAAGTTCGATCTTTGGTGAAGCTACTCAAAAAAGGGGAGGTAAGCGCAAAAGAATCTACAGTGTCACAAACACTGGTATCCAGGTATTACACGAAATGAAAGATGTAAGAGCCAAACTTTGGGATTCTGTTCCGAACACTGTTGCTACCACCACTAAATGAGTCAATCAAATCAACATATACCTCCAAAACTTCCATTGAAGTTGATGCGACTATTTGTCAATCAAGACTACCTGGAAGAAATCGAAGGTGACATGGAGGAAATATTCAATGAATTATTAGAGGAGCATTCACTACGTAAAGCAAGACGGATCTATGCCAAGGAGTGCCTTCTTCTGATCCGACCTATCCTTGTCAATTTCACAAAAACTCAAAAACTCAATATATACGGAATGATTAGGTTATTTTTCAAAACAGCACAAAGAAATTTTATGAGGCACAGACTAGTCTCAATTATGAGTCTGGTTACTTTAGTGCTTGGTTCAGTTTTTTATCAGGTAATTAATGCATGGTTACAGAATGAGCGGGCAATGGATCAGTTTCATTCTAATATTGATCAGATCCATATGGGTGTAGCCAGAACAAACCCAAAAGCTGATCTATCACCAATTAGTTTACAACTATTCTTCAATCTTGATTACTCACAGTTTCCTTCTATTCAAAAGGTAAGCAAAGTACATGTCTACCGACCAGATGAAATCAAAGTCATAACTCCCGAATATGAGCACACTGGCAAGGGATTGGTAGTTGATAGTACATTCACAGAAATATTTGATTTTGAGCTGGTTAATGGTTCAATAATAGGACAGTTAAATAATCCATCTAATATTTTAGTAACACAATCTTTCGCTTCAAAGTTGTTCGGTGATGGGGATGCAGTAGGTCAAACTGTCAACATAAAGTGTGATCAATTAGGGACATATCAAATAGCTGGGGTTCTGAAAGACATACCTTCAAGCAGCTCAATTACTTTTGATTTTCTATTACCAACACATTCACAGAAGTTTTGGCGTAGAATACCTCATGAAGTGTTTTTAACAGATGAACATTTTGTCAGAGAAGAGTTTAATGAAAAGATAGCCACATTGGGAAGAAGCAACGAGCGGTTTCCTGAAAGTGTACTTTCATCCTTTCCATTAAAGTCAATATACTATGATCGCCCATTTGAAATAAGCTTATTTGGTAAGTATGGTGACAGCAAGAACTTTCAGACAATGAGCATTGTCTCTTTATTAATTCTATTTATTACGGCTATCAGTTTTGTTAATCTGCAAACTACCTTACAATTAAGCCTTGTGAAGAAGTTAGGTGTCAAAAAGGTAATAGGTGCTTCAAATTTCGATTTAAGTCTTGAGATTGTCGTAAGCAGGGTATTTTATTTTTTACTTGCAACAATACTTGGACTTGGAATATATACGGGGCTTGAGCATTACATCCAGCAGAGTTTTGAACTTCAACTGGATTCGAAGATGCTTGAGAACGTGTTAGGTATTGCTAGTGTCACCTCCATTGCTGTATTTATTTCATTGCTCATTTCGTATCTCAAAGTATTACAGATTAAGGGCAAGGAAGCTATATCCGGAAAGATGAGCTTTCTGGGAGTCCCTAAAATGCAGAGGGTTCTTACCACAATACAATATGCAGTAACAGTTGTTTTGTTGATTGGTAGCACAGTTATATTCTATCAATTTCAATTCATGCTAAATAAAGATACTGGTATCCGGCAGAATGGAATCATCAGTGTTGATTTCTTTGAAATGATGACTGGTTTTTCAGGTAGTGAGGAGCGACTTGAAATGGAACGAAGATATGAACTTGTCAGGAATAAGTTGAGCGCTAATCCCGATATCAAGCAGATGAGCCAGGGCAGTATGCCAATTAATAATATTTCTAAAACCTCATGGAAACTTGTTGGAGGAACTGATGAGTATACCACAGAGAACAAAATGTATGTTGACCCTGGATATTATAATTTATTTGGATTGAATCTTATTGAAGGACGGTTTTTCAATGACAGTCTTGACCAATCCGGAGATTTGAAAGTGGTGATTAATGAAGCGGCTAAGAAGTATTATGGAATTGAACAAATAGACGGAACTCAATTGATGAGTAACACAAGTGGTAGGAGAGAGTACAAATTTGATGTGATAGGTGTAGTAGAAGATTATCATTACGAACATTTGTCACAAGCCGTAAAACCTCTGATTCTACAATATAGAATTTACGAAGATGAAAGTTTCTTATTGGCAGTGAATGAGATAAATAAGGCTGAGACCATTGGTTGGTTGGAAAAACTATTTCGATCTGTAAATACTGGTGGAATATTCACATTTGAATCCATGGAGAGCTTGGTGGAAGCGCAATACAAAAAGGAGGAACTTACAGGTAGGATCTATTTAGGCTTTGGTATTGTAGCGTTGCTTCTATCTTCAATAGGCTTGTTCACGTTCGCACTTCATGAAACAAAGAGGCGAACCAAAGAGATTGGAATTAGAAAGGTAAATGGTGCCACCAGATTAAATGTGTTTACTCTGATGAGTGGGTCTTTCATTAAAACAATTGCAATATCACTCTTGATTGGCTTTCCAGTTGGCTGGTATTTTACATCAGATTGGTTGAGCACTTTTGCATACCGAACCAATGTATCATTTTGGATCTATATAATCGTGGGTGTGATTGTGATGTCATGTGCCTTTATTGCAGTTCTATGGCAGACAATACGAATTTCAAGGGCAAACCCTGTAGAGAGCTTGCGGTATGAATAGCCCAATACGGTAAAATATTTTTATTTGATCGTCCTTCTGATTTACATTAACTTTAATAGGAACAACTAAACTGTTATGGATCAGAAGGACGATAATTTTTTAAATCAACAGCCACAAGAACCAATCCCAAACCAATCTCAGTCGCCTGACGAGAAAGCTGGGGATGAGAAAATGGCCGAATCATACAAGATGGCCAATAAACTGCTCAGAGACAGACTTGAAAATGAGGATAAGGAGAATATTGACATTCTTGAGTCATTAGATAAATCAGATGTAGTAGTTGTAGATGGTACCTATGATCATATTCATTTGGTATTGAAGCATATTAGTATGCCCCATGTGAGAATAAATCATAATCAATTATTAGATGCGAAATTGAAACCCTCACAAACAGTATTTGTGAATTGTGCTTCAGAATTTCCAGCTGAGGGAGCAAGAAAACTTGCGGGATTCGTGGCTTCAGGAGGTCAATTGATAACAACGGATTGGGCTCTTAAAAATGTATTAGAAGTTGGGTTTCCCGGAACAGTGAAATACAATGGAAATCCATCTGCAGATGAAGTGGTTCGGATTGAATTACTAGATAGAGAGGATACAGTTTTAAAAGGCTTCTTTGATGAAGAAAATGATCCTGTTTGGTGGCTGGAAGGTTCTTCATATCCAATAGAAATTCTTGATAAGAAAAAGGTTAAAGTATTAGTGAGGTCAAAAGAGCTGAAAGAAAAATATGGAGAAGAAGCAGTTATCATAAGATTTGATCACGGTGATGGAACAGTTTACCATATGTTATCTCATTTCTATTTACAGCGTACGGAGACAAGAGAAGCTAAACAGCAAATGAAAGCTTCTGAGTATGCTGATCTCAAAGGTGCCTCAAGCGCTACTAAGGCTGCATATGTCGCTTCAGAAGAAGACTCAGATATAGATTATGGATCGGTGCAATCTGCAAGTACATCAGCTGAGTTTGTTTCAAGGGCCATTTTAAAACAGAAGAAGAAATTCAAAAAGTAATTAGAACCACAAGTAAATAGGGTCAAATTCCTCTCTCCAGAAAGCGGCATTTTTCTGAAGTTCCGGAATGCGACCTAGATTGATTCTCTTCAAATTTTTTAGTTCTTTTAATTCAGACGGGATGAAGTTGATTTTCCAATAGGAAAGGGAAATCTCTTTCACGCTGTGAAGTTGGAACAGTTTCTTTAGTTCCTCTTCTGGCTTTTCTAGTTCATGCAGACCGCTAAGACTCAAATGTCTGAGGTTTTGCAATTGGTCCATCTTGGGGATCTTTTTTAGCCAGTTGTGACTTAAAGTTAATTCTTCCAGATTGTGTAACTCATTTATATCATCAGTACAAAACAATAGTTTACAAGAGTGCAAATTGAGATGCTTGAGCTGTTTCATCTTTCCTATGCCTGGATAAATCTGAGAAAGCACATTCCAATTGGCATTCAAGGTAACAAGGTTTGTTAGCTCATATAATGCAGAAGGAAGCTCCTGAATCTTATTATTTGAAATAGTAAGACGAGTTAACTTTTGAAGTTTTCCTAAAGATTTCGGAATAGATCTCAAATCATTCCTATCCACATTTAACACGTGTAGCTGCTGCAACTTATCTATATCCTGATGAATTCTCATGATGTCATTTCTGGAGATGTTTATTTCAATCAACTCCGATAAATGTCCAATATCAGCCGGAACATCAGTAATATGATTGTCTTCCAGGTTCAACCTTTGAAGAGAGGTCATTGGATATAGTGACTTAGGAATCTGTTTTAGTTCACAACCCTTTAACACCAGAGAATGAAGATTTAATGATTCGTCAAATTCGATTGAGCCCATTTTGTTATAAGCCAAATCCAAACTCCTCAGTGACTCCAGGTCCTTAAATGAAGGGCTAGATTTTATTTGACAATGCTGTAGGTATAAGTTTTCCAGATGGGGTAACTCAAAGACCTCCTGAGGAATCTTCGTTAATCCATTTGAAGATAGATCAAGGTCCTGAATTGTATTTGGAAAGTGAAATTCTGAATCAGGTTGAAAATTGTTCCAGCCTAAGTTTAATTTTACTAATTTATGTAAGTTTTGCAGCGTATCTGGAAGTGTAACAAGGCTATTTTCACTGATATCTAATTCTTCTAAATCTTGAAGCTGTCCAATCTCTGCTGGTAATTCGTACAACCCTACTTCTTCATCCAAATCCTCTTCGGTTTCCGCAATTCCGATCAGTCCCAATCTTTTGATTGAATTAATTTTGAATAACTTTATTAGGCAGGATACTGGACAGACTACATATTCCAGGTAAACCTCTTCAATTTTATGATCAAATAGCTCCTCAGGCCATTTTGCCAGCATCATTTCAGTGAGATGTATTGACTTTACTTCACTGTTTTTTTGAAGAATTTCAATTATATGGATTTCACCTGATTGCATTCAACCTATATTTTCTACCTTTAATCATTTAAATTGACGGAGATTGTTCTAATTAATTATATTTCAGCGGACAATTTATTGGAACATACTCGGAAAGTAAAAAAGTTGGGAACATATAGTAATTGGCAACATACCTTATTTAGGTATATCATAAAATACGTAGGTATCGCAATACTGCTATGCACGACCAGTATCGCCATGTCTCAACATCAGCCAACGATCGATTCTCTTAATTCACTTATCTCTAACGCTACAGAAAAACAAAGAGTAGATATTTATATCGCTATAGCTTACGAGTATCAATATTCGGATTCAGCGAATACTTATAAACACGCTAATCTGGCCATTGAATTGGCGGAAAAACTAGAACTGGCAGAAAAAGTAATAGATGCTAATGATTTGAAAGCCTGGGTTTGCATGACCCAAGGGAATTACAATGAAGCAAGGAAACTTTATCTGCAGGTTGCAGAAGATGCTAAACTCATAGATTACAAGCAAGGGGAGGCAAGAGCATTTGGAGGATTAGGAATTATCTACAGGCAAAGAGGAAACTACTCTGAGGCTTTAGAATCATTGTTTAAATCACTTACAATTAACCAAGCAATACGAGATACATTCGCTATGAGCGGCGATTACAACAATATTGCTACAGTTTATTCTACACAAGGTGAGTACGAAAAGGCTCTTGAATATCATAATCGCTCTTTGGAAATTAAGATAAATCAGAAAGAACTGCGCAAAACAGCTACTTCATACAACAATATTGGTGTGATTTATTGGAAAATGAAGGAGTTGGATAAGGCCTTAGAGAATTACCAGAAATCTCTTGAAATACAAGAGCAGGTTAATGATAAAATGGGATTGGCAGGTAGTTATATCAATATTGGTGAGGTTTATACAGAGCAAGGAAGATATGATGAAGCTCTAAATTATCTGAATCAGGCAATTCAATTAAGCAATGAAATTAATGATAGGGTTTCGCTAATTTATTCCCTTGTAGGTCTGGGTCAGACTCATTCAAGAAAAGGAAACTTGGTGATGGCCAAAAAGTATTTTAAAAGGGCTATTGAAGTTGCTGAGGAAATTGGATATCCGACTATTGTGAGAGATGCAGCAGGGGAGTTGGCTGAAGTTGAAAATAAGCTAGGCAACTATAAAAACGCGTACGAGGCACATAGAAAGCATAAAATGTTGTCAGATAGTCTTTACAATGAGTCAATATCCAAAAGGATTGCCAAGCTGGAAGCCGAAAATGAGTTTAGGAAAGAGCGCGACTCAATAGCATTTTCTTATGAAAGGGAGAGGGTAAGGTATGTTGCGGAGTTGAAGTATTCTCAAGTAAAACAGACTGCAACTTATGTAGGACTTGGACTGCTTTTGGTAATCGCCATAGTGCTTTTCTTATTTTATCAATCCAAACAAAAAGCCAATCATCAACTGGGTTTGCTGAATAATGAGATATACAATCAGAATGAAGAAATAACTGAAAAGAACGAAGCGCTTTCTCAAGCCAACGAACATTTAACCGAGCTAAACAAGACAAAATCAAGGTTCTTCTCAATTATTTCTCATGACATAAGACGACCAATGAATCTAATGCTAGGGTTTTATTCGATTATTAAAAGCCATTTAGAATCAGAGTATGACGCCAAGGAAGATAAAAGACTTCAGGAGATGTCGGGTCATTTAAATACGGCATCTGATGGAGTTTTAAACCTTCTTGATAACCTGTTAAGTTGGGCGATGAAGGAAGAAGGCTCTATGCCATATAATCCTGAGTACTTAAATATAAAAGAGACTCTGGAAGAATGCCTTAGCAGTATTGAATTACAGGCGCAATCAAAATCAATCAAATTAGAGACCGATATTCCTAAATCTGTCAAAGGTTGGGTCGATCTGAATGGTTTCATGACTATCATCCGTAACCTGACAGGTAATGCACTTAAGTTTACTCCGGAAGGAGGGACGATCACTCTTGGCGCTTATAAAGAAAATGGAAAAATAAGGGTAACAGTATCCGATACAGGAATAGGTATTCCGGAAGAAAAGTTAGACAACCTTTATGAGATAAATGAAGAAAAGGTATCTGACGGGACAAAGGGTGAAAAGGGTAGTGGCTTAGGCCTGAATATTGTTTATGACCTTGTAAAACTAAATAGAGGTTACATTGAGGTAGAAAGTGTAGAGAATGATCACACTACATTTACAATGTATTTTCCTTCTGGCGAACCTATGTGATTTTAGCTACTTTATTACCCTGTTTGACCAACTACCATTTTGGGTGACAATATGTATTAAGTATGTACCCAGTGCCGTTTCAGGACTCGATAAAAATTCATTAATCAATAATTCTGCCTTATTTTTTGATAAAACTTCATCGTAATTTTCTGAGACTCCTGAAAGTGATATGATTTTGATAGTTGCTATTTCGTTTGGCCAATCAGAAAGTTGTATTGATCCATTGTATTTCGTTGGGTAAACCTTAATTGAATTTAAATTGGAAAATCGATTGTGTTGATAGTAGACGGTAGGACTATATTCAAACGCTCCATCAAAATCTATTTGTCTCAATCTATAGTATGCCGCTGCTGCCACTTCTTTATCTAGAAATTGGTAATTCTTAACTTCATTAGTCGTACCATTTCCTTCAACAAATGAAATTACTTCAAAGTCAACCCCATTATAACTTCTCTCTATTTCGAAACCATCATTATTTAGCTCGGTGGCAGTGGACCAGTTCAACTTGCAATTGCCATTGTTGTTGGAAGCTTCAAAAGAGATAAGTTCTACAGGCAAGGTTCCATTACATCCACCGGTGCAAGTTCCGTTGTGTGTTCCTGTGAAAGTTGATGAACCATTATCTGTTATGTCGGCATCTATTGTGCCAGAGCCAGCAATTGCTCCGTCGGTTCCATTTGTGAAAGTACCAGAAACAGTGAGATCACCATTAACGATGATGTTATTAGTGGCAGGTCCTGACCAATCATTGGTCAGAGTAGTAGCAGACATTGAACCGTTTGCATCTATAGTAAGAGACCCATTTGCGCCAATTTCGACAACCTGTCCAGTTACAGTACCTCCATCGGCAACACGCAATGATCCATCTACTAAAATTCTTAAGCTAGCAGTTCCAGTGAAAGTTAAACTACCTTCAACCACAACTGGGCCTCTAACTGTAAATCTTCCACTACTGAATGATAAATCTCCAATTATAGTAATTGTTCCTACATCATTATGGTTTCTGTTAGATGTCTCATTGCAAGTACCGTTGAAATCAATATCAACTGTTGTTCCGTAAGTTGTGCATTGACTATATAGCACATTGGTTGTGAAAACTCCGATCATAAATATCAGAATACTAAAAAGTTTCATGTTACGAGTAAGTCTTGTTTCTAATAAGCGGTTCCAAACGCATTATCAATCTATAATGGTTAACTGAATAGTGCTAAAGGAGATCGATGAATACCTTAAATTATTCGATAAATCAATTATATCTATTTAATAGAACATATTTTTATTAACTGACGTATATTTGTTATATAAAATAAAACTTATGGATGGCTATGTCCGTTTTATATGTTATATAATATAGAACTAATTGTTTATTACTTGAATAAGACTATTGCGATGAAAAAACTAATCACACTTGCAAGCCTAATATTGGTATTCGGTGTAACAAGCGCACAACAACTAACTCAAACAATCAGAGGTGTAATTAAAGATAACGAAAGCAACACCTCGCTGATAGGAGCGACGGTCATTGTATTGGGAAGCGATCCAATAATAGGAGCGACTACCGATATTAATGGAAACTTTAGAATTGAGAATGTTCCAACGGGAAGAATAAATCTTGAACTTTCATACATAGGTTATGAGCCAAAGGTAATTCCTAATGTAGTAGTTAATTCTGGGAAGGAGGTACTTTTAAATTTAACTATGCAGGAATCCATGGTTAAGATGGAAGAGGTAGTTATAGTGGCAAATGTCAATAAAGGTGAAGCTGCAAATGATATGGCAATGCTAAGTGCAAGATCCATCTCTTCCGAAGAAACAAGTAGGTACGCTGGTGGCTTTAATGACCCTTCCAGAATTATGTCAAACTTTGCCGGTGTTACAGCTACACAAGACGGAAGTAATGACATAATAGTAAGAGGTAATTCTCCTAAGTATGTCCAGTGGAGACTTGAGGGAATTCAAATAACTAACCCTAATCACTTTGGAGATCAGAGCGCAGTAGGAGGAGCTGTTAGTACTCTTAACAACAATGTGCTGGCAACTTCTGACTTCTATACAGGTGCTTTTACGGCAGAATATGGTGACGCTCTCTCCGCTGTTTATGATGTAAAACTCAGAGCAGGTAACAATGAAAAGTATGAAGCAGTATTTGGGTTTGGTCTACTGGGAACTGATATTACCCTTGAAGGACCATTTAAGAAAGGTTATGGAGGTTCATTCATTGCCAACTATCGTTATTCAACAGCTTCTGTTATAGCAGACCTTGGGTTAGCTGATATTAATGGTATTCCAAAGTTTCAGGATGCTTCTTATAAATTGGTTTTTCCTACTAAGAGTTTAGGGACATTTTCAGTTTTCGGATTAGGCGGTTACAGTAGTTTCCTTTTTGAAGATGTGAAGCCAGATACCTGGGAGACTCCAGGGAATCGATTTATGATTGCTGATATCAACGAAGATTACAAGAAGCGATCATATCTGCTTAATCAAGGTATCAACCACACCTTTAATATCAATAAAAACAGCTATGTCAATTCAACGTTACTTTATTCCCATGAAGGTATAGATGATGACATATATGAGGATCGATTTATTCAAATATTTGATGAAGAAGGGAATCATTTAAGAGACTCCACAGTGGATTATACCAGAAACCTGATTGGAAGACTAAAGAAATCATCGTATCGTGCTTCTGTAACTTATAATAATAAAATCAATTCACAGCATAAAATTCAGGTAGGAAGTAAATACGCATTATTAGGATATGAATTCTTCCAAAGCCAGTTTACGGAAACTCCTGGCGATAGAACAACGCTGGTGGACTTCAATGAAAATGTCTCAACTGTAAGAAATTTTGTTTCCTGGAAATACAGAATCAATGAAAGGCTAACAATGGTTTCTGGTGTTCATAATATGAATGTCCTTTTAAATAACAAGAGCACAATTGAACCAAGAGTCGCATTCAGCTTGCGATTAAATAACGGCGGATCACTAAATGCAGGTTATGGTAAACACAGCAACATGGAAAGTATCCATAACTACTTTGCCAAAGTTGAACAAGAAGACGGATCCCTTACCGAGCCAAATAAAAACTTAGGTCTTCTCAAAGCACACCATTATGTACTGGGTTACGAGAAAAGGTTTGGTAAAAACATCAGAGCGAAAATCGAAGGATATTATCAGGATTTATACAATCTGCCAGTCGCAAATGATCCAAACAGCTATTATGCTACTATTAATGAGGGACTTGAATTTCAATACATTGATCTTGTAAATGAAGGGACAGGAAAGAATTATGGTGTAGAAATTTCATTGGAAAGATTCTTTAACAGAAACTTTTACTACATGGTAAATACTTCTCTGTATCAATCTAAATACACTGCGCTTGATGGGATTGAACGAAATACCAGATATAATGGAAATTATCTTGCTAATCTTCTGTTCGGTAAGGAGTTTACCAAATTGGGCAAAAAGCAGAATCAGACACTTGCACTAAACTCTAAAATATTCTTTGCAGGTGGACAGAAAATCATACCACTTCTGAGAGACGAACAAGGGAATCTTGCAGTTGATCCGGAGAACAACAATTACTGGGATTACTCAAAGGCATATGAAAACAGCATTGAAGATGTATACCAGATTATTCTTTCTGCAAGTTACAAATGGAATAAGCCAAAAGCTACTCATGAACTATTCTTAAATCTTGATAACATCACAAATAATAAAGGTAGAATCAACGAATTCTATGATGCGTCGGAACCTGGTTCTGTTGGGTATCTAACTCAATTTGGATTCTTCCCGAACCTAATGTATCGAGTATATTTTTAATGTTTAACTGGTTGAAAATGAGTGAAGAAAAGAAATATAAATGTTCCAGGCCTAGTTGTTTCTATGGCCTGGGATTCTTCGGTTCAGCAGCTTACAATATTAGTACTGCTGCAGGATTTTGGATGGGAGCTTTGGGTGTGCTTAAAGCAATCGTATGGCCAGCATTTTTAGTGTTTGAAGCATTTTCAAAACTCGGTGCTTAGTATGGAAAATACAATGAAAACAATGATCCTAACAGCGTACGGAACTCCGGATGTAATGGAGCTCAAACAAGCAGGAATTCCTGAACCAAAGGAAAATGAAGTGCAGCTTAAAGTAATCGCAACCACTGTTACAAAAGGAGATTGCGAGCTAAGAAGTTTTAAGATTCATCCTCTTTTCTGGTTGCCTCTAAGACTTTATATGGGAGTACTTAAACCAAGAGTGAAAGTAATTGGTCAGGAGTTCTCAGGGGAAATTACAGCTGTTGGAAGTGAAGTCACAGAATATGAGGTAGGAGAAAAAGTTTATGGACCTACCGGACTTAGAATGGGTTCATACAGAGAATATATATGTCTGCCAAAGGATCACCCTCTAAGTAAAATTCCAGAAGGAATGAATCCAGATGAAGCTGCCACTATTCCAACTGGTGGACTTAATGCACTGCACTTCATGAGAAAAGCGAAAATCAAAAAGGGAGATAGACTTTTAATCAATGGTGCTGGAGGCAGTATAGGTACATATAGCATTCAGATTGCTAAAGATATGGGAGCCCATATTACTTGTGTTGATTCAAAGGGAAAATTTGAACTTTTAAAAGAAGCTGGAGCTGACGAAGTTATTGATTATGAGTCAATAAGGTTCTGGGAGCTAGACAAGAAGTATGATATCATTTTTGATATTTTTGGTAATGCTCCTTACTACAGATGTATTGATTTATTGAATGCAGGGGGAGCTTTTTTAATGGGAAACCCGAAAACTTTATACATGTTCATTGCCTTATTGACCAGGCGGTTTTTAAAAGACAAAAGGGTCATATTCCAGTTCGCTAGTGACAATAAAAGAGATCTATTGACTTTGAGTAAGATGGTGGAAAATGGAATTATTAAATCATTTGTAGATAAAGTCTACCCGTTTGAATCACTATCAGATGCGCATCGTTATGTGGACCAAGATTTAAAAAAAGGTAATGTGATTATAAAAATGACTTAGCCAAGCAACCTTTTATTATGGTTTGGCATCATCAAAATAACTCACTCACAACAACAAAATGAAAAGACTAGCATTTCTATTTATAATCTTAATTCAAATACCAACCTGGGCAGCAGAAAAAACCCTGACTGGAAAAATCATTGATGCCAAAACAAATGAGCCTTTGGCATTTGCCAGTATCGGTGTAAAAGGAACAAGCATTGGTACGATCTCTAATTCGGAAGGTAAGTATGTCCTTAATGTGCAGGGAATAGCTGAAAGTGACACAGTAATGATCAGCTATATTGGGTATGAGACTTACTACGCTACTGTAAAGGAAATTTTCTACAATCCTGTTGTACACCTGAAACCAGCAGCAATTAATCTTCAGGAATTTCAGGTAAACTCAGAACCATTAACTGTAGAACAAATACTTGAAAGAGTGGTAGAAAGGTATGATAGCAATTACGTAAAATCTACCAATAAGCAGAAGGTATTCTTCCACAAATATGAGAATGCACCATTCCCTGATAAGAACCAGATAGTTCTTAAAAGATCGAACTTTGTAGGGTTAGATGAAAAGACATTCAATGAATTCTATGACCTAATGCCCAAAGAATTTGTTGAATACCAGGATGCAATTCTGGAGTTGTATGAGGATGAAGGGAAACAAAAACTTGTGCCTGTACAAGCAATTTCGTTAGAAGAAAGCTCAATGAAAGATCTATCGAAAGTCCTGGAAGAAAAGCTGGCAACCTTTTTCAAAGACATTGAAGAAACCAACAAGACAACTGAAACCTATTACAAATTCAGAACTGGTATTTTTAGCACTAAAGTTGGCCACAAGGAAACACCGGATTCTACCTGGAAGGAAGATTTGGAGGATTCTATCAATTATCATTTAAGTTCGAGTTCTTTAAAATATTCAATGAACTTCATTCTCAAGAATTATGCGTCACTTAAAGGTGAGAATTGGGAATTCCTGAATAGTATGGGGAAGTACAATTATACATTGAATGATTTGACCATATTAAATGATGAGTTAGTATACGACATCTCTTTCACCCCAAAAAGAAGAGGGTTGTTCGAAGGTAGAATTTATGTTTCAACACAATCATTTGCTGTACTTCAGTTGGATTATAATTATGCTCCCGGCAAAGACAATGAAAACTTCCAATTAATGGGATTAGGACACTCTATGAAATATAAGAAGGGTAGAGTCATATTCGAGAAAGGGGCGAAGGGTTACTATCCCAAATATATTTACGCACAACAAAACGAAAGTGCTTCCATTGAACGTGATTTTACAATTAAGAAAAAGCAAAAGCGATTTTTATACGACAAAGAATTAAATGAAATTAAGTTCTCAACAGAACTCTATTTCGATACCGAAGCTTATTGGGAATATCTGGTCCTTGATCGTGAAGAAATTGATGCTGAAACTTTTGAAAATGTCACTGAACCAAAATCTGTAAAATTCAAAAGAGAATTCGCTTACTCACCCGAAATGTGGAACAGTACTGTAATAGCACCAACTTCGGAACTAGGTAAGTATAAACGTTCCAGTTCGGATCAACCATAATATGTTATAATAAATAGAACAAATATCAATGCAATCTGTTATATTTGTTATATAAAGTAGGAATAATATGAGTAAAGACCATTTAGGAGAACTTGAAGAATTGATTCTATTGATGATTGTAATGCTGAAGGATGATGCATATGGATTGGCTATTAGAAGAATTCTGAAAGATCAAACTAATAGAGTTATTACTATTGGTGCTGTTCATGGCACGGTAAACAGACTTGAGAAGAAAGGTTATATCGAATCAAGTATGGGAGGAGCTACTGACCTGAGAGGGGGTAGGAGAAAAAGAATTTTTAAGATCACAGCTTCTGGGAAAAGTGCTCTACAAAAAAGCCGAGACCTGAAAGTGAATTTGTGGCAGCAAATACCAGATTTGTCAATTGATGTAGCAAAGTAAAAATGCTATATGGATCCATCCAAGTATCAGCTCCCAAAAGCAGTTCAAAGGCTTCTGGGATTTTTTTGTAAAGGAGATTTCCTGGAAGAGATTCTGGGAGACCTGGAAGAATACCACTTCGAACTGGAGGAATACCCAAGATGGCAAAGACCTTTCTTATTTTGGTTTCAGGCGATCAATTTCATTCGTCCATATTCAATCAGGGAGTTTATTGATAGGCAGAGAATCATCTATTTATTATTGTTGTCTAATTACCTGAAAACCTCTATCAGAACATTAAGAAGAAATCCTCTTTCTTCTTTTATCAATGTTTTGGGTTTGACCATAGCGATAGGTATGTGTGTGACCATATATGCTTTCCTCTCACACGACTTCAGAATTGACCAGTTTCATGAAAATAAGGATCAAATTTATTTAACAACTTTGGAGTTGGAGCAAAATGGACAATTGGTTAAATACGGTCATTCTCCAATTATTTTGGGAACTACACTCCATGATGATATGGGTGAAATTTCTAAATTTTCAAGAGTTTCAAAAGAGCAGACAGTTGTTAAATATCGGGATAATGTCCACTATGAAGAGATTCTGTTTGTTGATGGAGCTTTCCTTGAAATGTTTAGTTTCCCGCTAAAATGGGGAGTGTCCCGGGAGCTTAATGATGATTCCTCGATCATACTAAGCCATGACATGTCTCACAAGTATTTCGGATATGAAAATCCAATTGGTCAGGAAATAGAAGTGAACATGGGAAGTGAAATGGTGAAATTCCGAATTGCCGGGGTTGCAAGTCCTTTTCCCATATCGCATGCTTTAAAGTTTGATTTTCTCATAAACATTTCAAATGCGTTTAAATATGATCTAAGAACATCTGAATGGGGCGAAATGATTGATGGCACTTTCCTGCAAATAGTGGACCCTAATGATGTGAGCACTGTATTACTTGGCTTAAAGAATTACATAACTAATTACAATGAGGGAGTTTCTGATAATAGGATTGAATCCTTTGGCCTGCAACAATTTAGTGGATTACATTTTGCATCGCGACAGCTCAAAAATGAGCTGTCTCATGATAACTATTATGAAGGTAGGGTCACCTTGCCTATAGCTGCGGTTTTAATACTTGCATTGGCTTGCTTCAATTACATAAACATAGCAATTGCCAGTGCTGCAAGACGATTAAAAGAGATAGGTCTTAGAAAAGTAATAGGAGCAGACAAGAGATTAATCATATCTCAATTCATGACAGAACATTTGGTTGTTACTGCTTTTGCTCTTATTCTGGGTGTTTTGTTCTCCTTGTTAGTGATTTTACCATGGTTTAACTCATTGAGTGGTATTAAGTTGGCAATAAGCATAACAGATCCATTATTTTGGGTGTGCATTCTTTCAGTCTTAATTGTAACAAGCTTGATTTCTGGTGTCTACCCATCAATATATATCGCGAAATTTGAGCCTGACAAAATTTTTAAAGGCACACTAAAATTTGGTAAAAACAGCTTAATCACCAAAATATTACTTGGAGCTCAATTTGTTATTGCTTGTAATGCAATACATACCGCTGTTGTGTTCACACAAAACAAAGAGTACCAAAATACCAGAAGTTGGGGATACAATCCTAATGATATTGTATACATCAGAACAAGCTCTCCTGAGGAAATCAATTGGATAACTGAGTATGCCAAAAACTCAGATGTAATAACAGCATTCACCGGGACGCAACATCAACTTGGGATCAACAAGGACTCGGTAATGGTACAATTTGATACCAGCTCAATTGAACTGGATGTCTTTAGATTGAGCGGGCAATTTGTAGATATGGCTGAAATTGAAATTGTTAATGGCGCCAATTTTAGTGATGATTCCTATAAGCAAGTCCTTGTTAACGAATTACTTTATCAAAGATTAGGGGAATTAGGTGAGTTTAGCTTTTCAGGGAATTCCTATGTTGTTGTTGGAGTTGTTAGGGACTTTCATAACCTTAACTTTTACAGTGCAATTAAACCTTCAGTGATCTTGAATACTCCGGTAGAAGATAGTCGTTACATCTCTATGAAATGTGAAGAAGGAAAATCAACAGAATTCTTTGCAGACCTTAATACAAGTTGGTTAGAGCAATTTCCAGCTACTCCATTTATAGCGGGTCATCAGGAGGATGTCTGGGGTCAGTTTTATGATCAAATTGACATTATGGAAGAGTACAATGACATTCTTGCAACGATAACAGTATTGATTGCCGGCATGGGTCTTTATAGTCTGATTGTATTTAATACATTAGCTCGTCAAAAAGAATTTAGTATTAAAAAGATAATGGGAGCTAAACTTAGTGACCTGGCCATTGATGTAATCAAACGTTATTCAATGTTGGCGATTATCGCAATGATTGTTGGAGCTCCAATGACCTACTTTTTAGTGAAAAAGAATCTGGACATACTGTTTAAGTACGCCCAATCTGTAACTATTGGCTCAGTGATTTTAGCCATTGTTATTTTACTTTCTTTGCTTCTACTTGTAATTGCTACTCAGGTCAGAAAGATTTCAAGAACGAATCCTGCGGAAGGACTAAAAGTTGAATCCTAAAGATGAGGCATCCAATGAATAGCTTCCCAAGAATAGTAGAAAAGATCCTCTCAATTTTTTGCAGGGGTGAACTGCTAGAAGAAATTCTCGGGGATCTTGAGGAGTACTATTACGAGCTTGAGGATAGAATCTGGTTCTTGAGATTTGTCTTTTTTTGGTTTCAGGTAATCAACTTTCTTCGTCCATTTGCACTCAGGGAAATTACCTCCAGAAGCAGATTTAACTTTATTAACCTCTACAAAAACTATTTTAAGACATCTATAAGAGGGTTAAAGAAGAATCCTCTAAGCTCTCTAATTAATATTATCGGTTTATCCATTGCAATTGGTGTAGCACTCGTTACATATGCTTTCTTTCGTCAGGACTACAATATGGATAGATTCCACAAGAATAAGGATAAGGTATTTCTTGCAACTTTTCATGTGGATAGAAACGGAAAGAATGAACATTTTGGAATTACTCAGGCCCCATTAGCTAATTTTTTAAAAGAAGACTTCCCACAGATTAGACATTTATCTCAAATAGCAGATAGCCGGGCAGTGGTAACTTACGATCAAAACTCATTCCATGAATCTGTGCGTTTTGTGCATCCTTCGTTTCTTACCATGTTCAGCTTTCCTCTAAAATGGGGAGTATCAAATACGTTAAAAAAGAGAAATACTGTCATTATCAGTGAAAGAACATCTCAGAAATACTTTGGTGATGAAAACCCAGTTGGACAAACTTTAACGATCACAACGGAAGATGGTGAATGCGATAATTATGCAATAACCGGAGTTACTAAAGAATTTCCAAAAGCTCACATTATTGATTTTGACTTCCTGATAAATATTAATTATCTACAAAGGGTCACAGATTATTCAGATTGGAACGGTATGGTGGATGCGACATTCATCATGTTAGACGATCCCTCACAAATTAACTATATCTCTTCCTGTATGGGAAAGTATGTTGAGATTCAAAACTCTCAGGAAAACGACTGGCCTGTTGCAAAATATGAGTTTATAGCTCTCAATGACTTACATTTTAGAGCAAGGGATCTTGTGGATAGCGTTTCATTTGATGATAATGAGGAAGCGAGAAAAGGGACACCATTTATTGCTATCCTGATACTGTTGTTGGCCTGCTTTAATTATATCAATATTGCTATTGTTTCTGCTGCCAGAAGATTGAAGGAAATTGGAATGCGGAAAGTGATTGGAGCAAGTAGGGGACAGATTATATTTCAGTTTCTATCAGAAAACCTTGTACTGACTTCAATTGCGATAATTATAGGTTTTATTCTTTGTATAACACTCTTTAATCCAGGAATGAAGGAGTTAAGTCTGGGTTCATGGGATAATCCGTTGGTGATTACGGATCCTGTTTTATGGCTTTTTGTTGGCGGACTACTCTTAACTACTGGAGTTATTTCTGGAATTTATCCCTCGATTTATATCTCAAAATTTGAAACAATAACAATTTTTAGAGGGGCTGTGAAATTTGGTAGGAAAAACCTATTGACCAAAACATTGTTGGGAATTCAACTGATAATTACCTGTACAGCTATTGCAATAGCCATTATGTTTGCTAAAAATAGTGACTACCAAAACTTAAAAAGCTGGGGATATAATCAACAGAATATGATTTATGCACATATCCCAAATAATGCTGCATATAATATTATATCCAATGAGTTAAAGAGTAACCCTAATATTATATCTATAACAGGAGCTAAGGATCATTTTGGTAAAGCCAGGGATTCAACTGTGGTCCAATATGCAGGCAAATCTTATCAGGTCACGAAATTTGAAGTCGATGCAGATTATCCAAAAATACTTGAAGTTATGCCTGTTGAAGGAGAATTGTTTAATCCTGTAGATGAAAAGTCAATTCTTGTCAATGAATCATTTGTGCAATTAGTGGGGTTAGAAAATCCTACTGCTGCGTCTCTAGTAATAGAAGGGGATAAGTATCGTGTTAAAGGTGTGGTAAGGGACTTTCATGTAGAAGGATTTTTTAAACGAATTAAACCATCGATAATTAAAGTTACCAACCCTGAAGAAAGGCGGTACCTGGTAGCCCGTGTGAACCCTGTTTATTATACTGATAGCTATATTCAACTAAGAAATCTATGGGCCGAATTATATCCTAATATTCCTTTCATAGGCGGATATCAGGAGGATGTATGGGGTGACTATTTTTCATTATTGGAAGTTGCTTATAAGTTTTACAGAATCCTTGCCATTCTTGCTATAATCTTAGCTTCACTAGGTTTATATGGTTTGGTTAGTTTGAACATAGCAGGTAGGTATCAAGAGTTTAGTATTAGGAAAGTAATGGGGGCTGGTAAATGGAATCTGGCGAGCTTGGTTACAAATGAATATATCGTTCTTGCTCTTGTTTCAATTTGTTGTGGAATACCTGTAAGTTATATACTGATTAAAGCAAGCCTGGATCTTCTTTATGCATATCCAATGCCCATGTCTCCATGGGGTATCATTTTTGCTGTCGCATTGCTTTTATTGGTCATACTGTCTGTAATTTTTTCTCAAATACGAAAGGTTATATCTACTAATCCTGCAGATGGTCTTAAAGTTGAATCGTAATTAATTCTATTTTATAGAACAAATAAGAATTTGAAGCCGTATATTAGTTATATATAATAGAACTTATACTAATATAACAGGGTCAAAACCTCAAAAAATTTATGTTTTCTAACTACTTCAAAACTACGATTAGGTCATTACTTAAGAATCCATTTACAACTGCTATCAACATCTTGGGCTTAGCAGTGGCTATTGGAATAAGCATTATGGTGTTTTCTTTCCTGGAACAGGATAAGAGTATAGATCAACACCATGTTAATAAAAATGATACTTACTTGTTGACATACTTTGTGAATATCGACGGAACAGAGAAGCAATATGGAAAAGCCCCTGTACCGCTTTACAGACATGTTAATAATGAATTCACGCAAATCAGGAGTACAACCAGAATAGAGGATAGAAATGTTGTTGTGAAGAGGGGAGAAGATGTATTTCATGAAAGTATCAGACTGGTGGATCCTACATTTCTGGAGATTATGACATTTCCACTTCGACTGGGAGATAAAGAGTCTTTGCAAGATCAAAGTACGATAATACTATCTCATCAAATGTCACAAAAGTACTTTGGTGCTATTGATCCAATAGGAGAGACTATCAGGATCATATTTAATGAACACTTTAAGAAAAATTTCATTGTAACTGGTGTAGCTGAGAAGTTGCCCGATGCACATGCAATCTCTTTTGATTTCCTGATCAATTACTCAAACATTGAGCATTTTGATCCAAAATATGTGTCACAGGACTGGTCACTTTACAACACAGGCTTGCTTATACAGCTTGATGAATCATCTGACTTCAAAATTTTGGAGCAAGGGTTAGACAAGTATCGATTAATTCAAAATAGTAAAGAAAGCGACTGGTCCATTTCGAAATTCAAACTTGAGTCTTTAAATACTCTGCATGCTCGATCTTCATTTATTCTGGAAGACATCAGTTATGATGATAATGTAGAAGCAAGAATTGGCCTACCTATAATAGCCATTTTTATGCTATTGATAGCATGTTTCAATAATGTCAACATAGCGATAGTGTCAGCTGCTAAAAGACTGAAGGAAATTGGCCTTAGGAAAGTAATTGGAGCAAACAGTAGTCAGGTAATCCTTCAGTTTCTGCTGGAAAATATAGTAATCACTACTTTAGCTCTGGCTTTAGGTTTGCTGCTATCTTATTTATTCATCTTACCTTGGTTTAGTGATCTTTCCGGAACGTTGCTGCTACTTGATTTTAATAATCTTAATTTCTGGGTATTTCTACCCGTTTTAATATTAATTACCGGATTAATCTCTGGAGGATATCCGGCAATCTATATTTCGAAATTTCAGATCGTTGGAATATTGAAAGGCTCAGTAAAACTTGGGAAGAAAAGTCCGGTGACCAAGATGCTGTTGGGAGTACAAATAGTTCTTGCCTGTACGGGAATCACTGGAGCTGTAATGTTTGCTCAAAATGTAGAATTTCAGCACAATAGAAGTTGGGGCTATAACCAAAAGCAAACAGTCTACGCAAGAGTGAACTCAATCGGATTTGAACGTTTGAAGGCTGAATTAATAAAAGATCCAAATGTAATCTCAATATCGGGATCGGAACATCATCTGGGTAAAGAAATAGAAACAATAGTTTTAAGCCAACCTGATAAAAAGATTGAAGCAAGGTCTCTTAGTATCGAGCCAGGTTATTTGCAAACCCATGGAGTTAACCTGAAGGAAGGAAGATTCTTTAAATCAAACTTTGAGGATGATAAAACATCATTGATCGTAAATGAAGAACTGGTTAATAACCTAAGTTTGAGTAATCCAATTGGCCATGTATTCAAATCAGATATTAATAGATACGAGATCGTTGGTGTGGTAAAGGACTTCCACCTTTATAGCTTCTATGACAAAACAAGGCCTACTGTATTTAGGGTTGCTGATGAGAATTCCTATAACTACATATCCATCAAATCTCAAGAAGGCAAACTGGAAGATGTAAAAGAAAGTCTACAGGGATCTTGGGCCAGGTTATTCCCGGAAACTCCATTTCAGGGAGGTGAACAAGCTGGTGTTTGGTCTTATTTCTTTGACCAGGTTTACACTGCAGAGAAATTCTTCAATGCAGTTGCTTCCATTGCAATTCTATTAGCCGCCCTGGGGTTGTATGGGTTGGTCAAAATAAACGTGACTGGAAGGACAAGAGAGTTTAGTATTAGAAAAGCCCTGGGAGCACGGATGCGAAATATTGCAGGAAATATTATGAAGCAATATGCTGTACTAACTATTGTTTCCTTGACTATAGGTATACCATTTAGCTACTTACTGATTGATGCCAATATGAAAATGTTATATGCTTATCCCATGCCAATGACCTTTTCAGGAATTGTGATAGCGGTGATGATTATGATATTAATGATGACAATTGTTATGTCAAGCCAGATAAGACGAGTCGCTAAAAGCAATCCGGTTGATGGACTAAAAGTTGAGTAATAGCCTCAGCTACTAATTGTATTAAGCAAGATTTCATCATCCTTCTGTCTAATAAATCCTGGTCAATCAATTATATGCGAAATCGCATTCATGTCTATGAGAGAAATCATAATCTAGGAAACCATAACCTTTATCTTGGGAGTACTGTTATCAACTGCATCATTTGGTAACATGAGAGTTTGATTTGATGCAATTCAATTTGTTTCAATAGCAATCTTGAAGATTACAACATAAACCAAACGATGAGTACTCAAAAAATTCTATTCCCAACAGATTTTAGCGATCAATCGATTCACGCTCTGGTGGAAACCGTTAGATTCAATGAGGCGCTTGGATACGATATAGTGTTATTTCATGCTTACAATAGACCCTATACTGATGAAGGATATAACGCGAAAGGGTTGTTGCATGAAGAAGAGAAAAGTATTGATAAAAATTTCTCAGCGGTTGAAAATAAAATACCTGAGTTAGAGAATTGCACAAAGGTTAAGATGATTGGTGATGTAGTAGATGTAGTAGAAGACTATATTGAAAAGGAACCAATTTCACTAATTGTGATGAGTACAAAGGGAGCAGTTGGGTTAGGGGAGCTATTTGGTACAAAGACTGCAAAGATTATCAAAAATGTGAATGTACCAGTTATTGTAGTTCCAAATAATGCGGTATTGGCGCCCATGAACCGGGTAGGGCTTGCTTGTGATTATAGTGAAGCAGTCGATCATGGCAGGTTAAGTTTTTTAGTGCAGTTAGCAGATAAAGTCAAGTTTGATTTAGATCTAATAACGCTGAATCGAGATGAGAAAACTATGACCAAAAAGGAACTGGGAAACCGTGAAATCCTACTTAAGGACCTGAACGGGATAGCAACAACATCCAGCTTTTCTCAGCATGCACAGTTGTCGTGGGGGCTCATCGAGTTTGCAAGGAATAATGGAATTGAAATGATTGGTGTAATTCCAAAGAGTTACAATTTCATAGAAAGAATTTTTCATGAAAGCTTAACGCAGGAAATGGCATTTCATAGTCCAGTTCCTGTTTTAGTTATTCAATAAATATTTACTCAATGGCCGAACTTAATAATTTGGATGCTCTTGCAGAGCAATTATTTAATGAAGGAATGGATAAAGCTCATAAAGAATCTGAGAAGCTTCTTAATGAGACCAAACAACAAGCAGAGGAAAGACTTGCTGAAGCTGAAAAAGAGGCAAGTGAAATAGTTGCAAAAGCCAAAAAAGAAGCTGAAAAATATAGATCATCAGTAGAGACAGAAGTCTACCAAAAGGCAAAACAATTTAAGCAGGACTTAAGTATAGAAATCACCAAGATGATCACGGCTGAAGCATTAATCAATCCGACGAACGAATTAATGTCTGATCAGGAATTTGTTAAAGAGCTTATCATTTCAACTTTGGATAATTGGAAGGAAGGGAGGGATCTACAGCTATCAATTCCTACCAAACTAGAGGAAATGAAAGCTACGTTAGAGAAGAAGACTCATTCGATCTTGCCTGAACTGGTCATTACCACTAATTACCAATTGGACTCAGGATTTAAGATTAGTAACCAAAAAGATGGTTATGAGCTTTCGTTTACTGAAGCAGATTTCAATATGTTATTCAAAAGCTATCTCTCTAAAGCGGTCAGAAAAATTCTGTTTGAAGATAAGTAATGAAATATTATTACCTCATATCGTCATTGCCGGAACTACAGATAGAAGATTCTTCTCATTCACAAGAGCAACTTACGGAAATACTTGAATTAATTCATGAAAACCTTGCGACAGAAGATCAAAGGGTATACAAGTGCCTTCTATTGATGAGTGACAATCAAAACCTGCTTTACATCTTATTCAGAGAGTATCACGATTTCAAAATTCGACATTTCGTCAATCCATCTTATTACCCTATAGAGGTATTAGAAAATTACCGAAGAGAATACCATACACTACCGGACTATATGATCAATTACCTAAATGACAATTCCGGATCTTTTTCTTCGCTCACACTTAGAGATATGGAGCATTCTCTAAATCAATATTTCTATGACCATGTAGGAAAAATAGATTCTCCCTTCTTACAAACCTATTTCCAGTGGAGATTCCAGCTTAAGCGTACCATAGCCAATATTAATATAAAGGCATATCCATTCTTAAATACCGAAAGCGAAACAGTAGAGCCATTTTTTCCTAGCGCTCGATCCTTATCTGGTTTGATTTCCGTGGATGATGTCAATATGCAGATCTCACCATTGGTAGAGCAGAATGACCTGGAGGAAATAGAAAGGAAAGTGAATGAGTATTATTGGAATTTCGCCGAATGCTGGCAAGAGCCCTTTAGTTCAGAAGTTGTGTTTGCATATGTCTTGAAGCTAATACATCTGTTCCGTTGGAAAGGTTTCGCTGCAAAAGGAGAATTGGCTAAAGAAAAATTCGAAAACCTAATAAAAGATTTAAAAGAAAAAACTTCTTCACCAAAGATGCCACTAGTATGACAACTGGAAAAGTAAAAGGAATAATTTCAAACTTACTGCTCGTTGAAGTAGATGGTCCAGCAACACAGAATGAAGTATGTCTGGTAAATGCTGGAAAATGGTTAAAGGCGGAAGTAATTCGTGTGCAACAAAACATTGTGTCTGCACAATTATTCGAGTCCTCTGAGTCAATACAAATTGGAACTGAGGTAAGGTTTACTGGTAAAATGTTGGAAGTAGAACTTGGTCCTGGTATCCTTTCTAAAAAATATGATGGGTTACAAAGTGATCTGGAAAAAATGTCAGGGACTTTCATCGAGTTAGGAGATAGTACCAGCCCGTTAGATGATGATTCCAGATTTTCATTTGAACCATTAGCCAAGGAGAGGGAAAAGGTAATGGCCGGTCACTGGTTAGGCAATGTGAAAGAACAAAACATTGACCACAAAATCATGTTGCCATTGTCCTGGAAAGGGTCTTTCACTGTTAAGTGGATTGCCTCGGAAGGTGAATACGGAATTAGAGATGTAATTGCTCGCGTAGAGGATCAAAATGGGGTGGAACAGGAAGTGACAATGGTGCAAAAATGGCCAGTCAAAGTACCTTTAAGAGGATTTAGAGAAAAATTGAGACCAGGAAAGATATTTCAAACTGGCTTAAGGGTGATTGATACTTTAAACCCAATGATGGAAGGAGGAACCGGATACATACCAGGTCCTTTCGGAACAGGTAAAACAGTATTGCAACAGGCAATAGCAAAGAATAGTGAAGCAGACATTTTAATTATAGTAGCTTGTGGGGAAAGAGCAAATGAAGTAGTTGAAATATTTTCAGAGTTTCCAAACTTAACTGACCCTGTTACCGGACACAAGCTCGATACCAAAACTACAATCATTTGTAATACTTCCAATATGCCTGTAGCCGCCAGAGAAGCTTCTGTATATGTAGGAATGACACTCGCAGAGTATTATAGATGTATGGGACTAAAAGTATTGCTTTTGGCGGACTCCACATCTAGATGGGCGCAAGCGTTGCGTGAAATGTCTAATAGGATGGAAGAACTTCCTGGGCAGGATGCATTTCCGGTTGAATTGCCAGCCACAATTGCTAATTTCTATAGTCGCTCTGGAATTGTAAATCTGTATAATGATGAAAGTGGTTCTGTAACATTCATCGGAACGATTTCACCAGCAGGAGGGAACTTCAAAGAACCTGTAACAGAATCCACAAGTAAGGTGGCGAGATGTTTTTATGCGCTCTCTCAAAAAAGAGCAGACTCTAAAAGATACCCGGCTATTGATCCATTAGCCTCATACTCAAAATACCTCGACTACCTGGAATTTCAGCAATATAGTGATGAGAATATACAGAAGGGTTGGGTTCAGGAGATTAAGAAAGCAAAAGATATTCTTAGGATAGGACTAGAGGCACGAGACCAAATCAATATTCTTGGTGACGATGCAGTCCCCATTGACTATCACATCAATTTCTGGAAAAGCGAATTGATTGATTTTGGTATCATCCAGCAAAACTCCTTTGATGACATAGATATGAGAACAGAAATGGATCGTCAAAAATACATGCTGAATTTCATTTTAGGATTGTGTAATACTGACTATGAATTTGAGGAGTTTGAGCAGGTTAGGGATTTGTTTAAGAACATGATCAATCTAGTCGCGCAAATGAATTTTTCGGAATACAAATCAGATTCATTTATGAAATATGAAGGTCAGATCAGTGATTTAATAAACAATAAATCAGGAAGTTATGCAAACCAAGGCATTTCGTAAGACATATACCAGAATTGAGCGAATCACCAAAGCAACCTGTGTGGTAAAAGCTGGCAATATCAAATATGGAGAGCTCGCATGGATTAATGATAGACCAGCACAGGCCATAAGTGTTGTTAACGACTTGGTGACATTGCAGGTTTTTGGAGGAACTGAAGGAGTTTCAACTCAATCAAAAGTTATTTTTACAGGGAAGCCACCAACGCTGGAAGTAAGTGATTTGCTGGCTGGTCGCTTTTTCAATGCATTAGGACAACCTATAGATAATGGATCTCCAGTATCTGGTGAAGAACGCATAATAAAAGGCTCAACCGTAAATCCCGTAAATAGAGCAAAACCTAACGTACTATTGGCTACTGGAATAGCCGGGATAGATTTAAATAACACTTTGGTTACCGGTCAGAAGATACCATTCTTTGCAGATCCTGATCAACCATACAATCAGGTAATGGCGGATGTAGCCCTTAGAGCTGAGGCGGATAAAATCATTTTGGGTGGAATGGGACTCTCCAATGACGATTTTCTATTCTTCAAGAATACCTTTGAATCTGCTGGGGTGCTTGATAAAATTGTTTGTTTTATCAACACCTCGGAAGACCCTTCGTTGGAACGATTACTCATTCCTGATATGGCCTGTACCGCTGCAGAATACTTTGCAAATGACAAGAAGGAAAAGGTGCTGCTATTATTGACTGATATGACGTTGTATGCAGATGCTCTTGCTACAGTTGCTAATAAAATGGATCAAATTCCATCAAAAGACAGTATGCCGGGTTCGCTTTATAGTGATCTAGCATCCATCTATGAGAAAGCGGTCCAATTTCAACATGGAGGCTCAATCACGATGATTGCAGTAACCACTCTTAATGAAGGGGATATAACACATGCTATTCCGGATAATACAGGATATATCACGGAAGGACAGCTTTATCTAAAGCGTGATTCAGATATTGGTAAGGTCATAGTAGACCCATTCAGGAGCTTATCAAGATTAAAGCAAAACGTTATTGGAAAAAAGACCAGAGAGGACCACCCTCAGGTAATGAATGCATTGATTCGTCTATATGCCGATGCAATGGATGCCAAGACGAAAAAAGAAAATGGATTTGATCTAAATGAATATGATGTAAGGTGCCTTAATTTCTCAAAGGATTATGCAATCAAGCTTCTTGCAGTCGATATCAATATAAGTATAGATGAAATGTTAGAAACTGGATGGGAGCTTTTGCAAAAACATTTCGAGAGGTATGAAGTGGGTATAAAGGAAGAGTTTCTGAATAAGTACTGGAAAATTACTGAAGAACAAACAGCCTAATCATGTCACTTAAATTCCAATACAATAAAACAACTATACAGGAGCTCAAGAAACAATTGACTATTCGGGAGAAAGCTTTGCCTATTTTGAAAAATAAGGAGACTGCTTTGAGATTGGAAGTAAAGGAGAGGCAAGAGAAGTTGAATGCAGCGAAGGTTGAAAAGGACAGACTCATGTCCCGTGTATTGGAAAACTCCGGTTTCTGGGAAGAGTTTCCTAAAGTGCTATTCATTGAGGGATTGAGAGTTGAAAATGAATTAGTCATTGGTGTAAAAGTTCCTAAAATTCAAAAGGTTACATTTAAAATGGCTGATTTTAGTTGGTGGAGTTACCCAGCATGGATACCAGCAGGAATGGAAATTCTAAAAGAAGCAACAGAACTGGATTTCAAGATAGACATTCTTGGAACTCAGATTAAGCTCCTGGATAATGCTCGTAAAAAGACCACTCAAAAAGTGAATCTATACGAGAAGGTCCAAATTCCAGAGATGGAGGACGCAACAATCAAAATTAAGCGATTTCTGGAGGATAAAGAAAACATCTCCAAGGCTGGACAAAAGATCATGAAGAACCGAAAAATGCAAGAAGCATGAAAACCGAATTCAGAAAACTGATCATAATGACTCATGAAAATCAGCGAAGTGCCTTTACACGATCAATGCAGGATTTGGGAGTCTTGCATATAGAGGAAAAGGAGATTGATAATTATGAGGGATCAGAGGATTTGGTTCATGAGCAAAATCTAATTAACGGTTTACTTAAGTTTCTTAATTCAGAAGCTCAACAAGGTGATACGAATGTTACAAGTGCCAATCTGGAGTTAAAGGAGGTGATTAATCAATTGGTTAAGGCTGAAGAAGACATTAATGAAGCCAATAAAAAAATTGAACAACTCAAAAAAGCACAAGATAGAATAGCTCCCTGGGGGAATTATGATTATGAGAATTTTAAGCCACTATTAAAAAATGGGTTTAAGGTTTTATTGGGGAATACTGATAAGAAGAAATTCAATACTATCCATCTAGAAGATGCTGTTTTAGAAGTGATCAATCAATCGGGACCAATCATCTATTTTGTGATAATTGCGAGGAAGGAAGTCAATATTGATGATAACTTTGAAAGCTTTGCACTTCCTCCAAAATCACTGTCTCAACTGGAAAGTGAAATTCAAGAATTAGAAACAAAATTAGATGCCCTAAAATTATCACTAACTGTATACCTGCCATTCATTCCAGAATTGGAGCAGCGAGTTTTATATCAACAAGATCAGATTTTGCTAAAAGAAACTGAAACTAAATATCATGAGCACTTTGAAGGGAAGTTAATTTCTTTAAGCGCCTGGTTTCCAGTGGATAAAGAGAAAAAGATTGTTGGGTTTCTCAAAAGTGAGCAAGTCGCATGGCAAATCAGAAAACCTGAATGGGATGATGATGTTCCTGTTGTTTTAAAGAATAGAAAATATCCGAAATTATTCGAACCAATTACTAAGATATTTGAATTGCCCAATTATTATGAAACTGATTTAACACCTTTCCTGGCAGTATTCTATCCTATTTTATTTGCATACTGTCTTGGTGATATGGGATATGGTTTTGTCTTAACATTAGCCATGGGTATTGGGTACTTCACATTTCTCAAAAATAGTAAACGTGTAGCGTTTCTGGGATTGATTTTAGGCTCTATTACAATGATTATGGGGCTTATTAAATCCGGCAGCCTTTTCGGAATCATGCTACTCCCGGATCATCCTATAGCTTGGATCAGTCAATTATCAGATTGGGTGATTATACCCGATGATAGTTCTGTGGTTTTCAATGCATTTAATGTAGCATTAATGATCGGTGTTATTCAAATCTTGACCGGGATTATTGTTGCTATCTACAACAATCTCCGCTACTCTGGGAAATTGTATGCAATAGCGCCGTTTGGTAAGCTGCTTATTGTTTCCAGTCTAATTTGGATCTTTCTGGTTGAAATGCAAGGGGTTGAAACATTGGATGTGATGAGCGGTTTTAAGAATTATATGCTTATTGTCGGAGTTGCTCTCGTAGTATTTTTTCATCGTCTTGATATATCTATCATGAGTAGAATAGGAGGTGCGTTTATGCCATTGTTCTTCATATTTACTGGGATACTGGGAGATATTTTGTCCTATGTCAGGCTTTTCGCACTTGGACTAGCTTCTTCAGTGCTTGGGCTAGTAGTAAATCAAATTGGTATGCAAATAATGGAAGGAGGAATCATTAGCGTCATTATAGGAATAGTATTCTTGCTATTTGGGCATACTTTAAACTTCGGCATTGCGGCCTTAGGATCATTTGTACACCCACTTCGATTAACATTTGTAGAGTTTTATGGAAATGTAGGTTTTAAAGGCAAGGGTTTGCCATATAGACCATTAAGTAAGTCAAGTTAAATTAATAGATAATAGAAATCATGGAAATTACACCACTAATTATAGCTTTCATAGGAATTGGCCTGCTAGTTGGATTAGCAGGTTGTGGCAGTGCAATGGGAACAGCCATTGCTGCTATGTCTTCAGTTGGAGCATTGAAAAAGCGACCTGATTCATTTGGGTCATTTATCGTTTTAAGTGCTTTACCAGGGACTCAGGGCCTATACGGATTTGCAGGTTTCTTTATACTTCAGGATCTGATTTCTCCGGAAATGACTTTGTTACAAGGAGCAGGAATACTAGGTGGGGGACTAGCTCTTGGATTAGCGGGTTTGTTTTCTGGGATGTATCAAGGGAAAGTATGTGCAAGTAGTATTGATAGTATTGGTTCTGGAAATGATATTTTCGGAAGAGCACTTATCATGGCAGTTTTTCCTGAATTGTATGCGATTATTGCTTTTGCATCGCTATTTTTAATACGAGGACTGCTAGGTTAAATTTTTTAAACATGAAGACAGACAGCATTAATTATGAAGTAGTGGTAATTGGGTTAGATCTCAGTGAAATGGATGATCGAATCATTGAATACATTCCTATTCTGGCTCAAACATTGCCGCTTAAAAGATTCATATTTGTTCATATTGCTAAAGAACTGGAACTCCCAAATGAGGTCACTGAAAAGTATCCCTATTTGCTGGCTCCATTAGACGAGAATATATCAGATGGAATAGACCAAAAAGTGGCACCACATTTTGAAAACATTGATGCTTCCTTTGATATTATAGTTCAGGAAGGTCCGCCTTTAGAAAGCTTTCTAAGAATCTGCAAAGTTAAAAATGCGGATCTCATGGTAATGGGAAGAAAGAGGAGTTTGAAGGGATCTGGATTGTTGTCTGGTCATATTGTGAGAAAGAGCCCGGCATCAATCCTATTGGTGACCGAAAAGTATAATTCATCAATTCAAAACATATTGGTTCCCGTTGACTTTTCTAAACACTCAACACTGGCTCTAAATTTAGGTCAAAAGCTAAGCGAAAAGGAGAATGTGCAATTGAAGTTTGCCCATATTTATAGTGTTCCAACAGGATACTCCAAATCTGGTAAATCTTATGATGAGTTCGCAGAAATCATGAAAGGTCACGCCATGAATGATATGAGAAAGTTTTACGCAGATCATAATGTAACTCAAGAAGTTCCTTGTGAATATTTACTTTCAGATCATGATGGCAAGGCAGCTCTCATAAATGATCATGCCCACCAAACAGGTGTAGATATGATCTTGATTGGATCCAGAGGCAGAACCGCTACATCAGCGTTGCTTCTAGGCTCCATTGTAGAGAAAGTACTGATGTTAGACTCAGATATTCCCATCTTGATAGTGAAGAACAAAGGTGAGAATATGGGATTTTTTGAAGCGTTATGGAAAATTTAAATTGAGGTGACAATTATTTTACGATTCATTGGGAGTCCAAAGCAACGGCTCCAATTCTACAAACTTTTGATGAGATAATAGGGGAGAAAATAGCTTCTCTCTCTTAATGGCTTTTAATGATATTTTCCCGGTTTTAGCTGCAAATAACAGTTGATCCATCGCCTTATCATACTGACCCTGGGCTGTTAATAATCTAGCTTTTGTCCATAATCCCCAAGTGTTTTCAGGTTCCACGATTAGCCATATTTCGTTGTATTTCATTGCTAATTCAAAGTCTCCTCTAGACTCCTCTTGGAAAGTATTTTGAGCACAACGAGCCCAAATTTGATTAAGGATTCTAAGACTGCTATTTGCTTCCAATACATCTTCAGATTGAGACTTCTTTTGCCATCTTCTAATCTGTGACTCCCACCATAAAACACCTTTGGTGCTATCGGTAGGTACAAGTCTGGTTTCTGGTATTTCCTTAAAAGCTTTATTATGATACGCTCTGGTCTCAATTTCTTTCTTTTCGATTTTGGTTTTTCGAGCAAGGAGTTTTTTTACTTCTTTGGATTTACCCAGGCTCATAATTGAATCATTTAATTCAATATTTAAATCCCGCTTTAGATACTCTTGAAATCTTAGTGATTCGATAATGTCTCCATCACTTACAATTGTTTTGAAATGTTCCTGAAAACTCTTTTTAATAAGTTCTTTTCTTTCGCTAGTTAACTGAGAGTTGGTTTTTAATTCCAACCAATTGAACGCCAAAAGAATCATGTCTTCAGATGGCCATTGATGCTTGTCATGGCTGATTAATCTTATATTTGGAATCTCCAATTCATTAAGATGCTCTTCGAACAATTTATGCTCCAGATAATTCATATCCCGGTCACCAACTATCCCCACATAGACAAGGTTATCTCTTTTGCGTATACTTAAATCAATTCTATTAGCATTGCCGGCTCCACAACCAATGATACCTCTTATTTTTCCTGTAAGAGTGGATATTGCAATTGCTGCTCTTGCTCCACCGGAAAACCCAGAAGTATAGAATCTGGCTGTGTCTAAACTGAACCGTTTTTGAGTATCCAATAGCATTGCGTCAGCTGCATCAAATACTCTTTGCCAGTTACCATTTCTGGAGTTGTTGGAAGCCACAATGATATAACCATGCTCCTCAGCAGCTTTTTTAAAAATGTTTACCGGCAACTTTCCTCTTGCTCCAGGTTCAAAGATGTAAAAGATTGGCCAGCTTTTATTTTCATCATAATAGGAGGGAAGGTATAATGCATAGCTCTGCTCAGTGTCATGATCACAAATAACAGAATCAACTACGACTCCTGTTTCAAAAGATTCCTGAGAAAATGAATATGTAGATAGTAATAGGAATGAGATAAGAATTAATGTCCGTTTCAAGGTATTGTTGTTTAGTCTAAAAAATTAGAGGTGCCAGAACATAGCTCGGACACCTCAATTACTACCTCAAAGTTTTATCTTATTGATCCCACCAGAACCTTGTTTGAAGGTTTGGAGTTTGGATCGGAAGATTGTCTAGGTTAAGAAGTCTTTCTTCTTGTGGGTAAGGAAGTCTTCTAGGAATTTCTCCGTTAGCATTAAATGCATTCACACCATTTGTATTTGGCGTCAATACAGGTAATCCAACTCTTCTGAAATCATTCCAAACAATAGTGCTTTGTGAATAACAAGCAATGAACTTCTCATCAATCAGAACTGAAAGTCTACCAGCATTAGTAGTCTCAGCAGCCCATCTAGCATCAAGATCAGTTTGATAAGCAGCTGGAGTTCCAGCTCCTGTGATCTTAAGGAAAGAAGCATTAACAGCTTCGTCTAATGCAGTCTTAGAAGCAGCTACATCAGATGCAGTTTGCATTAATTCAGCTTCTGATTCCATGAACTTAACTTCTACATAACTAAGAAGAGAAACCGGAGCAGCACTTACACTGTAGTATCCAGCGTTGTTTGCACCTAGCTCAAAGTCATCATTAATGAATAATGGCTGTCTAGTGTCATCTGCAGAGAATCTGGAAGAGAAAGCAGCATCCATTCTGATGTTACCAGCTCTGTCTTGAGAGAACTGGAACTGAGGATTAACCTCATTACCAGCATTTCCGAAGAACAACTCAAAGTCTTCAGCGTTGCTTGAAATAGCGTTTGCTGAAAGAGTCAATGCTGAAGTATAAGCAGAATTTCCAGTTTGTTTAGAAGCCTGGAAAGCAATCTTCATTTGAAGAGTGTTAGCAACAGTGATCCAGCTATTTAAATCTCCACCGAAGTAAAGATCATCCGTAGATGGAGAACCTCCTAAACTTTCTGCAGCACTAAGGTTTGTAACAGCTTCATTAAGTAACCCAGGAAGGATAGTTGAATAAAGATCCTGCTGAGTATCATAAGTAGGTGTAAAGTTATCATTAACTGCTCCAAATGCATCAGTATAAGGAACATCACCAAAAGCATCAGTCAAAGTCAAAATACCATAAGCCATGATCACTTGAGCAACACCTTTGTAGTGTGGAGCATCAGCTGCATCAGCTTGCATGATTATTTGATTTGTAGAAGCTAAAGTGTTGAAGTACATTCTTTGCCACATTCCATCAGTATCTGCTTCTCTGATTAGGTACTGATAGTTGTCTTCCTGCTGGGCATTAATACCCTCAAATTGCTGAGTTAGCAATCCACTAATTCTTACGAATTCACCACCAACGGCCCATGAAAGTGCTACTTGTGCATTTGGCATAAGAGCCGACATAGATACTTCCTCTGGTTGAGCTGGGTTGATATTTGTGTCACCAAAGTCACATGATGACATTGGTCCAATCATTGCCAAAGCAATAACCAGCGCTTTTATATTTAAATATTTTTTCATTGTTTTCTCCTATTAGTTCTTAAAAAGTAAGATTAACATTGATACCATAACTCTTAGTATTAGGGTTGTTGAAGTAATCGTAACCGAATACGTTAGAAGAGTCACCAGTTAGGTTTGTCTCAGGATCAATTCCAGTGTAATCTGTGATTAGGAATAAGTTTCTAGCATTCAATGTGATATTAGCAGCACTGAAAGGAGTCTTATCCAATAATGTACCTGGAAGATTATAGCTCAATGAAATATCTCTCATTCTGATCCAAGATCCATCCTGAATAGTTAATTCAGTCAAGTTCACGAAACCGTAGTTAGAGTAGAAGTTTGTACCACCGTCAGTACCACCTTTTACAACTTCGATATCATTTGGAGTTGAAGTAGCTGTAACGTTTCCATCAGCATCAGTTTCACCTAATACTCCTTCGAATACTACAACTTCATTTCTATCTAGAGTCTCTTTACCAACACCAAAGTTGTTTAATACTCCAGAAGTACCATTGTATACATCACCACCTTCTCTGATATCTAATAGGAAGCTAAGAGTGAAGTCTTTGTAAGTGAATGTATTTCTGAATCCAAGAAGGAAGTCTGGGTTAGGGTCTCCAACTACACCTTCAGTAGGATCTTCGTAAGGCATACCATTGCTAGGATCGATAACCATGTTACCATTGTCATCTCTTAAGAATCTAGTTCCAAAGAAAGTACCAAATGGGAATCCTGCAACAACTCTCTGAGTACCAAATGGGTCAATTGTCAATACATCAATTCCATCAGCAAGCTTAACTACTTCATTTCTGATTCTTGTGTAGTTAACACCAATGTCATAAGTAAAGCTAGCATTGTCAACAATAGAAGCTGAAAGAGCTGCCTCTATACCTTTGTTAGTAATCTCTGCAGAGTTAACTGCTCTTTGTTGGAATCCACTACTACTTGGCAATGTGATGTTAAGAATCGCATCAGAAGTTTTAGCGTTGAAATAAGTAACATCTAATCCAATTTTACCATCCAGGAATTGTAAGTCAGCACCAACTTCAGTTGTAGTTGTGATTTCAGCTACCAGATCCTGGTTACCTAAGATACCATTAGAGTTAAATGAGTTAACACCAAATGCCGGGAACAATACACCATTAGGGTTTGTCCATCCATCAATAACCTGAGACTGAGAGAATCCATTAGAAGTAACAGCAAAACCAGGATCGTTACCTACCTGACCCCATGATACTCTTACTTTACCATAGTTGAATATAGAACTGTTGATTCCGAATGTTTGAGTGAAATCCCATCCTAAACTAGCAGCAGGGTAGAAGAATGAATTGTTCTGCTCTGGAAGAGTAGAAGACCAATCGTTTCTACCACTTAAGTTTACAAAGATTTGACTGTTGTAGTTAAGTGTTAAAGTTCCGTAAAGTCCGTATAACTTTCTTCTGTTTACTCCTTCAGAAACAGTAACCGACTGAGCTGAAGCGATATTGAAGAAATCTTCTGAAGCTAAACCTCTACCATCAATTCTGTTGATGTGCACATCTTTATTATAGTAGTTGTGACCAACTGTCAGATTGAAGTTTAAAGACTCTCCTAAGTCACCTTTAACAGTAGCTAATAGATCACTGTTAAGGTCTGTACTTCTGATAGTTTGGTTAATTACCTGTCCATCTTGCAATGTAGAAGAATTGATAGCATTTCTAAGAATTCTATCATCACCGTAAGTATCAGTACCAACCCTGTAAGTGAAGTTTAACCAAGGCGTTGGATCATAAGTAAACTGAGCATAACCAATAAATCTGTTTACTTCATCAGTCGCAAAGTTTTTGTTAACCGTAAAGAATGGGTTATCATAGATACTTCCACCTCTATATGCTCTTTGAGTTCCATCAGGGAACTGGAATCCTGCACTGTTGTCAAAGTTTGGAGATGTTCTTAATAGCCCAAGCATTACACCAGAAGTGTTAGAACCATTCTGAACTTTCTTACCACCAGACTTAATGTAAGTAGAACTAATAGTAGCATTCAGATTTTTAACGATCTCATAAGAAGTAGTCAGCTTAATACTAGTTCTTTCGAAATCACTGTTTGGCATGATACCAGTCTGATCCAGTCTACCCGCTGAGAAGTAATAACTAGCTTTTTCCGATCCACCCTGAACACTAATGTTATTAGAGAAGGTATTTCCATTTTGGAAGAAAAGATCTGCGTTGTTATAAGCAGTAGGAGTAACTCCTGTTGCAGTTGGGTCAGTTGCTAAAACAATAAGACCATTCTCATCCCATACAGAAGGAGTAGTTGAATAGCTTAAGTCTGAGAATCTAGGACCCCAACTTGTTCTTTGCGTAGAACCTGTCATTGCAGCCTGGAAAGTAGGAACACCACCTACAACTGCACCCTGAGCATACTCTCTTTGTAATCCAGGTAATTTATTCACCTGATCTAAAGTATAACCGAAGTTATATCTAACCTGAGCCTTTTGATTTTTAGCTCCTTTTTTAGTAGTAATAACTACTGCTCCGTTTGCAGCTCTGATACCATAAAGTACAGTAGCAGCAGGACCTTTAAGTACTGTTAAAGATTCTACGTCATTAGGGTTAATGTCGATAGCTCTGTTAGAGTTGGTCACACCACCTGAACCTAAATCAGAAGGATCATCATCAGGAGAATCAGAAGTGTTAAAAGTAGAGTTGTCAATCGGCACACCATCAATTACGAATAGCGGAGCGTTGCTACCCTGTACTGTTTTGTTACCCCTAATTCTGATCTGAGCAGCAGCACCTGGGCTACCACCTGAACTAGTAACCTGTACTCCGGCTACTTTTCCACTTAGTGCAGAAACGAAGTTAGTTTCATTCGCTTGACGAACTTCATCTGCATCGACATTTTGGATAGAATAACCTAACTCGCGCTTGTTGGCTTCAATACCAGCGGCTGTAACCACAAGTTCTGTTAATTCTGTCACCTCAAATGCCATCTGTACATCGATCACTGATCTGGAACCTACAGCAATTTCCTGAGTTTTGTAACCTACAAATGAGTATACCAACACGGCATTGTCATCTGGAATGTTGAGTTTGTAATTACCATCGGCATCAGTGATAGTACCGTTGGTAGTCCCTTTAAGTAACACGCTAACTCCTGGTAGACCTGAGCCATCATCTGATGACACAACCGTACCAGAAGCCGTACGTCCCTGCGCCCAGGACTGTGAGTAAAGTCCTGTCATAGTCAGCGCAAATAGTAGTAAAAGCTTCTTCATGCTGTTCTTTTTAGTTAAAAAATAAGATTGTTAAAAACTTAAAACAGTTCAATTTACGTAATACCTTATAAAAAAAATATGGCAGATAACGTATTTGCAAATATTTATTTGCACTTTATTAATAAGTATTGAAAAATGACGTTTGTTATCCCTCTGTTAACCAGTTATTTAAATGTCATTAATCTGACTAAAAAAACTTAAACATTTTTTATTAAACCTTGTTATACAAGTATTTACAAGCTGTTCGGATATAAAACAGTAGTTGTGTGAAAACTATACTATTTCCGAACAGTTATGTTCATTATTGAACTATCCCAATAATTTCGTCACATAATTGTTAAATAAGTAGGGGTAATTATTTGTTGGGTTGTAAGGAAGTTTCTCTTAATAAAATGCAATTTTCAAAATTTCGTAATTGACTGGAGTTGTAGGTGTTGGAAGCCATTAGTTTTCAAGCTATTAGCTGAAGCTTTTTTGAATGATTAGGTTAATTTTTTATATTGATCCTTCAATCTATGTTATGTCCATGAAGCAGCTATTGGTTTTGATATTGTTACTGTTTTCAGTGAGATTAGTTCTTAGTCAAACCCCTCAGGAAAAATCAGTATTAGAAATTATTTCGGAAGCAGACACAAAATCAGATCCTGCTGAGATGGTAGTGACTTTAAAAAAAGCCTTGGGAATTCTTGAGGATACAGGAGATTCAATTAAAGGTATATATTACTATAATCTGGGTGTATCCTACGGTATGCGTTACGATGTGGATTCAGCAACTCAATCGCTTAACTTATCAATAGAATATGCTGATCTCGCAGGAGATATTTTCACTCAAATTGGTTCCTTGAATGGACTTGCCAATGTAGCTAGAATTGAAAATGATAATGATGCTGCCAAGGGCTATTACGAAAGAGGGTTAGAACTGACCAAAGACAGTAAAGAACACAGAGCTTACAAATGGAGGTCGGCACTACTAGGAAATATCGCAGGGATATTTTTTGATCTCGGAAATCCAGATGCTGCATTGAGCTACACGAAAGATGCTTTGATCGAGTCAACCGCCATCAGTGACTCTACTTCCATGGCTAGGAATCTGGTGCAATTAGGTTACTGTTATAACGCATTAAATTATCCGGATAGTGCTTTTCAGGTCAACCAACGAGCAACTGAGATACTAGAAATGACCAAAGATTTGTACTTGCTAACCTTTCAGTATTACACTATGGGCAATACTTATATGGATGATGGTGATTTTACCAAGGCAGAATATTACTATAATGAATGCATCAAGCTAGCAAAACAATTTAATGAGTACGAAACGCTTATTGAGTGTCTAAATGCTATGGCCGGCTTATTGTTTGAGCAAGAAAAATTTATTTCAGCCGAACAGTACTTGGAAGAATCTTTAGTGGTAAGTGGAAAGGAGGAAATTCTTGCTCCCCGAAGAGACGCTTTTAAACTATTTTACGAACTTGAGATGGCTAGAACTAATTACAAGAATGCAATTGGACATTTGAAAGAGTACCATTTAATCAAAGATAGCCTTAGTAATCAGGAGACAATTAATAACATTGAAGAGTTTCGTGTGAAGTATGAAACTGCCGAGAAAGAGAAAGAAATACTTCAGGCAAATGCTGAAATAGCTGAACAGGAACGTTTCCAGGTCTTTCTAATAATTATCACAAGTGTTGTAATTCTTTTTAGTGCAGTCGCTATCGGGCTGATTATTCAGAGATCCCGATTGAAGAATGCATTATTATCTCAGGAAATAGATACTCTGAGATTACAGATCAATTCAGTCTTCAACAATCAAACTGAAGAAGTGGTATTAAACCCGGAGATGATTAATGAAGGCTTGTTTAAGCCTCTGTCTGATAGAGAAATCGAAATCTTCCAGCAGGCATTGTCTGATAAGACCAATAGGCAAATTGCGGATGCAATGTATGTGTCAATTAATACCGTAAAGTATCACCTTAAAAATATTTATGAGAAGTTGGGTGTATCAAATAGGAGTGAAGCACTGAATAAAGTTCTTGCCAAAGGCTAATTAGTACTTCCATTGCGGAATCTCGTAATATCTCTTGATAACATGGTGTCTTTTGAATTAAGTATTTGTAATATGTTTGGCAGATTTGGTTTTTGATTGGCATATTCAGATATGATTTCATAGCTGATTTCTTTAATGTATTTGTTGACTCCTCTGTTACGTTGATATTCCTTTACGATTACTTTTATAAAGTCCTCGATATTCTGATTATTTGTATGGTTTAAATAAATATCTTCTATTTCAGAATTAATTATTGTGGGTTCTTCTATTGATTGTATTAAGTTATCAAGACATTTATTTTCTTGAACTTTATTGATCCACCCCTTTTTCATGAGATTTTGATAACGGGGTAGGTCTCCCATTTTTTCTTTAATAATGTTTCCTGCTCGTTGATAATTGTGCACTTTTTCGTAGTTGTCAACAACTAGTTCATAAAACTCGTTTGCTTCTACAGGTTTATTAATTTCCTTATACAGATCTCCAACTTTCTCAAAATTCTTCATTTCTTTATACAGATCTATAGCTCTTTCAGTCATTTTTCCGTTTTCATAGCATCTGGCGGCAGAAGACTTATCTTTAAGGTTCTGTAAGTAAATGCTTGCTGCCTCCTGGAAGTATTTTCCTTGCTCGAGTAGTTTTGCTGCGTTTTGAGGCTGCTTCAATAATTTCAAGTAAATAAACGCAGCTTTCTTGAAATCTCCTTCCTTTTCAAGCTGCCTGGCAGTCTGAATATATTGATTATATAATGTGCTGTAATGATCGGTAGGCATTGTAACCGCACCACTGGTTGGGGTATTCGAGGTTCCTGAGTTTCCAAATAACGAAAAATCGGTCCATCTTTTAAAATAATCCATGAGTCCATCTGACGATCCCCTGAATGCTTCTCCCTCATTAAGAGGAATAGCATATTTTAGGGCTTCTTCTGCATCCTTTTTAAATAGCTCCATCAACTTATCCAGACTCTTTTTATTGCGCTCTTCCAAGTTATCTACCTGTTGGGAAATGTTGTTTTGAATTTTGCCTAGTAGACGATCAAACCAATTGGACTTAGCGGGTGAAATTGGAGAATTCACTTCTGTTTTGGCCTTTTTGTTTTGTAACCTCTTGAATACTGCAAGTTTAACTTTTTCAAGCATTGAAAGTGGCTTTCCTTCGGGTATACCTTTCCCGGAACTAACTTGCTGATCCAATTCTCTTAAAGTCTCTTCAGGGCTCTGTGGTTTTACCTGGATTCTTTTTAATTCTGTTGGAATAAACACCCCATTATTTGGTTTCTTAAACTCGAAATCGGACTCACTTAATGAAACCAAATCGGACCAATTTAGCCTGGATTCCAAGGGCACAATTCCTACATCTGGGTGAACCAAATATCGGTAATCACCAGGAAACAGTGCGTTTAGTTCTTCAGGTGTAATTCTTGGGTACAAAATTGATCTGCTGGGAAGATAAATTTTGCCGTCCATTAATTGAATTACTAAATGAGGGTTATTTTGAAGTGGTTTATACTCACCTTTAAAAGCAACAAGACACCCCCATACTGAATTTACTCCTCTGCCAGGAATAGCAAAACAAATAATATCATTAAGGCTTATTTCAAGTCGTTGAATTTCACTAACCCAATGGAACGGACTTCCACCCTTGATTAGAAACCCTGCGGTAGAATACAAGTTGTTGCTATGTGGTATGATTTTTAACTCCATGTTTGGGTAATATTTTTGATAAATGCCTGTAAATAAGTGTCATTCATTACAGATAGTTGATTTATCTCCTGCTTTGTTTGGGTGGAGTTAAAGTATTTGTTTCCAGCAAATTCCAATTTGTTAACAATAGCTAAATCAAAATCCAGAGCTGTTGGAATATAAAATTCATCAATTCCTTTGTTACTACTTACAAATTTCAAGTAGCCGGTTTTACTTGCCTCAATAGTACTTCCTTCTGGAAATTTAAATAATTGTGAATTCCGTCCCTCTTGTCCAGATCTTACTGATTCAAACATGAAATTTGACCTTTCAAGTCGAAGTTGTTTGAGGTGAGTTATTCGTAATTCGTGTCTTCCATTAAAAATTAGATTTCCTACATTGTTAATTGCGATTGATTTGACGTTTTGCAATACACTCTCGCAGTAAACGGGAAACCCATATCTGTTACTATTGTGAAACTCTTTTAATGTATCAGGTACCTTCGAGATATGAGTAACATTGAGTTTTGGCTCATATGTTATGTGATAGCAAGAGTATTTGCCAATGAAATAGAACTCTCCTTCAAAACAGATAATTTCTGGGGTTGACCAGGGAGAAAAGTTTAAGTAGGAGAACTCACGGTGTTCCTTTGTTGTCAAATTATTTACATGAATTTTCTTCTGGTTCGGGACATAGCAAAGTGTTATGATCTCAGTATTTTCATTTTGCTTGGCCGCAAACAAAGTGTCTTTTGTGAAATAGCTCAAATTAGTTACGAAATTCAAACCTTTCCTTTCGGGATATTTGATTGCAATAGATAGGTCTTTATTTCTCGATACAATAAGATTGATGTGTTCTGTGACTATTGTTTTAGCAATGTAATTTGATGCTGCGGGTATCAATAAGGGTATAGAACTTTCATTGGAATTGACTTCTGGTTTTGATCTATTTATGCGTGGGGAACTCGACCATAATTCTTCCAAAGGAAGCTTAATTTCCTGAATTAATCGTTTTGATTTGAATTGATTCTTATATAACAAGATGTCACCATCTCGACTCACGTTAATCCAATATTTAAAAAATGCATGATGTTCATTTAGAACCTGTTGCATTTCTGGATATTTAATAGAGTCAATTGAGGAAATATAGAAGACTTCTACGTTTTTCTTGTTCTTAAACTCATCCAGAAACTTTGAAAGACCCTTAGAAGGATTTAATGAAGTATCAATCTGCTCAAGGCTAGCCAATACCTCATCAACAGTCCCGAACTTAATCTCAATTACATCATTCCCCACTGCATAGCCAGTGCAAGTGATGTCTGTCTTAGGGTGATTAGCAATTGCAATAAGTAGGGCATAAGCAATGATTTTGGGAGTACCCCAATTCCTGATTGACACATCAACCAAAATGACTCTTTCAAACTCTTCATCAGATGGAGGTTCCTCTCTTCTCAGAAATAAGGCCTCATTATTTGCCAATCTTGACAAGAGTATTGCATCGTCATTTGCGAATTCTGAAATCAATATTTTGTCATAATCTCCTTTGTTGGTGATATCACTAAAGCCTCCTAATGGTTGCCCGCTAGGAAGTGATAGGTGATAGGGAACACTTAAACCGGACCATATTCTTTTAATTAGTGACCCAATTTGAAAAGTGCCTGGATCTTGAATTAATTTATCTATTAAACTTAATTCACCGGTTCTTGAGTCTTCACCATCCCCTTCGATCATGAGCTCTTCTGAAATTGAAGGTATAGCGGTCAAATGTTTGATAAGGCCTTCTACTGACCGAAACTTCTCCACCATCATTGCCAGAGGCCTAAACTCCTTACGAAAAACGGAAATTGGAAATTCGCTTTCTTTAGTGATGTGATAATGTTTATTCGGGTTATCCAAAACACGGCATATACCACTTATCCTTGATTGCGAAACTAGATTATGCGCATTTTCAAATAAAGCAACAATGGTCTGGATTCTGGAATTCGCTGATTTCAGGGTGTCAGGGAGTTGCTCAACCATTCGCAATAGCCTGATAGCATCTTCCAGAATATTAGTAAGTTCAATTGGTGATTCAAACGGATGCCTGGCTATCTCGGTTCTAAGGCGCTTTTCTATAATTGAGAGGTCATCTGACAATTTATCATTAGTTGCAATTATTACTAATAACAAGGTGCCAAAAGATGGAATGGGTTTCCCTGTAAAACCCTTTAATAACTTACTAAGTGTTTCAGTATATGCAATTGTACTGCCTTCAACTACTTCAGTAACTTCTTTTTTACTATCCCAATTCCAGAAATAGCCATCATATGAGCTAAGGTAATTACTCATCTGAAAGGCGATTTAACGTTTTCTTTACTGAACTTCTGGAAACCGACTCGAGAACATTATTAGTGATAATCTGATAGCCACCTGATTTGTCCCAAAGGATATAATCCGCATTATCATTCTCAATTGAGTTTGAGATCTCATTTTCAAGCACCTTTAAGTCAAAATCATAACCCATAGGAATAAGATTATTCCTTGACAACCAATATGACTCGACATACCTTGTAGATAGGGGGGGACTCCCTAAAACCAGTACAGTCTGATCATTGCTAACTGTCCATTTCAGATGGTTTAACCTTATTTTTGGCGCATTCTCAACTGATTTTTGAAAATCAATAATCTTTATTTTGAGCGCAAAAGTATCCTGAGTTTTAGATGACGCTTGTAATCTCCAATTGATGGTTTCCTTAATTTCAAATAAGTTATGATTAAACTGAATTGGATCAATTGTTAAGCCATTAGTAATAGGTGTCCAGATCAGACGATCTATTTTGGCAATTGGTACTCTTTTACCTAATGGGTAAAGCTTCGAATCAGTTTCCTGAAATAATTCTATAAATGGTATACACTTTAACTCATTAGAATTGATCTGTTCTTTACTAAACCCAGATACCCAAATTTCAGAATCTTTTCGAGCCATTTTTAAATGAGACCAATGACGAATTGCACCAAGGTCTTCTAATTTTGATTCTGGTATTTTTGCTAGGTAATTCAACTCTCTTTAAGTATTGTCTTCCAAAGACTATCAATGGCTTCTTGCACCTCCATTTTAGATATATCATTGTGAATCCATTCACTTCTTTCCTGAATGAATCTCAATTTGTCCTTCACTGCGTTTTGCTCCTGAAAAGGAATTGTCTCAGACCATTTAGATTGTAGTTTCTCAACTTCGCTAATCAGTAGTTCAGGGTTCGGTGAGGATTCAAGACTCGCTTGAGGATGAGCATTTGTGGAATCTTCTTTTTCTATTACCTTATTGATAATCCCTGTCAATATTTCTATTTGATCTTCGGTATCCCAGATATATTTCAATACCCATAAATCTGAAAGTACAGCTTCATTTCTTTCGCATAAGAAAGCACTTGCAGCTATAAGGTTCTGAAGCTTTACCGCACGCCTGTCAGATACTTTTATTCCGGTAGACCTTAGATTGTGTACTATTCCTATAAACTCTTTTCGAATGGTGCTGAGATCAACCTTCAGACATTCACGTTGCATTAAATGAATTGAATCCGTATTGATTTGGGGTAATTCGTCAGTTGCAACCCTTGTCTCTAAGCTTCTACCTGCAACCAACACCTGGTCAAGGAGATCAGGATCAACATAATTACAATTTACTCTGACTAAGAATCTATCCAACAAAGCGCTTAAAGTCTCGTCCTCTGGCAGAAGATTACTAGCGCCAATAAATGTTAATGCTGGTAGTTTTCTGGTCTCTTTTCCTCTCCTAAAAACCTTTTCATTTAAAGCCATCAATAGACTGTTCAAGATGGCACTATTGGCGTTGAATATTTCGTCGAGAAAGATGATGGACGCTTCCGGGAGCATACCTTCGGTGTTTGTTACCAATTCTCCATCTTTCAATTTACGAATGTCGAATGGACCAAATATTTCATTAGGTTCAGTAAATCTGGTCAGTAAGTATTCAAAATTTTTTCCATCTTCAACACATTTAGAAAACTCTCGAACAATTGCGCTCTTTGCTGTTCCGGGAGGGCCCAATAGGAATAGGTTTTCCCTTGCTACCAAACAAATTCCAAGCAAGTCTATTATCTCATCCTTCCCAACAAAAACTTGCTTGAGGTGCTTTAGAACAACATTTAATTTTTCTATTTCATTCATTTTAAAGTTCTTTCCAAAATTCACTTTTGTACTCACCCATAGAACCTAAAATGTAAGCTTCCAATTTTGATTTTAGATATTCTCTGGATTTATTTTCTATTACTCTATCAACATATAGCTGCAGAAGGCATTGATTACTTAGTACCAATTCAAAATCTAGTTTTTCAGTTGTTTCTAAATATGAAATTCCTGAATAGTGCCATTTAATCAAAACTTTGTTCAGGGTATAAATTATAGGATCATCAGATTGCAATAAGGATAGTTGCACAATTAGATCCGGTAAAAACCTCAAGCACAAATCAACTGATAAAATAGAAGAAGGGGAAAGTTCCAATTCATCCTGAGGTAAGAATGAAGTTAATTCTTGAGATTCTTTTGTCCGGTTTACCATTAAGTGACTAACAAAATAAATGATTTTTGCGCCCCATACAGCAGCTTTGGAATCAAATTCAGGGACCTTATATGGATAGTCCAGTGACTCTTTTTGATACTCAGATTTTAAAAAATCAATAACATCTAGCTCCAATGCCTCATCAACTTTATCGATCATTTCGAATAATGTAATTTCTTCACTACTTCTCAGTAAGTAGATAGTCTCTAAAAAACTGTTATTGTTGATTTCTGGAAACATAATTAAAGAATTATCTCTGATCGCTTAGACAGACATTCCTTAAAACTAATTCAATTTTTATATTAGTTGAAATAAGTAGGGAGGGGGATATTGCAACAGTAAATGTCTCTAATGTAAACTAACTCAGTACATCATGGCATTCGCAATCTTAATCCTGCTGATATTTAATCGATTTGTTATAAAGGCCGTAGCTACCCTGGCAATCTTTACATTAGGTTTCACAAGGCCTAAAAGATAGGTTACTTTATATGTTTTCCTAAATTGAATTATACAACCTCAAAAAAAAATATTTTACAGACAAAAGTAAATTATATAAAATTTCACCTATATTACAGACAAAAGTAAATTTAATGATATGGGTGGCAGAACTCAATTAGGCGAATTTGAGGAGATTGTACTACTAACAGTAGGGGTGCTGTATGAAGATGCTTATGCTGTTGCGATAAATAAAGAAATAGCAAAGCAATCAGGTAGATCAGTAAATGTAAGTGCAGTACACAAATCACTTTATCGATTAGAGAAAAAAGGAATGTTGGAGTCTCAACTAACAGACCCGGAATCCAAAAGAGGTGGAAAGCGTAAAAGAGTATTTTCTATCACTCCTTTTGGAAAGAAAGCTTTAGATGAAGCGATGGAGCTGAGAACAAGTCTCCGTAATCAAATTCATGAGCTGGCATTTAAATGGGACAAATAATGTCAGGTTTCCATCAAATCCCCAAACTCCCACACAGATTCTTTAAGTGGTATTGTAAGAAGGATCTCTATGAGGAAATTCATGGTGATCTGGAAGAATATTTCTACGAGCGAGTAAATGAAAAAGGTCTAAAGAAAGCTCAAAGAATGTATTGGTGGGATGTTATTAAATGCTGTCAACCATATGCATGGAAAGGTCTCGAAAGTCAAACAAACTCAAATATTGCTATGTTCAAAAACTTCTATTACACAACGATCAGGAATCTCCTGAAGCACAAGAGCTATTTTGCGATAAACGTACTCGGTTTATCTGTAGGGATAGCATGTTTAGTATTTATAACACTGTTCTTAATAAATGAACTAAGTTATGATCGATTTCACAGCAATTACCAATCTATATACAGAGTTGGTAATGAAGCTGTTATAAGAGGTGAGCCCAACAAACAAGCAACAACCTCAGGTCCTATGGCTCAAATTTTATTGGATAACTACCCCGAGGCAATAAAAGCTACCAGAATTCATGCTAGCGGTCAATTATTGATCGGTAAAGGAGGTAAGAAGATTAATGAGGAAGGAATTCTGTTTGCCAGTGAATCATTCTTTGATGTATTTGATTTTCATTTGTTAAAAGGTGATCCTGAGACAGCTTTGAAACATCCTAAATCCATGGTAATTTCTGAGTCTTATGTCAAAAAGTATTTTGGAGATGGTGATCCGATGGGACAGAAGCTTTCTGTGGATGAGGATACTACATTTTATACCATTACTGGAGTGGTAGAAGATGTTCCGGCAAATTCGCATATTAAATTTAATCTACTTGGGTCCATAAGTAGTAACAAGAGATGGAATGTAAATAGGTGGGTAGGCACATCACAACATACTTATGTAGTACTAAATGAAGGAGTTGATATTCCTGAATTTGAAAAGAAGATTCACCAGGTGTTTTATGATCACATGGCACCTGAAATTGAATATTATACCGGATTGAAAATATCGGAATGGGAGGCATCTGGAAATACGGTTGAATTTAAATTGAAGCCGATTGCTGATATCCACTTAAAGTCTGATTCATTGGGAGAACTGGAACCATCTGGTAATATTGCTCACTTATATATTTATGGACTGATAGGAGTGGTAATATTATTTATAGCGGTATTCAACTTTATTAATTTGGCTACTGCTCATTCATCAACAAGGGCTAAGGAAGTTGGCATCAGAAAGGTTATAGGATCCAATAAAAGAACCTTGGTTTTTCAGTTTCTTTTCGAGTCAATTTTGATTGCTTCAATAGCATGCTCTGTGGGCTTAGTATTGGTCATGATACTTAAACCATATTTCATTTCATTGATTGGAAAAGAGATCTCATTTAGTATTTTGTATTCATTCTATGGGTTGGGGACATTGCTACTGTTAGCAATTGTTGTTGGATTGTTAGCTGGATTCTATCCTTCCTTTGTTTTATCCTCTTTCAAACCTGTAGCAGTATTAAAGGGTAAAGCGCAATCGGGTAGAAATAGTATCGGTTGGTTGAGAAACTTTCTGGTAACCATACAATTTGCTACCTCCATCATTATCATAATAGGCACATTTGTAGTGTACAATCAGGTAAATTATATGACCTCTAAAAACCTTGGATTCGATAAAGAGCAGACCTTGGTTATTCAAAGACCTGATTGGCTAAAGAGCAATCTGGAAGTATTCAAACAAGAAATCAGAAGAAATCCGAATGTGAATCAAGTTGCTAACTCCGAGACTATTCCAGGAAAGAATTACGAAATTAGATCATATAGAAAAGTAGATGCTGCAGAGACATTTTTGTTCCTTAATAATCAGGTAACTTATGAGCACATGGAGGTACTCGGTTTGGAATTAGTAGCTGGAAGGTTTTTTTCAAAAGAATTTCCTTCGGATTCCAATGCTGTGGTCATAAATGAGTCGGCAGCTGAGGCTTTTGGATATGATGATCCCATTGGGAAACCATTGACATCAGCTTTCAAAAAAGACAGGCCAATTAAGATTATCGGAGTGATCAAGGATTATCAATTTGAGTCATTACACAAAGCGACTGCTCCTTTATCATTAGAGCTTGATCAAAGTAATAACAGTGGGTTTATATCAGTACAAATAGTCAACTCTGAAAACATACTAGAGACTGTAACATACATTGATGAGACCTATAGAAAATTGGCAGGAGATAAGCCTATGCAATCTTTCTTCTTTGATGAAGAATACGAAAGGTTGTATAAAACGGAGGTATCTACAGCAAGGGTACTTGTAATATTTGCTTCCATTTCAGTGTTTATTGCCTGTATTGGATTAATTGGTTTAATCACGTATTCCGCTGCATTGAGAAGAAAAGAGATTGGTATTAGAAAGGTTTTGGGTGCGGCAACATCGTCGCTGGTTAAACTATTGTCTGGAAATGTGGTGCGCCTTATAATAATCGCTACAGTGATTTCATGGCCTCTTGCTTACTTGGCAACAGATTATTGGCTTCAGAACTTCGCTGATAGGATAGAATTGAACCCCTGGATATACTTGGGATCAACGATTTGCTTAGTTCTGATTGTGGGATTCGCTATAAGCTTTCAAACAATAAAAGCTGCTCTAAGTAACCCGGTAGAATCTCTTAGAGATGAATAGTTATTCAGAAAGAGAGGGATCCTTTAAATGAAGGGCTAGCTTATTTCTAAAAATCTTGGGATTGAATGGTTTAGTTACGTAATCATTCATTCCCACTTTCTTCACTTGTTCTCTTGTTTCAACTAATGCGGAAGCAGTTAATGCTATAATCGGAACGTCTTTAAAGTAATTTTCTTCTCTGGCTCTTATATGATTAGTTGCTTCAAACCCATCCATTTCTGGCATTTGTAGGTCCATTAGGATTAGATCATAAGACTGACTTTCCATCATATCCAGGCAATCTTTACCATTGTTAGCACAATCAACTTCGAGTCCCCATTTGGTAAGGAATTTTGAGGCCATGATTCTGTTAACTTCATGGTCGTCAACCAGTAATACCTTTTTATTTGAAGCAGACTTAGAACCATTTCCTGAGCTCACCACCTCATTGATTACTTTAGATCTATCACCTTCTTGTAAGGTTAAATCAAAGTGAAATGTAGACCCTTCTCCAGGAGCACTTGAAACTCTGATTTCGGATTCCATCAATTCTAAGAGCCTTCGAGTAATGGTCAAACCAAGACCACTTCCTCCATATTTTCTCGTAGTGTCTTCATCAGCCTGAGTAAATCTATCAAAGATGGAATTCAATTGTTCTTGTGTTATTCCAATTCCACTATCCTGAACCTCGAAATGAAGATTAAATTGGTCCTTAGCTTTTGATATCAGCTCAACTTTAAGTTGTACGAATCCTTTATCAGTAAACTTGATTGCATTACTCAGAAGATTTATCAGGATTTGATTAATCCTCGTAGGGTCACCTTCTAGAATAGCTGGAATTTCTTTATCTATATCTAACTTAAATTCAATATTTTTCTCTCTGGCCGATTGTTCCATCGCAAACTGAATGGACGAAACTACTTTTAGAAAATCAAATGAAGTTTGTTCTAACTTGAGTTGGCCTTCTTCAATCTTATTAAAGTCCAGGATGTCATTAACAAGTGAGAGCAAATGCTCACCACTGTTCTTCAGTAGGGTCATATTTTGGACCTGATCTTCCCTTGGATCTTCTTGTAACAATAGATGCCCTGCTCCAATAACTGCATTCAATGGAGTCCTGATTTCGTGACTCATAGTCGAAAGGAATTGGTCTTTGGCCTGAGACGCTTTCTCGGCTGCTTCTTTTGCTCTTACCAATTCTTCAGCCTGATTTTTTTGAAGAGTAATATTTTGCATGAATATGATAACACCACCAATTTGATGTTCTTCAGTAAACCACGGACGAACAGCCCAGGTTAACCATACTTTCTCGTCATGCTTATTGATATACCAGTCTTCTTCAAAGCTTAAAACTTCACCTTTTAAAGCTCTTTGATGGTATTTTTTCCATTCTTCTTTACTTTCAGGAAACTCCTCATAATAGTTCTTTCCAAGGATTTTACCCGTAACAAGCTTATTTTCCTCTACCCATCTTTCAGTTGCAGCAAGATATTCCATATCCGTATTGAACATGGCGATAGCAGCAGGGGAGAAGGAGGCAAAAGCTCTTAGCATTCCTTGCTCTGATAGGAGGGAATTCTGGTTTCTTTCTCTTTCCAATATAAAACCAATCCATCTTGCAAATATTTTAATGAAGTCAACCTCATTGTCATCAAATGGATTTTGACGAGGCGATAATGAGAAGAAGCTGACGGTACCCTCTTTTTTTCCCTTGATGTAATACGGAGTTCCAATATATGCCTCCATTCCAAGTTCCAGGTAGCAAGGATGGTTTCCATATTCTGATTCCTTGCTATGAGAAATGGTAATTACATCATCCTGATGATATGTGATATCACTAAATACATTCTTTAACGCATAGCTTTCTTTTAATTTCACATCATAATCAGGATGTGCTAATTGAGAAAATCTGACATAATAAGTGTCATCTATGACCTGTCCAATCACAGCTACTTCAAGTCCAAGATAAGAGCTACCAACTTCAAGGGCCATGTATAGCTGCTCTTTCAGTGTGAAATTGGCATTGGATGCAATTTCATTGATTAGCTTCAATCCATTACGATATTTAGAAAGCTTGTTTGTTGCTTCTTTTTGCTTGGAGATATCTCTGGCTACAACTATTAATCTCTTTTCATTCTCATCTGGATAGTTGATTGCGATTTTCAGACCTACCCATTTGTTTAAGCCAGCTTTTGTTTTCAACGGGAACTCAGCATACTGTTCATCGCTGTTACCATTAATTTGATTATCGAAGAACTCCTTAAGTTTCCTTTTTTTGTAATTAGCTACCAGGTCACTGTAATGCATTTCTGCAAACTCTTCTTCCTCATAGCCTAATGCTTCTTTTAGCAAATTATTGATTGAAAGGAACTTTCCGTTCATATCTAATTCAAACATCATGTCTCCGGTACTATCCAATATTGATTGATAGTTCTTTTCGTGATGCTTTAAAATCTTTTTGGTGCTTTTGAACTTGTCATTGGTTTGATCCAACTCCAACTTAGAAAACACCTGATTTGCTATCTGCCTCGCCTGCAATTGGAATAGATCCATTTTTTCGGCAGCTATTTTGTGAGGGACATTAGTGCAGGTATAAAGGATTACTGAAGCTTTTAACTTAACATTTTCAATATGGATACCATGGAAAGAAATTAAACGAGATTTAGTGGTAGAGACAATCTCCTGATAGTTTGAATATTGTTTTACATCATTGATATTTAGAATTCCAGTGGCTTGAATATCTGTAAAAAGAAGCTTAAGTAATTCTAGATCTGCTTCTTTAATCCCATCAAATTTGTGAGTGATTTGTTCTCCTTTGTAACAAACTGCGACACCTGCGATATTAGTCTCACAGATGTGCTTAGTCATCACAAAAGTGTCTTCATATGGAATATTATCTAATGAGTAATTAGTGCTCACTTCATTTCCCGTTTTAGTAAAAGCTGCTGGTTGCATTATTTATATAATATCAACCGCAAGAATCTAAGTCGATGTTATTTAATGCAGCTCAGTTACCCTGAACCGTTATTGAAGATATATAAGAATTTGGGAATATCTTTATTTATTAGACAGGTAAGAAGAAATTGTCGATTAAGGGTTGAAAATGAAAGATGTGATCTAATCAAATATTTAACATTCATGATCAGAGATATTTACAGTTTTTGTCATTGCTAAATTGGACAATAAGGAGTTGCAGTAATTGGGTTTGTGTTAAATAGCCGACTGCATCTGTGATCTTTTTTGTTGTTTGTAGATACCTGGAGTGATGCCCGTTTCTTTCTTGAAGTAATTATAGAATGACATTCTATTTTTAAACCCTACTGTTTCACCAATAGCTTCTAAGGTATAATGATCATGAGATTTACTGGTAAGGAGGTCCATAGCTTCATTAACTCTTTTTCGATTTATCAAGTCATGAAAAGACTCATTGTTTACGCTTAAGGTTTGAGAAATTCTGTACTTCGGAACCTTTATTTCACTTGATAATTTATCCAGGTCGAAAGTTGGGTCTGTGGAAGCATTGGAGCTACCCAGATAATCTAAAATCTTATTATATATGTAATTACTGTCGTCCAATGTTAGACTACTTGAAGAGTATTTTTGAGCCATGGTCTCTTTAAGAAAACCAGAATGAGTTCTATACACAATGTAGTAGAAGAAAACACTCATCACAATGGCAATAACAAAGTCAATCCACTGAACATATTCTATGAAATAGAAGGTTATAAAGTACCCTGTATAGCCAAGATAAAATGCTAAGAAAGCTCCAATAGCTGTGTCAAATTGCCTGAATGACAGTTTTTCTCTGGTATATCTGTAATGAAAGATTAATGTGCCGTAGACAGTTAAATGTATGATTTCAAAGGCAAGAAGAATTGATGGAATCAATGGGAGTACTTGCTCAGGGAGATAGCTTTTTTCTCCCAAAGTCACTCGCCATGTAACCAAAGCAATGTTTAATAGAAATGGAATGCTGTGGAGTATAAATTGCTTGCTTGGTTTCTTTTCTTTAGTTAAAAAATAAACAGCAGGACCAATCAAAAACACAAACGAATCACCCCATCCTATTAAATATCTATGAGTGAAAATATAACCAGTCCAAAACCCAACCCAGGAAAATAGAATAATAGAAAATATCAGAATGAGTGCACCCCAATAGAATTTGGTGCTGTTTTGCCGGACTCCTGAAATAATGAAAAAAATTGATGATATAATTCCTTGTATTGAACAAACTAAGAAAAGAAAAATCATTATTTCTGAGGCCTCCATGCTGATCGATTTGAATGTACTTATGAACTAATGGAATAACAGCGTACAAAGACAATCACCTTATGTAAATCGAAACTTAGTTGGTGTAAATCTAAATTTATATTGCCAACAGAGCGTATAATTATAGTTCCTGGCTCATATCAATCACATTTATTTGAGGTATTAAGGTTTTAAAAATTTAAATACAATGACCAGGAAATTTCTTTTATTTTTCAACTGCTTTATAGTGCTAATTTTTATGTCATGTGATGACGAAGAACCCTCATTGCCTGATGCTCCGGGTGTAACGAATGTAACCGTTTCGGACATCTCTGATTTTGGAGATGGGAGAGACATTTCAATTCAATTCTTAGGAGCTTCTGATGAGAGTTCTGTAAGCAGCTATTCAATTTTTGTTGTAGCAGAGACTAATTCATCTTCATTCGATCTTTCATCAGCTCAATCAACAACAGGTAATGCAGTCACAGAGGTTACAAGTACCGGTGGTTCTTACACGGTGGAATTAGACCAAAACACATTAGATACTGACAACCAGACGATTGCTGAAGATGTCTCTTATGTAATCTATATAATGTCTAATGGTATTGAAGCAAACAATGTACTAACTGGACCATCTAATTCATTTACGTTAACAACTCAAGCCATCAATGCACCAATAGTTGCGGGCATTGAAATCTGGGACGTTTCCAATCTTGGAGATGCAAGGGACTTCAATATTACATTCAACAAGGTTCAGGATGAAAGTTTTATTTCAGAATACCGTCTTTTCATGGTGCCTGCATCGAATGCTGGTGATTTCGATCTTGATGTCGCTGATGCAAATGATAACTATTTGTCTATCACGCCAAGTGGGTCCAATATCGATCTAAATCTTGACGAAACAAGTAAAGATTCAAACGGAGATATCATTGTTGATTCTACTTTTTATGCAGCCTTTGTACTAACCATTGCTGATGGTACTAATGCAGATGGCTCTAACTCATTATCTGAACAATCCAGATTACTTGAATTACTTCATATCAATTATGATATCTATGTAAGTGACGCTGGAAACTTTAGTAATCCACCATGGCAAATTGTCAAATTTGATGGAAGAGGCGAGAGGTTTGAGGTCTTTATTAAACAAGAGCTTGATTGGCCACAAGATATCGTTTTTATGGATGATGGTACTGTTCTCATCTCCAATCTAGGTAGTGGAAGAATCACAAAACACGATGCTGAGACCGGAGATTTTATCGAAGATTGGGCTAACGGCATTGGTGGTCCAACCCGTGTGAAAGTAGGACCGGATGGATTATTCTATGTACTACAATGGCAAGGTAATGGGAAAGTGCTTAGATATAATACTGATGGAAGTTTTGTAGATGAGTTTACTGAATCTGGTGTTACATCAAGTATTGGACTTGATTGGGATTCAGATGGTAACCTATATGTTTCTTCATTCTCTCAAAGTACAATTACCAAGTTTGGGCCTAATGGTGAAAACCTTGGAGTATTTATTGATGATGCAACAGGTCCAACAAATATTTACTTTGACGACAATGGAGACTTGTTAGTATTCAATTATAGTGGAACTACTGTTTCTAGATATGATTCAGATGGCAACCTTAAATCACAATTTCTAACAGGCCTTTCTCAATGCGAAGGTTTTGACTTCCTTCCAAATGGCGATATTATTATAGGAAATGGAGGCACAAGTTCTGTGAAAAGATTTAATAGTAATGGTATGGCTCAAGATGATCTAATTGAGTCTGGAGCCGCGGAATTACTAAATCCTAATGCAGTGATTGTTAGATACTTTGAATAGTTAAATTAGGTAGGGCAGCCAAAGTGTAATGCATTGGGCTGCCCTTTGTCTTTCTCTAAAACTGAGTAAATATTCGAACAGGAAACTGACTAGGTATTTGGTCAGGATCTTCTCCTAAATTCTGTCTTAAATCAATTTCAATTCCACGAGCTATAGTAGAGATTGGAACATCATTTGCTGTTCCTTCGAAAGGATTTTCTCCGGTACGACCAATTCTTTCCATTGTGTGAAAAATCCACGAAACTATCACATAAAATGGAATTGAAAACCATACAAACAAGTTTCCAATAATTGGATTTACATCTTTTATTTCCATACCAATTTCCCCAAACTGAGGAACTAATGCTAATGGTAAGAGTAACACAAATACCCACATGAAAAAGTGATTCAATGTTGCAAACTGTCTCGGATAAGGAAAGTTTTTGATTCGTTCACTCTTGCCCTGTAAATCAAACAGGTCTTTTAATACACCTTCTAACTCTAGAAAAGAGAACTCCCAAATCAGACCCTTTTCTTTAAGTTTTCTAAGGTGATGTGACTGAAGGTATAGGAGTGCGGTCTGTTTGTTGTCTCTTGTTTTAAGATATTCAATGTCCTCTTCTGTTAAGTATAAGATTAAATCATCATCCAGTGTTGTCAGTTTCTCCGGTGGATTGACATTCCATTCTCTGTTTGTTCTATGTTGTGTTTGAGTTTCCCAAAGTCTTGGTGCCCTCATTGCATGCCTCAATGCCGTCATCCAGGCGATATGACGGTGTGTTAACCTTTTGACTTCAGCATAAATCTCATCGTCAGAATATTTCTCGAGTGCATGTTCATTTGTAGTCATATCCTGAACAAACATTCCAAACGTCCTTGAAACATTAACAATACCACCCCAAATTTTCCTGGCTTCCCAAATCCTACCATAGGCGGAGTTGTTCTGAAAACCTATTACGAATGCCACAGCTGTACCTATTAATGCTAATGGAGTCCATGGGATTCTAAGCCAATGAAGATCTAGAAAATAGTATAATGCTACAGCAGTGGTAATAATGCACAAAAAGAACAATGTCTCATATCTTGTCCAAATTGCCATCTGCTTGGCGGTGAAGATTTTTTTGGTATACATATTTTAAATTAAAGTATTTAATTATTTCTCACGGTATTCCTGTGGAGTCATTCCAGTTTTTGCCTTAAAAAGCCGGCTAAAATAATGTGGGTAGTTAAACCCCAATTTATAAGCAATGCCACTTACGGAATCATCCGAAATTAAAAGCAAATTCTTGGCTTTATCTACTAAGAAGTCATTAATGTGATCCTTGGCACTTTTACCAGTTTCCTTTTTCAGTAAATCACTAAGGTAATTTTGCGACACATGACACTCCTCTGCCAAATACTGTATAGAAGGCGGACCGTACTCCAAAAGGTTCCCAGACTTGTAATATTCCTTCAATAAAGCTTCAACCTTGCTTACTGTGTCTTGGTGATGAGTAGTTCTTGTATTGAATTGTCTGTCATAATATCTGGAACAATAATTGAGAAGTAGCTCAATATTAGAAACCAATACCTGCTGACTGTGATTGTCAATCCGTTCACTAATTTCATGCTGAATCATATTCATGCACTGATTAATGATATTCTCTTCCTGATCCGATAAATGAAGTGCTTCGTGAACATCGTAGGAAAAGAAGGTGTAGTCATCAATTTTACTTCCCAAGGGAGTGTTCCTAATCAGGTCCGGATGAAAGTACAGCATGCTCCCTTGAATAGATCCACGCTTCTGTGCCTTGCGAACCGACATAACCTGATCTGGACCTGTAAAGATTAGAGTTCCCTCACTGAAATCATAGTGGTTTCTTCCATAATCCAATCCACAACTAGCATCCTTCAATGCGATGCAATAAAGGTCAGATGTGTATTTCATTCCGATCCTTTCTTCACCATACTCAACCTGTGAAACATCAATTACTGATATAAGAGGGTGAGTAGGTTTTTCAATGTTAAATACCTCATGTATTTCTGAAATGGAATGTGATCTTTCTATATCCGCCATGATTATTGAAGTTTAAACAAATTTCATGACTTTTCTTTCCAGGGGCTAACACAAAATACCAGAACACTAACACGTATTAATTAGATCTATTGAGATTCCAACCATCGATTGAAATATTCCAATACTCCGGTCCAACTATCTAATGAGATTTTGGAGGACGTCTCTGACAATGTAACATCATAAGTCTCATTGTTGACCCATTTCATTGAATCCGGATCTAATAAGGTCTCCTGACGGCCAAAATAACTGAATGTATTGTTAGATTCTTTCAGAGAAATGTTGATTCTGCCTTTTCTGTTGATGTACTCAAAATCATCAGGATTGAATCCGTTTTCACTCATGCATTTGTGAAGATCATTGACATGTGATTGAAGAAATTTCATACCTGATTATAGTAGTACTTTTGCTCAAACAATAAAAATACATACTTTAGATGTTATAAAACCAATTCTAATGAGACAACCACAATTCATCAACTTTGCACTTATCATCATTACCATTATTTCAATTAGTTCATGCGGAAAAAGATTGGGTGATAAAGAAGTCCGATTTTCTGTTAAAGTTCTGGAATTTCAGGGATCTGAATCTATCCAAGATATCCAGCAATCGCTGAAATCCAGGATGCTGCAATATGGTGTATACAGGAATGATTTAATTATTGATGCAAAATCGAAAAATGAATTATTCGTTTATGTAAAAGGTATTGATGACATAGATAAGGTTATGAACCTGGCCGAAACTCAAGGGAAGCTTGAATTTTGGAGAACCTATGAGTTTCAAAACCTTATGCTTCATTTACAAGCTGCAGACAGCTTGCTCTGGACCAACAAAAATGAACAGATCACATCAAGAGAATTTAATGAGAAAAATTTTCCTTTGACTTATGGGGCATCACAAAGTATTAGCTTTCCACATGGAAGTAGTGTGATCTTTTCGGACGAAGCAAGCAGGGATAATTACCTGTCGTTATTGGAAACATCAAAAGATCGGCTCCCTGAAGACTTGAAAGTTTTAAAAGGAGTTGATTTAGGGGAGTTGGCTGTTCATTTTTTGAAATATGAAACTGGAAATACTTCTCTAATGAAATCACCAGTCATCTTACGGTCCCACGTGGAGACCGACAGTAGAAACTTACCTGCAGTTATGTTGGAGTTCGATACTGAAGACGCTGAGAAATGGAAAAGAATAACCGGGAGTATGATTGGTAAACAAATTGCTATGGCTTTTGATGATGAGGTTTTTATGGCTCCCATGGTTCATTCAGAAATACCTAATGGTGCATGTCAAATATCTGGTAACTTCTCTTTTGAGGAGTGTAGATATATTAATGTAATTATCAAATATCCTATTTCCGCTAAATTGGAATTAACTCGTTTGTAATGTTATCTTTGAAACCGGAACTAAATCTCTCTTACTATCTGAATTAAGATTCAGGTAGAAGGGAGTTCTTAAATTATTAACCATTGTAGATCCATCCTTATGAAACTAAGAAGTCTGTTTTTTCTATTAATTGCTATCGCGTTTATCTCATGTTCTGACTCTAAAAAACAAGAAGGAGAGGACCCTTTAGAATATTCAGTTGAAGTCGCTAAAGTAGTTAATTATGTAACTGGTGGAGATATTATGCCGAGTTCAGTTATTGAAGTTCAATTTATTAACGGTGTAGTGTCCGAGGAACAGATCAACCAACCTTTAGAAATAAACCCGTTTAACTTCTCTCCATCAATCCAAGGACAAGCCATATGGGAAGGGAGTAATAAATTAATTTTCAAACCATCGAACGAACTGGATAGCAGAGAAACTTATTCTGGGACATTAGACCTAATAGCTTTGAGTGATGAGTTTAAAGAAAAGACTGTCCAGGAGGTAAATCTGAAATTCTCCGTGATAGGGAGAGATATTAATATCTTTAAAGGTGATCTGGAGCTTCAGAATCCAAACAACCCTAAGGTCTTAGTGTACCGAGGTAAAGTTTCTTTCAATATGGAGACCTCTCTGGAAGATCTCAAAACATCTACCACATTTGGGTCAAAGAATATCAAATGGAGCCCAGAGAATTCCAAGACATTTAGTTTCATTTCAGAAGGGATAGAAAGAACATCATCTAATCAAAACTTCAAATTCCAAATAGACAGAGATGAACTAGACTTGGAAACAATACTGGAAAAGACAGTTGTGGTTACACCTCTCAAAGAAATGTCTGTTACTCAGGTGCAGCAGCTTGAGGAAGGAAAGGCTCCTGCTATTCAACTACAGTTTTCAGATAACCTTGACAAGACTCAGGAGCTAAGTGGTTTCATCAATATTTCACCTCAAACGGAATTTAAGATTCAACAATTGGGAAGGTTCCTTTTGCTGGAAGGTAAGTTCAAGTATGGTCAATCATATAAAATTGAGTTGGCTGAAGGAATAAAAAGTAAATGGGGTACTAAGACTGGAAGCAAGATCATTAAGAATGTTTCCTTCAAAGACATTCCTCCGCAAGTGGAGTTTGCTTCTGATGGTATTTTTATGCCAACCACGAATAATAAAAGACTTCAGTTCATGACCAGCAATCTATCTAGGGTTCATATTGAAGTTAAGAAGGTCTTTAACAACGATATTGAAAATTTCTTTAACCGTGAGCAAATCAATAGCCTTAAGAATAGAAATGCTGAGTTTCGTAATACCTACATTTCATCGATTGGGGCTATCGTGTATAATGAAACTCTTGAGATCGGAGACTCAAAGAATGAATGGTTACTACATGAAGTAGACTTTTCAGGAGTACTGAATGAATTTGATAACGGACTCTATCTTGTCCGCCTCAATTTTAACCCAAAGGATATGCTGGTAGATGTCAAGGGAGATGACTTGAAATTTATCCAAAAGCATGGTCAGGTTTTTAAACCATTCACAATAAGTGATATTGGAATTCTTGCAAAATGGAGTAACGACAAATATCAGGTGTTTACTACAGACCTCAAGACAGGTAAACCGCTGGAAGGAGTGAGTTTGCAGTCTAAATCCCGATCTAATAATTACTCTACGGCGGTCACTAATGCTCAAGGTGTAGCTACTTTAAGTGCTTACAAAAACAGAACTGTAGTAGCCAGAAAGGATGGACAAGTAAGCGTATTGAAACCATATGAGATGAAATGGAACAATTCTGGCTTTAATGTTGGTGGAATAAGCACCTTTGGACTTGAGACAAGAGCTTATATCTATACAGAAAGAGGAGTTTACAGACCTGGCGATTCTATAAATATTTCTTGCATAGCAAGGTTTAAGAGCAACCGTAGCACAAGTGGTCCGGCATATCTGAAAGTATTTAACCCTGAAGGCACTATGGTTATTCAGCAAACTGATTCGGATGCGGAAGATGGTTTTTACAACTTCAAAATTAAAACTGATGAAAATGCACCTACTGGTAATTGGAATGCAAATATCTCAATAGGAAACAAAAGATTTTATCACACTTTAAAAATCGAAACGGTTGTAGCGAATCGCCTAAAAGTCAAAGTTGATCCTTCTTTGAGAACCATTCTTCCGGAGAATAATACCATTGATATTGATGTGGAAGCTAAATATTTATTTGGAGCCACAGCTGGTGAATTACCTTATGAAACGGAGGTAGAGATTTTTGATGTAGCTCCGAATTTTCCAAAGTTCAAGGACTATAAGTTTGGAAATAGAAATTTCAATTTTCAGGATATAAGATCTAAGATTTCTTCTGGTAGATTAAACAGTGATGGAACAGTCAATATAGAGTGGATTGTGCCTTCATTAAAACAGTCACCATCACCATTAAAGGTTAAAATTACAACTTCAGTTAGTGAAGAAGGAGGTAGGCCAAACCATTCCTGGGCCTATGCAGATTTACATCCATTTTCGCATTACGTTGGAATTAAATTTGATAGATGGAATGTAAGGCTAAACTCAAAAAATGAAATTCCGGTAGTTGTAGTAAATCACGAAGGTGAATCTGTTGCTGGTAGGGAAATATCCTATAGAATCTATAGAAATGATTCATACTGGTGGTACCAATACAATAACCGTCGTGATTTTAAAAGAAAATATAAGACAGATAAACACTCCTTTCTTGTTGATGAAGGATCAGTTACTTCAGGAAAAGGTCTAACTACAATACCTTTTCAACCATCACAAAAAGGTTATTACTTTATAGAAATTGAGGATGCTGTACCTCAGGGTCACACATCAGGTATTTTTGTGAGTGCTTACCCATATGGAGGTATTCCAACCAGTGATAAAAATGAAGGAACTTTAGCGCTGTTAACAGAAAAGGATAATTATGAAGTTGGAGAAGAAGCAACAATTTCATTTCCTTCGCCAAAAGCTGGCAATATTTTGCTGACTGTTGAACAGGGTGATTTGGTGTTATCATCGAAATGGATCATGC